>NZ_DAIQCD010000069.1:0-2316 GCF_036780825.1 Hyphomicrobium sp. | reverse complement strand
TGCTTCCGGAAAAGTGGGAACCGGTTTTCCGATAAGAAGCACGAAGAGACAAAAGCTTAGAGCCGTTCCTTGATTCCACTTAAAGCGGAACGGCTCTAGGTCTTTATTCGGCGGGTGCGTGTCTGCGCCCATTTCAAACGATCAGGCTCTCGCCGCTGAATTGATACGGCCTCGGGCCTCGAGGGTCCATAGCGGCATCCGCTGTCATGCGTTCTCTGGAATAGGAATTTGGCGCGGATCGGGTGCCGGCGTGTTTTCAGCTTCGATGGTATGGATGGCCGGAGAGGATGGTGGCGGCGCGGTAGATCTGCTCCGCGAGCACGATGCGCGCAAGGCCGTGCGGCAGCGTCATCGGGCCGAGGGAGAGCGTGAGGTGCGCCTTGGCGCGGACCGGCTCGCCATGTCCGTCGGGGCCGCCGATCAGGAACGCCGCCGTGCGCCGGCCCTCGTCGCGATGCTCCGCGAGAAGACGGGCGAAGGCCTCGCTGCCGAGCGCCCGACCGCCTTCGTCGAGTAAAATCATAAAATCGGCAGCATCGGTCGACGCAAGAAGCCGTGCTGCTTCGTCGGCGCGCCTTTGGCCGGCGCCGGCCTGCCGGGCCTCCGGGATTTCGGCGAGCGTGAGGGGGCCGAGCGCCACGGAGCGCCCGGCATCGTCCACCCGCTTGGCGTATTTGAGATAAAGCGCCCGCTCGGGCCCATCCTTGAGGCGCCCGACGGCGGCGATGGCAAGCCGCATCAACCCCGCTCCAGCAGCCCAGCAGCACGCCGCCGCAAAAGCCAGTGCGGCGACGGCAAGCTCAGGCCCGCAGCGCGCTTAAGGCGCGCCGCAGGAAACCTCAATGCGACGTCTGCTCGCCCGGCCGGGCTGCCGACCACATCTTCTCGAGATTGTAGAAATCGCGAACCTCGGCGCGGAAGACGTGCACGAGGATGTCGCCGGCATCGATCAGCACCCAGTCGCAGGTATCGAGACCCTCGACCCGGACATTTCCGGCTCCGCTGTCCTTGAGGTGCTTGCGAAGTTGCTCCGCGACGGCGCCGACATGGCGATCCGAGCGTCCGGTGGCGAGGACCATGAAGTCGCCGATCGACGACTTGCCCTTGAGATCGATGGTGACGATCTGCTCGGCTTTGGCTTCATTGAGCCAATGCACCACCTTGCTAAGCAATGAATCCGAGGTTCCGTGCTCTCGCACGATCTCGGAAGGAGGCGCGCCCTTACGGGCACCCTCAATGGCGGTTCGCATCTTGGCCTGGATATCCTTTCCGTTTGCGCACCACAGAGGCCCTATTCCTGTTTGACCACTTGGCTCGAGGCGGGAGAGCGGCCGGTCGATCCGCACTATGGCCGTTCCACTCCGCCACCGCGGCGCCTTCATGCGCCGCCGGCAGACATGAAGATAGCTGCGGCCGCGGGCGCCAGCAATAGGGTATGGACCGAATTGTCGCACCCTGGAACATCAAGCCGCTACGTTTTTGCTGCAGCGCGGGATGGCGTTGGGGCGCCCGCCCGTCCGGCCCGGATTGCGGTGGAGGACTCGGGCGCGAGGCGCAGCGTGAGGTAGAGCCACGCCGGGGGCGCCTTAAGCGGCAGCAGCGCCGCGGCCGTAGCGTCGGGAAGGCGGAACCGTTGGAGCGCGCGCGCCGCCGGAGAGGCCAGCGCCTTGAGGCGCCACTGGGGCCGGTCCGCAACGACGAACGGCATCAGGCGGGCAATCTGCCGCCATCCGGTCCAGCGATGGAAACCAGCGAGATTGTCGCCGCCCATGATCCAGACGAAATGCACGCCGGGAAAGCGCCGCTTCAGGAAGGAGAGGGTGACGACGGTTGCGGCGCTGCCGAGATCGGCCTCGAGTGCGGTGATGCGGATACGCGGGTTCGTGACCAGGGCGCGGCAGAGCGCGATCCGCTCGTCCAGGGGCGCGAGGTCGTCATGGGTCTTCAGCGGATTTCCGGGTGTGACGAGCCACCACACGGCATCGAGCCCGAGCCGTTTCATGACCGCTTCCGACACGGCGACATGGGCCCGATGCGGCGGATTGAACGAGCCTCCGAGCAGCCCGATGCGCTGCCCGGCCGCGGCGGGTGGCACGCGGACGGCAAGCGATCCGAAAGCTTTGGGGAAAATGCGGGCTGACATCGGACCAAACGAGACATGGAGGAAACGGACGGCAAGCGGCTCGCCGCAGGAAGATACGAAAAAACAAGTATCTAGAGTGCTTACGGAAAAGTGGAAACCGGTTTTCCGATAAGAGGCACTCTCAAACAAAGTGCTTCCGGAGCCACGCTACGCGAGCCGTGTGAACACCAGCC
>NZ_DAIQCD010000068.1:0-3304 GCF_036780825.1 Hyphomicrobium sp. | reverse complement strand
AACCCCTGACCTCTGCAGTGCGATTGCAGCGCTCTCCCATCTGAGCTACGGCCCCAAACCTCGGACGGCGCGCACCCGTCCGAGGTTCGGGCATTTACAGCGCGGCATTTCCCATTGTCAAGAAATCGGCAGCACAGACGTGAAAGAAATCCATCCGGATCCAGTGATGCTGAACCCGTTTTTCAGACCCTGTGATGGCCTTCGATAAGCATAGCGATCTTAGCAGAGAGCAGTCGGAAGCGCGCAATGACGAGGGCGCGCTTGTCTCGATCCATGCGGACGACGTCAAGCCCCGGCTTGCCGCAAGACATTCGAGCGGCTACACCGGAGCTGGCTTTCCAAAGCACTTAGGATCAGGCGAACAATGATCGAGCTGCTCAGCTTCATCAGCTACCTCATTTCTCTCTATGTCTACGTAATCCTGGCCTCGGTGATCTTGAGCTGGCTGATGGCCTTCGGCGTTGTAAATCCCTACAACCGGTTCATCAGCACCCTTGCGCAGGCGCTCGGGGCTGTCACGGAGCCCGTGCTGAGGCCGATCCGAAGATTTTTGCCCGACTTCGGCGGAATCGACTTTTCCCCGCTCGTGCTCCTGCTCGGGCTCTTCTTTATCCAGAGCGTCGTGCTGCCGAATATCGCCAAGCCGTTCCTGTGACGGAAGGCGCCGGTAAAGCGGATCCCGCAGTCATGCCCTGGCGGCGCGGCAACGGGTGCGTCATCGTGCGCGTGCGGATCACGCCAAAATCGTCCAAAGATGAGGTCGACGGCATCGAGGATACGGCGGAGGGGCCTGCGCTCAAGGCGCGGGTACGTGCTGTTCCCGCCGAGGGAGAGGCGAACGCCGCTCTCGTCAAGCTGCTGGCTGGCTGGCTCGGCGTGGCCCAGAGTAGCGTGCGGATCGCCAAGGGCGGGAAATCGCGCGTGAAAGCGGTCGAGATTACCGGCAACGCAATGGACGTCGAGGCACGGCTGGCTGAAAGGCTGGCCCGCCTCGCTTGATGGAAAAAACGTGGCAAAAAAGGAGGGGAGCCCATGGCGGCCCAGATCATTGATGGCAAGGCGATTGCAGCGGATGTCCGCAAGCAGGTGGCGGCGGACGTCAAGACGCTGCAAGCGGAGCACGGCATAACGCCAGGCCTCGCAGTGGTGCTCGTCGGCGAAGATCCGGCGAGCCGGGTCTACGTCAAGAACAAGGCGGAGCAGACCGTCGAGGTCGGCATGCAGTCGTTCGAGCACAAGCTGCCGGAGATGACGAGCGAGGAAGATCTTCTTGCCCTCGTGCAGAAGCTCAATGCGGATCCGAACGTCAACGGCATCCTGGTCCAGCTGCCACTGCCCAAGCATATCAACGCCGAGAAGGTGCTGAACTCCATCGATCCCGACAAGGACGTGGACGGATTCCATCCCACGAACGTCGGCCGGCTGTGGATCGGCGAGCGCACGCTCGTGCCGTGCACGCCGACGGGATCGGCCATCCTCGCCAAGCGCGCCGTGCCGGACCTCAAGGGACTCAACGCCGTCGTCATCGGCCGGTCGAACATCGTCGGCAAACCCATGGCGGCGCTGCTGCTGCGCGAGAGCTGCACGGTGACGATCGCGCACTCGCAGACGAAGGATCTGCCGGGCGTCGTGCGCACTGCGGACCTCGTGATCGCGGCGGTGGGCCGTCCGGAGATGGTGAAGGCAGACTGGATTAAGCCGGGCGCCATCGTCATCGACGTCGGCATCAACCGCGTGCCGGGCGAGAACGGCAAGAGCAAGCTTGTCGGCGACGTCGCTTATGCAGAGTGCGCCGAAGTTGCAGGCGCTATCACGCCGGTGCCGGGTGGCGTCGGGCCGATGACGATCGCCTGCCTGTTGCAGAACACGGTCGTTGCGACGAAGATTCAGCGCGGCATCAAGGACTGATCAAAGGGCCGATCGTCTGAAGTCCTTCAAGGAGGAGCGTCCGCGTGACGCTCCTCTTTTGTTTTTCGCAGCCTGAAAAACTCACCAGTGCCAAGCATCCTCCTCCTCCATCATCGCTTCCTGATGGCGGTCCTCGATGCCTTCTCGCGCGGTATGAATGACAACCGCTGCGAGCACGCGCAGCCGTCGCTTTTGTGCATCCGTCAATGTCGGATAAAGAGGCTGCCAGGCATCGGCCAGCTTCTTTAGGCTGGTTGCGCGCTCGGCTAGGTTATCGGCCCGATTCTGAAGAACCCTCACAATATTGCGATCCGGTTGCGGTTCCCGCATCCGGGCAGCGAAGCGCTCCAGTCGTTCGCGGCGCTCCTCTGCCCGCGAGCGGATGGCCTCTTCGATCGCGGGCCAGTACTTGGCTTGATCGGCGGTGAGCTGCAAGGCGTTCTTCACGACGTCGATGCGAATGTCGGTCAATTCCTTGGGTTCGGAGCGGAGCTCCTCCATCTGCATGTTCATCGGTGGCGCCGTTTGCGCGATGACGGGTGATGAGGCGGATAGACATAACGCTGCTAGCGCGTAGGCGACTGGTCTCGACATGGTGAGCTCCTGTTTCAGGTCGCAATCATTTCTAAGTCGCAAGATGACGGCCGGGAAGGCGGGGCTGGCCGTGAAGCCGCAGTAACCTTGCTGGCGGACGAGGGTTCCGGCGCGCTTTTTCGGTATCTGCGGACTTGGTTAATAGCCGAGGTCAGGGGCATGCCAGGCCGCCGCGGGGTCCGGCTGCCATCTATTGCGGCGTCACTGGGCGGTCCGCGCGCAATGTTTCACCGCGGTAGGACAGGGCCTCGGCCACGTGAATGCGGCGCACGCTATCGGCACCGTCGAGATCGGCGAGGGTGCGGGCAACGCGCAGCGTGCGATGATAGCCGCGTGCCGAGAGCTTGAGCGTGTCGGCCGCCTGGCGGATCAGCGCGAGGCCGGCTTCGTCCGGCTGGGCCGTCTGCTCGAGGATGTGGCCGCTGCAGTCCGCGTTGGTCCGCACCGTCGGTGGCGCGCCGAGGGCTTCGAAGCGTTGGCGCTGAAGATCACGGGCCGCGACGACGCGGGTGCGCACGTCTGCACTTCCCTCGAGGGGCGGAGGCAGCACCAGATCGGCCGCGGAGACCGCGGGCACCTCGATTTGCAGGTCGATCCGGTCGAGCATCGGGCCGGAGATGCGCGCCTGATAATCGGCCGCGCAGCGAGGGCCGCGCTTGCACGCCTGCCCCGGTCCGCCGCCGCAACGGCAGGGGTTCATGGCGGCAACGAGCTGGAGGCGTGCGGGATAGGCGATGCGATGGTTGGCGCGCGCGATGATCAGTTCGCCCGTCTCGAGGGGCTGGCGCAGCGCATCGAGTGC
>NZ_DAIQCD010000067.1:0-4248 GCF_036780825.1 Hyphomicrobium sp. | reverse complement strand
GATTGAGCATGAGCGTGATCGTCAAGGGACCAGGATCGATGAACAAGCGGCGTCGGATCTACGAGGGGAAGGCCAAGGTGCTCTATGAGGGTCCGGAGCCCGGCACCCTCATTCAGCACTTCAAGGACGACGCCACAGCCTTCAACGCGAAGAAGCACGCGCTCATCGAAGGCAAGGGCGTGCTGAACAATCGCATCTCCGAGTACATCTTCCAGAGGCTCGGCGAGATCGGCGTGCCAACGCACTTCATGAAGCGGCTCAACATGCGTGAGCAGCTCATCCGCGAGGTGGAGATCATCCCACTCGAGGTGGTGGTGCGCAACGTTGCGGCAGGCTCGCTTGCAACGCGTCTTGGCCTCGAGGAAGGCACCCAGCTGCCGCGTTCGATCATCGAGTTCTACTACAAGGCGGACGAGCTCAACGATCCGATGGTCTCGGAAGAGCACATTACGGCCTTCGGCTGGGCGGCTCCGCAGGAGATCGACGAGATCATGCAGCTCGCGCTGCGCGTCAACGACTTCCTCGTCGGGCTGTTCCTCGGCATCGGCATCCGCCTCGTCGACTTCAAGGTCGAGTTCGGGCGTCTGTGGGACAACGAGCAGATGCGCATCGTGCTGGCGGACGAGATCAGCCCCGATTGCTGCCGCCTGTGGGACATCTCGTCGGGCGACAAGCTCGACAAGGACCGCTTCCGGCGTGATCTCGGCGGCGTGCTCGAGGCCTACCAGGAGGTGGCGCGCCGGCTCGGTGTCTTGACCGAGCAGCGCCCGCCCAAGGGTGTCGGCCCTGTGCTGGTGGCGTCCAACCCTACAGGCAAGCCGAACTGATCAAGGGCGCGGCATTGCCGTCACCTTGTCTTCCCTCGAGAAGCACGCTAGAGCGAGACCGTTCCCGGCCGGCCCTGCCCGTCGGGAACGGGTTTCGGGTCCATCCGAAACAGAGACCGAAACGCCTCCCAAGCAGCGAGACGACGCGCGTTTTGCGCGGAGGGCGACCTCGGGAGCCGCACAAGTGGGATCGCCGCCGTGATCCCGACCGCCGCGGAAGGATCCGCCCGACGCTCACGCCCCGAATGACAAGCCGAGAGCCGATATGAAAGCCCGCATCAAGATCACCCTCAAGCCCGGTGTGCTCGACCCACAGGGGAAAGCCATCCAGAGCGCGCTCGGTGCGCTCGGGTTCGCAGGCGTCAACGATGTGCGGCAGGGCAAGTACATCGAGGTCGACGTTACCGGCATGAGCGAAGACGAGGCGCGCACCGAGGTGGATCGCATGTGCCGCGAGCTGCTGGCCAACACGGTGATCGAGAACTACAGCTACGAGCTGGCCTCGTGAGGCTGGCGCGCCTTGGCGCGGCAGCCTGGATGCTCGGCGCGATCGTGCCTGGAGCCGCAGTCGCGCAAGCCCCGCCTCCGCCGGGCCTCGACTGCGCTCTCGGCTTCGAGACGCTCCGGGCTGACGCGAGCGCCCTCACGGGTGCCGAACTGAGTCATGAAGGCGGGTTCGATGTGGCGCGCCTCGCCGCTCCGGACGTTTGGCGCGCCCAGTTCATGTTCACGCTTCCGGGACACCCCGCGCATCCCGCGGCCGTTCTGCGGACCCTGCGCAAGCAGGTGACGGAGGTCTGGACGTCCGACAGCAAAGGATGCGGATACGGCGATCAGAGCCAGTTCGCGATCCTGATGTCGGATATGAAATCCACCGACACGGAGCTGACGAACGCGTCGCGCGCCGAGGTCGAACGTGAGAAAAAGGGCCGGTCGCCACTCGCGCCCTGAGTACGAACTGGAGAGGTTGAGCCGCCATGCTGCGCGCATCCGTCATCGTCTTTCCCGGCTCCAATTGCGATCGCGACGTGAAGACGGCGCTGGAGCGCATCACCGGCTTTCCCGCTCAGATGGTTTGGCATGGCGAGGCCGCCGTGCCGGCATCCGATGTCATCGTTTTGCCTGGCGGCTTCTCTTACGGCGACTACCTGCGCTGCGGCGCCATGGCCGCCCATTCCCCTATCATGCGGGACGTGGTGGCGAAGGCGAAAGCCGGTACGCCCGTGCTCGGCATCTGCAATGGATTCCAGATTCTCTGCGAATCGGGGCTGCTTCCCGGTGTTCTGATGCGCAACGCCTCGCTCCGCTTCATCTGCCGCGACGTGCACCTCAAGGTCGAGAACGAGAAAACGTTTTTCACCGCTTGCTACCGCAAGGGCGAGGTCGTCCGCGTCCCCATCGCGCACGCCGAAGGCAATTATTTTGCCGACACGGAGACGCTCGATCGGCTCGAGGGCGACGGCCGCGTCGTGTTCCGCTACTCGGATGCCAACGGCAACGTGTCTGCCGAGACGAACCCGAACGGCGCGCAGCGCAACATCGCCGGCATTACCGATCCCACAGGGCGGATCCTCGGCATGATGCCCCACCCCGAGCGTCTCTATGAGCAGATGCTTGGTGGCACCGACGGCCGGCGCATTTTCGAAAGCGCCCTTCTGAGCGCCATGGCGGCGACCGCCTGAGCACGCTAGACGTGATCCGAAAACCAAATGGGGACGGACTTTCCAGTCCATCCCCATCGAGTTCGCTAAAGAAAAAGGGAGCCGGTCGGAACCGTCTCCCTTTCTTTTTTGCGCCGCGCGTTACGACTTATAGGGTGCCCGATCGAAAACCCGCGCATTCATGCGGGTCGCGCTCGGTGCGCACTCGAACTCCGCGGACTGGCCCGCACTCGCGTCGATCTGCACGCCGCGCCCCGGCATGACCGGGATGACGAACCGCGTGCCGGGGCTGTCGAGGCCCGTCTCGCCGCCGTTGATATCGGCGACTACGACGGTCAGGTGGCACGTATCGTCCTTGGTCTCGAAATACCCGACCGCGTGCTTCGTGCCGATGTTCAGGCTGACGCCGCGTCCGGGGGCCATGATCTCGTGCTGGCTACCCCGCTCGACCTTGGTGACAGAACCGGCAAGAACCGCTCCCGCTACCACAACGCTCATCAGACCCGCTGCTGCAGCAACGCCTTTCGTCGCTTTCAACATGGTTCCACTCCTTCAATGATGAGAAGCCTGGGATCGCCGCGGCAAGCTCTTGTGGCCTGCATTCCGGCTTGGTCATCATCTAACACCATGACCCGGTGGTGAGAATCCATTTTGCTGCATGGCAGCAACGATGTTTGTGCAGCGCGGTACTGTCGCAATTGCTCCGATGTCGCACCGCCTTGTGAGGCCTCTTGGGCAAACCGATAAATACGAGGTTTGGCTGTCTGGCTTCGCGACATTCCTCTGGAGAGCGCTGGCAGAGAGAAATGCTTTCGGCGCCGCGACGTCGTGGAAGCGACAAGTGCGTTCTTGCTCGCTATAAGCACCGCGACAGTTCTTCACCGCGAGACTCGAAAGACCGATGCAGGACGCCTCCACCACCAAGATCACGCCCGAGACGGTTGCCGCACACGGCCTCACCCCCGACGAATACGAGCGCTTGCTCAAGATTCTGGGCCGCGAGCCTAGCTTGACCGAGCTCGGCATCTTCTCTGTCATGTGGAGCGAGCACTGCTCCTACAAATCCTCGCGCTTCTGGCTGAAGACACTGCCCACGACGGGTGACCGGGTCATCCAGGGGCCGGGCGAGAACGCGGGCGTCGTCGATCTCGGCGATGGAGACGCGGCTGTGTTCAAGATGGAGAGCCACAACCACCCGTCCTACATCGAGCCTTACCAAGGCGCGGCCACGGGCGTCGGCGGCATCATGCGCGACGTCTTCACTATGGGGGCGCGCCCGGTCGCGAACCTCAACGCGCTGCGCTTCGGTGACCCGTCTCACCCTAAGACGCGCCACCTCGTCTCGGGCGTCGTCTCCGGCATCGGCGGCTACGGCAACTGCGTCGGCGTGCCGACCGTCGGGGGCGAGCTGAACTTCGACGCGGGCTACAATAACAACATCCTGGTCAACGCCATGTGCGTCGGCCTCGCGAAGACGGACAAGATCTTCTATTCGGCGGCCAAAGGCGTCGGCCTGCCCGTCGTCTACGTGGGCTCCAAGACCGGCCGCGATGGCATCCACGGCGCCACCATGGCGTCCGCCGAGTTCGACGACAAAAGCGACGAGAAGCGCCCGACCGTGCAGGTGGGCGATCCCTTCACCGAGAAGCTCCTGATTGAAGCCTGCCTCGAGATGATGGCCTCCGACGCCATCATCGCCATCCAGGACATGGGCGCGGCCGGCCTGACCTCTTCCACCTCGGAGATGGCGGATAAGGGTG
>NZ_DAIQCD010000066.1:0-4303 GCF_036780825.1 Hyphomicrobium sp. | reverse complement strand
GGAACGGCTCTAAGTCTTGGCTTGGGAGCCTGGTGGCGCTCAACGAGTGCGCGAAACGCTCACCTCGCGAACGATCGGCCTTAACGGGCGAGCACGCGACCGGCGATGGCGTCGAGCTTGCGAACCAGTGAGGCGTCGCGCGCCTCGGGTGCAGTGATGATCGCCACTTCCAGTGCGCGGTCCGAGCCGATGGGGCACGCCGGATGCTCACGTGGAAAGTCACGCGCAAGGCGCATGACAAGGCGCTGCGCCTTCTCGGTATTGTCTTTCATCACTCGAATGATGCCAGCGACATCGACGTCAGCGTGATCGTCGTGCCAGCAGTCATAGTCGGTCACCATGGCGACGGTCGCGTAACAAATCTCGGCCTCGCGGGCGAGCTTCGCCTCCGGCATGTTGGTCATGCCGATCACGTCCATGCCCCAGCTGCGATAAAGGTTGCTTTCCGCACGTGTAGAAAATTGGGGTCCTTCCATTACGAGATACGTGCCGCCCCGCGTATAGACGATGCCCTCCGGCTGGGCTGCGCGCTCGACCGCGTCGACAAGCAGCGGGCTCACCGGATCTGCCACTGAGACGTGCGCAACGAGACCCGGACCGAAGAAGCTTTTCTGCCGCGCGAAGGTGCGATCGACAAACTGGTCGACGAGCACGAAATGCCCCGGCTCCAGATCCTCGCGCAGCGAGCCGCAGGCGGAAATCGAGACGAGATCGGTTACGCCCGCGCGCTTCAATGCATCGATGTTGGCGCGGTAGTTGATGGCTGAGGGCGGCACTGGATGGCCGCGGCCGTGCCGGGGCAGAAAGCGCACCGGAAGCCCGGCGATCTCAGCGAATAGCACCTCATCGGATGGCGCGCCCCACGGCGTCATCACCTTTTCCCAACGAGGGTTCTCGAGGCCGGGCAGGTTGTAGAAACCGCTGCCGCCAATGATGCCGAGGATAGAGGACGTCATGTGGGCTCCCGATAGATTTGGGCGGTGGACAGTGAAGCCTGGGGCGGAGCTGAGGTCGAAGCACCTCGTTCCGCCCACATTGCCTACTGTCCACCGCCCAAAAAGAGAAGCTTTATAACGGGAGCAGACGTCTGCTCCCTCGCCTCAATGCGGGATTTTCGACCAGAGCCTGCGCTTCCCGGCGTATAGCAGCGCCGTTGCCACCAGGAGATAGAGGATCACGAGCCAACCCGTGCTCTTGCGAGTATCGAGCGAGGGGTCGGCGGCCCAAGAGAGAAATGCCGACAAGTCTCGGGCATTCTGATCGAGCGAGCCGCTGCCGTCCTGATAGGTCACGAACGAATCCGCCGAGAGCGGCGGAGGCATGGCGATCTGATGCCCGGGGAAGGCCACGTTGTAATACATGCCTTCGGCAATCTGCACATCGGCAGGCGCCTCGGCATACCCCATCATCAGCGCGTACAGATAATCCGCGCCCCCTTCCTGGTAGCCGGTCGCGACATCTCTCAGCATAGAGAACGGATGCGCCCACCAGGAGCCCCGGTACTCGACGCCGCGCGCCTTGGCAATCAGCGACAGATCCGGCGGCAGCGCGCCGTTCTGCATCGCACGCGCCTCATTGTCGTTTTTGAAGGGCCCCAGGATCGGATCGAACGCCTTTGGCTCGCGCTCGAACATCTTGCCCTCGTCATCGGGCCCGTCGACGATCTTGTTCGGCCACTCGTGGGCGAGCGCCTTCACCGCCTCCTCAGGAAAAGCCGGGCCGCCCGGCTCGGAAAGGTTGCGGAAGCGCACGCGCTTCAGCCCGTGACAGGCAGCGCAGACGTCCTTGTAGATCTGGAAGCCGCGCTGCAACTGCGCCTGGTCATATTGGCCGGTGAAGCCGCTGAAGCTCCATGGTTGGCGCTCGATGTGAGCGGCGTCGCCTGCAGCACGGGCTTCAAGTGCCGGCATGAAGCCGACGACCACCGCAAGTGCGGCAAGAGTTCCTTTCAAAGGTCGCATCTTCTGTCTCCCGCTCAGCGTGTCTCTGGGGCGGCGGCTGCGCCTTGCGGCGCTCCTGCCCCGCTTGGCAGGACGGACGCGGAAATAGATTTCGGTAGTGGCTTCGGCGTCTCGATGAGGCCGATCACCGGCATCACGATCAGGAAGTGCGCGAAGTAGTAGATCGTGAAGACCCGTGCCCAGAATACATAAGCTCCTTCGGCCGGCATGGCGCCGAGATAGCCGAGCGCAAGGCACGAGATGACCAGCAGCCAAAAGAACCAGCGATAGAGCGGGCGATACTTGGTCGAGCGCACGCGGCTGGTATCGAGCCAGGGCACGAAGACCAGCACCACGATGGCGGCGAACATGGCCACCACACCGCCAAGCTTCGAGGGAATGGCCCGCAGGATGGCGTAGAACGGCAGGAAGTACCATTCGGGCACGATGTGCGGCGGGGTCACCAGCGGATTGGCCTCGATGTAGTTGTCGGCGTGACCGAGGTAATCCGGCAGGAAGAATACGAACCAGGCGAACAGAACCAGGAACGCCATCATGCCGACCGCATCCTTGGCGACCGCGTAGGGATACATCGGCACCGCATCCGCCTTGGTCTTGATCTCGAGGCCGGTCGGATTGTTCTGGCCGACGACATGCAGCGCCCAGATGTGCAATACGACAAGGCCCGCGAGCACGAACGGCAGCAGGTAGTGCAGCGAGAAGAAGCGGTTCAGCGTTGTACCTGAAACAGCGTAGCCGCCCCACAGCCATTCGACGACCGCGGTGCCAACGCCGGGAATGATCTCGTTCAGGGACGAGAACAGGTTGGTGATGACGGTGACGCCCCAGAAGCTCATCTGGCCCCACGGCAGCGCATAGCCCATGAAGGCCGTGGCCATCATGACGAGGAAGATGATCACGCCGACGATCCACAGCACCTCGCGGGGCGCCTTGTAGGAGCCGTAGTAAAGGCCGCGGAAAATGTGGACGTAGACGGCGATGAAGAACATCGACGCGCCGACGGCGTGGAAGTTGCGGATCATCCAGCCGTAGTTGACGTCGCGGCGGATGGCCTCGACCGAGTTGAAGGCCTCGGCCGCGCTCGGCTGATAATGCATGGCGAGCACGATGCCCGTCACGATCTGCGCGACGAGGCAGAAGGTCAGGATGCCGCCAAAGGTCCAAAAATAGTTGAGATTGCGCGGGGTCGGAAAGTCGACGAACTGCCCGTGCATGAGGCGTGCGATCGGCAGGCGGTCATCCCACCACCTGGCAAACGCGGATTTCGGCTCGTAGCTCGATGTATGCTCCATCTGAGGCGCCCTTCTCAGCCGATCTTGATCTTGGTGTCGGAGACGAACTCGTAGGGCGGAACCTCGAGGTTGCGCGGCGCCGGACCCTTGCGGATGCGGCCCGACGTGTCGTAGTGCGAGCCGTGGCAGGGGCAGAACCAGCCGCCGTAATCGCCCTTCGAATCCCCAATCGCCTGGCCCTTCGGAATGCAGCCCAGATGCGTGCAGATGCCGACCAGGACCATCCAGTTCGTCTTGCCTTCCTTCACCCGGTTGGAGTCGAGGGCTGGCGCTGATTCGGGCAGGAGATCGTTGCGCGCCGAGCCGTCAGGAAGATCCGAGAGGCTCGTATCCTCGGCTTCCTTGATCTCTTCCGGCGTGCGGTTGCGGATGAAGATCGGCTTGCCGCGCCACATAACGGTAATCGCCTGGCCTTGCTGCACCGGCGATAGATCGATCTCGACGGATGCGAGCGCCTGCGCGCCGGCGTCCGGATTCATCTGTGCGACGAACGGCCAAAGCGTCACGGCCGCTCCAACTGCAATGAAGGCATTACCGGCGACGATCAGAAAATCCCGGCGGTTCGGCTCTTCGGCTTCTATGGCCACGTGCCCCTCCCATCTCGAGACTGCCCGCCCGCGGGAAGCGGTCACCGAGCAAGAGGTCGGCTATGGCCGCTTGCTCGCTGCAATCCGCAGGGCCGTGACCTCCTCACGGACCAGTGGACGGACATCTCTCACTGCTTCGAAGCACTAACCGAGGCTGGCCATCTGTGCAAGGATCACGCTTTCAAGCGACGCGCAAATCCCCGCTCTTCCGACGTCTCGAGCGCGTGCGTGCCAATCTTCTTGCACCGATCGCGAACCTGCTCAAGGTGACACGTTCGATATTTGCTGGTCAAAGTGGCGCACACGGTTCAACCAGCAGTAATCCCCCATGCGACTTGCTCTCTATCAACCCGACATTGCGCAAAATACTGGAACCATTCTTCGCCTTTCGGCATGCCTTGGCGTTGCAGTTGATCTAATCGGACCGGCCGGGTTCGATTTCAGCGACAGGTCATTCCGAAGG
>NZ_DAIQCD010000065.1:0-4808 GCF_036780825.1 Hyphomicrobium sp. | reverse complement strand
GGAATGATCGGGTGAGGGCAGCGCAACGGAAGCGGAGGCTCGAGGATGTCCAAGATATTCGCCCTGCTGGCGGTGGCGCTGATTGCGACGGGGGCGCTCGTGCTGGCGGTGCCGCGCGAGGACGGAAGCTCCGGTGCCCGGTCGCTCTCGCCACAGGCCATCAGCGACACGCCCGCCTATCTGCTGCGGGCGCGCGAAATCGCCGAGCAGATCAACGCGCCGCTGTCGGTCGCGTTCGGGTTCGTGAGCCTCTACTACTCGCGCCGCAGTTATCACATCAACAAGGCGCGGGCCGAGGCCGAACGGGCGCGCTCGGGCTGAGCGTGGTGAAGACCGCAAGGAAGTTCAAACGCGCGCATATGCCAGGAAGGGAAAACAGAACGTGAGCGATCTGACGCGCCTGACGCTGGCTGAAGCGCGCGACGGGCTGAAAAAGAAGTCCTTTTCCGCCACCGAGCTGGCGGAAGCGCACATTCGCGCCATCGACGCGGCCAATCCTGCACTCAATGCCTATGTGCTGCCGACACCGGAGCACGCGCTGGCCCAGGCCAAGGCGAGCGATGCGCGCCTGGCCAAAGGCGAGGCCCGTCCGCTCGAAGGTCTTCCGCTCGGCAACAAGGACCTCTTCTGTACGGACGGCATCCGCACCACGGCGTGCTCGCGGATACTCGACGGCTTCACGCCCACCTATGAATCGACCGTCGGCGCCAATCTCTGGAACGCCGGCGCGGTGATGCTGGGCAAGCTCAACAACGACGAGTTCGCCATGGGCTCGTCGAATGAGACGAGCTGCTTCGGTCCCGTGGTCTCGCCGTGGCGCCGCACGGGACGCGAGGACCGGCTCGTCCCCGGCGGCTCGTCCGGCGGCTCGTCGGCTGCCGTCGCGGCGGATCTCTGCCTTGCGGCCACGGCGACCGATACGGGGGGCTCCATTCGGCAGCCTGCGGCCCTGACCGGCACCGTCGGCCTCAAGCCGACCTATGGGCGCTGCTCGCGTTGGGGCATCATCGCCTTCGCGTCATCCCTCGAGCAGGCCGGCCCGATCACCAAGACGGTACGCGACGCCGCCATCATGCTCGGCTCCATGGCCGGTCATGATCCGAAGGATTCGACCTCCGTCGACGCGCCCGTTCCCGATTACGAGGCGGCGCTGGCGGGCGGCATCAAGGGCTTGCGCGTCGGCGTGCCCAAGGAGTACCGCGTCCCCGGCATGTCGAAAGAGATCGAGGATCTCTGGGCGTCCGGCATCGAATGGCTGAAGGCAGCGGGTGCGAGCATCCACGAGATCAGCCTGCCGCACACGAAGTATGCGCTGCCGGCCTACTACATCGTGGCCCCGGCGGAAGCCTCCTCGAATCTGGCGCGCTATGACGGCGTCCGCTACGGGATGCGCGTACCGGGTCGGGACGTCATCGACACGTATGAGGAGACCCGCGCCGCAGGGTTCGGCAAGGAAGTGCGCCGGCGCATCCTGATCGGCACCTATGTGCTGTCGGCTGGCTATTACGATGCCTATTATCGCCAGGCTCAGAAGGTGCGCACGTTGATCAAGCGCGATTTCGACGAGGCATGGAACACGGTCGACGTCGTGTTGACGCCGACGACGCCCTCGCCAGCCTTCGCCATCGGCGAGAAGACGATGGACCCGCTATCCATGTATCTTGAGGATATTTTCACGGTCACGGTGAACATGGCCGGCCTGCCGGGTATTTCGGTGCCCGGCGCGCTATCCTCGGAGGGCACGCCTCTCGGGCTTCAGCTCATCGGTAAGCCTTTCGACGAGGCGACGCTGCTGCGCGCGGCTCAGACCATTGAGGATGCGGCGGGCCGCTTCACGGCTGGCGCGCGCTGGTGGGCCGGCGAGACCGCGGCATCGGGAGGCGAATGATATGGATCCGAAGCGCCCCTGGGAATGCGCGGACATGAGCCAAGTCCGCTCTGAGATCGACCGGATCGACGCCGCTCTCGTCGGTCTCATCGCCGAGCGCTTCGGCTATGTCGAGCGCGCTTGGCAGCTCAAGAACAATCCGAGCGAGGCCAATGTCCCCTGGCGCATCCAGCAGGTGATCGACAAGGTTAGGTCCCATGCCGAGGAGAAGGGCCTGCCGCCGGAAGTGATCGAGATGGTCGGCGCCCAGTGGCGCAACATGATTGGCTGGTTCGTCCAGTACGAGGAGGAAAAGCTCCGCCAGCAGGAGACGGGCAGCGGCGAGACGGCGAAATGATCTCCATCGACGCCTTCGATCCGCTGACGCTCATGCTGCTCGCGGCGTTCAATCCTGCGGTGATCGCCGTGGCCGTGCTCATGGGGCGCAATGCCGACCAGTGGCAGAAGCTGCCGATCGCGGCCCTTGCTGCGGCGCTCGTCGGATTTCTACTTTATTGGATCGGCGGCCAGCTCGGTCTGTTTTCCATTCACGCGGTCGGCGGCGAGGCGGCGGTCTTCGTGCTGCAGATCGTTCTCGGCTTTGCCTGGGCGGCGCTGGGCTACGGGTTGCGCAAGCGCTGAGCTTGCCTGGAAGGAACGGAACTCATGCAGGATACGGCGAAGAGCGGCGGCAAGGGCAGCAAGCTGATCCCCGGCGCGACCGGCGATTGGGAAGTCGTGATCGGCATGGAGGTGCACGCGCAGGTGGCGTCCGCCTCGAAGCTGTTCTCGGGCGCCTCGACTGCTTTTGGCGGCGAGCCGAACAGCCACGTCTCGCTCGTGGATGCGGCCATGCCCGGCATGCTTCCGGTGATCAACGCTGAGTGCATCGCCCAGGCGGTTCGCACCGGCCTCGGCCTCAAGGCCGAGATCAATCTCAATAGCGTCTTCGACCGAAAGAACTACTTCTATCCGGATCTGCCGCAGGGCTATCAGATCAGCCAGTTCAAGCAGCCGATCGTCGGCGCGGGCGAGGTCGAGATCGAGGTCGACGGCGAAGTGAAGCGCGTCGGCATCGAGCGCCTGCACCTCGAGCAGGACGCCGGCAAGTCGATCCACGACCAGAGCCCGGACTATTCCTTCGTCGACCTCAATCGTTCGGGCGTGGCTTTGATGGAGATCGTCTCCAGGCCGGACCTGCGGTGTGCAAAGGAGGCTCAGGCGTATGTGACCAAGCTGCGCACCATCCTGCGCTATCTCGGCACCTGCGACGGCGACATGGAGAAGGGCAATCTTCGTGCGGACGTGAACGTGTCCGTGCGCAAACCAGGCGGCCCGCTCGGCACGCGCTGCGAGATCAAGAACGTCAACTCGATCCGCTTCATCGGCCAGGCCATCGAGGCCGAGGCGCGCCGCCAGATTGACATCATCGAGGACGGCGGCGCCATTGAGCAGGAGACGCGCTTGTTCGATTCCGCGAAGGGCGAAACGCGATCCATGCGCAGCAAGGAGGAAGCGCACGACTACCGCTACTTCCCCGATCCGGATCTTTTGCCGCTCGAGCTCGAGCAGAGCTTCGTCGACGATCTCGCCCGCCACCTTCCGGAACTGCCGGACGCCAAGCACGCGCGCTTCATCAGTGAGTATGGCCTCTCGGCCTACGACGCGGGCGTGCTCGTTGCCGAGCGCGAGAATGCGGACTACTTCGAGGCGGTCGCCAAGGGCCGCGACGGGAAGCTCGCCGCCAACTGGGTGATCAATGAGCTGTTCGGTCGCCTGAACAAGGAAGGGAAGGACATCGCCCGCGCGCCGGTGTCGGCGTCCCAGCTCGGCGGCCTCGTCGATCTGATCTCGGCTGGCACCATATCGGGGAAGATCGCCAAGGACCTGTTCGAGATCCTTTGGACGGAGGGCGGCGATCCAGCGGAGATCGTGGAAGCGCGCGGCATGAAGCAGGTGACCGACACGGGCGCCATCGAGAAGGCCGTGGACGAGATCATCGCCGCCAACCCCGAGAAGGTGGAGCAGGCGAAGGCTAAGCCATCCATGCTTGGCTGGTTCGTCGGCCAGGTTATGAAGGCGACCGGCGGCAAGGCGAATCCCGCTGCCGTCAACGAAACCTTGAAGAAGAAGCTCGGCCTCTGACCTTCATCAAGGACGCCCACGGCGCCTGAGGCGTCTCCGACACACGCCGCCCGCGATTTTGCGCGCTCCCTGGAACCGCCTGTTGCGCGAAGAAGCCGTCTCGGCAAGCTGAGGCGGCGGGATTCGGGCGAGCGGCATAGGGGGCTTTCATGACTCTCCTTCGAACTATGACCAGGCGCATCGGCCTGCCGGCCCTCGCCGCGCTGGCGCTCTTCGCGACATCGCCGCCCGTGGTGGATGCTGCGCCCCAGGCCATCGGGCCTTTCGCCAGCCTCGAAGGCTGGTGGGGCGGCGCGGGGCGTCTCCGCTTCACCGACGGCAAGACCGAGGACGTGAAGTGCCGCGCCACCTACTTCATCGAGGGCGAGGGCCAGCACCTGCGCCAGACCATCCGCTGCGCGTCCGGCAGCGGCAAGATCGAGGTCAAGAGCGTGGTCCGTCATGCCGAGGGAAAACTCCTCGGGGAGTGGACGGAGGAGATGTACAACATCACCGGTACGCTCGACGGCGCGGTGACGGAGCGCGGCTATCGCGTCTCGGTGCAGGGGACGCAGGGCTCGTCGCTCTCGGCGAACATGGACATCATCGTCATGGACAAGCGCCAGATGGTGGAGATCCAGTTCTTCAGCGAAACGCTTGTTGGCTTGACGCTGCTTCTGAACAAAGGTTGAGCTTCGCTGCGTCTCGCATGATGGCAAGCGGCGGCCGTCCTATTCTGGAAATCCATCCGTCTGCCGCAGCGCTTCGCCGAGCACGATCGCGGCCGCGACCGCGATGTTGAGCGAGCGCAGGCCAG
>NZ_DAIQCD010000064.1:4355-5599 GCF_036780825.1 Hyphomicrobium sp. | reverse complement strand
CGCCGCGCGGGCCTTCTTTCCTCCGCGAAGCTCGCCTATCTCCACGTGATCGAACCGGAGGATTTCATGCGAACGACGATTGTGCCGAAAGCTGCGGCGGTCCTAGCCGCCGGGTTTTTCATAGCCGCCTTCACGTCCCCCATCCATGCCGAGGGCAAGCCGATGGACCGCCTCGTCACCGTCTCCGCCACCGGCTACGCCTATGCCGAGCCTGATCGCGCGAGCCTGACGACCGGTGTGACGGCGGAAGCAGAGACGGCGGCCGCTGCGCTCTCGGCCAACAGCGAGCGGATGCAGAAGGTCGTGGCCGGCCTCAAGGAAGCCGGGATAGATGCCAAGGACATTCAGACGAGCAACTTCCAGCTTGAGCCGCGATACACGCATCCGCGTGACGGCGCCGCTCCCGAGATCAACGGCTATCGCGCCTCGAACCAGGTGACGGTCGGCGTGCGCGACCTCGCCACCCTCGGTCCGCTTTTCGATAAGCTCGTCACGCTCGGCGCCAATCAGATGCACGGCCTCTCCTTTGAGGTGAGCAAGGCCGAGGCCCTGAAGGACACGGCACGCCAGGAGGCGATGGCCAATGCGCGCCGCCGCGCCGAACTCCTTGCCGCTGCGGCCGGCGCTGAAGTCGGCGAGGTCGTCACCATCTCCGAGGAAAGTGGATACAGCGGTCCGCGTCCGATGGCCATGCGAGCAGCACGTGCCGACTCGGTGCCCATGGAGGCCGGCACGGAAACGCTCGAGGCTCGCGTCACGGTCACGTGGCGGCTGAAATAGCCGAGTGCTTCGTCCGGCGCGCGGGCTGGGGCGGCGCATCGTAAGCTCGCTAGAGTCGCTCTGCTTGACGTGACTTGAGGAACGGCAGCTTTCGCGCTCGAGCTTGCCATCATTGATGCGGATCAATCGGCCAGCCCCCGTTGCGCTCTTATGCTGGACGCAATCTCGCCCGCCAAGGTCCCTGAGGGATCGACTCACGTTTCTGATGCGAGCTGTTTTGCCGAGGGCAAAGAGAGGACAGAGCGCTCGTGTCTCAAACAATCGCTCTAGCACGGAGTGGACTCCATGCCCGCGCTCTCCTGGCTCATCCGCCCGATCCTGATTGTGGCCGCGGGGATTGCGGGCTGGTTCGTCGCCGAGGAAGCGCCGAACTTCAGTGTCGTCCAGATGGTGGTCTCGGTGTTCCTGATCGCTGCGCTGGTCGGCCTCGCGGCGTTCTGGGAGGCGCTTATGGAACTCTGGCG
>NZ_DAIQCD010000064.1:0-4255 GCF_036780825.1 Hyphomicrobium sp. | reverse complement strand
TCCTAATCAGGATAGCGGGATGATCTCGACTGTCTGCTTCAGCGGCGCTGCGCCTGGCTGCGCAGACCAGTCGCCGAAGTTGCGCATCTCGCCTCCGGTTCTGAGACGGCGCAGCGCGGCGAGATCCGCGGACGCGAAAACCCACTGCGGCGCGTTGAGCGTACCTTCGGCCAAAACCCCGGTGTCGCTCACGCCGTGCTCGGGCGGCACGTAGATACCGGCCGCGCCCACGTTGAAGTCGACTGCCGGTGACCACGGCGCATCGCCCACTGTCGGGCTTTGAACGGTGACGATCGTGTTTTCGAGCGCGCGCGCCTCGGAGCCCGTGCGCACGCGATGATACCCGGAGATACGCTCGGTGCAGGACGGCACGAGGATAGCCTCGGCGCCGGCCTCGACGGCGGCGCGGGCGAGGAGCGGAAACTCGCTGTCGTAGCAGATCAGCACCGCCAGCTTTCCAAGCGCCGTCTCGAAGACGCGGAGCGGGCCACCCGCCGTCACGCCCCAATCGTGCTCGAAGGGCGTCATGATCAGCTTCTCCTGCACGCCGATGCTGCCTGCGGGCGTGACGAGTTGGGCGGCGTTGACGAAGCGTCCGTCCGCCGATTTCGCCGGCCCCGAGCCGACGAGGATGTGCACGCCGTGGGTCTTCGCGAGGCCTGCGTGGAAAGCGACGCGTGCCTCCGTCAAGGCCGCGACCCGTTCGAGCGTCGTCTTGAGATCGCCGTAGACCTCCGGCCCGAGACACGCCGCCTGCTCGATGGCGCCGTACTCGGGAAACACGAGAAGCTCGGCGCCGGTGGCCGCCCCTTCCGCAACCCACGCGGCAATCTTCGCTTCCCACTCGGAGAGGGACGCGGGCTGGCCAATCGGATATTGCGCGGAGGCAACCTTGAGAAATTGCGGTGTCGTCATGAGAGCGCTTTCATCCAGAACTGCATGACGTGGGACGTCTCTTCGGGCTGGTCAATGTCCTTCCAGTCGTACGTGGCCGTGAGACCCTCCACCGGCGCATAGCCCCGCTTTCCCCAGAAGCCGTCCAGCGGAAAATAATCGGCGGGCTTCAGCGGATGATCGTCGGGCCGGACGACGCGGCAGAACGTGGAATGGGTGAAGCCGCCGAGCTGCCGGGCTTGCGCCTCGCGCAGATCGAAGAACTTGTGCCCGAGCCCATGGCCGCGGTGGCTCTTCAGGAGAACGCTCTCGCCGCAGTAGAAGATCTTGGTGAGATCGAAGCCGGCTTTGCGGAACGGCTCGCCGAACTCGTCCGCATGCTCGACCATCGGCGCGCCGGTCGACGCGCCGACGACGAGCTCTCCGTCGCGGGCGACAACACAGACGGCACCCTTCGCTTTGGAAAACTTGGCGAGATACTCTTCCTCGTAGGCAAGCGAGCCGTCATAGAGATACGGCCAGTCCCGGAACACGGCGATCCGCAGGCGCGCGAGATCGGGCAGCACGCTCTTAATATCGTCGCCAGTCAGCGCGCGAACCTCGATGCTCATCGCGTCCTCCTTAAGTTTGCCATGGGGCAGGCAGGTGAGCGCCTGGGTCAGGCCACCTGCGCGATCCAGTCCGTCAGATTGTAGTAGGTGGTGACGCGGGCGATCTTGCCGTCGCGAATGGCGAAGAAGGTCCCGGCTGGCAACACGTAGGTTTGGCCCGTGGCCGGCGGCAGGTCGCTGTCGGTGTTCAGATAGGTGCCGTTAACATTGAATTCGGCGGCCGCCCTCGTCCCGTCCTTGGAAACCATGACGGCGATCTCGGTCAGCGTCTCTTTGTAGTGGTGCGTCATGCGGGCGTTGAAAGCGCGGAACTTGTCCTTGCCCACGCGACGCTCGCCCTGGTTGACGTCGTGGATGACGTCCTCGGTGAGGTGCGCCAGCATGGTCTCGCTGTCGCCGGCGTTGAAGGCGTCGTA
This sequence comes from Hyphomicrobium sp., assembly GCF_036780825.1. Lineage (GTDB taxonomy): Bacteria > Pseudomonadota > Alphaproteobacteria > Rhizobiales > Hyphomicrobiaceae > Hyphomicrobium_C. Next base: position 2,334 of record NZ_DAIQCD010000064.1, on the reverse strand, counting down.
GTAGCTGCGGATCAGCTTGGCTGTCGCGCTGCGGATGGTGCTTTCGGCGTCGCTCATGGAAGGCCTCCCAGTTGGAACTCGGGGGCCTCATTAGCAGGTTGCGTCGTTCTCTCAAAGGGGAGGCGGATCATCCCTGACGCGGCAAAGAGCGTCGCGCCCAGACGGTCCGCCTTCCCTGTAGCCTGGCCTCAAACCGGCGAGCCTAGCGCCGCTTTGCCGCCGCCTTCTTGCGGACGGCCACCGTCTTGACGACCCGCTTCACCGGCTTCTTCGCCGGCTTCCTTGCGGTGGTCTTTGCGGCGGTGCTCTTCGCGGCGACGGACTTCGTTGCCGTAGCCTTCCGCGCGGTGGTCTTTCTGGCGGTCGTGGTGGTGGTCTTTCTCGCGATGGGTTTCCTTGCCAGCGTCTTCCGCGCCGCGGTCTTCTTGGCGGCGGGCTTCTTCGCAGTCTTCTTGGCTGCGGTCTTCTTCGCTGCTGCTGCCACTGTCTTCACTCCTTTCTTTTTCACGGTCCCGGGCGACTTCCTGTCGGCTTTGACGCCAAGGGATCTGCCAGTCGTCGTACTGCCGCGCTTCGCCGAGGTGCGTGTTGGCTTGCTCTTGATCTGCGAGCGTCTCTTCACCGCGCTGGTGCGGCGATCGTCGCCCGCTGCCTTGCTCTTCGCCATCTGCATCTCCTGTCGAATAGCGACTGCTCAACGTTGGAGCACGGTGTGTGAGATCAAGCTCCCACCGCATGCAGCACGACGCTGCGCACATGCGGACGACACCGATGCTCGAAGAGATAAAGACCTTGCCAGGTTCCAAGTGCAAGCACAGATCGCATGATCGGTATGGTGATCGACGTCTGAGTGAGCGCGCTCTTCACATGCGCGGGCATGTCGTCGGGCCCTTCGATGGTGTGCACGAAGAGAGGATCGCCATCGGGAACGAGCCGGCGGAAGAACGCGACGAGATCGCGTTGCACGTCGCGATCGGCATTCTCCTGGATGAGCAGCGACGCAGATGTATGCCTGCAATAGACCGTGAGTTGTCCCGTCCCCATACCGGCCTTGGAGGCAAACGCGCGCGCCGCATCGGTGATCTCGTAAAGGCCCTGTCCGGACGTCGAGACCGTCAATTCCGTCTGCATCTGATGCATCGTGCGCTCCTCGTGCTTTTTCTGGTCGCACAGCTATATTAGCCGTATGAGCAGAGCATTCGTTAAAGAGGCGGACGGCCTCGCGGCGTTCGATGAGCTTCCTGAGCGGCTCGTCTCGCCCCATCCCAATCTCGTCACGACGACGGGGCTTGCGCAGATCGAGGCAGAGGTGGCGCGGCTGTCGCGCGACTATGCCGAGGCACAGGCTGCGGGCGACCGGGCGGCATTGAACGCAGCGGCGCGCGATCTGCGCTATTGGTCGGCGCGGCGCGCATCTGCGGAGCTCGTTCCCGATCCTGCGGAAAGCGAAGAGGTGCGCTTCGGATCGCGCGTCACGATCCTGCGCGACGACGATCGCCGGCAGACCTACCGCATCGTCGGCGAGGACGAGGCCGATCCCTCGCAAGGCACCGTCTCCTACGTTTCACCGATCGCGCGGGCGCTCCTCGGCAAGTCGGTTGGCGACACCGTGCAGGTCGGCCCGGGAGAGGTCGAGATCATCGCCATCGCCTAGGGCGGATCCCATTCGAACGCCCACGCCCGTACGGGTGAAGATGCTCCATAAGGTAGAAGACCGCCCTGCGCGCCGGCTCCCATGCGAATGCTTGCGGAAGTCTCTGCGGCGGCCTTAGTCTCGGTCATTGCGAACAAGTGAACGCCGGGGGCTGGCATGCCGCGCTTGAACGATAGCGGATTGAAGATGCGGAGCGGGCGGGCGCTACTCGCCGCCGTTACCCTCCTCTTCACCCTGGCAGGACCGGCCCACGCCGAGCCGGGCGAGGCCACGCTGATGCCGGCGAAGATCGGCCTCGACAGCATCACCAAGGCGGAGCGCGCCAAGGTTTGGCAGCGGGTCGACGAATACGCGACAGTCGATGCGCTGCTCGAGTTCTGCGGCCGCAAGCTCGACCTGCAACGGCGCGCATGGAACGCGGTCAGCCCGTGTGTCGAGGTCCGCTCGCTGCGCAAGGTCGCTGCCGCCTTCCGCGCCAAGAAGGCCGAATATCTCAAGGCGTGGGAGACGGCTTTCAGCGAGCCGGATAAAAAGAAGGCCCTGTGCGAAGCGCAGAAGCCGCAGCTCGCCGAGTACACGCGCATTCTCGATGCCCATATCTCCGAGGCGACAAGCCTCTGCAGTGCTTGCATCTTCTGTTGAACACCCGAGGCGGTGCGCGGCAAGAGTGCTTCCGGAAA
>NZ_DAIQCD010000063.1:0-5909 GCF_036780825.1 Hyphomicrobium sp. | reverse complement strand
GTGACGGACGCAGAGAAGTGGGGGCAATACGTCGCAAAGTCGAAGGCGGCGCTCGATAAGTATGAAGGCAAGCCCATCGTGCGCGGTGGAAAATGCCAGATCGTCGAGGGAAACGGCACGCAGCGCAACGTGGTGCTCGAATTCCCGAGCTACGAGCACGCGATCGGTTATGCCACGAGCCCGGAGTACGCCGAGGCCAAGGCCTTGCGCGAAGGTGCGGGCACTCTCGACATTGTCGTGGTCGAAGGAGTGTAAGCCCACCCCCGGGCATTCCTCACGGCGGCCTCTCCATGGCCTAAAAAATACCTCAGACGCGCTGCCTCATCCCACGATCCCCATGAGTGGAGCTGCTGGAGCATGGCGCGGCTGTTGTATAGGCTTGAGGATCATTTCGACAGCTTGGCCCAAGAGGGTCGCGGCGGCCTCTCGCGAAGACTGAGCCGGTTCGCGAGGGCGCTGTGCGCGTGGGCCGGCGATTGCCTGCGGCCGCGGGGTATTTAAAGCCTGATCGCCCCGCGCCGGCGTTGGTCCGGGCTCGTATCGAGAACGATCGGGTGGCCCTTGCGTAGGGCGGCACTCTGATATCAATACCCCCATGGCGCATATTCCAACTAGCCGAGGCGGCACGCCTTGGAAAGCTTCCGTGCTGACCCTCTTCCCCGAGATGTTTCCGGGGCCGCTCGGCGTTTCCCTCGTCGGGCAGGCGCTGAAGGCGGGGCTGTGGGCGCTCGACCTGCATCAGATCCGAGACTTCGGTATCGGGCGCCATCGTGCCGTAGACGATACGCCGGCGGGCGGCGGGGCGGGCATGGTGATGCGTGCGGACGTGCTCGCGGCCGCCATCGATCACGCGCGCGAGGCGGACGATCTACCGCTTCTTTATATGTCGCCGCGCGGCGCGCCGCTGACGCAGGCCCGGGCGCGCGCGTTGTCCGAGGGGCCAGGGGTCATGATCCTGGCCGGTCGTTTCGAAGGTGTCGATGAGCGTCTCATCGCCGCGCGCGGCGTGACGGAGGTTTCGATCGGCGACTATGTGCTGTCTGGCGGTGAACTCGCGGCGATGGTGCTGATCGACGCATGCGTGCGGCTCATTCCGGGCGTGCTCGGCGCCGAGGAAAGCCTGGCGCAGGAGAGCTTCGAAGACGAGCTTCTCGAATATCCGCAATATACGAAGCCGCGTACCTGGGAAGGGCTCTCGACACCGGAGGTGCTTATGTCGGGCGATCATCAGAAGATCGCGGCCTGGCGGCGGGCCGAGGCGGAGCGCCTTACGCGCGAACGGCGGCCGGATCTCTGGGCTGCGCGCGAGAAGCAGCGGTAACCGATTTCTTAAGGTGCGGGCACCGATAAGGAGAACGAGACCGGTCTCGACAGGGACCGCCATTTCGGCTATAGCGCGGCAAATAAATTCCCCTCCGAGGGCCGCTCCAGAAGGAGCCGCATGAGCTGTGCACGCGGACGAAACGTCTCGGCGCCGCTCCTCTGCATTGATGTACAAGCAAAAAAGGAATCAAAATGAACATCATCCAGGAGCTCGAGCGCGAGCAGATGGACGCCGTGCTCAAGACGCGCCTCATTCCGGAATTCGCCCCGGGGGATACCGTCAAGGTTATGGTGAAGGTGATCGAGGGCGACGGCAAGGGCCAGTCGGTCCGGCTCCAGGCTTACGAGGGCGTGGTCATTGCGCGCTCGGGTGGCGGCATCAACGAAAACTTCACGGTCCGCAAGATTTCCTATGGCGAGGGCGTGGAGCGCGTGTTCCCGATCTACTCGCCGTACATTGCTGAAATCGAGGTTCTGCGGCGCGGCAAGGTGCGCCGCGCGAAGCTCTATTACCTGCGCGGACGCCGCGGCAGGGCAGCCCGTATCGTCGAGAGGACGGACGTGCGTGCACGGCGCCTCAACGCGTCGTGGAAGGGCTTCAAGAAGTTCAAGGGCGAGCCGGACGATCTGACCCGGATCAAGGGGATCGACGCCGACCTCGCGGCGCGCCTCGGCACGGTGAACTGCATCCGGTTCGATCAGATCGCCAATTTCTCGGATGAGGACATCGCCAACGTCGACGAGACGCTGAAGCTCAAGGGCCAGATCGAGCGCGACGACTGGGTGGGCGAGGCGCGCCGGCTTATCGCAGAGGCGACGGCGGCTGAGGTCCCGGCCGAAGCGGAAGCATCTGCCGAAGAGGCGAAGGAATAACACCGCCGCTCTCCGCAAGGGGATCGACGAAGATCGTATGAGACGGCGGCGCCTCTTCGGGCGCCGTTCGTTTTTGGGCCTTTGGATGGCTCATCATTGCGCGGCGGGCGATTTGGATTACATTCGTATCCGGCGGTAGGCTTGCGGTGAGGGATCAAGGCTCCTCTAGTGAAATCCTGAAATCGTTCAGACCTGGGCGAGATCCCGGAACGGCTTTTGATCTTTGTCTGATCGTGCTTCTTGTCGGAAAACCGAATTCCCACTTTTCCGGAAGCACTCTAGGAAGGTACTGACGCATCATGTCCAATGTCGAAGTCACCCGCGCGCAGCTGCGCGAGACTGGCGCCATCAAGCGGCATGGTCCGGAGGCGTTCGCCGCCATGCGGAAGGCTGGCCAACTTGCGGCCGCGGCGCTCGATATGTTGGCGCCGCACGTGGTACCCGGAGTAACCACGGAAGAGCTCGATCGATTGGCGCTCGATTTCGCGTTGGCGAATGGCGCCATACCGGCGCCGCTCAACTATCGCGGTTTCTCGAAATCCATCTGTACGTCCATCAACCACGTGGTCTGCCACGGCATCCCCGGGCCCAAGCCGCTGCGTGAGGGGGATATCATCAACATCGACGTGACGCTGATCGTCGATGGCTGGCATGGCGACACGAGCCGCATGTTCGCGGTGGGCGCCATAAGCCGCCGCGCGGAGCGGCTGATCGAGGTGACGTACGAGGCGCTCAAGCTCGGCATCGAGCAGGTGAAGCCGGGCAACACGCTCGGGCACATCGGTGCTGCGATCCAGACCTTTGCCGAAAATGAGCGCTGCAGCGTCGTCCGGGATTTCTGCGGCCACGGCCTTGGCCGCTTGTTCCACGACCGCCCGAACATCCTCCATTATGGCGAGGCCGGCGAGGGCGCCGTCATGGAGCCCGGTATGTTCTTCACCATCGAGCCGATGATCAATCTCGGCAAGCCGCATGTGAAAGTCCTCTCAGATGGCTGGACCGCGGTGACGCGGGACCGCGAGCTGTCGGCGCAGTTCGAGCATACGGTCGCGGTGACCGAGACCGGCGTCGAGGTGTTTACGCACTCGCCCGCGGGGCTCGAGTGGCCGTCGCGGGCGAGTTGAAATCCGGATAGGCATGAACGACCCCGGCGCACCAGATCCGAAGACTGTGGCTCCGGACGCCGAAGACGCGGGCGGGCTCAAGACGGGCGTGGGTGGGCAAGGCACGTTTATGGAAGGGCCCCAGCCGCTCTACACCGGACACCGCCAGCGCCTGCGGGCGCGCTTCCAGAAGGCGGGCGCCGACGCCATGCCCGATTACGAGCTGCTCGAGATGGTGCTGTTCCGCGCCATCCCGCGCCGCGACACGAAGGACCTGTCCAAGCGGCTGCTCGCACGCTTCGGATCGTTCGCCCAGGTCATTAACGCGCCGGAGCAGCGGCTCAAGGAGGTTCGCGGCGTGGGTGACGCCGTCGTTGCGGAGCTGAAGCTGATCCACGCCGCGGCGCTACGGTTGATGCGCAGCGAGGTTTCGTCTGGCCCGGTCCTGTCCTCCTGGGCGCAGCTCATGGACTATCTCCGGGCGGCGCAGGGCTTCGCGCCGCGCGAGCAATTCCGCATCCTGTTCCTCGACAAGAAAAACCGTTTGATTGCGGATGAGGTGCAAGGTGTGGGCACGGTCGATCATACTCCTGTCTATGTGCGGGAGGTGGTGAAGCGGGCGTTGGAACTCTCGGCGACGGCGATCATTCTTGTTCACAATCACCCGTCGGGAGACCCGACGCCGTCGCGCGCCGATATCGACATGACGCGCCTGATCATCCAGGCGGCACGCCCGCTTGGAATTGCAGTGCACGACCACGTGATCGTGGGGCGCGAGGGTCACGCCAGCTTCAAAGCGCTGCGATTGATCTAGGATACGTCTGCTCCTGTCTGAATCGGTAATTACGCGAGATGCGTGGGCGCACCCGCAACGCGAGCAATCGGGCCCGGCGTATCGAGGCCCCATTCACGACCTCGCGCCATGCGGTTCCCATGCGTCTCGAACGATCAGGCTCCAAAGGGAGACCGGCGGCTGATGACGTTGTTTTTCGAACGAACCTTGCGAATGCGTCCAGTCGATTTCGGGAACCTGCCGCCGGCGCTGGCGGGAGATCTTGCCTACCGGCGCTTCTGCCTTCCGAGATTCTCCAAGCACCGCAGTGCCGATCATGTGCAACTCGCCGAGAGGGCGCGCTTTCACTTGCGCCATGCGGAGTGGGTTCGAGTGCCGACGACAAAGGGCGAGGTGCAGGCCTATGTGTTCGAGCCCGAGGGACGGCGGCCGCGTGCCGGCGTTCTGATCGCGCACGGCTGGACCAGTGAAGCCTCTTTTATGGCCGTGTTCGCGGAGCAGCTCAGGCGCGCGGGCTTCCGCGTCGTCGCGTTCGATCAGCCGGGGCATGGCAAGAGCGCGCAGGTGCGGGTGAGCCTCATCGATTGTGCGCACGCGTTGCTGGAAGTGGCCGAGCTGCTGGGGCCGATCCAGTTCGTGGTCGCCCATTCGATGGGAGGGCTTGCCGCATTACTCGTGGACGAGGGGAAGCCGCCGCTGCCGCGCCGCTATCCTTTCGAGCGCCATGTGCTCGTCTCTTCGCCCAACCGCTTCTCGGTGGTCGTAAGGCAATTTGCGGACGAGATTCATCTCGGAGCAGCGGCGCGGCGAAGCTTCGAGCGCCGCCTGGAGCGGATCGCGCATCGCCCTCTGGCGACGCTGACGGCGGCCTCGCTCGTCGCCGCGACAAAGCGCCCGGTGCTCGTGATCCATGCGCGCGATGATCGGGAGGTCGCGTTCGCGGATGCCGAAGAGATCGCTTCGGAATGCCCGTCGGTCACGCTGGCGGCGTTCGACGGGCTCGGGCACCGCAATATTCTGTTCGCTCCGCCGGTCATTCGAGCTGCTGTATCGTATCTCAGCCGCGCCGCTGGCGACGCAGGCCGCGGACCGGCGGGGGGTCGCGCTATCGGCGGCGCTTGATTATATGAGAGCGGCGGGCGCGCCAGGCGGCGTGTTCCGAACAGAGCCGCCACTCGCCCGCGCAGGGGGCACCGGAAGGGTCGATCAATGAGCAATTCGAAACACGCACGCGTCATCGTTCTGGGTTCGGGGCCGGCCGGCTACACCGCCGCCATCTATGCCGCCCGCGCCATGCTGAAGCCGGTCCTGATCCAGGGCAACCAGCCGGGTGGGCAGCTCACGATCACGACCGATGTCGAGAACTATCCGGGGTTCGCCGATGTCATCCAGGGGCCGTGGCTCATGGAGCAGATGAAGGCCCAGGCCGAGCATGTCGGAACCGAGATCGTCATGGACTACATCGTCAAGGTGGATCTCGGCGTGCGGCCGTTCCGGCTCGTGGGCGATTCCGGGGATCATTACACGTGCGATACGCTGATCATCGCGACGGGTGCGCAGGCGCGCTGGCTTGGACTGCCGAGCGAGGACGCGTTCATGGGCCATGGCGTTTCGGCTTGCGCGACCTGCGACGGGTTCTTCTACAAGGGGAAGGACGTGGTCGTGGTCGGCGGCGGCAACACGGCTGTCGAGGAGGCGATCTTTCTCACCAACTTCGCGCGAAAGGTCACGGTCGTTCATCGGCGCGATCATTTCCGTGCGGAGAAGATTTTGCAGGACCGGTTGTTCAAGAACGACAAGATCGAGGTCGTGTGGGA
>NZ_DAIQCD010000062.1:0-6320 GCF_036780825.1 Hyphomicrobium sp. | reverse complement strand
CCTCGGCTCCACCACTCCGGTTTTGCGCAGAATCTCGTCACCTAACAGCTTGAACGGCATAGAGATTCTAGCGGTTCGATAACCCTTGCCTCGGACATAGACCAGACGTTCGGCGAACACCAAGCGTAGGAGCGCTCGGCGGTCCTCGATGCGCTCGGAATACCACAGTTTCCAAGGGCTTCTCAGAAACCTCAAGGCGGTTCGATAAGTCTCTTCAAACGAGGCCTGTGGCTTGCCGCACGCAGCGATGCGGTCGCTGGTCAACGCCTTCTGCGATTCGAGTTCACGCACACGGCGCTCATAGGCGGTGATCACAGACACACCACTCGCCTTCATCAGTCGGTCGAGCAACTGATCGACCTTGCGCTCGATGTCGCGCAGGGTCTCCTGAAGCGAGGCGAGCCGTTGACGCCCCTTGGTGATACGCGCATCCCAACAATCGCGCAGCACGTCCAGAGCCAGCTCGAGCAGCCCTTGAGCGGGAACCAGCCCTGTAAGCAAAACCTCGAAGTCGCCTTCGACCACCTCCTTACGAATAGACTTCCGCGATTCAGGACACCCCTTCGTATCGCACAGGTAGTACCCGTAGCTGCGGCTCCGCCCCTTGGACCAGCAAGCCGTCATCGCCTCGCCGCAGCAGGCGCAAGTGACAAAGCCGCGCAGAGGAAAGTCGTGGCCGATGTCCTTGCGCGCCGGCGCCCTCGCGGCGCCGCGCCGCCTGTCCTGAATGGCCTGCCAAGTCTCAAATGAGATCAGCGCCTCATGGTGAGCAGGGACGTAGTTCAATCCCCATTTCGGATAGTCGATGTAGCCGGCATAGACGGGGCGAGCGAGCAATTCGGCGACACGCTCGGGATGGACGCCGCCGTGCCGATCCTTGGGCCATTCGGGCTGATCCTCGAGAAACCGCTGCACCTCTGACTGGGTCTCGAGCCTGCCGCTGGCATAGCCTTGCAGCGCCTCCTTGACGATCCTTGCCAATGGCTCGCGGCGTACCAAAAGCTTGCCGTGACCGGAGACCCTTTCGTACCGATAGCCGATCGGGGGGTAGAAGACCCAATAGCCGCGAGCGGCACGCGCCTGCATCTTCTGGATCACCTGGCGGCGATTCTGCTCGCGTTCAAGTTCGCCTTGTGCGGCGAAGATCGTTTCGACGAACTTGCCCTCTGGCGTGTCGTCGAAGCGGAAGTTAAGGCACTCGACGCGAGCACGGCGTTTCTGGAATGCGCGCCGCAACTGGATATGGAACTCCGTATCGCGAGCGAACCGTTTCAGGTCGTCGAAGATGACGACGTAGTCCTTGTGTCCACGTTGGGCATCAAGATAGCTGAGCAAGGCGACCATGCCGGGCCGCTTCATGAAGTCGCCGCCCCCGGAGACATCGTCTGGAAAGACCGCCTCAACCTCATAGCCCAAGCGTTCGGCATATTGCCGGCACCGCATCTCCTGCGAATCCAAGCCGTGCCCTTCGCTCGCCTGCTTCGAGCTCGAGACGCGGCAATAGATCAGGGCCTTTGTCACGACGAGTGCGGTATTCATTCGTCAACCACTCTCTCCTCCGGCGCCTCGCGCGATATCGAAAAGTCGCTAGCTAATAGGTCAGATTTGTGGGGACTCCCCACGCTCACTTCATAGCACGTCGGGACCCGAACGCACATTGGCGTCGATTGGATCGCCGCATGCAAGCTGTGCGGGATCGTCGCCAAAAGCGCGGTCGACGAAGCTCTGCATGATTTGCTGCAAAGCGCGAATCATCTCGATCTTCACCTCAAGCGGAACATCGAAATGTTCCAGATGAGCCAGATAGGCTTCGAGCTTTGCCGGCGCGATCTCACCCGCAACATTCCCGTCGCCCGTCGTCCCCGGATTTATGCGCTGCTGATCGTGCTGCGCGGCCGACGGTGTGGTGCTTCCGTCTTTGTTGTCATTCTTTCTCATGCACGTCCGAAGTTGTCTGGTTGCGCACCGCTATCGGCGCAAGGCTCGACCAAGCATCTCGGCGGCACGCGTTCGCGGCAACGAGGAAAACGCGAAAAACGTGGGAATTTGGGAGTAGTTGAAGGCAGGCGCAGGAACCTCGTGTCCTCCGCAACGTGGTTGATGCGGCCGTAGAGAGAGAAACATTCGATGGCAGTCGTGATGCGACAAGCCTTAGCGTCGATGACATATCTAACAGCCATCAGCGGACGTGCGGCGTGGATCTGCTATTGATCCAATGTTTGCGGTTGTCACAGAGGCCAGGGCGGTAGCTCTCGCACGCGTTTTGGTGTGAACTCGCCCCATGCGCAAGATCATCCACATCGACATGGACGCCTTCTATGCGTCCATCGAGCAGCGGGACAACCCCGACCTGCGCGGAAAGCCGGTGGCGGTCGGCTCCGCCGTCAAGCGCGGCGTCGTGGCAGCGGCGAGCTATGAAGCGCGGGCTTTCGGCGTTCGCTCGGCCATGCCGTCCGCCACCGCGCTGCGCAAGTGCCCGGAGCTCCTGTTCGTCCCCCCGCGGTTCGATGTTTATCGGACGGTATCGAACGAGATCCGAGAGATCTTCCACGCCTACACGCCGCTGGTGGAGCCGTTGTCCCTGGACGAAGCCTACCTGGACGTGACGGAGAACCTGCGCGGCATCCCGACCGCCTCGGAGACCGCAACCGAGATCCGCGCGCGCATCCTCGAGCAGACTGGCCTCACGGCCTCGGCCGGCGTCTCCTACAACAAGTTCCTTGCCAAGCTGGCCTCCGACCAGAGGAAGCCCAACGGACAGTTCGTGGTGACGCCCAACCAAGGTCCAGTGTTCGTGGATGGCCTGCCGGTGGAACGGTTTCATGGTGTCGGGCCGGTGACGGCCGAAAAGATGAAGGCGCTCGGCATCCATACCGGCGCCGACCTCAAGCGGCAGACGCTCGCGTTCTTGGAGGAGCACTTCGGCAAGTCAGGGGCCTGGTACTACGGGATTGCGCGTGGCGAGGATCACCGGGCGGTGGTGCCGAACCGGGAACGGAAATCGTCCGGCAGCGAGACCACCTTCTCGGACGACCTGTTTGCTGCGGCCGACATCGAGGCCGGTATCGTTGCGATGGCCGACGACGTGTGGACCTGGTGCGAGAAGACGGCGACCTACGGGCACACGGTCACGGTGAAAGTGAAGTACACGGATTTCCGGCTGATCACGCGCAGCCGGACGGTTTCATCGCCAGTCACGACGCAAACTAGGCTGCGGGAGCTCAGCGTGGCACTGGTTCGCACAGTGTATCCGGTGACGGTGGGCGTGCGCCTCGTCGGGGTGTCGGTCTCCAAACTGACGAGCGAGGACCAGACCATTCCGCAGCTGGAGTTGGAATTGCTTCGCGAAGCGTGAGCGCGTGGCGCGGGTCGGCGAGGGTGTCGTCACCGTTCGCAGAGTCCTCATCCGCTGTTGTTGGGCGCCCCGCGGCCAAGAGGGCCGCGGTCGGCCCTACCGCGTGGCCCGTTGCGGCCCGGGCCACGCGCCCGAGCCCCGCGTCTTGCCGGAGGCGAGCCCGGCAAGAGTCGCGGGTCTCGGCCCATGCGGGTTACGGACCTGGCGCAGGACCATGAGCACCAGGTGTCGGCGCATTCCAGCCGCGCGAGGTCCCGTGCCCGAGGTCCGGCCGGCTGCCGTGGAGACGAGACAGAGGTGGGCGGTGGTCGCCGTGACGGGCTCGAGGTGGCGAGAGAGAGGCTCTTGCCGGCCCGTCGTGGAGGCCCGCGATGTCCAAATCCCCTTCTCCTACTGGTGCCGGCGGCAACCGGCCCGCGTTCTACGACGACATCACCAACAAGATCATCGCCGAGCTGGAGGATGGCCGTGTGCCCTGGGTGCAGCCCTGGGGCACGCAGTCCGCCAAGGCGCAGCTCGCGATGCCGAAGAACGCGTCGACCAACCGCACTTACTCCGGGATCAACGTCCTCATCCTCTGGGGCGCAGTCATCGAGCAGGGTTACGCCGGCCAGAGCTGGCTGACGTTTCGCCAAGCTCTCGCGCTCGGCGGCAACGTCCGCAAAGGCGAGCGCGGCATCACCGTCGTCTATGCCGACCGTTTCATACCAGACAACGCCAAGCGACGCGCGGCGGCCAGCGGCGGCGAAGCCCGCGCCATTCCGTTCCTCAAGCGCTTCACCGTCTTCAACACCGACCAGTGCGATGGGTTGCCCGACGAGATCGCAACCGTCGCGCCGCCTCCCCCTCCGGGCACCATCGAGCCGCGTGTCGATGCCTTGATCAAGGCTACCGGCATCGACTTCCGCATCGGTGGCAACCGGGCCTTCTATACGCCGTCCGAAGATTACGTGCAGGTGCCGCCACCGGCCGCGTTCTTCGAGCCGATCAACTGGCACCGGACCGCCTTGCACGAGCTCGGCCACGCCTCGGGACATGCCTCGCGGTTGAACCGTGATCTCGCGGGGGCCTTCGGCTCCCGCAAATACGCGTTCGAGGAGCTGGTCGCCGAGATGAACGCGGCGTTCTGCTGCGCCGCGCTCGGCATCGCGCCGACCGTCCGCCATGCCGACTACATCGGATCGTGGTTGGAGGTCCTGCGGGAAGACAACCGCGCCATCGTCCGTGCCGCATCGCTCGCAAGCAAGGCCGCCGACTATCTCTTGGGTTTCTTGCCCGAAGCCGGCGACACAGCCTCGAATGGACGGAGGGCGGCATGATCCTCCTCACCCCGGAGCTGCACGAACGCCTGCTCGCTAACGGGCGCCTGCGTGATGTCGATCACGTCCCCGTGGTCAAGTTCTTCAATCCCCTCGGCGCCGCGACCTGGCTCGTCACCGAACTCGACGAGGATAACGACACGTTGTTCGGACTCGCCGACCTTGGCTTCGGCTGTCCGGAGCTTGGTGCCTTCAGCCTGACGGAGATGGCGTCAGTGCGGCTTCCGCTCGGCCTCGGCATCGAGCGCGACCTCTGGTTCGAGGGCACGTTCCCGTTGTCGGTCTATGCCGCAGCCGCGCACACGGCCGGCCGCATCGTCCTCGACGACGAGCTTCTGAAGGCCGCAGCCGGGGCGCTGCGACAGACGGAGTGAGTCCCGCTCGCTTCCAACGGCACGCAGCGTGGCGCGCGGCGTGCCGTTCCACCCGGTGCGAAGCAGGCCAGAGGAAGAGAGGGGTGTGGAGTTCGTGACGGGTTGGAGGTCGCGAGAGAGTCTCGGGCCGCCCGTCGCGGAGAACCCCGAAATGGCCAAAACCCTTCCCAAAATCGCGCTCAGCGTCTCGCGCGACATCCCATTCAACAAGCTCGTCCTCAGCCAGTCTAACGTTCGGCGCATCAAGGCCGGCGTCGCCATCGAGGAGCTGGCCGAGGACATCGCCCGGCGCACGTTGCTGCAGAGCCTGACCGTGCGCCCGGTGTGCGATGCCGACGGCAACGAGACCGGACTCTACGAGGTTCCGGCCGGCGGACGACGCTACCGGGCGCTCGAGCTTCTCATCAAGAAGAAGCGCCTTCCCAAGACCGCACCCATTCCGTGCGTCATCCGCACCGGCGGCATCGCCGAGGAGGACAGCCTGGCCGAGAACGTGCAGCGCGCGCCTCTGCATCCGCTCGATCAATTCCGCGCCTTCCTCACCCTGCGCGAGAAAGGCCAGTCCGAGGAGGAGATCGCCGCCGCCTTCTTCGTCTCGGTCGCTATCGTGCACCAGCGCCTACGGCTCGCGGCGGTGGCACCGTCGTTGCTCGACGTCTACGCCGAGGACGGCATGACGCTCGACCAACTCATGGCCTTCACCGTCAATCCCGACCATGCGCGCCAGGAGCAGGTGTGGGAGGCCCTGCAGCGGTCCTATAGAAGCGAGCCCTATCAGATCCGGCGCATGCTCACCGAAGGGTCGGTACGGGTTTCCGACAAGCGGGCGCTGTTCGTCGGCACGACGGCCTACGAGGAAGCGGGCGGCACGATCCTGCGCGACCTGTTCGAGTCCGATGACGGCGGCTGGCTCCAGGAGCCGGCCCTGCTCGAGAAGCTCGTCGCCGACAAGCTCGAGCGCGAAGCCGACGCCATCCGGGCCGAGGGCTGGAAATGGATCGAGGTGGCGCCCGAGCTTCCTTACGGCCACACCTATGGTCTCCGCCGGCTGCGCGGGCGCGAGGTGCCGATAAGCGAAGAGGAGGTCGCGGCGCGCGATGCGCTCCAGGCCGAGTTCGACCAGCTCGAGGCCATGTACGCCGAAGCCGACGAGATCCCGGAAGACGTTGACCAGCGGCTTGGCGAAATCGAGACCGCGCTGACGGCGTTCGACGAGCGCCCTGTCGTCTATGAGCCGGACGAGATCGCGCGCGCCGGCGCCTTCGTCAGCAT
>NZ_DAIQCD010000061.1:0-8025 GCF_036780825.1 Hyphomicrobium sp. | reverse complement strand
GCAACGGCATGGAGGTGACGCAGTTCACCTATTTCCAGCAGGTCGGCGGCTTCGATTGCGCCCCCGTGTCGGTTGAGATCACCTACGGGCTCGAGCGCCTGGCCATGTACGTTCAGGGTGCGGATCGCGTCTTCGATCTTAACTTCAACGGGCGCCATGACGACCGCAAGCTGACCTACGGCGATGTGTTTCTCCAGGCGGAGCAGGAATATTCGCGCTTCAACTTCGAGCACGCCGACACCGCGCTCCTGCAGCAGCACTTCCGCGATGCGGAGATGGAGTGCAAGTCTCTGCTCGAGCGCGGGGCGACGGACGGGGCGCATCTCCTCGCTCTGCCAGCCTATGACCAGTGCATAAAAGCATCACATGTTTTCAATCTTTTGGATGCGCGGGGCGTGATCTCCGTTACGGAGCGCCAAGGGTATATCCTCCGTGTGCGTGAACTCGCCAAGGCGTGCTGCGCGGCTTGGCTCAAGACGGATGGAGGCCGTTCGTGACAGAGACACAAATTGGATTGCTCGTAATCGGCGTTCCCACGCTTCTGATTGGAGCAATTCTGCTCGGCCGCTATCGTCCGGTCTTCTGGATGTTCGTTGCCGCTCTCATCATCGGCCTCGGCTACCTGACGACCACCGGAGCCGTGGAGGATGTCGGCAAGGCGGCCGTCACGTACATCGGGGTCTCGCCGGAAGAAAGTCCGGCAGCCGCACCCGAGCCGGCGCCGGCCGCAGTGCCCGAAACCGAAGCGTCATCGGAGCCTGCGCCTGCGGCGCAGCCGGAGGCTGCTTCGGAGGCTGAGCCTCAGCACGAAGCGCCGGCCGCAGAGACACCCGCCGCAGCGCCGTCCGAAGCTTCTCCCGAGGCCCAGCCGGATGCGAGCTCGCCTTCCGAGCCGGCCGGTCCTTAAAGCGCGCCCGGCATCGTCCGTTCATCATCGAGGCCGAGGGTGCGAGATATGCATCCTCGGCCTTCTGCGTCTTTCGCGCGGGACATCGTGGGTTGCCGGGGTGCGGTCTCCCCCGTATGTCTCTTGCATCGCGCCGCTTCGGGCGGCCGCGACTTGAATTCAAGGGGCACCCATGGCCGAACTGTTGCTCGAGCTCTTCTCCGAGGAAATTCCCGCGCGCATGCAGGCGCGCGCGGCCGAGGATCTCAAGCGTCTCGTGACGGAAGGCCTGGGTGCAGCGGGCCTCGCCATTGGCGCCGCGCAGGGCTTTGCCACGCCGCGCCGGCTCGCACTTAAGATCGAGGACATGGCGGCCCACTCGCCGGCCGTTTCGGATGAGCGGAAGGGGCCGCGCGTCGGTGCGCCTGAGCAGGCCGTGGCAGGCTTTCTGAAGGCGGCAGGGCTCGCGTCTCTCGACGAGGCGGAGATCGTCCGCGACGAGAAGAAGGGCGACTATTACGTCGCGCGCACGGAGAAACCCGGCCGGCCGGCGGCAGAGATCGTGGCGGACGTGGTCACGGGCGTGCTGGCGAAGTTTCCGTGGCCGAAGTCCATGCGTTGGGGTGCGGGCACGTTCCAGTGGATTCGGCCTCTGCGCTCCATCGTGTGCCTGATCGACGGCGAGGTTGTGCCGCTCGAGGCGGCGGGAGTCGTTGCCTCGAACGCGACGCGCGGGCACCGCTTCCATGGCAACGATCTGTTCGAGGTCTCGGGTTTCGCGGACTATGCGGACAAGCTCGCGGCGCACGCGGTGATGCTGAGCGCGGCCGAGCGCGCCGACGAGATCAAGGATCAGGCGGAGGCGCTGGCAGCGAAAGCCAAGCTCGAGCTGATCGCGGACGAGGGCCTGCTCGTAGAGAACGCGGGTCTCACCGAATGGCCCGTCGTGCTCATGGGCACGTTCGATAGCGGCTTCCTCGACGTTCCGGAGGAGGCGCTGATCACGTCGATGAAGACGCATCAGAAGTGCTTCTCGCTGCGGGACCCGGCGACGGGCCGCCTCGCCGATCGGTTCATCATGGTTTCGAATCTGACGGCGCCAGATGGCGGAGCCGAGATCGTTGCCGGCAACGAGAAGGTGATCCGGGCGCGGCTGGCGGATGCCAAGTTCTTCTGGGAGCAGGACCTGAAGCGGCCGCTGCACGAGATGGCGAGCGCGCTTGCCGGCATCACGTTCCACGAGAAGCTCGGCACGCAGGCCGAGCGTGTGGCGCGGATCAAGGAGCTAGCGTTCGAGATTGCGGGCGCGGTGGATGCCGACCCGCAGGATGCGCGGCGCGCGGCGGAGCTCTGCAAGGCGGATCTCGTCTCGGGCATGGTCGGCGAGTTTCCGGAGCTGCAGGGACTGATGGGGCGCCGCTATGCCGAGCACGTGGGCACCAAGCCCGAAATCGCGCGGGCCATCGAGCTGCACTACAAGCCGAAGGGGCCGTCCGACACGGTGCCCAAGGCGGAGGATGGCGACGCGGTGGGGATCGCCGTGGCGCTGGCGGACAAGCTCGACACGCTGGTGGGCTTCTGGGCCATCGATGAGAAGCCGACGGGGAGCGGAGATCCGTATCAGTTGCGCCGTGCGGCGCTCGGCGTGATCCGCATCGCGGTCGAGAACGATCTGAGGGTGCCGCTCGAGAGGATTATCCGCGATCATCTTCTTCCATCCCCTGAAGGGGAGAGCCCGAGTGAGAAAGATCCCGGCGGCTTGCGTTCTGGGTTCCCCCCCTCCCTAACCCTCCCCCACGAGGGGGGAGGGGATGTCGTCGTATCTGATCTCCTCTCCTTCTTCGCCGACCGTCTTAAGGTCTATCTCAAGGACAAGGGCGCCCGGCACGATCTGATCGACGCCGTGTTCTCGCTCGGCGGGCAGGACGATCTCGCCCTGATCGTGAGACGAGTGGAGGCGCTCGGCGAATTCCTCAAGACGGACGACGGCGTGAACCTGCTCGCAGGCGTCAAGCGCGCGTCCAACATCCTCGCCATCGAGGAAAAGAAGGACAAGCGGAGCCATGCCGGCGAGCCGGATCCGGCGCTCATGACCGAGCCTGCCGAGCGCGGTCTTTATGCCGCCATCGCCAAGGTCAAGTTCGACACGCAGGCAGCCATCAACGTCGAGAATTTTGCGGGGGCCATGAAGGCGCTGGCGGAGCTCAGGGCGCCGGTCGATACCTTCTTCGATGACGTGACGGTCAACGATCCTGATCCGGCGTTGCGCGAGAACCGGCTGAAGCTCCTTTCCGAGATCCGCGCCGCGACGCAGACGGTCGCCGACTTCTCACGGATCGCCGGCTAACCGCTAACCCGTCGCGCGTCGGCGTTCAGGCGGTCGCCTCCTGCTCGGCTTCCTCGTAGGCGCTGGTCGCTTCGAGCCACGCCTCTTCTGCGGCGGCGAGGCGCTTCGCCGTCTGGCCGCGTTCTTGTGAGATGCGGCTTGCTTTCGCCGCGTCGGCATAGAGATCGGGAGACGCGAGCTCGACATCGAACTTCGCCAGCTCTGCCGTCAGCGTCTCGACGGTTTTTTCTGCGGCCTGCATAGCCTTCTTCAAGGGTGCGAGCTCGGCCCGGCGGCTGGCGGCGGCTTTGCGCTGGTCGGCGCGGCTTGTGCGGACCTCGCCCGAGGGCTCTGAGCCGTTGCGCCGTTCGGCGCGTGGCGACCGGGCTGCCAGAAGCTCGGCGCGGTAGCTATCCATGTCGCCGTCGTAGGCGCGGACGGTGCCGTCGGCGACGAGCCATAGCCGATCGGCGGTGGCTTCCACGAGGTGGCGGTCGTGGCTGATCAGGATCACCGCGCCTTCATACTCGGCGATGGCGTGGATCAAAGCTTCGCGGCTGTCGACGTCGAGATGGTTGGTCGGCTCGTCGAGAATCAGAAGGTGCGGGGCGTGGAAGGCGGTCAGCGCTAGCAAAAGGCGCGCCTTCTCGCCGCCCGAGAGATTGGCGCACTTCGTGTCCGCCTTGTCGGCGCCGAAGCCCCATGAGCCGAGGCGCGTGCGCCGTTCCGCTTCCGTCGCGTCCGGCATCAGCTGGATGATGTAATCGACGGGGCTCGCCTGCGGGTTCAGTTCGTCGAGCTGGTGCTGGGCGAAGTAGCCGACCGTGACGCGGCCAGCGCCGAACACGTTTCCTGAGAGCGGCGCGAGCTTTCCGGCGACGAGCTTCGCGAACGTCGACTTGCCGTTGCCGTTGGCGCCGAGAAGCGCGATGCGGTCATCCTGGTCGATGCGCAGATCCAGGCTGGTCAGGATGGGGTGCTCGGGCGCATAGCCGGCGACGGCCTTCTCGATGCGGATCAGAGGGCTCGCGAGCGGCTTCTCGGGGCTCGGCAGCGCGAAGGGCGCGACGCGGTCTTCCACCTGCGCGGCGATGGGCTGCATCTTGGAGAGGTACTTGACGCGGCTCTGCGCCTGCCGGGCCTTGGTGGCCTTGGCGCGGAAGCGGTCGATGAACGCCTGGATGCGGCGGCGCTCGTCATCCTGCTTTTTCTTGAGCTTCAATTCGAGGCGCTGCCTGGCGCGGCGCGTTTCCTCGAAGTCGTCGTAGCCGCCGGAATAGAGGGTGAGGCGGCCGCGATCGAGGTGCAGGATGGCCTCGGCCGCCCGGTTGAGCAGATCGCGGTCGTGACTGACGATTAGCACCGTGTGCGGATAGGACTTGAGATAGCTCTCGAGCCAGAGCGTGCCTTCGAGGTCGAGATAGTTGGTCGGCTCGTCGAGGAGCAGGATATCGGGCTCGAGGAACAGCACGGAGGCGAGCGCCACACGCATGCGCCAGCCGCCGGAGAAGGAGCCGCACGGGCGCTGCTGGGCCTCCTCGTCGAAGCCGAGGCCGGCGAGAATGCTGGCGGCGCGGGCGGGCGCGGCGTGGGCGTGCATGTCGGCGAGACGGATCTGGATTTCGGCGATGCGCGTCGGATCGGTCGCAGTTTCGGCTTCCGTGAGCAGGGCGGCACGCTCGGTGTCGGTCGATAGCACCCATTCGATCAGGCTCTCCTCGCCGCCGGGCGCTTCCTGGGCGATGCGGCCGATGCGGGCGCCGCGCGGAACGGTGATGCCGCCCTCGTCGGCGTGGAGATCGCCGCCGATCAGCTTCAGAAGCGTCGACTTACCCGCGCCGTTGCGGCCGACGAGGCCGACCTTGTGGCCCTCGGGAATGGCGGCCGTTGCCGCCTCGAGGATCGGCTTGCCTTCGATGCGGTAGGTGAGATCGTTGATATGCAGCATGGCTTGCAGGCGAATAGCCGCTCAGGGCGGGCTTGTCACGCGCCCGGCCACCAAAGTTGAGAGACGGCTTCACACCCATTCGGGTGAGCCCGCCCGAATGAGATCGGCTCTAGCCGGAGATGACGGGCTTCAAGGTCTCGAACAGCAAGCGCTCCTGCGTGTTCGGATCCTCGATGGCGAGATGGGCCGTGAACCAGTCCTTCAGCATGCTGCAGACGCGTGAGCGAGGAGCCTGGGCCAGCGCCTTGGGGTCGGCGAAAAGCTGCATGTCGGCCTGGGTCCAGCCGAGACGGCCAAGCTCGCCAGCAAGCACGTCGTAATCGGTCTTGATGGGAGCCTGATGCTCGGCCGGATGGCTGCGCCCCTCGACGATGGCGCCGACGATGGCCACCACCTGGGCTTCGATTTCCGTACTCTTGGCGGGATCATCGAGGCGCGCCACGATGGTTGGGCTCGATTCCCCTTTCGAGATGAAATCATAGCAGCCGTCGCCGCTTTCCTCGGAAAGGCGCTTCAGATTAGCGAGGAAGGCGGTGGCCAGCTGCTTGTGGCGTGCCGTGCTGGCGGCAAGGGCGTGCTGGGCGTTCTCACGGCGTAGCGTGACCAGCTCGCCGATGAGGTAGCGCGTAATCTCGTCGGGCTCTGCGCTCTGTGCGGAAAGGCGCGCCACCTCGGCGACGCGGGCCTGATACCAGTCCGGAAACTCCTGCTTCACCGCAACCCACATGGTTCGGCCTTGCAGGCTGCGATCTATGCTCTCCGTCGAGGAGACGGGTGCGGTGGTCGCGGCGGTTTCGATGGAGGCTGCCGCCTGCGGGTGCTCCGGCTGCGGTATGAGGCTGGCGGTTGCCGTTTCCGCGTCGGTGCTGTCGTCGAACAGCAGATAGCTGAAGACTTCATCGGTATATTGGCTGCTCAACCACGCGCCGATGCCGGTCATGGCGAGCAGGCCGGTGGCGACCAGGGCCAGCCGGCGTCCGCGCGTGAAGGCCGGAAAAGAGCGCTGTGCGGCGCCGGCGCGCTCCACGGTCTTACGATTGTCGGCGGCGAGCGGCGTTCGGGCCGCTGCGGCCGCGGCCGAGGCGTTGCCCGCTGCGGCGGGGCCAGCCGCTGATGGGGGCGAGACTGCGTGCTCCATACGCGCCGCCGCCTCGCTCGGATGCTTCGGCGCGTCCCCGGCCTCCGTTGCGTGTGCGTGGGGATGCCACGCGCCAAGGGTTGGCTGCTGCTGGCTTGTGGTGCCGTGGGCGGCTGGCTGCGAGCCCGGCTCGGACGCCGCCGCAGCAGCGGCTTTCTTTTCTACGGTCTTAGAGGTGGCCTGCTGCTCAGGCGGTGGAGGGCCGTTGCTTCCTGCGAACTGCGGAAATACGGAGGCGGCGGTCCGCCAATCGGTAAATCCCTGGCGCCAGACGAGGTCGCCCGGTTTCAGATGGCCCAGCTCGATGATCTTCTTGAGTTCGAAATCCGAAACGGGGCCGTGCTGCTTGCCGTCCCGAGCGATGAACCACTGAATGTCTGCGTCTGATCCGCTCATGCCCAATCATACCATGATGTGAGAAAGCCGGTTCAAGCCGTCGCGCGCCTCAAACCTCTCCGGTTCCGATTCCCTTATCCTTACCCGCTTGTCCCCGGTCCCCGGCGCCTTGCGGCAGCCGCTGCGCGACCATCCACAGGAATGTCCGCGATAAATCCCTCAGATTTCACGCGATAGCGATGGACAGTTCGGACAGTCTGTGCGATTGCCGCACATTGCGGACTGATCAACACCCAATCCGGGCTTTTGCAGGGCATTTCCGCCCATTTGCAAAACGTGAATGTTGGCTGCGTTAAGGCGCTGCCTTCCGGCTTGTCCGCGAGCGCCCTGTAAGCCGCCTGGGCGCAACCCAAAATTCGACTTCAATGAGGGCTCAAGAGACGAACGATGGCCATAGAGCGCACTTTTTCAATCATCAAACCCGACGCCACGCAACGCAATCTCACCGGCGAGATCAACGCCGTCATCGAGAAGGCGGGCCTGCGCATCGTCGCGCAGAAGCGCGTTAAATGGACGAAGACGCTCGCGCGGGAATTCTACGCCGAGCACAAGGATCGCCCCTTCTTCAAGGAACTGGTCGATTTCATGACCTCGGGGCCGATCGTGCTGCAGGTGCTCGAGGGCGAGGACGCGATCGCGCGTTATCGCGAGATCATGGGTGCGACGGATCCGGCCGAGGCCAAGCGCGGCACCATCCGCAAGAAGTTTGCGCTCTCCAAGGGCGAGAACTCCGTGCACGGCTCGGATAGCCCGAAGTCCGCTTCGCGCGAGATCAAGCTCAACTTCGTTGCCAAAGAAATCGTCGGCTAAATCAGGCAGCGCCGAAAGAAAAACGGGCCCCGGAAAGGGCCCGTTTTTTTATGCGGATTTTTTTGTGAACGCTCAGCTCAGCTCAGCTCGCGAACGCGGAACAGCAGGCCGCCGCGCGGAGTCAGCGTCACCGTGGCGTTGATGCCGGGCGGCTGAAGCCCGACATACTCGGGACGGAAGCGGCGAAGCAGGATGGAGAGCGCCAGCGTATTCTCCACCTGGCTCATGGCCCCGCCGATGCAGGAGCGCTTGCCGGCCCCGAACGGAAGGTAGCTGTACTTCACCTGCTTGTGCGTCTTGTCCATCCACCGCTCAGGAAGGAACGTCTCCGGGTCCTTCCAGAACTTGGGGTTGTGGTGAGCGCCGTAGCCGAACAGCACGATGCGGTCGCCCGGATTGATTTCCTTGCCGGCGATCACATCGGCTTCCTTGGCGATGCGGATGAGGCTCCACACCGGCGGATAGAGCCGCATCGTCTCCTGGATGACGGCGCGCGTGTACTGGAGCGCCGAATAGTCGGC
>NZ_DAIQCD010000060.1:0-8176 GCF_036780825.1 Hyphomicrobium sp. | reverse complement strand
CTTGCATCTTCTGTTGAACACCCGAGGCGGTGCGCGGCAAGAGTGCTTCCGGAAAGAAGCACGAAGAAACAAAAACCTAGAGCCGTTCCCCTGTTTCCACTTAAAGCGGAACGGCTCTAGCGCAGCAGCGGATCTGAGACCTGGGCGTTTCTCGATGCGAGCGCTCGCTTGCGGGCTTTTTTGCCGGCCTTCGGTAAGACGGCCCGCATCACCGCCACATTCGTTCCTGCTTTTCAGTGGACCTTGAACAAGCCGGTGGTTTGCATCGGCGTGAAATGGGGGGGATCCACCTGCATGTCGCCGAAATTGCTTTTGCTCAATCTGCTGCTCGTGTTCGCGCTCGTGACCGGGACGCCGCATGCAGGAACGGCGGCCTCCGCCTACGAGATCGATGCCGACGTCGATGCTGCGCTGCACCGCTTCTACAATACCGTCGGCGGCTCCCGTGAGCTCGTGCGCGAGGCAGCAGGCGTGCTCGTCTTTCCGTCGGTAGTAAAGGCCGGCATGGGCTTTGGCGGCGAATATGGTGAAGGCGCGCTCCTGCGCCACGGCCGCGTCGCAGGATACTACAACACGGTCTCCGCCTCGGTGGGCTTCCAGCTTGGCGTGCAGGCGCGCACCGTCATCATCCTGTTCATGACCGAGAGCGCGCTGGCGAGCTTCCAGAGCAAGCACGGCTGGAAGGTGGGCGTGGATGGATCGGTGGCGCTGATCACGGTCGGCATTGGCGGCTCCGTCGATACCAACCAGATCAAGAAGCCGGTGATCGGGTTCATTCTGGATCAGAAGGGCCTGATGTATAACCTGACCCTCGAGGGCTCCAAGATCAGCCGCATCAGCCGCTGAGTGTCGCGCCGCCCAGAGCGCCTCCACTCTTGCCGGAACCGGATTGCGCTGCGTAAACGCGCTCAAATTATTTTTTTGAGAGAGGATTCACGTTCTCGATGGACGCGTGTCCGCGCCCACCTCAAACGATCAGGCTCTAAAGTGCTTCCGGAAAAGTGGGAACCGGTTTTCCGGTAAGAAGCACGATCAAGCAAAAGCTTAGAGCCGTGCCCCGATTCCTCCTAAACCGGAACGGCTCTAAGCCTTGATGTAAGTCCCCATGAGCACGGCCTCCGCCAGCACGTGCCCCCTCATGGCCGCCTCGACATCCGCTTTCCGCGGCGAGGAGAGACCGTCGAGACGGACATCGAGAGCATAGAGCTTATGGAAGTACCGATGCCGGCCGATGGGCGGGCAGGGGCCGCCGTAGCCGGTGCGATCCCAGTCATTGAGGCCATTTTCGGCTCCCTCCGGCAGCGCGTCGGCGGTTACGGCTTCGGCCAGCCCGCTCGAATCCGGCGGCAGATTGTAAAGAACCCAGTGCACCCACACACGCTGCGGCTTGGCGGGATCGGGCGCATCGGGATCGTCGACGATCAGCACGAGGCTCTGCGTCCCATCCGGGATACCGCTCCAGGCGAGCGGCGGCGAGACGTCGTCTCCCTGGCAGGTATGCTTGCGCGGAATGTCGGTGCCGTCGGCGAAGGCCGTCGAAGTGAGCGTCAAGGTCATGATGCGATCTCCCATCGCGGACAATGGACCCAAACCTATCAGACGCGGCACGAAGCCCAAAACACGGGGCGCGCGTTCTGTGGCATGCTGAGATCCTCGACCGGGATCTGGAGCGAGGCCGCCGATGCCTGAGATGATGAAAGCGATGCTCCTCGATGCACCGGGTCTGCCCTTGCGGCTTGCGGATGTCCCGCGGCCCGACCCGGCTGCCGGCGAGATCCGCGTCAAGGTCGCGGCCTGTGGCGTATGCCGCACGGATCTGCACGTTGCGGATGGCGATCTCGAGCACCCGAAGCAGCCCATCATTCCCGGCCACGAGATCGTTGGCCGCGTGGAGAAGCTCGGGCCCGGCGTCACGACCTTCGCGCTGGGCGATCGCGTCGGCATTCCATGGTTGGGGCACACCTGCGGCACCTGCCCTTACTGCCAGAGCGGGCGTGAAAACCTCTGCGACCGGCCGGGCTTCACCGGTTATCAGATTGATGGCGGCTACGCGGAATACGCGGTGGCTGACGCCAGCTATTGCTTCCCGATTCCGGAGGGCCTTGGCGATGTCGAGGCGGCCCCGCTCCTCTGTGCCGGCCTCATCGGCTACCGGTCGCTGCGCATGGCGGAGCCGTGCCGCGTGCTCGGCATCTATGGGTTCGGCGCCGCGGCGCACATCGTGGCGCAGGTGGCGCGCCATGAGGGGATGGAGGTGCTCGCCTTCGTGCGTCCCGGCGACACGGCGGCTCAGGACTTCGCGCGTGCGCTCGGCTGCATCTGGGCTGGCGGCTCGGACGAGGCGCCGCCCCGGCCCCTCGACGCCGCCATCGTTTTTGCACCTGTGGGTTCGCTCGTTCCGCAGGCGCTGGCGGCCGTTCGCAAGGGCGGCACCGTGGTGCTCGGCGGCATCCACATGAGCGACATCCCGTCCATGCCCTACAGCCTATTATGGGGCGAGCGCGCCGTGCGCTCGGTTGCGAACCTCACCAGGCAGGATGCTATCGACTTTTTGGCGCTGGCCCCGCGCATCCCGGTCAAGACGCACACGGAGGCGATGCCGTTGGCGCAGGCGAACGAGGCGCTCGGCCGGCTCCGCCGCGGCGATCTCACGGGCGCACTGGTACTGGTTCCGTGAGGTTGTGAAAAGCGCGGGGGACCGTGAAGGAATTTACCGCAGCGGGCCGCTGATGACGGTGACCTTGAGCGAGGCGACGCCCTTCTTGATGAAGCCGAGCTGCTCGGCTGCCGCGCGCGAGACGTCGAGCATGCGGCCTTTCCGATACGGGCCGGAGTTGTTGACGCGGACGAGAACCTGCGCCTCGTTTTCCGGATTGACCAGCACCAGGATTGTGCCGTTCGGATAGATCGGGCTCGCGGCGTTGTCGGGCAGATCCGGCCGATGCTCCTCGCCGGAGGAGAGCGCCGTGCAGGGGTTGTTCTTGTCCACCCGGCAGTCGTCATAATAGGAGGCGACGACGACCTCCTCATGCCCGATCAGCCCCTCCATCTCGGGGAGCGTCTTCACGCGATGACACACCTTGTTGTAGCAGTAGGTCTTCCCGGGCGTTTTCGCGGCAGCAGGCGTGGAGAAGGCGGCGGTGCCGGCGGTCAGCACCGCCCCTGCCGCAAGAAAGAACACACGGCGCATCTCGTCTCTCATTCGGCGTCGAATCGTCAATCGCGGGTGAGCCGCGCACCGGACGCCTGATTCGCAGCAAAAGTGTGGCTCATGTGGATGGGAGAGCCGCCGTCAGCCGGTGCGGCCCGCATGGCGAACGGCTTCCAGGTAGCGCGCGAGGGAGATTTCGGCCGTAGCGTAAGGCTCCTGCAACTCGACGCTCCAATAGCGCAGGTCGCCGAGCGCGATCTTCTGGCCGGTCACGGCACACCGGACGAACTCGCCAGGCGCCATCACCTGGAACTCGCCGTCGAGATAGCGGACTTGGGCTTCCCCCCAAATGCCGAACAGCTTGTCGAAGCGGTTCATGAACTCTCTGCCTTGGAAAAAAGGCGGTCGCGAAAGGCGCCGCTGCGTTCACATCGTCAATAGGGACGGCCGCGTCAAGGCGGCCCTCCGCAGGAACGGTATCAGAAAAGGGACCCCTGGTCGTCTCCCGGCTTCCGAGGCGGGGCGGGGGCCGTTTTGGCCGGCGCCAGCGGGCGTGCGGGTTTTGCGGCGCGCAAGGCGGGAATATCTGGCTGCGCTTCGGCCCTTACGCGCCCATCCGCAAACTCGATCTCGAGCGCGTCGCCTGCCGCCACGGCGTGTGCCGAGCGGATCGCCGCACCCTCAGCCCCACGCACGAGCGCGAAGCCGCGGGCGAGGACGCTGTGATAGCCGAGGGTCATGAGGAGCTTAGCCTGCCCGACGAGCGCATGGCGGCGCTGGGCCAAGCCAGTGGCGAGCGCGCGGCGGCTGCGGTTCGCAAGCCCGTCGAGCCGCTCGCCGCAGCGGTCGATACGATGGCGGATCGGCGCCGGCTGAAGACCGCCGGATGCCCGCTCGAGGCGGGCGCGGCGTACGGATGCCGTCTTGGCGAGGCATTCGCGAGCCCGCTGGGCGAGGCCATCGAGCCGGTCGGTGCCGCGCGCGATACGTACCGCGAGCAGCCGGGGCTGGAGGCGGGCCGCGATGCGGACGTGACGCGTGTGGTGCGCCTGCGTGTTGGCGCCGAGCGCGCGCCCAAGGCGCACGCCCGTGGCATCCATGCGCTGACGCTGATGGACGACGAGCGAGCGCGGGCTCGGCAGGCGTCCGGCGATCTGGAAGAAGTGCGTATGGCACCGCTGCACCCGGGCGCGGAGCGCGCCGTCCAAGCGGTGCGCGGCGTGATCAAGCCGCTGGCGGGGAAGCGCGGCCAGATCCTCGGCGCGCGGCAGCCCACGCTCCGCCGATCTGAGATCGCGACGCAGGGCTTCGAGCGCGCGGCGGATGGCGACGGTGAGCCGGAGCCCGAGTTTCCCGGTCTCGGCCAGAAGGTCCGAATGCTTCGGCACTGCCCATTCGGCGGCTTTCGTCGGTGTCGGCGCGCGGGCATCGGCGACGAGGTCGATCAGCGTCCAGTCCGTCTCGTGGCCCACCGCCGAGATGACGGGTATGGTGCTCGCCGCCACGGCGCGCACCACGATCTCGTCGTTGAAGCCCCACAGGTCCTCGAGGCTGCCGCCGCCGCGCGCGACGATCATCACGTCCGGACGCGGGATGAGGCCGCCCTCGCCGACGGCGTTGAAGCCGTGGATCGCGGCCGCAACCTCGGCGGCGCTGCTGTCGCCCTGCACGCGCACCGGCCAGACGATCACGCGCGTCGGAAAGCGCTCCGTGAAGCCGTGCAGCATGTCGCGGATGACGGCGCCGGTGGGGCTGGTCACGATGCCGACCACGCGCGGCAGGAACGGCAGGGCGCGCTTGCGCTCCTCGGCGAAGAGACCCTCCGCCGCAAGGCGCCGCTTCCGCTCCTCGAGCTGCGCCATCAGGGCGCCGAGGCCGGCCGGCTCGAGTGTCTCGATGACGATCTGGTATTTCGACGAGCCGGGGAACGACGACACCTTGCCGGTGGCGATCACCTCCATGCCCTCTTCGGGCTTGAATTTGAGCCGGCTCCAGACGCCGCGCCAGACGACGGCGTCGATCTTGGCCTTGTCGTCCTTGAGGGAGAAGTAACAGTGGCCGGACGCATGCGGGCCGCGATATCCCGAGACCTCGCCGCGCAGGCGCACATGCCCGAAACCGTCCTCCAGCGCCCGCTTGACGGCATGGGACAACTCGGAAACGGTGAACTCGACGACATTGCCGGCCGAGCTCGGCGTGGAAGAAGAAGCAGCCACGAATCGGTCCTTGCTTGTTTGCCGGGCCAACCATGATACACGAAGGGCGAAAATCCCTCCAAGACGGCCAGGGCTCCTGACCCATGAATGTTCTCCTGATCGGCGGTGGCGGGCGCGAGCACGCTCTTGCCTGGGCTCTCAGCGCCAGCCCGCTCATCGAAAAGCTCTATGCGGCGCCCGGAAATGCCGGCATCGCCGATGTGGCCGAATGCGTGCCGATTGATGCCGCCGATCACGCGGCCGTGCTGCGCTTCATCGGCGAGGCTGGCATCGATTTCGTCGTCGTCGGGCCGGAAGCCCCGCTCGTGGCCGGCCTCGGTGATGCGCTCGCGGAAGCGGGCATCAAGCACTTCGGTCCCTCGCAGGCGGCGGCACAGCTCGAAGGTTCCAAGGGCTTCACCAAGGATCTCTGCCGCGAAGCGGGCATTCCGACGGCCGCTTATGGCCGCTTCAAGGATGCGGCATCCGCAAAAGCCTATCTCGTAACCCAGCCGGTGCCGATTGTGGTCAAGGCGGATGGACTAGCGGCAGGGAAGGGTGTCGTCGTGGCCGAGAGCCGCGCGGAAGCCGAGGCGGCAATTGACGCGTGCTTCGCCGGTGCGTTCGGCGCAGCCGGTGCCGAAGTCATCGTCGAGGAATGTCTCGTGGGCGAGGAGGCGAGCTTTTTCGCGCTCTGCGACGGGACGACGGCGCTGGCGCTCGCGACCGCCCAGGATCACAAGCGGGTGGGTGACGGCGATACGGGCCCGAACACCGGCGGCATGGGCGCCTATTCGCCGGCCCCTGTCATGACGCCGGGGCTCGTCGAGCGCACGATGGATGAGATCATCCGCCCGACGGTCGCAGCCATGGCCGCGCGCGGTACGCCGTTCAAGGGCGTGCTCTTCGCGGGCCTCATGATCACGGCGGATGGACCAAAGCTCATCGAGTACAACGTGCGCTTCGGCGATCCTGAGACGCAGGTGCTGATGATGCGCCTGCAGTCGGACCTGCTCGCCGCCATGGTGGCGACGGCGGACGGCGTGCTCGATCACTTCGACCTGCGCTGGAGCGACGATGCGGCGTTGACGGTGGTGCTGGCCGCCAAGGGCTATCCGGGCACGCCGGAGAAGGGGACGGAGATCCGCGGTCTCGAGGCGGCGCGGGAGGTTGCGGGCGTCGAGATCTTCCACGCCGGCACACGCCGCGACGGGGAGCGCATTCTGGCCGACGGAGGCCGCGTGCTGGCCGTCACGGCGCTCGGCGCGACGGTGGCGGAGGCGCAGGCCCGCGCCTACGAGGCGATCTCGAAGATCGATTGGCCCGGCGGCTTCTGGCGGAGCGATATCGGCTGGCGCGCTGTGCTGCGCGAGACGGCGGCCGGGCAATGATGCTCAGCAGAAGCCGGCACGGATCGCTCCGCGCCGGCTGGAATGTGTGTGTCGCTCCCTGAAGTCTCAGTCATCCGAGACGCGGGCCTGTGTCCGCTCAGGAAGAAGGAATGCGCTCCAGCGAAGCTACGGCAGCGCGTAGACGGTAAGCGTGCCGCCGAGGTCCGTGTACTGCTTGAGGCCGACGTAGTTGCCGACCGCGCCGAGTCCGTCCGTCGGCTTGTCGAGACCAGCCGCAAGGCCGATGCCTGCCCAGCCGCCGACACCCGAGAAGATGCCGATGTACTGCTTGCCGTTGATGGCATAGGTCATGGCGTTGCCGATCGAGCCGGACGGGAGGCGGTTCTTGAACAACTCCTTGCCGTCCTTCTGATCACGGCATTTGAAGTAACCCTCGAGGGTGCCATGGCAGGCAAGACCGCCGGCCGTTGTCAGCACGCCCGACCAGACCGAGAAGGGCTCGTCGATAGCTTTGACGATCTCGCCCTTGGCCGGATCCCAGATGGTGAACTTGCCGCTGTTGGTCTGTCCCACCGGTGGGAACATCGATACCGTCGCGCCCACATACGGCTGGCCTGGCGTATACGAGACTTTGAACGGCTCGTAGTCCATGCAGACGTTGTTGGTTGGAACGTAGATGTACCCCGTCAACGGTGAGTAGGCCACCGGCTGCTGGTCCTTGAAGCCAAGGGCTGCGGGGCAGATGTTCTTCGTGTTGACGTCGGGCCCGTTGAGGAACGTGGATTTTTCCGGGTTGACCTTCGGGCGGCCATAGGTGGGACTCGACTTGTCGAGATCGACGCCCGACGACCAGTTGAGCGCGGTGTTGAACGGCTTGGCGATGAGCGGCTCACCCGATAGACGGTCGATTGTATAGCCGAAGCCGTTGCGGTCGAAGTGCGCGAGCACGTCGTGCTTGGCGCCGTTGACCTCGAGGCCGTCGATCAGGACGGACTCGTTCACTCCGTCATAGTCCCACTCGTCGAATGGCGTCATTTGGTAGGCCCATTTCGCCATGCCCGTATCGGGATCGCGGGCAAACAGCGTCATCGACCACTTCTGGTCGATTGGCTTGCCATCCGGTCCCGCCCGCTGCGCCGGGTTCCAGGTCGAGGGGTTACCCGTTCCGTAATAGTAGAGATTGTTTTCCGGATCGTAGGCCGCGTAGCCCCAGACACTCCCGCCGCCGATCTTCCATTGATCGCCGCTCCAAGTCTTGAGCGAAGAGTCCTTACCGACCGGCTTGCCGAGCGACAAAGTCTTCTCAGGATCGACGAGGATGTCCGAGTCCGGCCCCATAGAGTAGGCGCGCCACAAACGCTTGCCATCCTTCAGGCTATAGGCCGTGAGCGAGCAGCGGACGCCGAACTCCGCGCCCGACGTGCCCATCAGCACCTTGTCCTTCACGATGGTCAAGCTGCCGGTGTGGGTCTCGCCTT
>NZ_DAIQCD010000059.1:0-8330 GCF_036780825.1 Hyphomicrobium sp. | reverse complement strand
AACGCCTATCACGGCTCCACCATCGCCGCGGGCTCCATGGGCGGCATGTCGCACGTGCACCAGCACAGCTATCCCGTCTACGAGGGCTTCCGCCATGCGATGGATCCCTATTGGTATGGCGAGGGGCGCGACGGGGAGAGCCTCGAAGACTTCGGCATCCGCGCCGCCAGAGACATCGAGGCCGAGATCCTGGCGGCAGGCCCGGAAAACGTCGCGGCGGTTGCCGCCGAGCCGGTGCAGGGCGCAGGCGGGGTCAAGATCCCGCCTTCGTCCTACTGGCCGGAAGTGCAGCGCATCGTCGACACATACGGCGTGCTGCTGCTGGCCGACGAGGTCATCACCGGCTTCGGCCGCCTCGGCACGTGGTTTGCTTCCGACCACTATGGCATCAGGCCCAATCTGATCACCTTCGCGAAGGGCGTGACATCGGGCTACCTGCCACTCTCCGGCGTGCTTGTTGACGACCGGATCGGCGAGGCGCTCATGGGCCATGACGACGATTTCCACCACGGCTATACGTTCGCGGGACATCCCGTCGCTTGCGCCGTGGCCCTGAAGAACCTCGAGATCATGGAACGCGAAAGGCTGGTGCCGCGGGTCGCCGAGTACGGCGCCCCTGCCCTCGCCCGCCTACTCGACAAGTTTAGGAAC
Source organism: Hyphomicrobium sp. (assembly GCF_036780825.1). GTDB lineage: Bacteria > Pseudomonadota > Alphaproteobacteria > Rhizobiales > Hyphomicrobiaceae > Hyphomicrobium_C. The sequence continues at coordinate 7,679 of NZ_DAIQCD010000059.1, read as the reverse complement.
CATCCCCTCGTCGGCGAGGTGCGCTCGGTCGGCATGATGGGCGCCATCGAGCTCGTCGCCGACAAGCGAACGCGACGGCGCTTCGAAGAGCCGGGCCGTGTCGGCCTCATCTGCCGCGACCATTTCTTCCGTGAAGGTTTTATTATGCGCGCCGTTTTCGACACTATGGTCTGCGCCCCGCCCTTCACCTGGGAGGATGCGCAATTCGACGAGGCCGAGCGCGTCATCCGCCGCGCGCTGGACCTCACGCTCGCAGACGTCGCGGAGGAGATTACAGCATGAGCCGCCCGATCGTTCTCGTCCCCTGCTGCACCAAGCTGAACGACGGCCACGCCTTCGATTCCGTGGGCCGCAAGTATTCGGCCGCGGTCGCGGAGGCCGCCGAGTGCCAGCCGCTGCTGGTTCCCCTCGGCCCGGCTTCGTCAGACCTTGGCGCCCTCCTCGAGGTGGCCGACGGCATCCTGCTGCCCGGCAGCCTTTCCAATGTGCATCCGAGCCTCTATGGCGCTTCGGAACCCCCCATCAACGAGAACGCGCTCGATCCTGCGCGTGACGGCCTCGCCATCCCGCTGATCCAGGAGGCGTTCAAGCGCAAGCTGCCGACCTTCGCCATCTGCCGTGGCTTCCAGGAGCTGAACGTCGCGCTCGGAGGTACGCTCGATCAGGCGGTGCATACCATCACCGGCCGCCGCGACCACCGCGAGCGTCCGGACGTTCCGCTCGACGACCGGTTCGGGCCGGCCCATCCGGTGACGCTCACCGGTACGCTGAAAGACTGGATCGGCAAGGACGAGATCATCGTCAATTCTCTGCACTGGCAGGGCATCCAGCGTCTTGCCCCGCCGCTCGCCGCCGAGGCCCATGCCGAGGACGGGCTGATCGAGGCCGTGCGCGGGCCGGCCGACCATCCGTTCTTCATCGGCGTGCAATGGCATCCCGAATGGCAGGCTCGATCCAATCCGGTTTCCGCCGCGCTCTTCCGCCGTTTCGGAGATGCGGCGCGGGCCTTCGCATCGCACGGTCTTGCAGCATGAGCAGCACGTTCCTCACAGCCGACGAAGCCCGGGACTTTCTCACCGCAAATCCGACCGTCCAATGGATCGACATCTTCACGTTCGATCTCAACGGTATTCCCCGCGGCAAGCGCTTCCGGCGCGGAGACCTCGCGAGCCTTGCCCGCAACGGCCTTGCGATGCCGGCATCCGCCTTCATCATCGATCCCAGGGGAAACTCGATCGGTGAGACCGGACGCCTATGGGAGACCGGAGATCCAGACGTTCCGGCGCGCATTCTTTCGGGAACGCTCGCACCGGTCCCGGTGAACGGCGCCACCCATGCGCAGGCGGTCATGGATCTCGAGACCGCGGGCGACATGGACGGACGCGCCGTGCTCGCAAGTCAAGTCGCGCGTCTTAAGGCGGCGGGTCTCACGCCCGTCGTCGCCGTCGAGATGGAGTTCTATGTCACGAAGCCCGGCAAGGACGGCGCCTTTACTCTCGAGCCCCCACCTGGTCTGACGACCGACCCCAGCGCGGCCGGCACGTACGAGTTCGCGGACCTGGACACGTTGCGGCCCTTCATCGACGACATCTATCGCATCGCAGAAGCGCAGGGCCTGCCGGTCGATGCCGTCATCCAGGAGAGCGGGCCCGCGCAGCTCGAGATCAACCTCAAGCATCGCGATGATGCCGTGCGGGCCGCGCTCGACGGGCTGCTCCTCAAGCGTGCCGTCAAGGCCGCCGCGCACGAGCATGATCTCAACGCCACCTTCATGGCCAAGCCTCACCAAGACTGGTGCGGCTCGGGCATGCACATCCATTTGAGCCTGCTCGACGAGGCCGGTGCCAACGTGCTCGCCGGAGAGCCGATCTCGCCGCTCTTCCGCCACGTCATCGGCGGCCTCTGCGCCACCATGGCCGACTTCATGCCCATCTGGGCCCAGTACGCGAACTCCTACCGGCGCTACGTACCGCACACTTACGTCGCCGCGGCGCCGCACTGGGGCTACAACAACCGCACCGTCGCGCTGCGCATTCCGCCCGGACGCGGGGCTCAAACCCACCTCGAGCACCGCGTTGCCGGCGCTGACGCCAATCCCTATCTCGTGGTGGCGGCGATCCTCGCCGGCATCGCCCACGGGCTTGCGGCCCGGATCGAGCCCGGGCCGAACGCCGAAGGCAATGCCGGAGAGATCGAAACACCGAACACGCTGCCGACGGCGTGGGTCAACGCGCTCGCCGCATTCGAACGCTCAGCGGTGGCCCGCGATGCTTTCGGCGCTGGCTTCCATGACGTCTATGCGCGCCTCAAGCAGGCGGAACGGGCGAACTTCGAGCGCATTGTCACAGAGCTGGACCATCTCTGGTACGCGCACGTGGCATAACGCAAATATCCGGCCCGGATTAATGCGAGGCTCGGGCAGCCCGAGGCACACGAGGATTGTGATGACCACTCAGCTCTCCCTCGCCCACTACGAGACGATCGCGGGAGCGCTTCCTCTCCCCGGCAAAGCCGTCATCGACGGGCAGAAGCTCTCGGCCGTGAGCGGCGTCACCTTCGATAACGTGTCTCCGCGCGATGGCCGCGTGCTGAACCAGATCGCGGCCTGCGGCGCGGCTGACATCGACATCGCCGTTGCGTCCGCACGGGCCGCCTTCGACGATGGACGCTGGCGCAAGCTCTCCTATCGTGACAAGAAGCGCATTCTGTTCACCCTCGCCGATCTCATGGAGCGCGAGGCGGAGAGCCTTGCGGTGCTCGAGAGCCTGGACGTGGGCAAGCCGATCGCCAACGCCGTTGCAGGCGACGTGCCGCAAACCATCCGGACGCTGCGCTATTACGCCGAAGCGCTCGACAAGATTTACGGCGAGGTCGGCCCCGAGACCGAGGACCGAATCTCGTTCGCCGTGCACGAGCCGCTCGGCGTCGTCGGCGCCATCGTGCCGTGGAACTTCCCGCTTCACATGGCCATGTGGAAAGTGGCCCCCGCCCTCGCCATGGGGAATTCCGTCGTCCTCAAGCCCGCCGAGCAAAGTCCACTGACGGCTCTGAGGCTCGGCGAGCTGGCGCTCGAGGCCGGCCTGCCGCCGGGAGTGCTCAACGTCGTGCCCGGGCTCGGCGGCGATGCCGGCAAGGCGCTCGCCCTCCACAACGACGTGGACATGATCGCTTTCACGGGCTCCGGCGCCGTTGGACGTCTGCTCATGAGGTATTCCGGCGAGAGCAACCTGAAGCGCGTCAGTCTGGAGCTTGGCGGCAAGTCTCCGCACATCGTGTTCGCCGACTGCCCGGATCTCGACAAGGCTGCCGAACACGCTGCCTGGGGCATCTTCTACAATCAGGGAGAGGTGTGCACGGCAGCGTCGCGCCTGCTCGTCCACGAGAGCATTGCCGATGCCTTTCTCGACAAGCTCCTGCGTGTCGCCGATCCGATCGCGGCCGGAGATCCGCTCGATCCGTCGACCGTGTTCGGCGCCATGGTGTCCGCCGAGCAGATGCAGACGGCGCTCGGCTATATCGAGGCCGCGAAAGAGGACGGCGCCGTGCTCCGCCTCGGCGGCAACCGCACGCGCATGGAGACGGGCGGCTACTACGTCGAGCCCACGGTGTTCGACGACGTGGCACCGCAGGCAAGGCTCTCTCGCGAGGAGGTGTTCGGACCCGTGCTCGCGGTCACGCGCTTTACGGATACAGAGGACGCCCTCCGCCTCGCGAACGACACGCCCTACGGGCTCGCCGCCGGCCTCTGGACGCGCGACGTCAGCCTCGCCCACCGGGCAGCGCGCGCGATCAAGGCCGGCCTCGTGTGGGTCAACGGCTGGGATAGCTGCGACATCACCATGCCGTTCGGCGGCTTCAAGCAGTCCGGCTTCGGGCGCGATCGCTCGCTGCACGCGCTTTACAAATATGCCGATCTGAAATCGGTCTCCATTACGCTTCTCTGACGGAGGTCCCCATGGACACCCCGCATCCCCGCTATCCGGACGCCGCGCTGATCGGTGGCGAATGGATTACGAGCCAGGACACATTCGAGGTTCTCGACCCCGCCACCGGCGCGCTCATCACCCGCGTGCCGAACCTCGGCCCCGCGGAAACGGCACAGGCCATCGATGCAGCCCAGACCGCGCTGCCTGACTGGTCGGCACGAACCGCCAAGGAGCGCGCGCAGATCCTGAAGCGCTGGTTCGATCTCGTCATGGAGCAGTCCGAGCCGCTTGCCCGGCTCATGACCTCCGAGCAGGGAAAGCCCTTGGCGGAATCGCGCAGCGAAGTCGCCTATGGCGCTGCTTTCATCGAGTGGTTCGCCGAGGAAGGGAAGCGCGCCTACGGCCGGACGATCCCGACCACGGCTCACGGCAAGCGCTATATCACGATCAAGCAGCCCGTCGGCGTCGTTGCAGCCATAGCGCCGTGGAACTTCCCCATCGCCATGATCACCCGCAAGGTCGCGCCTGCGCTCGCCGCCGGCTGTACCGTGGTCGTGAAGCCCGCTGAAGATACGCCGCTCTGCGCTCTCGCCCTCGCCAAGCTCGCGCTCGACGCGGGCGTGCCGGCGGGTGCCCTCAACGTCGTGACCACCAAGGACGCCGCCGCCGTCGGCAAGGTGCTCTGCGAGGATGCGCGCGTGCGCAAGCTATCCTTCACCGGCTCGACCGAGGTCGGCAAGACGCTCTATCGCCAGTGCGCGGGCTCAGTCAAAAAACTGACGCTCGAGCTTGGCGGCAACGCGCCGCTGATCGTGTTCGACGATGCCGACCTCAGCCAGGCGGTCGCGGGCACGATGGCGTCAAAGTATCGGAATGCTGGCCAGACCTGCGTTTGCGCCAACCGCATCTTCGTGCAGTCCGGCATCTTCGATCGCTTCGCCGAGGCGCTCGCAGCCGAAGCCAGAAAGCTCAAAGTCGGCCCTGGCTCCGAGGATGGCAACGCTATCGGCCCGTTGATCAACGCCGGCGCGGTAAAGAAGGTCGAAGCGCTTGTTGCTGACGCGAAGGCCAAGGGTGCCACCGTCGTTCTCGGTGGCGCGCAGGCCGACGCCGGGCCGCTCTTCTACCAGCCGTCCGTGCTGACCGGCGTGACGATGGAGATGGCCCTCGTCGGCGAGGAGATCTTCGGGCCCGTCGCGGCGCTGATCCGCTTCGAAAGCGAGGATGAAGCCGTGACGCTTGCCAACGCCACGCCCTTTGGCCTCGCGGCCTATCTCTTCAGCCGCGACATCGGCCGCGCTTGGCGCGTGGCGGAACGGCTCGAAGCCGGAATCGTCGGCGTGAACGAGGGCATCTTCTCCAACGAGACGGTGCCGTTCGGCGGCATCAAGGAATCTGGTCTTGGCCGGGAAGGAGCCGCCGAGGGGCTCGACGAATATCTCGAGACCAAGTTCATCTGCCTCGGAGGCATTGCTTAGAGCGCGCACACGTATGGCGGGATCGATGCCGCCATGTAACACCGCTCGCCAGGCTGCACTTCCATCCTCCTTGACCGCGAGCGGTGACATCAGGAAGGTAACGCCTATCCGGAGACGCACGGCGGGCGTTCGCTCACGCAGCTCGTGTTGATTGCGCTCCATATCCTGGCGAGGCAGCCCTGCCATGACCGCTCAGCTCAAGACCAACGACCTCGACGCCTTCTTCATGCCGTTCTCGGCCAACCGGCAATTCAAAAAGGCGCCGCGCCTCTTCGCCTCGGCGAAAGACATGCACTTCTTCACCGAGGACGGGCGCAAGGTCCTCGACGGCACCTCCGGGCTGTGGTGCGTCAACGCCGGTCATTGCCGCCCCAAGATCGTGGAGGCGATCCAGGCCCAGGCGGCTGAGCTCGACTTCGCCGGAACCTTCCAGATGGGCCACCCGAAGGCGTTTGAGGCGGCGTCCCGCGTCGTCAACATCGCGCCGCAAGGCTTCGGCCATGTATTCTTCACCAACTCGGGCTCGGAGTCCGTCGACACGGCGCTCAAGATCGCGCTCGCCTATCATCGGGCGAAGGGCAACGGCGCCAAGACGCGCCTCATCGGGCGCGAACGCGGCTACCACGGCGTCAATTTCGGCGGCACTGCGGTCGGCGGTATCGGATCCAACCGCAAAATGTTCGGCGCGCTCGTCGCGGGCGTCGATCATATCCGCCATACGCACGATCTCGAGCGGAACGCCTTCAGCCGTGGGGAGCCGGAGCACGGCGCGGACCTAGCCGACGATCTCGAGCGGCTCGTGGCGCTGCATGACGCCTCCACCATCGCGGCCGTGATCGTCGAGCCGGTCGCCTGCTCGACCGGCGTGCTGATCCCGCCTAAAGGCTATCTGAAGCGGCTGGCGGCGATTGCCGCCAAGCACGACATCCTGCTTATCTTCGACGAGGTCATCACGGGCTTCGGCCGCCTCGGCACGCCGTTCGCCGCCGACTATTTCGGCGTCTCTCCCGACCTCATCACGACGGCGAAGGGGCTTACCAACGGCGCCATTCCGATGGGTGCCGTGCTCCTCAAAAGCCATATCCACGACGCGCTCATGAGCGGCCCCGAGAGCGCGATCGACCTCTTTCACGGCTATACCTACTCTGGCCATCCGATTGCGGCCGCCGCCCTCGTGGCAACGCTTGCGACGTATCATGAAGAGTTGCTGCTCACACGCGCGGCCACGCTCGCGGCCCATTGGGAGGAGCGGGTGCATGCCCTCGAAGGGCTGCCGCACGTCATCGACGTGCGCAACATCGGCCTCATTGGCGCCGTCGAGTTCTCGCCAAGGCCCGATGCGCCGGGCACGCGCGCCTACGACCGCTTCGTCAAAAGTTTCGAACGCGGTCTGCTCGTCCGCCAGACAGGAGACGTTATCGCCCTCTCGCCGCCTCTCATCATCACGGAGGAGCAGATCGACGAGATGTTCGACATCCTGACGGCCGTTCTCAAGGAGGGCGATTGACCGTCACGCGGGATCCCGCCACCTCTCAAGCGCGTTGTCAGTCAGGCGAGCATCCGTCTGCAACCGCCCTATGTCGCTGGATCGCGAGCCTGAAAAGGTGCTCCCATGCCCAAAATCAGCAACTATCTGGATCGTATCTCTCCGTCCCGAACCTTCGACGATGCCGAACTCGCGCGCCTTCAATCCGTGTATGAGCGTGCCTGCGAGATCCATGGCATCGAGGTCGGCGATCCGCGCCGCGAGACGATCGCCATATTGGTGTTCCGCGCTGCTGATTTGACGAGCGACACGGGCGAGATGCTCGAACGTGTGCTGGATTTGTTCGGACCATCTTGAGCGGCCGGAAGCTGCCAGCCAACTCGAGGAATTCATCATGCCGAGCACCATACGACTGCACCGGGTCCTCGCGGCCAAGCCGGAAAAGATCTATCGGGCGTTTGTCGAGTCCGATGCGGTGGCGAGTTGGCTGCCACCATTCGGCTATCTCTGCACCGTCCATGAGCTCGATGCCAGAGAGGGCGGCACGCATCGAATGTCGTTTCGCAACTTTACGACGGGGGCCAGCCACTCCTTCGGCGGCACCTATCTCAAGCTCGTTCCGGGAGAGACGCTCGTGTACACGGACCGTTTTGACGATCCCAATCTCCCCGGCGAAATGAAAGTGACGGTGGCACTGAAGGCCGTATCGGTCGGAACAGAGCTGCATATCGAGCAACAGGGCGTTCCCGACATCATTCCGCCGGAAGCTTGCTACCTTGGTTGGCAGCA
>NZ_DAIQCD010000058.1:0-8334 GCF_036780825.1 Hyphomicrobium sp. | reverse complement strand
CCTGGATGCGCTCGTGGCGGGGCTGGAGCTGGGATGACGGAAATTTCGGCGGTTCCGGCTTAGAACCCCTGATCGGGCGTGGTGCCGTCCGGGGGAAAGGCCCCTCCTCGATCGACGGGCAAATAATCGCTTGCATAATCATAATAATCATATTATTATGATTATTATCTAGTCCCGATTGGAGTGCCGTTATGAACCAGAGCCTCTCCCTCGATGCCCGTGAGCGTGTCTTCGCCGCGGCGAGCCAGATTTTTGAGGAATCCGGCCGGCAGACGATGCCCACCGTCGATCAGGTCCGTCGCCTGGCCAAGGTCGACATGCATGCGGCGACCGCGGCGATGCGCGAATGGCGCCGCCAGCAGACCGCCCAGGCGGCACCGATCGCCGTCGCCGTGCCCGAGGTGGTGGCCAAGGCCAACGAAGTTGCGATCGCCCAGCTCTGGACGCAGGCCCAGGAGCTGGCGAACCAGTCCTTGCGCGAGGCGCAGTCGGCCTGGGATGCGGAGCGGGCCGAGCTCGACCAGATGCGCGTCGAGCTCTCGGACGCGTTCGAGGCCCAGGCCGCCGAGCTCGAGCTCGCGAAGTCGCGCATCGAGGCGCTCGAGCGCGAGGCGCGCGAGACGGCAGAGATCGCTGCGGCCGAACTCCAGAAGCTGCGCGACGAGCTCGCCCAGGTGCGCGCCGAGCTGGGTGCGGCGACCACCCGCGCCGAGCGCTCTGAGGCGACTGCGGCCGAGCTCGAGCACCGCGTCGCCGATCTGCGCGGTGAGCTCGACCGCGCCCACGCCGATGTCGATCAGGTGCGGGCCGAGCTCAGCCGTGCGCACGCCGACGTCGACCAGGCGCGTGGCGAGCTCAAGCGCGCGGCAGCCGATGCCGAAGGCCTGCGCAACGAGCTCGCCGCGGCGAAGGCGAAGGCGGACGCCGCCGAGCAGGCGCACCAGGAGCAGCGCAAGGATGCCGCCAAGGAAGCGCAGCGCTGCGCCGAAAAGGTGCTTGCCGCGCAGAAGTCGCACGATGCCATCGCGAAGGAAGCCGCCGCCGCCCGCGAAAGTGCGGCGCGTCTGTCGGGCCAGCTCGAGGCCGTGCAGGCGCAGAACAAAGCGCTGATGGAAACCTTGCGCGGCAAGGTCGCCGGTAATGGCTGATCCGGCCGTCCGTGAGGCGATCAGCCGGCAGGCCCGTGCCTGGCTGGCCGCCAATGCGTTGATCCTGGATACCGAGACGACGGGCCTCGGCGACGATGCAGAGGTCGTCGAGCTCGCGGTCATCGACTGCGCCGGGGCCGTGCTGCTCGACACCCTCGTGCGCCCGTCCGGGCCGGTCCCGGCCGAGGCCGCCGCGATCCACGGCATCACCGACGCCATGCTCGCGGGCGCGCCGACCTGGTCGGAGATCCACTCGCGGTTCTGCGACCTGGTTGAGGGCCGCCAGGTCGTGATCTACAGCCGCGAATTCGACACTCGTGTGATCACTCAGACCGCGCGCCGTTACGGCCTGCCGGCGCCGCAGGGCTTCGACCTGGCGCTCGATGGCAGCGCTGTGCATTGCGCGATGCAGGCCTATGCCGAGTTCCGCGGGGAGTGGAGCGCGGAGAAAGGGCAGTATCGATGGCAAAAGCTCTCTGCCGCCGCCGCCCAGCAGGGTGTGACCGTCACGAACGCCCACCGCGCGCTCGGCGACTGCCTGATGACGCTCGGTGTCGTGCGCGCCATGGCGTCCACGGGAAATGCCCAAGGGGTATGATGAAAGCGTTTAAAAATAAATGGTGAGCACGATGGCTGCCCCGAAACTCATCTTCTCCTCGGCTGAGGAGATCAAGGCATTTCGTCAGAAGCACGGCATGAACCAGTCACAGTTCTGGGGGCGGGTCGGGGTCACCCAGTCGGGTGGGTCCCGCTACGAGAGCGAGCGCAACATCCCGCGCCCGGTTCAGTTGCTGCTGCACATCGCCTATGCGCCGGACGCCCGTTCGCACCGGCTCGTCGATGACCTGAGAAAGTGGAAGACCGAGCCGAAGCCGGGCGCGTGAGCGCCGTCGGCGACCGAGACGACGCGCCCGGTGAGCTCATAGGCGCTGCTGGTCTGGATGCCGGCCACGAACAGAATGGCGGCAGCCAACCAGAGCGGTCTTTTCACCGCCGGCGCTCCATCTCCTCGCATTTGAGCGCCCACATCTGGTCCTTCACGCGCTTGCGCTCTTCCTGCAGATAGGGGGTGCTGCGTTCGCGCTGGGCTTCAGTGATCTGCCGCAACTCCACCCTCAATGCGGCGCATTGGTTGGGGTTGAGTTCCTTCGCCTGGAGCGGGAAGGGGATCGTCAGGCCACTGATGAGGGTGACCATCAAAGCCGCGCCTCTCATCGTGAGCCCAGAGGGTGCACGAATAGTCATATGTCACATGATAAGGGGTTGTTCTGGCGCGGCAGATTAGCATGGGGTGGGCAGGCCAGCGCGCGCCACACGCACGCTCAAGCCATGAGGGCGCGCGATTTTCCGGGAGCTGGGGTGCTTGCCGCAGTCGGTGCTTAACCGGGTGTCCGAGCGGGCCGCAGCCTGTTGGGGGTCGGTTTTGAGGGTTTCTGTTTTCAAAAGAAAACAGTGAACGGGTCCTGCCTGCTGCGTGCGCTTCCCGCGTGCGGGAAGCACACGCAGCAGGCAGGCAGCAAGCGGGGACTTATCCACGGCCGCAGGCGGTGGTTAAGTCCGGAAGCGCGCTAGGAACGACAGTGCCCACGGTTCCGCTGGCATGGTGGGGGAGGGAGGGGCGAAGAAAAACCCCCAGCCGATGGCGGGGGGTTTGTAAGTGGCTTCTGGAGCCCGTATCCGTCCGATGGACGGAATACATTTTTTGTGCCGAGCGCTGATGCGCTTTTCGGCCTACCCATTGCCTCCTGGTCGAGGTTGGAGGGATTGGCTGTTACCGGGGTCTCTGATCCAGGATTCCACGGCCGCTTTTGCTTCGAGCGTGGCGGCTCGTTGCGTCGTCGCCCTTTCTGTTACCAGCGCCACCATGCTGCCGTTGCCACTCATTGAGAACCGGCGCGCCTTGCCTTGCAAGGCAGGTGGATCGGGCTGCCCCAGCTTCGCGGCTGAGGTGTGGTCGTTGCTCGTTGAACACGCTTCATTACACATGAAGCCCCATTTTTCTCCGGAAGGCCTGCCAGGGCCGCTTCCTTCGAGCATTACATCCGTCATTCGCACAAACGGCGGGGCGGCCAAGCCCCGTCACGTCTCACACACACATTCCCATCACACAGCATCACCCCAGGCTTTTAGTCCTTTCGTCACACCCGTCAGGTCTGCAACAAAGATCAACCCTACTCGCCTGGTCTCCCACTCCTCCCATCCTCGCCTGCCACGGTCGAGGTACTGCTGGGTAGGAGCTTCCCGTCTTAGTACACATCGTCGACGTGCAACGCCGCTGCGCTCCACTACTTGCACATAGCCCTGTGGGCCTACCCCAGCGGAGCTGGGTTTCAAGGGGGTGAGGTTCCAAAGCCCCTCCTCTACTACGCAAGCGCTTCATCGCGCCCTGACCAAACGACTCGGCTCCCACCGAGGCATCCAGCGGCTTTCCACGACTTACCGCGCCGCACCCTTCTGTTTCTTGGGTGCGCTGAATGGCTTGAGCTATTAGCGATCCAGAGAGGTTGCCCCCCCTGGTACCGGATGCGCCAGATTTCTCCTTGCACCCCTGCCGTATTACTACGGCCTCAGCAGCCCACCACCGCGGCACCCGTCTGACCCTTCCGAGCCAGCCGTGCGCGGGATTTTCACCCGTTCGACATGTACAGGGTTGCTCTAGTTGCCTAGAGGCCCGTTTCGACGTCGCCCAACATCAACAACCAGTTTGATGCGGAAGCGATCGAGGGGGGGAGTCTCACCCCCCCGCGCCGCTCGCATGCCGCGCCAGCCCTATTAGAGGCACGCGGCTTCAGGCAATGCCCTCGAACTCACGTCTCGCGACGGTCGAGGCCCCCTTTCCTGGGGGTGACGAACTGGGTGGCGCCCAGTTCGGTGCGACGGTCTGCATGTGCGGGGTTGGCGTCCCCCGCACAGCGACCCTCCGGGTGCATGTGTGGGGTGGCTAGCCCTGATTTGCGTGACGTCCCCATGATCATCTCAAGCCCGGAGCCCGCTTGCAACTGTCCCGTAGGAACCTCAAATTGTGTGGTCCCTTTTGGACCACCTAGATTTGACTTAGAATCTAGACCATTGCAATGAGGTATCTTTGTTAGGTTCCTGACTATGTCGATCTTACCCGACAGCCTGGCTTACATGCAGCGCGTGCAGGATGCCGCCCGCCTGGGCTACCCCTGGTACGTCACCGGCGAGCTTTCACTCGAGAAGTGGCCTTCGCTCAAGATCAAGCTGACCGAGCTCTACGACTGCAACCTGCCGAAATCGACCCGCAGCAAGCGCCGCTCGAGCGGTGAAGCCGTGACGCTCTTGTATGCCGTCGCCGGGCCGCCGGACCAGGTGCCGAGAATGGTCCGCTGGCTGATGGCGGTGAGTGATGGGAAGGGCCGCGTGCATGCCCGCGAAAAACTTCTGCGCTTCGACTCGACGGATCGCTGCAGCTTCATCGGTCGCTACGAACTGGTGCACGACGGCGTCGGTTGGTCCTGGCGCATGAACCGCAAACGGGTTGAAGCGCTGCGCGAGCGCATCCACGAAATCGCCGCCGCCCCACCCGAGCACCGGCAGATTCGGCGGGACGCTGGCGGGGACTTCGACGCCGAGATCGAGTCGGTTATGGATGAGCTTTACCACGCGCCGGGTTTTCGGCTGATGCGGCGGCAGATCGGCAAGCTCGTGTCATTCGCCCAGGGAGAGTGGCGCCGGCTCCGGCCGGAGAGCGGGCCTCAAATTCGGCCGCGGACGTTCCTGCCCTACATAACCCGTCGGGCGAACTCGGTCAAGTTGCGTCTCGACGCTGGGGAGGCGCGCGAGACCTAGGGGTGTATGCGCATGCAGCATGTTGTATGCGCATACCGCATGCTGCATGTTGTATGCTGCATGCGCATACACCCCGTGCCTCGGTGGTTGTCCTTTCCTTGAGCCTGCCTGAATTGGGCCGGCGTCCGTTCATCTGGAGAGTCGACATGAACCACCGCCTATCCCCTGCAACCGAACCGCGTAATCCCGATCCCCTGGCCTGCTCCCGGTGTGGTCGATTAATGCCCGATGGCGACTCGGAGCGTGACGAAGCGCTGGTCGTTTCTTTCCGCGCGGGTTTCTGGTCGATCTTTGGCGACGAGTCTCACGTCGAGGGGATCTTCTGCCAGCACTGTCTAAAGGCGTCGCTGGGGCCCTGGCTCCGCGTGACGGAAGGCCGCCTGGGTGATGGATGGCATGAGCATCCTTCTGCGCGGGGGCGCCAGCTCCATCAACTGCCCCATGACTAGGTGTGTGCGGACCGAGCCCGGCCGGCCCGCGCTTGCTGCTCAAATTTTGAGCAGCAAGGAAATCCCTTGCGCAACAAAGGACCCGCAGGCTTAACCAAGCCGCTGTCCACAGATCCTGTGGATAAGCTTGCCGGCAGATTCGCGAGCGGTCAGAGATCAGTCTGTCGGGGTGAGGAGCACGTGAACCGGTGAGCCCAGAGTGCGGGCGAGTCGTGCGATGCTGATCGCTTCTTTAACCGGGGCGCACTGCTCGCTTCCGTGCGATAAGTTTCAGCGATCTTGCATAAAATGGCGGTCAGTTCAATCGACGGCGCTGCCCGCCAAAAATACCGATGAAGAAGAATCGCGCACCAGCAGACGTTGCAACAGAAGAAGAGTTGGAGCGCATCAAGCGGGCAGCCATCGTCGCCATGTTCTCCGATGACGAACTGATGGACCTGCTCGTGCTCAAGGGCGGTAACGCCATGGACATCATCCATCAGGCGAACGCGCGCGCCTCAGTGGATCTCGACTTCTCAGTGGAAGACGATTTCGACGACCAAGCCGCCCAGCCCAAGATCGAACGGGCGATCAAAACCACCTTCGCGCAGCACAAGTACCACGCTTTCGAGGTGAAGATGATCAAGAAGCCCAAGAAGCCTGACGAGATGCCTGAAGATCTGGCGTCGTTCTGGGGTGGCTACCTTGTCGAGTTCAAGTTGATCACCCAGAAGCGGGCCAACGAGGTCGAACACGATCCGGAGACTATGCGACGAGAGGCCATCCGTCTGGGCGAAGGGACCAGGTTCACGATCGACATCAGCCGCCATGAGTACATCGCCGACAAGGAAGAGTACGAACTCGACGGCTACGTCATCTACGCATACCCCCCGGATATGATCGTGAGCGAGAAGCTTCGCGCGATCTGCCAGCAGATGCCCGAGTACGCGGGCATCATCCAGCGCAACGGCCTCGGCAACCAGCGCGCACGTGACTTTCTCGACATCGAGGTCCTCGTGAGGAGGTTCAATATCGACCTCGCCACAGAAAGGGTGAGGGCCATGGTCGAGCAGATGTTCGCCGCGAAGCGGGTTCCGTTGGAACTACTGGGGAAAATCGGACAGACGCGGGACTTCCATGCCCAGGGCTACGAAGCGGTCAGGGCGACCATGAAACCAGGGGTGGAGGTCAAGCCGTTCGACGACTACTTCGATTTCGTAGTCGACGCATGTCGGGGACTAGAACCCCTCTGGAACGTGTAATCGCCAACGGCTGTTGTAGGCCGTCCGTCCCATGGCGTGGGTGAGGTAGAAGTCGCGCTCCATCGGATCGCGCATGAACAGATCGACGTGGGACGAGCGGTACCCCGCGCGCTCCAGGTAGAAGCCGATCGCCTGGTGGTACGGGTAGCCGAACCGCAGCTTCTTGAGCATCGCTCTCATCGCATTGACCGAGAGCTGCCCCTTGGCGTTTTCGAAGGCCTTGGCGACCTCGAAAACGCCCCCTGCATAGAAAGGGCGGACGGCGATGTCGATCATCGTGCGCTCGAGACTGGTGTAGCGCAGCCGTAGGGGGCGGTCGCCGCCGAAGTTCACCTCTCCGGCCGAGATCCCGAGCCCTTCCTGGTAGGTTGTCTCCAGGAGCATGACGCGAACCCCTTCCTCCTCGAGCTCGACCTGGTTGCTGGACATGCGCGGTGGCCTCTGGAAGGCCTCGTCGATCTTCTCCTGCGGGTAAAGCGTCTGCGCTTCCTTGTGAGGCGTTTCGCCACGACGTTTCTCATGGCTGAGATAAACGGTTTTCGGGAGCTGCTCCGTCAGCCCATGGATACGGACAGCCGTGTAGTGGCTGTAGTAGCTGTCCTTCACCAGCCCGAGTAACGCCTCCAGAAGGGGCGCCTCGCCCCACGTGTAGCCAGAGACGCTCTGCTGGGGGAAGGCAAGGGTGATTCGCCTCAGCTCGGTCTTCCCCACCAGGAAATCCACAAACTCGTGCAAGGTGGTTCTCTGTGCGAGGCGCCAGGAGGCGCGCTCCTCATTGAAGATCTTCACGAGATCGCTAGGGCGCAGGACAGCAGGGCCTTGAGAGAAGGCCTTCACGATGTCTGGTTTAGCGATCTGGAGGCGAGAGGGCATTTATATGTTGTGCTGACGGGCATATATGCCCGTCAGCATTGCATGTTAAACAGATCAAGTCAATAGGAAAACCTATGAAAATCTTGGTTGACAGCATTTACATGGCAATAAATTAGCGTTACCCTTGCCGGCATATATGCCGGCAAGGGTCCCATAGTAAATGGGCTGCTTACTCGGTCACAAGCCATCTGAAATCGATTTCACCGCCACAGCCGCTCGAACCGCGCCGGGTTGGTCGCGGTGTAGCGGACGGTGTGCTGGATGTTGCGGTGCCCGAGGTAGTCCTGGATGAGGCGGGTGTCCGCGCCCTGGTCGGCGAGTGCGTAGCCACAGGCGTGGCGCAGCATGTGCGGGTGCGCCTCGACGGAAAGCTCGGCCAGCGCCCCGTAGCGCCGGATCGCCACCCAGGCGGTCCGGCGGTTGAGCGGCGCCCGCCGCTCCGAGACGAAGAACGTGTCGCCCGCCGGCGCGAGACGCGCCCGCTCGGTGAGCCAGGCCTTGATGGCCCGCAGCTCGTCGCCTCGCAGCGGGTGCGTCGTCGACAACCCTTTCTTCAGCCGGACCACGTGCAGCACCCGGCTCTCGAGATCGACCTGGTGCAGCTTCAGTGCACAGGCCTCGGACACCCGCAGTCCGTGGCGGAACATCAAGAGGATCAGGCAGCGGTCGCGCAGCTCGGTGCGGCTGCCGCGGGTGGCCGTGATCAGGCGCTCGACCTCGCGCGGAGTGAGGTGTTTGCGGTCGCTCATCGTTTTGTCCAATGTTCGGGGGAAAAACGCGGCGCAAAGCCGCGCCGTTGCTGGGGGTGGT
>NZ_DAIQCD010000057.1:0-10159 GCF_036780825.1 Hyphomicrobium sp. | reverse complement strand
GTTCCGGTCGGACCGCGTGGCGAGCTCTGCTAGAACTCGTTGGGTTATCAGTAGTTCTTCTAGTCCGTTCCGGTCGGACCGCGTGGCGATCTCTGCTAGAACATTTCCCAAAGTGCAGAGTATGAACAGGAAGTTCCGGTCGGACCGCGTGGCGATCTCTGCTAGAACCAGCGGCACCTACATGGAAATAAGTGCTGAGTTCCGGTCGGACCGCGTGGCGATCTCTGCTAGAACGGGCCTCTGGCAACCCATTGGGAGCCAGAGGCCTTTTTCACGTTTCGCATTGAAGAAAACGGCAGCCGACACGCCTGGATGTGTCGAGCTTCGCTCATTTCAGGCGCTCGAATCGCTTCAAAAGAGCTGAAGCTGGTTGGGCTTTTCGGGGCGGCCGCGTTGACCCGTGCCTCGAAACGATCTGATGGCCTCATATTGGCGATCTGTGAAGAACAACACATCAACCTTGCCTCCAGAGGGGACAGTGGCGCCGATTTTGCTCGCCAATGCCTCGGCCTGCTCTTTACCCGCCGTAAACTTTAGATAGCAGGAAAACTGCATCATGCAGAACCCTTGGTCGAGCAGGCTTTCTCGGAATTTTGTCGCGCGTTTGCGCTCCTCCGGCGTCAAAACCGGCAAATCGAACAGGGCCATGACCCACACGATGCGATACCCAGACAAACTACGGAATGTCATTCGGCCGCCTCGTCTCCCGACATACGAGGCCCCTCACTTGGAGGCAGAGGAATATCGGAGCGCGGGAGCCGCAGGCGGCGACGCTGTCCCAGATAGATCTGCGCGAGAGATTGCGTGAGACGGCTCAGCGCATTCGACAGCGTCGTAACGCCTTCGTCGGTTTCATAGTCCGCATGCAGGACGGCGGCGAGCCGGCGCTTCGCGGCGGTCTCGAGAGTGACGACACCCTCGCTGGCCAGATCCAGAGCAATGAGATCGACGGCTGGACGGAATGGCTCCATGAGGTCATCGGCCAGCTTCAGCCCGTCGCCCTTGCTCTTGTGATGCAGGCCAAGCGAGGGATGAAGCCCGCTCGCGACGATGGACCGGGCGGTCGCAGCGCGGACGACGGTGTAGCCGTAGTTGAGGAAGGCATTCAGACCGGCCGCATCCCGCTCGCGAATGAACCCTTTGCCGAAGAGAGCCGGCAGGTAGCGTTGCGCGGCTTGAGCCTCGATGTTGTCGGGATCGCCGGAGCGCACGCGCGCCACGAGCGAGCGGACGATCAGCGGGTTTCCGCCCGCGCGCTCCAGCGCCGCCGCCTGCGCACGCAGCTTCGCGCGAACGATCTCAGACCACAGCCGCTTCTTGCTGGGCTTCGTCGCCTCGGCCTGGGCTTCGATGCGGTCGCCCTGGGCATGGTGCCCGTTGACGGGGACGAGGCAGGCCGCGGGCGTGAAGTTCGTTCCGCAAATGACCACGGGCGCGTTGCGAGCCGCCAGCGCGGCCAGGGCCTGGTTCGTGTAGGTGACGGCGGGGCTCGCAGCGATCACGGCCTCGATGTCGTCAAGTGGAATCTGACCGAGCAGGCCGTCCGGGCCGGAGATGTTGAGGAAGCCGCGTTCGAGCGTCAGGCGCCGGCCCTCACCAGAAATCTCGACGATGCGCCCAAGCATGACAGATCCCCTGCATCCGATGTCCGAGCGCAGAGGAAAGCGATCTTCCGGCGAAAGCGCTACATCTCGTGGGAAGCGGGGTTAATCGGCACAAGGGAATGCGGCCGGAGCGATGGGACCCCGGCCGCGGTCGGGGATCCGCTCCCCGGTTCTAGCAGCGATCGCTGCAGTCCGACCGGAACACCCAACGGTATTCTCTTGCACGGCTTGAGAAAAAGAACACCAATAGGTTGGCCGCTCGAATTGTTACTATGTGGCGACAAGTTCCCAATCCACAAAGCTTCCGGCAAAGAGAGGAAACCTGTCGCCGCAAAAAATGAGCATAAGCGAATTACCATGGCCAACGGCTTGCCAGTGACCATCGCGCGGACAGCGGTCGCCAGTCCGACACATCGTTCCAATTGGATACAGGATCATTTTCCAGACCATTGGGTAGGGAATTTCGACTAAGCTCGTGCCGATTCGGCCTTCGGTCAATCGGCGTTGGAGCGTGTGAGGCTACGAATGCCGATCTCGTCTACGTGCACCTTGCGGGCATTGCGCTTCTTCAGCCCGCCGATGTTCGCGAAGTCCCAGCGGAAGAGATCCTCCTTGTCGTCGTGGCGCTTGCCGAGTTCGCCGCCTTCATTGTGGGACGCGAGATAGAGCACATTGTTGCTTGGCGACAGGCGGTGCACGGTCTTGATGCTGCGCTGGCCGTCCGCGTCGTCGACCTCGATCATGTCGCCTTTGTGCACGCGCATGACGAGCTTGCCGCCGAGCCGCTCGCGCTCCCACAGCGGCCGCCAGCCCGGCTGATTGACGTCGAACACGGTCGCCGCAAACCCCCGCCACGTGCCGTCGCGCATCTGCACGATGTCGATGTGGTGGTTGTCGCCAGGGAGCAGCGCCTTGTAGACCGCGCCCGTGCACCGGTCGCGGATATGAACCTCGCCGGCCTTCGTCTTACCGATGCGCACGCGCCGAACCTGTCGCTCGACTTCGTTGCCGTTGTGGGATGTTTTCACGCGGAAGGCGGCGAGCGCCGCCTTGAGACCCTTCTCGTCCGTGAGCTTACCCTTGTCGCTACGGTAAGGTGCCGCGAGAGCCTGAAGCTCGCTGCGGAGATGAGGATCGCGTACGCTGTCGATCTCGTTTGCGTTGAGCGCGACGAGCGGCTTGCGGAATACGAGATTGCCGATTTCGGCCGCTTCGGCAGGATTGGTCACGAGGCCATAAGCCGTATCCTCGTGCAAGGCGCCGCCCTTGCCGTGGTCGGCCTTCACGGAGACGACCACCGCGCGGACCTTCTCGCGCGCGATCTCCCGGAAATTTTGGAATGGATCCGGAACGTCTGCTGTCGTGCGCGCAAGATCCTGCTCCTCGCGCGCGCCGGCGCGCCGGGCAATATCCTGTAGCAGCGAGCGGTCGATGGCCCCGATGGTGATGGCGTCGATGGCATGGTGTCGATGATCGGCCCGCATCTTGCGGTTCTCGTCGCCGAGGATGGCGTTCAGCCCCCAGCGGGCGCGCAGCATGGCCGTGAGCTGCCCCGTCGTGACGTAGACGTGATCTGTGCTGCCGGTCGCCGCGCCGAGATAGAATCGCGCAAGCCTCGAGAGATGGCGTGTCTCGTTGATCTGGCGTGCGAGGAAGTCGCGCTCCTTGTTCTGGTAGCGCTCCATCGCGTCCGGTGCGAAGCGCCAGCGCTTGTTTGCGGGGAGACCTGCGGCTGCGGTGGCAATGTCGGTCCAGTCTGGCTGTTCGGGAAAGGCTTTGTGCGCGCCGCCGAACGCTTCGTATGGTGTTTCGCGGCGCTTGTGTCGGTTAGCGGCGCGGTAGCAGAGGATGCGGTTGGCCTTCGTGTCGTCGAGTGTGCGCGAGTAAGGCAGGATGTGATCGATCTCGATCTCAGCCGAGAACAGCGCCTCGATGCCGATCGGCTTCAGTGAGTACGGACAGAGGGCCACGCCGCCGTTCGCGCGCTGCTGCTCCTCGAATAGCCGCAAGCGCAGGCGGTTCTCACCCGTATCCGCTTGTCCTTGCTCTTCCAGGATAGCGCGGCGGCGATCGTTCTCCGTCTTGTTTCTGGCGTTCTCGCGCTGCTCCTTGTCCTTCTGCTCTTTTGTTAGCTTCAGCGCGCGCGCCAACTCGACCACAATCTGCGCCGGCGGGCCGTACGCCTTGATCAGCTTGTTGGTGACGCGCCGGAGCTGCCCGAGACCGATGTGCGCCGTCGGATTGGCGACGCGGCCGTAACGCTTTTCGGCGTTGTCCTCCGGCTTGCCGCTACCGAACGAGACCTGGCGTTCGAGAATCTGCCCGTAGTAGGGAAGGGGGATCTCGATAACGCCATCGCGGAAGTCGGAGTGGTGCCAAGTCACGCCAAGAGCTTTGCCAGCAAATTGCACCGCGTCGCTATATGCGATGACATCCTTTTTCAGCTCTTCGAGAACCGCGGCGTTTGCCGTCCGACCGAGGCGGGACACGCCCTCGCGCGGCGACCAGTTTGCCACGCGCCGCGCGGCGTCCTCGTCGAGCCCATGGTCCGCCATGAGCCATGACGCCACCTGCTCCTCGTCGTCCTCGTCGATCAGGCGCGTGACGATGGCGTCCCGCTCGGCGAGGGGCAGCACATACCAGCGCGGCCCGAAGCGATCCTTGGCGGCAAGCTTCTCGGCCGACTGGGAGCGGCAGTCGTAGAGGTCGCTGCGGCCGCTGTCCTCGCGATTGAACCGGACGTCGGAGTTAAGCTTGAGCGCAGCGCGGATCGTGTCGAAGGTGACGTGGCGCTTGCTTTTGCCTTGCAGCAGCGGTTGGGCGACGAGATCGCGTTCAGCCTTGGTCAAGGCTTTGTCGCGTAGGAGACCTTCGCCGTAACGGAGATGATTGAGCGTCTCGTAGATCGTGCGCTCCTCGACCGACGGCAAGGCCTTTGGCAGGCGCTCCTCCTCCGGCACGAGCGTGCAGCGCCCGCGCTCGACCGGCCTCAACGGCCGTTGCCAGAAGATCGTGTGCCTGATCCGGGAAATCGCGTCGTCGGTCAGGATGCCGGGATGGTGCGCACGCTGCCTGCCCATGAGCGTGTCGAACTCGTGCTCCAGCATCTCACGCAGAGGGTAGTAATGATAAAGCGCCTTGGCGCCTTCGCCCTCGAGGCGGATACGGACGGCTTTGCGGGTGCCAGGCGTGGCCTTGCCGTCGGGGCCGCCATGGCGCCGCCACAGGAATTCGCCGAACGTGCGCGCGTTCTCCGATTTCAGTGCGCCACGGAGCAGGCCGGCTGCGGTTTCGATCTTGCCCTTTTCGTCGGATCTGCGGTCCACGCGCCGGTTAGATTTGAAGCCGCGGCGCTGGTTCAAATGGAATAGCGCACGTCCCAGTTCGAACGGCGTCAACGGCTGATCCAGCCCCAGGGCGCGGAGCCGATAGGGATCGAGTGTGACAAGTGCGCGGCGCTCCTTCTCGTCCACCGGCAAGAGCCCAAGGTCGACAAGGAGTGCAATCAGATCGGTCCGGCGCTGGAGATAGCGATCGCGCCGCCGCCGCGCCGCGCGCGGCACGCGCCGCATCTCGGCCAGCGACTTGCCGTCCTTGGGATTGCGGCCGTCATTGAAGATGCGCACGCCGCACGCGATGAGTTCGGCAACGGTGGGCGGCGCCAAATTCGGATCAGGAAAATGGGTGATGCGATAGACGGCCCAGCCGATCGAGTTCGTCCCGAGATCGAAGGCGAATCGGAGCGGAATGCAACTTGTCATAAAATCATTCCCCCCATCGCGGAGCGCGGTCTCTTGCCCGGGCTCAGTATGCGTGCTAACCATGGGGCATTCTAGCAGAGATCGCGGCGTGGTCCCTCCGGTAACAAGGGTTCATCCCACGAAATCAAAGGCGGGCTCCGGTCCGCCTTTTTAATTAAGTCATGCCTCGCCTTTCTGGACCAGCATTGGCCTGTGATATTCGCTGCGCCGCGCGGGCCGACTGGGACACTCGGTTTCGAATCAAGTTTCATAGATCACGTCCGAAATCCTACGCGGCTGCGCTTTCGTTCAGATCATGAATCAGCCTGAAAAGACGCTCTGTATGCAGCTCGCCGAACATCTGTTCTGGCCCGATCGGGGCATGTCGGTAAACGGCGGCTCGTAAAGTAGGTCGGGCGCGAGCATCCCCTGGTCCGTGAGGTGTTCGACCACCATGTTGACGAACTCGATTTGCGCAACCGATGCGGTTCCGGACGTCAAAAACTCGCCGAAAACTTCCTGGGCAGTCGCGCGATCGAGGCCAACGAGGGACCGCACAAAGCGTCCAAATCCTTGACGGGCAGCGCCCGCCCGCACGATGTCTGCTGGGCAGCCGATGCCAGCGTCGAGCAGCATTTTTTCCAGCTCGTTCAGGTCGCTCGGCGTCAAGGGCTTTGCCTGCCGCAGCTTATGAAGCACGATATGGTCATCGTGCACCTTCAGGAAATGGCGGGCCTTTGCTTTGAATCTGGCGAAATCTGCTTCGCCGACTTGCGGCAGTTCGTGAGCAACACCCTCTCCAATCTCGTCGGCGAAGTTCGAATAGACAATGCTCTTCTTCGTCTTCTCGATGTGCTGGACGAGGTTGCGCAGTCGGCGGCGGATAAAATTCAGGGATCGATACGGTTACGCCTTGCCACCACGGCTCGGTCTGAATGTCTTCGGTTGGCGCGGCCTGATGGGCGATTGCCGGAATGCCGCCGATGCAATCTCGATCAGTTGCTTCTTGAGCTTGTCGAACCGCTTGGATCCTTTCAGAAGCGCCAATTCGAGCGACAGCATCAAGAGGTCGAAGCGTTTGGCCTCTTCCGTCCCCAGTCCCGTCGCCGACAGCGGAGCGACCTCCTCGACCAACTCTTCACGGGCCTCGTCGTCGAGCTTCGCCCAGGCCTCCGGCTTGCCGTATTTCTCTACGACGCGACGACGCCGACGCACGATGAAATTGTCCAGGCTCATGCCGCCGACGATATCCTGAAGGGTCTTCAGCGCGTCCGCGCGAACGTCGTCCTCGGTCGGCGGCTCGTTGTCCGAGCTTCCGCTGTCATATCCTTCCTGCTCGCCGACGGAGAAACCGCTTGCGCCGCCTATTTTCCCGTCCAGCGCGCGAGCCAAGTCGAGCCGCGCCGCGAACAGCCGGGCCGACAGCGATTTCGCCGCGCTCGCCAACCGACGGAGACAGTAGGGCTGCCACCTATGCTGCCGTTGATGCACCGTCAGTAGCCGAGGGCGCGACGCCTCCAACCGAGCACAATCCTGCCGTAGCTCTGGCGATCCATTGTGGAGGTGATCCCGGAGGAGGAGGGCGGCAAACCTCTCGATCTTGTCGGGAGTGATGGCCGGCTCGCCGCTGGTGATCTGTTTCTGCAGGTCGGCAATGTCCTGGGCCAGCTCATCGCGTTGCACCTTGAGGCCGACAAGACGTTCCTTGAGGTTCGGATCCTCGGCCTCCATCAGGCCCTTTTCCACAAGGCCGAGGAGCCGGACAATGGCCGCATCGGCGTCCTTGTGGGCTTGGGGCATCCGGCTGAGCCGGTCCTTGTTCTCATCTGCTTGGGTGGCGAACGTACCGATCTCAAGGTGAAGCCGGAGGTGATGGATCCGACTATCCTGGAGCGCATCAAGAAGGAGACGATTGATTATCTAAAGACGTACATCCCGTTCGGCGCCGGCGGTTGCACGATCGGCAGAACGCAGACGACTGTCGTTCACGAGATGTTATCGGAATTGGAAGGCCCAACGATTGTGCTGCTGACCGGCGTTGCGGGGAGCGGCAAGTCCGGTGTGGTGCGCGGGGTCATTGACAAGCTTGAGCAGCGCGGCATTCCCGCGCTGGCGCTCCGTGTAGACCAGCATCTTGCGTGTCGCACCTCTAAGGAGCTGGGGATTGCTCTCATCGGGCGAGCCGAGAGCCCGGCATGGACGCTGGCTCGGCTGGCACCCGGTAGGATGAGCGTTCTGGTTATTGATCAGGTCGACGCAATCAGCGAGGTGTCGGGCCGGAATGGTGCCGTGCGGGAGAGTGTGCTGCGTCTTCTCGATGAGGCCCATAATCTAAAGATCGTCCGAGTACTCCTCGTTTGCCGGACCTTGATCTCGATAATGATGCCCGGCTCAAGACTTGGAAGCAGGCGGCGCAGGTAAGAGAGGTCAACATACCTCTGCTCGATTGGGCGAGTGAGGTCGAGCCGTTTCTTACATGCCGCGGAGTGACAACTACGCTCTTAACGACAGGACAGAAGGAACTGCTGTGCTTGCCCCTCAATCTCGCACTCTTTTTAGAGAGTGAAGATGGCGACCAGTCGTTCAGAAGCCGCACCGACCTATTGCAGCGTCTTCTAAGGAAGAAAGAAAAATCAGTCGCTCAAGAACGGACCTTAGGGTGGACAGTTTCGGCCGCGCTTGTGGAGCTGGCTCGATGGATGAGCGACCGATAGCGGCTTGATGCCCCCGCAAGCGTACTCGATGGATATCGTGGAGCGACCGACGTATTGGTATCTGAACACCTCATCGTCAATGTGCGAGACAAGCTGAACCTTTTCCACGAGAGCTTCTTCGATTTTCTTTTCGCCCGTTCGTCCATCAGCAGCAATCGTTGCATGAACTGTTGATGTCGACCGAGCAGCACCTCTTCCGCAGAACACAGACCCGACAGATCCTCGAGGCGATGCGGCAAGCCGACTGGCCGCGGTACCTAACGGAGCTGGCCGACGTGATGGAAAGTGGCACGATCCGCTTTCACATCAAGAACGTCGTGGCGCTCTGGCTTGGGACCCTTAGCGATCCTACACCTGACGAGCTTCGCATTCTCGATGGTCTTGACGATCTCAGCGAGGAATTTCCGCTCGTCGTGCGCGATGCCCTGTTGGGTTCGTCGGGCTGGTTCGATATACCTTGCTGCGTCCGGATGGATAGATCGCGAGCTCGAATGTGCGATGGAACAACGCCGCGAAGCGGTGCTCCGGTGGCTCGATCGATCGGTGGCCGTGCGACCAAACGAGATCGCGGTGCTCCTTAGGCGGTGGTGGGCAGGTGACGCTACTAAGGGCCACGCACTCCTCCAGTGGTTTAGGTTCGTCTCCAAATCACCGGGGGATGGGGCGATCGAGAAGTTGTTCGAACAGGTAGTTCGCGAGACCCCTTAGAGCCCAGCTGGAACCCGTTGGGCAGGAACAGCATGTTCCTATCCAAGTCGGTGAGCGTCGTGAGGTCAGCGGCTCGATCCTGCGCACGTTATTTGATGCCTAGTTTAAGTCCAATCCTGGTCGGCATCCGTTTGAACGAGATGTCGTTCCGGACATAGCCAATCATTGGCTCAGCAATCTGGCTAAAGCCTCGCCAAAGGCCTTTCTTGAGAGATCTGGCCGCGCGTTGGTGGCCTCTTTTTTCCATTATTGTCGCAAAGGAAGCCGAGGGGGAGCGGGACTATACGTTCGATCGCCATCCACGAGCAGGTGAAGTCTACGGCGCCGATGCGCTTCTGGCGCTGCACCGAAAATCGCTGTGTGCGTTGGCCGCGAGTGAGCCGGAGACAGCCCGTACCATACTAAAAACGTTTGACCCTTCGCTTCATGTTTTCTTCCGGCACTTACACTTGGAGACTATCGCGGCAAGCGCGCGGTGCGCTCGCATCTGATTTAATCGCTCTGTTGAGTTTCTCGGATCTTGGCGAGGCAGGCTGGGCAGGCGTCCATTGGTTGTCGTTGGCAAGGGTCGCGAAAGTTTCCCTACCGTGCCTGACAGAAAGTGAGCGCGGACGGCTGGAAGAATACTTGTCCGCATTGAACCCCGAGTTAACAGACGCTCGCGAAGTGGCCGGCGCGATCCAACAGAACGGAGAAGATACCTGGCAGAATCGAGAATACGTAATGTACCTGATGTCGCGATCTGGTCATGCACGGTGGTGCGTGCTGAAGGCTCCAGCTCATTGAAAATAACCTGTACGAAGTATCGCGGTGCGCGTGCCACCTCACGGTGGATTTCAGTTATGCAATGCGCCTGCGCTGATCCTCGGTTCATTGGCGATTGTTGGGGGGCTAGCTGCGATGCGTGCTCGCCTTCTCCTGACGTCGCCTCGGCGGCTTCGTCGAGAGATAACCTGTAAATGCTCACGATCTCGCTCAGGATCGACAGCGCAAGCGTCTCCGGATCGCGCGTGGAAGGCAGGAGACCGATGGGTCCAACGATGCGGCTGCTCAACTCGTCGGCAACGCCATATTCGCGCAGCGACGCCAGACGGCGCTTGTGAGTCTGTCGGCTACCAATGGCGCCGATGTAAAACGCGCGAGAGTTCAGTGCCTGAACGAGCAGCTCGGGCTCCCAGTCATGGTCGTGGAACAACATGACGATAGCGGTATGACGATCACCCGTCAGATCGGATGAACCGGATGGGCTGTGGAGATGCCTGGCCCGTGCGCCTTGCCGAATGCATGCCGCCGCGATCACGCGATCGGGTGTGAGCACTTCGACAACAGCGCCAAACGCGATAGCCAATCTCGTGAGCGCCTCTGTCTCGCTCCCGTGTCCAATGATGACTAG
>NZ_DAIQCD010000056.1:0-10486 GCF_036780825.1 Hyphomicrobium sp. | reverse complement strand
TCGAGGGACGGCGCAGCATGTCGAATCGATTCATTGGCGCGCGACAGACGACGATTGCCCAGGCAATCGAGGTTCACGGCACGGGGGTGCACAGCGGAGCGCCGGTTTCGGTCAGCCTATATCCGGCTTCAGCCGATACTGGCCTCCGCTTTGTGGTCACGAAACGTGGCCGCGTCACCGCCGAGATCCCCGCCAAAGTCTGCAACGTCAAGAATCTCACCCTCTGCACGGTCATCGGCAACGAAGACGGCGTCACCGTCTCCACCGTGGAACATCTTCTCGCCGCCCTCCGCGGCCTTCAGATCGACAACTGCCTTATCGAAATCGACAGCAAGGAAGTGCCGATCATGGACGGCAGCTCGGCGCCGTTCGTCGAGGCTATCGATCGCGTCGGCATCCGTGAGCTTCCGGCGCCCCGCCGCTTCCTCAAGGTTTTGAAGACGGTCCGTGTCGAAGAGGGCGAAAGCTGGGGCGAGCTCTCGCCGCATTCGGGCTTCCATCTGGACGTCGAGATCGACTTCCCGTCGCCGATCGTCGGCCAGCAGCGTCTTTCGCTTGAGATGACGCCCGGTGTGTTCCGCAACGAGCTCGCCCACGCGCGCACGTTCGGGTTCATGAGCGATGTTGAGCGGCTTTGGAAAGCCGGCCTCGCGCTCGGCGCCAATCTCACCAACACCATCGCCATCGGCGACGACCGCGTGATGAACCGCGAAGGCCTGCGCGATCCGCTCGAGTTCGTCCGCCACAAGATGCTGGATGCCGTGGGCGATCTGAGCCTTTCTGGTCATCCGCTGCTCGGCGCTTACCGCTCGGTCAAGGGCGGCCATCGTCTCAACTCGCTCGTCCTCCGTAAGCTGCTCGAGGACAGCTCCGCCTGGACCATCGTCCACGCACCCCGCGTTCGCGGAACTCGCCCTTTCGTATTCGAGCGCACGGCGGCTGTCGCAGTCGCCGCCGAGTGAGCCCTACGAGTGAGGCCCCTGCGGCCGGCCGGGCCATCAGGAAGATCACCGCTTGAGTGCGCCGCATCCGGCGCTCCTCGCTGAGCGAGGGATGGCTGCGACAGGCCCGTGCACGATCGCGCCGACATACCGGCATTGAGAGCAGCAACCTCCTGTTTTCCCGCCCGCTTCTTGGCGCAGTGGAAAACGGAAAGTCTCGCCGCGAGTCTCAGATCAACCACATTGTGAACCTATCGTGGACGACGCGGCATAGCAGGGGGCGGCGGCTTCAGGCCCACTCCGAAGTATGCTAGAGGATTTTCTTTTCACGGCGAGCACTGGCTCACCGAAAGAAGGTTCGACGGGGCAGCATCCAGAGCGCCATCAGGTTCGATCGAATCGGTGACGCCGCGAAAGCCTTTCCGACCATGGTCGCGCGTGGCCGGTTGGCGAAGGCGAGCAAAGGCTTGGGGAGTATGGCACTTTGATAGGCAAGACGCCGAGCTGGCTCGCGGCCGTTCTCTGCTGTGCCATGGGTGGCGCGGCGCTTTCGCTCGGCGGCTGTGCCTCGTCATCAGACGCCACGAGCATCCTCAACGCCGATCCGCCAGAGAAGATGTACGCTGATGCGGACAGCCTCATGAACCGCGGCAAGTTCGAGGATGCGGCGCGCAAGTTCGAGGATCTGGATCGTTCGCATCCCTATTCGCCCGAGGCGCGCCGCGCCATCGTGCTCTCCGCCTACGCCTACTACAAGGCCGGCAAGGCACCGGAAGCGATCGCGTCCGCCGAGCGGTATACGATCATGCATCCCGGCACCAAGGATGCGCCGCTCGCCCACCACATCATCGCCTCGGCCTACTTCGATGACATTCGGACCGCCAACCGCGACCAGACTGCAACGCGCAAGGCGCTTGATCAGCTCAAGATCCTGAAGGCGCGCTATCCGGACAGCACCTATGCGCGCGATGCCGACAATCGCATCCGCATCGCCGAGGACACGCTTGCCGCCTCCGAGATGGAGGTCGGCCGCTACTACATGAAAGAGAAGAACTTCGTCGCCGCCATCAACCGCTTCAAGACAGTGGTGACGGATTACCAGACGACGGCCCACGTCGAGGAGGCGCTGATGCGCCTCACAGAGTGCTACATGGCGCTCGGCGTCACCAACGAGGCGCAGACGGCGGTTGCCGTGCTGGGGCATAACTTCCCGCAGTCGAAGTGGTATCGCGATGCTTACGCACTGCTGAAGAGCGACGGGCTTGCGCCTGCGCAAAGCAACGACTCGTGGATCACCAAGGCATGGAAGGCCGTGCCGAAGTTCTCCCTCGGCGGTCCGGGCTAACGTGCTTCGCGACAGGTGGAAATGGCTGTCACGAAGCCATGCGAACCCAAGAGCCCGAGAAGAAGCACGAAGAAACAAAAACTTAGAGCCGTTCCCCGTTTCCACTTAAACCGGAACGGCTCTAGAGCCTGATCGTTTGAGGTGGATGCGGACACGCATTCACCGAGAACGTGAATCAGTCTCTCAATAAAAACTTAGAGCGCGTTCACGTCGCGCAATCCGAATTCCGATAAGAGTGAACGCGCTCTAAGATCCACCTGCGTGCGTCCGCGCCGGTTATCCGTTATGTAGCCACATGGCTAAGAAGAAGCTTCCCCTCACGTCCGTCGCCGATCTCACCGCAGACGAAGCGGCCGCTGAGCTTGAGCGCCTAGCGGCCGAGATCGGGCGCCACGATGCGCTCTACTATCAGGCCGACGCCCCCGAAATCTCGGACGCCGAGTACGACGAGCTGCGCCGGCGCAACGACGCCATAGAGGCTCGCTTTCCGGCGCTCGTCCGTCCCGACAGCCCTTCCCACCGCGTCGGCGCACCGGCGGCCGGCGCCTTCGCCAAAATCCGTCACCGTGTTCCGATGCTGTCTCTCGGCAACGCCTTCGACGACGCGGAAGTCGCGGAGTTTGCGGCCCGCGTCCGCCGCTTTCTCTCCCTCAAGGCCGACGAGCCGCTGGCCATCACAGCCGAGCCCAAGATCGACGGGCTCTCGATTTCGATCCGCTACGAAGGGGGCCGCTTCGTCGAGGCGGCAACGCGCGGCGATGGAATGGAGGGCGAGAACGTCACCGCGAACGTGAGGACGATCGCCGAGATTCCGGCACGGCTCGAAGGTCAGGATGTTCCGTCGACCGCCGAGATACGTGGCGAGATCTATATGAGCCACGCCGATTTCGCCGAGCTGAATGCAGCCCAGGCAGAGAGCGGCGGCAAGGTTTTCGCCAACCCCCGCAACGCTGCCGCCGGGTCTCTCCGCCAGCTCGATCCGTCTATTACGGCGGGCCGCCCTCTGCGCTTCTTTGCCTATGCCTGGGGTGAGATCTCGAGCATGCCCGCCGACACGCAGCAGGGCATGGTCGAAGCCTTCGCGCGCTGGGGCCTGCCGGTCAATCCGCTGATGCGCGTGTGCGAAAGCGGGGAGGGGATGCTGGCGTTTTATCGCGAAACGGCCGAGCGCCGCGCCTCTCTCGGTTACGACATCGACGGCGTCGTCTACAAGGTGAACCGGCTCGACTATCAGGATCGCCTCGGCTTCGTCTCGCGCTCGCCGCGTTGGGCGATCGCCCACAAGTTCCCGGCCGAGCAGGCAGTCACCCTGCTGCGTGATATCGAGATCCAGGTCGGCCGCACCGGCTCGCTGACGCCCGTTGCCAAGCTCGAGCCGGTGACGGTCGGCGGCGTCGTAGTCTCCAATGCCACGCTTCACAACGAGGACGAGATCGCGAGGAAGGACATCCGCATCGGCGATACCGTCGTCGTGCAGCGCGCCGGTGACGTCATCCCGCAGATCGTCCGCGTCTTGATCGAAAAGCGTCCCTCCGGCGCCGAGCCCTACAAATTCCCGAAGCTATGCCCCGTCTGCGGCAGCCACGCCGTGCGCGAGGCGGACGAATCACCGGGCGCCGGCGGCGTCGTGCGCCGCTGCACGGGCGGGCTCATCTGCCCGGCCCAGTCCAAGGAGCGGCTCAAGCATTTCGTCTCGCGCCTCGCGTTCGATATCGAGGGGCTCGGCGAGGAGAAGATCACGCTTTTCTTCGAAGATGGCTTGATCCGCAATCCTGCGGACATTTTCACGCTCGAAGCCCGCGATCGGGAAAGTGCTGAGCCGCTCGCGGAGCGGAAGGGCTTCGGCAAGAAGTCGGTGCAGAACCTGTTTCGGGCCATCGATGCGCGGCGCACGATCGGGCTTGATCGTTTCATCTTCGCCCTCGGCATCCGCCACGTCGGCGAGACGACGGCCAAGGATCTCGCCAAGGATTTCCGCACGTGGGAGGCGTTCCGCAGCGCTGCCGAAGCCGCGGCGCGTGACGGAAAGGAGAGTGAGGCCTACCGCACCATCGACGATATCGAGGGTATCGGCGAGACGGTGGTCGACGCGCTCATCGATTTCTTTTCCGAGCCGCACAACGCCAAGGCGGTCGATGATCTGATCGCCCACGTCACGGTGACGCCTTACGAGCGGCCGGCTGCCGTCGCCTCGCCGGTCACCGGCAAGACGGTCGTCTTCACGGGCAAGCTGGAGCGTGTCGGCCGCAGCGAGGCGAAGGCGCAGGCGGAGCGGCTCGGCGCCAAGGTCTCGGGCTCGGTCTCGTCGAAGACGGACTACGTCGTCGCCGGCGCCGATGCCGGCTCGAAGCTCACGAACGCGCAGAAGCTCGGCGTCACGGTGCTCACCGAGGACGAGTGGATCGCCCTCATCAGGTCTTAAAGCCGTTCCCCGATTCCACTTAAACCGGAACGGCTCTAGAGCCTAATCGCTTGATAGGCACGGCGCCGATTGGCCGTCAGTGTGACCAGGACTCATATGGCCACACGTGCTTCATATCGATCACGTAGGCCGGATACTTGGTCTGCGTGATCGAAGCCGAGCGCCTGCGCTTCGGAGCGCGCGCCCGGGGCGCTTTGCGCACGGTGCGGGCCTCCTCATCGTCATCCATGCTGGCGCCTTCCTCGACGGTGGGGGTGCGGGTGGCGGATGTCTCGATCCCGCTCGCGTTGTCCATCGAGGCTTGGCTTGCCTGAGCCTCGGCTCCCGCCGGTGTGGCGGTGCTCGAAGCGGATTTGACGGCGAGCTTCTCCTCGCTCACGCGTCGGGCTTCGATGGCGCGGTCAAGCGCTTCCTGCGTGCGCTGCAACTCGTCGCGCAGGCTCGCCGCAGTGGCTTCCGCGCTCCGCCGGGCGTGCTCCTCCTCGGCGAGCTTATCGACGGCCGTTCCAGAGTTCGCCTCGAGGGCCAGGCGCCGCGTGCGCTCCGCTTCGAGAGCGGCGCTCGCCTCTTCCGCGGCCGCTTCCGCCTTCCGCTTTTCGGCGCGCACCTTGGCAAGCTCCGCGTAGACGTCTTCGGCCTCCGCCGCGGCGTGGCCTCCTGCCCGCATCGAAAGGCCGCCGGTCTCGCCGGCGAACCACCAGCCAGCCGTCCCGAGCGCCACCAGGAGGCCTGCGAGCCCCATCCGCATTCGCGCCCCGCGCCGCGGCGGCTCGGGATGCGGAGCGGCGGGGGCCGGCGGCGTCGGGGCCGCCATGGTCATCCCCTTGCCCGGATTATAGGTGCCGAAGTTCCAGATATGGCCCTCGAGGTCGCGGCAGGAATAACCGCGCCGGCCGAGTCCGTCGCTCTTGAGCTCGAGCACGATCTCGGCGCCGGCCTCGCGTGCACGCGCGTGGTGCGCATCCGCGTCGTCGACGACGAGATAGCAGCTCTGGGTCTCCACGCCTCCAACCTCGTCCGGCTGGCGCATGAGCTTGTCGAGGTCGGTATCGCGGACGGCACCCATCATCAGGAGGCTGCCGCGATAGGTCATCTGCCCGTAGATGATGGCGCCGTCGTTGTCGGTGACGGCGATCTGCTTCTCGAAGCCGAATGCCTGCTCGAGCCAGCTCATCGCCGTCGCCAACTCGCGATAGCGCAGGAGCGGCATCAGGCTCGGAGCGGGCAGGGGGCTGCTCTCGGTCATTGGAAACGCTCCAGAATGAATTATTCGCCCAAAGCGGTGGCCTTCGGGCGTTCGGTCGGTGTGCCGGAAACGCGGAGAGCGTGCAGCGCTGGGCCGCGGCATGCCCGAATCAACATGATAAATGATAGTAGAAAAAGCGTGGGACGCATTGAAGAAAATAAGAAAATAGCGATATGGCGGTTGCGCGCCTTGTCTCGGACGCGGCCAAAAGCATAAAAAACCGGCGTAAAATGCCGGTTTTCAGAAGAGAAATGGATGTGGTTTCAGAGCGGTTTCGTCGCCGCTTCGAGCCATGAATGGGTCGCGGCGTCGACCTCGGGGCCAATCGTTTCGCGAACCGCGGCGTGATAGGTGTTGAGCCAACTTATCTCGGAAGGCGTCAGCAGGTTCTTCTCGATCAGGCGTCGATCGATGGGCGCCAGCGTCAGCGTTTCGAAACCCATCATGTCCCGGTCGCCGCCGTCCGGCTTGGCGGGCGCGGTAACGAGCACGAGGTTCTCGATGCGGATGCCGTAGGCGCCTTCCTTATAGTAGCCGGGCTCGTTGGAGATGATCATGCCGGGCTCGATCACAGCCATGCCAGCCCGTGAGATCGATTGCGGCCCCTCGTGTACGGAGAGATAGCTGCCGACGCCGTGGCCGGTGCCGTGGTCGTAGTCGAGGCCGTGCTCCCAGAGCGCGCGGCGCGCGAAGGGATCGAGGTCAAGGCCGCGCGTCCCCTTGGGGAAGCGTGCCGTCGCGATCGCGATATGCCCCTTGAGGACGAGCGTGAAACGCTCCCGCATTTCGGGCGACGGCGTCCCGATGGCGACGGTGCGCGTGATGTCGGTGGTGCCTTCGAGGTACTGCGCTCCGGAATCGATGAGGAACAGTTCGCCCGGCTGGAGGCGGCGATTGCTCGCCTCCGTTACCCGGTAGTGCACGATGGCTCCGTTCGGTCCGCTCCCCGAGATGGTGTCGAACGAGATTTCGCGCAGTGCCCGGCTCGCGGCCCGCTGCTCCTCGAGCGCTTGCACGGCGGTGATCTCGTCCACGCGTTCGCCGGACGCGACGGCGCGGTCGAGCCAGGCGAGGAAGCGCGCCATCGCGGCTCCGTCACGCACGTGGGCAAGGCGCGCGCCCTTGATCTCGGTGGTGTTCTTGATCGCCTTCATCGGCACGCACGGGTCAGCCCCATGCACGGCGCTTTTGCCAAGCGCGCGGGAGAACCACCATGCGGCCCGGTCGGGATCGAGGCGCACGCGCCGCTGGGCCTTCTTGAGGGCCGCTATGCGCGTCTTGAGCTCGGCCGGCGGCGAAACCTTGGCCACGCCGTCGAGATGGGCACGCGCCTCCCGATTGATCTTCTCCGCGGCAACGAACAGCTCGGCCCTGCCGTTGGCCGGTACGATCGCGAAGGCCAGCACCACCGGATTGTGGGCCACGTCCGAGCCGCGGATATTGAACAGCCAGCAGATGGAATCCGGGGCCGTCAGGACGAGGGCGTCCTGGCCGCCCTCCTTCAGCTTCTTTTGCACGTCGGCGATCTTCTGCTCGGCCCGGCGGCCGGCGTACTTGAGCGGATGCACAACAACGGGCCCGTCCGGCGCGCCTGGCCGGTCCTTGCCCCATACCGCGTCGACCAAGTTCCGCCGCGTCGGCTTGAGCGTTAGCCCTCCCGCGGCCAGCAGCCCGCGCAGCCGCTCCACCTCCGAGACCGTATGCAGCCACGGATCGAAGCCCACGATGCCGCCGCTCTTTATCTTCTCGCGAAGCCAGGGCGCGAGCGCGGTGCGCGCCAGCCCCGGAAACTCGAACTGCCCGCCCCGGCACTCGGCCCGCGCCTGCACCGTATAGCGCCCATCGACGAAGAGGCCCGCATGGCGCCGGGTGATGGCGGCGATACCGGCGCTGCCGGAGAAACCGGTGAGCCAGCGCAGCCGCTCCGAGCAGGGCGCGACGTACTCGCCCTGATGCTCGTCGCCGCGCGGCAGGATCAGCGCTGCGAGCCCCTCAGTTGCGAGCAGGGTGCGGAGCTGCTTGAGCCGATCGGGAATTGCGGGGGCATCGGATGGCGAATCGAACGTTTGAAACATGGCAGGCTCTCGTAAGTCTCAGGTGCGCTTCGCGAGCGTGAGCGTTGACCAGCCATCGTGGCGCCGATGGTTGATCAAGTGGAAGCCCTGCGCCCGGTAAGCGGCGATCACGCGGGGTGCTTCTCGCTGCAGGATGCCGGAGAGCACGACGGACGCGCCCGCTTCCGCGACATGCCGGATGTCTGGGGCAAGCGTGATGAGCGGATCGGCGAGGATGTTTGCCACGATGAGGTCGAACGGCGCCGCCTTGCGGATCGCTGGCGTGGAGACGCCCGGCCCGCAGACGAAGCGGATGCGGGAGCCCGCCTTGTTCACGGCTGCGTTTTCGCGCGCAACGATGACCGACTGCGGGTCGATATCGACGCCATGGACCGCGGCGTGGGGCCAGGTGCGCGCCGCGGCAATGGCGAGGACGCCCGATCCGCATCCGAGATCTAGGATGCGTCGAAAACGGCGCGTCGCCCCCAGCTGATCGATTGCCAGCAGGCAGCCATAGGTGGTTGCGTGATGTGCCGTGCCGAAGGCCTCTCCCGCCTCGATGAGGATAGCGTTGGGCCCTTGCGGCACCCGTTCACAGTCATGCTGGCCGTGGATGGTGAAGCGCGCCGCCCTGACCGGCGGCAATGCCGCCTGAGACAGCGCCACCCAGTTGAGATCGGGAATGTCGGCCGGCTCGAACCGCGGCGGAGGCTCGCCGAGCAAGAGATCGAGATCGGCCTCGAGCGCGGCCGCTTCCCGCGGTTCGGCGAAATAGGCTTCGATCCTCCAACGCTTCACCGGGCCGTCATTCCCCTCCCGGTCCTCGAAGACGGTGAGCGCGTCCGGCGGTGGCTCGATGAGGTCCTGGAGTGCGTTGGCGACGCGCATGGCGCGCCCGCGATCCTCCACCTCGGCGATCAGCTTGTGAGGAGTCATGTAGCCCGTTCTGAGTTGCGATGGCCCGGCCGGCAGCTGGCGCCGCCTGCGGGAAGCGGCGCACCATAGCGCAGCTCGCGGGCCCCGTCAGGATTTGCGGTAAGGTGCCGGCCGGCCTTCCGCTCCTTCGGCGGCCTCGGCGCTTTCGGTCTGCTTCGGCTCCTCTGGAACCGTCCGCTCCACCTCGCGCCCTTCCTCGCTCGTGTAGTCGGGCAGGTTATCGAGGAACACGTCCCACTTGGCGTCGAGGTGCAGCGCCGCTTCCTCGGGGCCAAGAGTCCGGAGCCTGCCGTCGGCATCTTCCGTCACGATGCCGTCGGCGAGAAGGCGGCTCAGCGCATCGTCGAGATCGAAATCGACCGTCACTCCGAAGCTCGTGGTGAGATACTGTTCGATGGCGGCGTCAATCGCCGGCAGGTCGGCCCGGGTTGCGTGCTCCTTGGCCAGCACGCTGTAGAGCAGCATCTCCTCCTTCACGTCCTCCTCGGCTGCCCGGTCGGCGAGCTTGATGAGCACCCCTCGGTTGTCGGCCATGGCGTGGAAGTAGAGATTTTGCGCCATCACCACCATGTAGCGCTGCCGCTGGTTGAGGAAGTTCATGGCCTGCCGGAAGGCGACGCCCCCGAGGCCAAGCACCGCGCCTGCCGCCACCATCGGGTTCGAGGCCGCCGCCGCAAGCTTGCCCGCCGTGCCGACCACGCTCATGCCGAGCCCTCCGCCCGCTGTGAGGCCGAGGCGCAGCTTGTCGAGCATGCGAAACCGCACGCGCGTATTCGGAAAGACCATCTCGACGTCGCTGCGCGGAATGTTCTTGAACAGCTTGAGGTAGATATTCTCTTCGCTGACCTCCGAAGGAAGCATCGCCCGCAGGCCGCGGATCAGCTTCTCCGCGTCGCGGCGCGAGAGACCACGCTCCGCCATCACCTCCTGCACGCGTGCCTCGAAGGGCTTGAGCTTGAAGAGCAGGAACAGCCGCTGGAAGATCGGCACGTCCAACTCTTCCTTGCGCATGAACTTGCGCAGCCGGCGGCGCTGGTCGCGCCGGCTCGAGGCGCCGCGGTAGTAGACCAGGATCTCCTCGAAGGCGGTGAAGTCCACGTGCAGGTCGAGCCCGTAGTGCGAGTCCTTGGTTAGGATCAGCTCCACGTTGGCGGGATCGACGCGGACGTAGTTCGCCTGCCTGAGGATCCCCTCGACTTCGCGCACGACGCGTTTTTGCAATGTTGCGCGCTCTCCTGGCGTGAAGGTGCGCGTGATGAGGAGATCGCTGTCCGGGCTGAAGCTTTCGTAAGCCTGCAGGAGATTGCTGAGGCCGACGCTATGCTGCTGGCGCCGCCAATATTCGAGATAGCGGAAGAAGCGCCGCGCGGCGCGGGCCTCTCCTACGGGCCAGGCGCGGGGCGTGGTCAGGCGGTCGATGAGCGCATAGGTGGTGACGGGGATGAAGTGCTCGCGGGGAGGCGCCGCGTCGAGTGCGCCGATGCCGTCCGTCGCCACGGCGAGGACGCTCGTATCCACCTGTCGAGGGAACGAGCCCGGCGC
>NZ_DAIQCD010000055.1:0-10734 GCF_036780825.1 Hyphomicrobium sp. | reverse complement strand
GCGGCTATGGGCCGGGCCGCTTCTCGTTCAACGTCAAGGGCGGGCGCTGCGAGGCCTGCCAGGGCGACGGCGTCATCAAGATCGAGATGCACTTCCTGCCGGACGTCTACGTCACCTGCGACGTCTGCAAGGGCAAGCGCTACAACCGCGAGACGCTGGAGGTGACCTTCCGCGACAAGTCCATCGCCGACGTGCTCGACATGACGGTGGAGGAAGGCGCCGCGTTCTTCCAGGCCGTGCCGCCGATCCGCGACAAGCTCGAGACGCTGGCGCGCGTCGGCCTCGGCTATATCCGCATCGGCCAGCAGGCGACGACGCTCTCAGGCGGCGAAGCGCAGCGCATCAAGCTCTCGAAGGAGCTCTCCCGCCGCGCGACAGGACGCACGCTCTACATTCTCGACGAGCCCACGACGGGCCTGCATTTCCACGATGTGGCGAAGCTCCTTGAGGTGCTGCACGAGTTGGCGGATGCGGGCAACACGGTGGTCGTCATCGAGCACAATCTAGAGGTGATCAAGACCGCGGACTGGATTATCGACCTTGGCCCAGAAGGCGGCGACGGCGGCGGCCGCATCGTGGCGCAAGGCACGCCCGAGGACGTGGCGGCCGTGAAGGAGAGCTACACGGGGCGGTATCTGAAGGACCTGCTCGCCCGTCGCGCCAAAGGCGCGCAGAATAAGAGCGTGAAGGAGCGGAACGGCAAGAAGCAGGCGGCGGAGTAAGGGCGACCGTATCCTCAGCACTTGCAGTCGGATGGGCTGACTGACCCCGACCCCGTGGTTTCCAGCCAACTAACGTCCAACTTTTAGGTCATTGATGCAAAACAGCGGGCAATTGATTTTTGCGTGGGTGAACGCAAGACTGCTCCATCGAAAGCTGTTGCTGGGAGCGTCAGACGTTTTCGGAGTAAGTGTCGTCTGCCCGAGGACACCTGATGCCGCAAACGACATTCTCCACGGTCTGCGAGCTAATTGCCCAGAAGAAGGTTTTCGGCTCCGCGCATGCTCTTGCCCGTTGTGCAGCAAGAGGCATTTTGCTGACTGAGGTCATCAGCGGAACACCGTCCGGTTTACCTATCGAAGACTATCCCGACTACCATGCCGGCCCGGCAGTCCTTGTGTTATTGTATGATAGCTTCGGTTTGCCGGTTCATGCGGTGTGGGGCCTTGAAAAAGGCACGCGGGAACCCGCCATCCTGGTTACGGCGTACAGGCCTGATCCAGCTGACTGGGATCCTGACTTAAGGACACGCAAAAGATGAGGAAGAGTCCGACGGTCGAATTGGTGCACGAGGGGCGATTCGCCGCCGAGGTCGACGTCACTCAAATCGAAACGGATTGCGAGTGGTCACCATATTATAATCTAGAAGACATCGAAAAGCTCGACCAAGTACGCCTTGCATTGCGCCGCGGAGACCTGCGGGCAGCCACTAAGCTTGCACGTGTCTATGAGCTAAAGCCTATAAACGCTGCAGAATAGCTTACCGTCCAAAATGTATCGCTCAGCACACGTGGGCGCCTGCCCCCGCCGGTACAATCTTGCTTTAACGGTTTCAATAGACCGGACAGAGCCCAAACTTACTGACGTGCACTGCTTCGGAAGGCAGGAAGCAGGCGGCGGAGTAGCCTGAGTGCGGAATCCGTGTGCTATACAGCACCCGGCCGATAAGGCCGGAAATTCAAAGCAATACGGACCAAAATACCATGACGCTGCCACCCTGCCCCGAATGCAATTCCACGTTTACCTACGAGGACGGCAGCCTCTACGTCTGCCCGGAATGCGCCCATGAATGGAACGCGCAGTCGGCCCCCGCCTCCGACGACGCCGACGTCAAGGTGTTCCGCGACTCCGCCGGAAACATCCTGCAGGACGGCGATACGGTCACCGTGATCAAGGACCTGAAGCTGAAGGGCTCGTCCAAGGTCGTCAAAATCGGAACCAAGGTGAAGAACATCCGCCTGGTCGACAGCGACCACGACATCGATTGCAAGATCGACGGCATCGGCGCCATGAGCTTGAAGTCCGAGTTCGTGCGGAAGGCGTAAGCTTCAGCGCCCCGCCGCTGGATGTGTGCAGTTGGCAAGCCCCCGGCGCTGCCTGAAAAGCGTCGCATCCTCTTTCGCTCGGTGCAGGCTGTCGCTCGGCAGCCGCCTCGCGGAGAGGACTTCACAACCCGCAATCCCCAGCCAATTCGCAGCCTGTCCGGATTTTCAGCCCCGAATCAGGCAGCAATGCCGTGCTGCGTCATGGGTGCGCGTCGCGGCGTGGGAAAGCGGTCATGCTGGGCTTCATTGCGATTTTCGCGGCCTCTGTTGCCGGCTATGCGCATGTGGGCCTTTGGGCCATCGCCGCGTGTGCAATCGCCCTCGCATCGGCGTCGTACGCGGAGCACTTTGCACTCCACCGCCGAGGGCAGGAGCTCGGACTGACGCAGGCGACACGCGCCGCAACGCTACGCAGTTTCGGGAACGGCTTCCTTGCTGCCGGCGGCGCTTACGTCGGCGGCTTTCTGCTCAGCCTGCTGTAGCGGCGGGAGCCACACCGTATCGTATTGCTCGTTGAACTGAGCGTCCAGAACGCGCTTGCGGCCGTCTTTGATGACCTTGCGCAAGCGGCTCGTGGACCGGCCGAGTTTCCAGCGCTCCCTCCGCAACGACAGCAAGGCGTTTTGATAGGCGGTCGCCGCAGCTCCAAGCTGGCCTCTCTCGACAATGGCGAAACGCAACCTGTTGGCCAAGGACGCCGCGAAGTAGTGCATGTCGCCTTTTTCGACGAGCTCCCACGCGCTCAAGGGATGAGATTTCTCAAACAGTGCGATCGCACCGGGGGCGTATGCGCTTCCGGCAAGCTCCGCAGTCATCATCTGAAGCGCATTCCTGGGAACGCTCGTGCTCTCCATCTCGGCGATATAGCGCGTCGCGCGTGCCCTGATGATGTCGCGACGCCGACCCTCGCTCATGGACACGGAGAGATCGATCACGCGCGCATAGCCTCTCCTGGCCTCCCGGAAAAGCTTCAGCTTGCGAAGCTGGTGCGCTTCAAGCTCTCGGAGCTCGATGTCCGTGTCGTGTCCGGGAAGGCTCAACGCATTGCGGAAATGGATGAGGGCCACCGAATGCCAGCGGTCGCCACTCCGCGCGGACGCCACCACGCCGCGCAGGCTGTAGGCCGTGCAAAGCTCCTGGCGCAAGGAGACCGCCTCCCGCTCCGCCGTCTGCAGTTTGCGCTTAATGTTTTCGATGGCCTTGCCGAGCTGCCACTCGGCACTGCTATGGACGGTCAGCGTCAGGGCCGTGCTGTCCCACCGGTTCTCGCGCAGAACGGCCGCCAACTCGCGGTCGATGAACGTCGGCGACCGAAGGCTCTGCCCGGGCGCAGGCCGCTGGACGGCTTCGAGCGCCTGGCCGCGTACATCTCGCAGCCGCGCATCGCGCGCGCTGATGTACTCGTCGAGGCGTTTATGGAGAATGCGTTCCCGGTAGAGCCACCACCGGTAGAAACCAAACGAGAAACCAAGCAAACCGACGAGCAGCTGCCCGTAATCCTTTAAAAACGCTGCGGCGGCGCCCAGTCCGCCAGAGGCATCGTGGCCCATCCGGACCAGCAGATCGTTCAGCTTTCGCGCTGCGAGCTCGTTCTCTGTCGCCCACGTGAGGACGTGGCAGAGGATCTCCTGCGAACTGCACTCCATACGCCCACTCCGCAGTACTCATCGGCAGAACAACTCCAGGATGCGTCGTTAACCCTGCCCTGTACAGACTGCGGAGCGTCAGCTTGCTCACGAACTTGCTTGCCGTGGCAGCAGCGCCACAAATCTCGCAGTTCGCTTGCCACACCCCGAACGCTTCAAGACCAACACGCGCCCCAAGCATTCGCGGCCCTAGATCTCCATGCAAATATTCATCAAATCATCCAATAACTGCCGAGACATACGTCTGCTTTTCTAGGCATTCATGCGCACTTGCCACGCCGTACTCCGGTTGATATGAAGCCTTATGCTAGACCTTGAAAGATACAAACATACCTTCCCATCTGACGATAACTCAGTACTTCACAATAATGATACAGATAGACGGGTTCTCATCTTCGGGAGCGCGCCTTTATCTCTGAATCTTGCCGACGCAGACTTGTCCGGTCTCAAAACCGTCGCAATCAACAACGCGTGGCGGATCCGGCCTGACATCCGGTATGCGATCTATGCGGCCGACTTCCCGGAAACGCATCGGCCACCACGGTCGTGGTTCGCGACGCAGGTCAGCGGCGGCGAATACAATCCCGCCATGGCAACGGCCGGGGGAGAGCTTCTCGGTGGCGCGACCATGGCGTTCGTCGCCGGCTATTGGGCCTGCGAAAATCTTCAGCCCACGGTCGTCGGCTATTATGGCTGCGACATGGTCTACAACGGGTCCGGGAAGACGCATTTTTACGGCACCGGGCGCCCTGACCCGCTGCGCGAACACATCTCGCTGCGGAGCCTGGAGGCAAAGTCGGCGCGTCTGTTCTGCTGGGGCCTCAAGCGCGGCGCCGTGATCGTCAATTGCTCGCCAAGCCCCGTTACGCGCCTCGTCTTTCCACGTGTGCCGCTCGCCCGTCTCACGAGCCTCTCGCCATCCGTGGACCGCTGGCGGGGGCTGCTCGCACGCGCGGAAGAGTTGTTCGAGCTGGAGCGTCAGCCGCCGTTCCGCCAATTCCGACGGGATACGCTCGACCGGCCTGAGACGGATGCCTGCCGCGAAATCATCGATGAGCTTGACCAGCGCTGGCTCGGTCTCATCCCGCTCATTGACGAAATCGCTGCGGACGCAAGCCTCATGACGACTACGGAATACAGGCTTGCCGCGCCGGAACCATCGCCCCCCTGACGCCGTTCACGGACCGGTTCTGCGTTCTCAGGAGACCAAAATGCGCATATCGATCCTTGCGGCCGTCGCGGCCGGAGCACTCATTTGCGCCGGCGCATCTTCATCATCAGCGGCACCCGCCTCGGCGCTGCCCCAGGTTACGGCTTCGTCGCAGAGTACGATCGCCGAACCTGCCCAGTTCCGGAGCCGTTGCCGCCGCTGGAGCCGGGAATGCCGCATCCGGTGGGGCTGGGGTCCACGCTTCCGCCGCTGCATGGTGCGCCACGGCTGCTGAGCGCATCCGCTCCGGCTGGTGCCGTTCCGGTTTAAGTAGAAACGCGGAACGGCTCTAAATCTGGCGTGGAAGAGAAGGTCGGCGCTCAATGCGAGCTTAGGTGCGCATCGAGGCGGGTCGGCGCTCCGAAGGACGCCGCCCACCATAGCCTGGCTCTTACGTCAGAATGAGCTTCCGGCGGGCGATTCCCCACGCCGCCGACGTTTAGCCGTCGGAGTTCGCGCGGCCGCTGCAAGGCCTCAAGTCGGCAGCACCGAGCGGATCTGCGTCTCGTACTGCTTCACAGCCTCGAGGGCCCGCTCCTTCATAGCAGGGTCACGCTCGGCCGTGGTCTCGGCCGTAAACGCTTCGATGGCCTGCTGTGCGTTGGTGATGATCGTGGTCGCCGCGTTCTGCGGGTTCAGCTCGCGCTTGAGCATCGTCTGGAGAAGCTGGGTAAGGATCACACCCGTGGCCAGGGCTAGCCCGGAAAGCTCCGCGACCTCCCGCTTGAGCTCGTTGATCTCGCTGTTGTCCGTCGTGTCCGCCATGTGCCGATGCTCCGTTGTCGCGCCCCCGCGGCTGTTCCTAATCCGAGGGGATGGAGAGCGCAAGCCTGGCTCTGCCCCTCTCCGAAACCCGGCCGCGACACAACTGGCGCCGCCGCTGCCGCCTCACCAATGCCCCCCGGCTGTGCTAAAGATTCGCGTCTCGCTCAGAGGCACTCTTCCAACAGGGATCACTAAATGAAACGACTGCTCATGATCGTCTCGCTCACCGCCGGCCTTGCCGCGACCGCCGCCATCGCCGAGGTCAACGAGGCGGTCAAGAACGCCTGCCGCGACGACTATCACAAGCATTGCGAAAACCTCGAGGTCGGCAGCGACGAGCTGCGTATCTGCATGCGCAAGAACGCGACCGAGCTTTCGAAGGATTGCCTCAAGGCCCTCGTCGAGCACAAGGAGGTGACCGAGGAGGACATCGACAACTATATCAAGGAAATGGAAGCTAAGGCGGGCGCCCAGTAGAGCCTGATCGATCGAGATGCGAGCGCTCTTTCGTTCCCCAACGAGGACCGCTCGCGTCGAAACATGCTCAGTCACTGAACCGTGCCATCCCGCCAGAACAGGAGCGACGCACCGTGATCCGGTCCATGTCCATTCCACTACACGCAGTCTGGAAACGCGCCTTGACGCTTGCGGCGCTACTCATGGCTGCGGCCTTCGCCGTGACGGCGCCCGCCGCTGCGGCCGGAGAAGAGACCACCGCCTCGGGCCTCAAGATCATCGATACGGTGGTCGGAACCGGGGCCACGCCCAGCAAGGGCCAGACATGCGTGATGCATTACACAGGCTGGCTCTACGAAGACGGAAAGAAGGGCGCGAAGTTCGATAGCTCGGTCGACCGCGGTGCGCCGTTCGAGTTTTCCATCGGCACCGGACAGGTGATCGCCGGATGGGACGAGGGCGTCGCGACGATGAAGGTCGGCGGTAAGCGCACGTTGATCATCCCGGCCAACCTCGGCTATGGCGCCAGGGGGGCGGGCGGCGTGATCCCGCCGAACGCGA
Organism: Hyphomicrobium sp.; assembly: GCF_036780825.1. Classification (GTDB taxonomy): domain Bacteria; phylum Pseudomonadota; class Alphaproteobacteria; order Rhizobiales; family Hyphomicrobiaceae; genus Hyphomicrobium_C. The sequence goes on along the minus strand of NZ_DAIQCD010000055.1, from coordinate 4,051 downwards.
CGCTCATTTTCGATGTCGAGCTGCTCGATGTGAAGTAGCGATGCACGTATCAAGACACAGAGGCTTTCCGCGTTTCCTTTCGAATTGCGGAAGGCCTCTTTTTATCTCGACTTTTTCATCACGCCGTAGTGACCGGAAATCTCGTACGCATGTTTTTAGCGCCGCATGCGCTGGCGCTCGCTCCGGTCGCGTGCCCGGTCGCGCTGGCTCAGCCGCTCGCAGAACGCGCTCTTCGTTCCGCTGAGGCACCCATACCGCTCCAGAAGCTCCGCATCGCGCTCGCTCACTGGGCCGCCAGCCCGGGCGTTGGCTCGGGCGTGCTCGAGCTCCCAGTAGGAATCCGCCTGCGCAGCCGCACCCATGAGCATGATGGCTGCGATGCCAGCGCCTGTGGTGGTCATCAATCCTAGCCGCATGTCCGTGTTCTCCCTTTGGCGCGCGTCGCCTGCTCATCGCTTAGACGCCACCGCGCAACGCCTTTTATCCCATTCCGTTCCAAAAGCCCTCCGGCAGGCTTCCCTCCGCGCGCGCGTCATGCACCTTCCGGCAGCCGCTTGGCCTTCATCGGGCGCGGGGCAGAAAAGCGACCGCGAGCAGCGCCGCTGCGACGACACCCAGCGCTGAGATCACCGAGGCGACCTCGAACGCGTGGACGAATGCTTGGCGTGCGGTGCGCAGCAAGTGCTCTCCTTGCGCTCCGCCCATTTGCGCGGCGACTTCTGCTGCCGCGCCGAGGGTATCCTGAGCCGCCTCGAGGGCACGTGCCGGAATGTCCGGCAGCGGTTCCGCCGCCATCGTTCCGCGATAGACCGCCGTCACGACGCTGCCCAGCGCGGCGATGCCGAACGCGCCTCCGAACTCGAAGCTGGTCTCGGAAATTCCCGAAGCGGCGCCCGCCCGCTCGGGCGGCGCTGCGGCCATAACGATATCAGTCGTGATGGCGCCGACCGGTGCCGTGCCGATGCAGAGGATCATCATTCCGGTGAACATCAGCCAGGGCCCGTCGACTGTGCTGAGCTGTGTGAGCAGAGCGAAGCCGAGCGCGGATATCCCGAGGCCCGCGGCGACCACGACATGCGGGGAGAAACGACGGACGAGGAATGGTGCCGCCATGGAGCCCGCCGCGAAGACGACGCCCGAGGGGGCGGTCCATAGCCCGGCCGTGAGCGGATCCATGCCGAGCACGAGTTGCAGATATTGCGCGATGAACAGGAAGGTGCCGAAGATGACGAACAATCCCGCGATATTGGTCGCGAGCGCCGCGGTGAAGGCGCGCACGCGGAACAGGCCGACATCGATCAAGGGATCAGCGAGCGCGCTCTGGCGGCGGAAGAAGTAGACACCCGTCAGGAACCCCATCCCGATGGCGAACAGGGGCAGCGGCGCCCATCCCGCCTCCGCAATCCGCTTCATGCCGTAGATGATGGCCAGCACCGCGACGACGGACTGTGCGGCTCCCACGATGTCGAGGCGCCCGGCGTCGGGATCGCGGAACTCGGGCAGCAGCACGGGTCCCAAGGCCAAGAGAACAAGCATGATCGGCACATTGATGAGGAACACGGCGCCCCACCACGCATGGGCGAGGATCGCACCGCCGACAACAGGGCCGATCGCGGCTCCGACCGAGAAGCACGCCACCCACACCCCAATGGCGAATGCGCGCTCCCGGTCGTCGCGGAACATGTTGCGAATGAGGGATAGCGTCGAGGGCGCGAGCGTTGCCGCCGCTAGGCCTTGCAGGGCGCGCGCCGCAATCAGCATTTCAGCCGAAACCGAGAAGGCCGCGAGCAGCGACGTGGCGCCAAACGCGGCGGCGCCAATCAGCAACAACCGTCGGCGGCCGACGCGATCGCCGAGCGTCCCCATGGTGATGAGTGCGCCGGCGATCATGAAGCCGTAGATATCGACGATCCAGAGCAGCGCCGCCGAGCCGGGCTTGAGATCGGCTGCGATCTGCGGCACGGCGAGGTGCAGCACCGTGAGGTCCATCGAATAGAGGACGCACGGCAGCGCCAGCACCGCGAGCCCAATCCAATCGCGGCGCTCGGCCTTGGAGCGCGAAACCGCGCGGTGGTCTAGCATGTCAGAATCGAACTCCAGGCGGGTGAGGCGCGCACGGGGCGTCTTAAAGCCTGATCGGCCGAGATGCGAGCAGGCTTAGAGCATTTTCCGTTCGCTTGCGCTCACTGCAAATTCTCTCGCTACGGAAAGCCCGATGCGCATCGGCGTGCTGTCTTCAGCGATCGTCGCCGAGATCGAGCCGATCGTAACGGCCCGTCCGGCGGCCCGGCTTGGCGGGCTCGGCTGAGGTCTCACTCCAGCGCTCGTAACGGACACCCGGAAAGAGGACGATATCAGCTGGCCCCAGCACCGGATGCTGCCCACTCGTACGGCGCGCCGCGCATGCCGGCTGCCTGAACTCGAGAATGCTGGCCATCGTTTTCGTGCTCCTGAGCCGTGCATCCCTCTCTCGATGGCGCCCATCTTCGACACGGGCGTCCGCATGGCGCGGATCTCCTGATCTCGCTGCTGCGTCGGTTAACAAAAGATTAACGGATGAACATCGGCTTTGTGCCGGGTGGCGAGAGTTGCCGGGCCGCCTCAGATGTCGGACAGCCAGCCTTCGAGCCCGTGGACGCCATCCCGGGCCTCGACCTCGACGATCCAGAGATCCGGATCGGTGCGCGCCTCCCGCTCGAGCAGCCCGTCCACCTCGTCGTCGGGCCGCGGGCCGCCCTTGAAATAGGGCGTCCAGCGCCGATCGGCCTCGCCTTCCAGAAGGCTCGCCGGAGCCGGACCGAAGAGCATGGAGGTGCCATCGAGGCGGTTGATCCGGATGTAGATCGCACCGGCGTCATCGTCGCCGTGGCGCACGACGTAGGCCTGGCGGCCATCGCTGGAAGAGCGGCGCATGTACGCCTTGACCCAGATCTCAGATTTGAGCCGCACCATCTCTCATTCCAGCGTTAAAAAAGCGCCTCCGGGGCGCGTGCACCGCAGTGGCGGCTGTCCCGCCAATCTCATCGGCTTGCGGTGGCCGCTACGATCCGCTCGCCTGGAGCGCATCGCCGGCGAGGCTCGCGAGCCGCGCCAGCAACTCGCCCGAAATGCGGCCAGTCTGCTTGAGCTTGCGGTCTGCCTCGAATTTCCGGATCGCACGGATCGTGGCGGCGTTCAAGCGGCCGTCCGGAAGCGTCGTCAGATAGCCCAGCTGGCGAAAGGCGCGCTGCACGGCACGGACGACCGCCTCTGCCTCGGGGCCTGGCTTGGCGCTCTCACCACCGGCATTCGGCGCAATGTCGGCCGAGCCCAGAACGAGATGCTGGAGGAGTGCTTGGCGGGGCTCGGCCGTGAGCGGTAGATCCTGGTCGGTTTCGTAGGCCATGATGGCGCCGCGCGTGACCAGCCCGGCCACACCGTCGACCGCGCCGGTCTCGTAGCCCTTCGCCTTGAGCTCACGCTGGACGGCACGCACGAGGTCCGAACGATCGGCGGTTTCGGGGAGCGGCCTCACGGCACCGGTTTCGAGCGGCGGCACGGTGGCCGTTGGGGCAGTACCTGATGCGCGGTCCGGATTGGCTGCGTCGGGGCTGGCTGCATGGCGTGCGCTCCATCCGCTGGCTTCACGGGCTGGATTGTGGCTCGGCGCGGGCGTCAGTGCGGCGAACTGGCGGGCCGGCGGCTGGAAGACGAACACATTGGTCATCATCGCACCCGTGAGCAGCACGAACGTCAGGAACGCAAATCTCACGGCAGACGGCGACATTTCCGAACTGTCTACTCTCGTAAAAATTGGCGCTTAGCCTCGCCGGCTTCCAGGCTGGCTTAGTTGCGCGATACTGAACCCTCCGCCGCGATGCGGCCCAAGCGGCCATGGCAGAGCGACAGCTGCCCAGCCGGTCGCCCCGTGCGGTCATTCCGGAAGTATCACGAGGCAGCCGTTAAGATCGTGTTAACCTGCCTGGGACCGATAAAATTTGCCTCAAATTTTCGGCGAATTTGGCGAAACAATGATTCAAATTTTCCGTCTCGGATGGGAGCTTCCTAAAAA
>NZ_DAIQCD010000054.1:0-11491 GCF_036780825.1 Hyphomicrobium sp. | reverse complement strand
GACTGTTCCAGCTACTTCAACGCCGCCGGATACGTATGATCGGAAAATGCTCTAAGTCTTTATTTGAGAGACTGATTCACGTTCTCGGTGGATGCGAGTCCGCATCCACCGAGAACGATCAGGCTATATCCGGGCTCCCCACGCACGGCGCGACATCCCGAGGGTGACGACAGAAAGGACGATTCAAAGGGGAAGCCGCCCTGCACCAGCTGGTGGGGCTCAGTCTTCTTCGGCCAACTCCTCGCCAAATCCCGTCTCGACGAGATTGACGAGCGCCTCCAGAGCCTCCGGGCCCTCGGTACCCTCAGCGGTGATATGCAGTGTGGCGCCGGGACCAGCGGCCAGCATCATAAGCCCCATGATCGACGTGCCGCCAACGGTCTGTCCGTCGCGCGTCACGGTAACGGCGGCTTCGAAGGTCTCGGCGAGCTTTACGAACTTGGCCGAGGCGCGCGCGTGCAACCCCTTGCGGTTGACGACGGTGACGACGGCCTCGGGGCGGTTGCTGTTCTTTATCTCTGGCATCGCGCGTCCCGCCATCTCATCGCTCGCCGGAGAGCTCCTGGCTCGCGACCTTGATGTATTTGCGCCCCGCTTCACGGGCCAGCGTCACGGCCTCATCGAGCGGCACCTCGGACCGGAGCCCCGCAAGCTTGACCAGGATCGGCAGGTTGATGCCGGCGAGAATCTCGACATTCGCCTCATCCATCACGGATATGGCGAGGTTTGAGGGCGTGCCGCCGAACATATCGGTCAGGATAATGACGCCGGAGCCGGTCTCGGTCCGGTGCACGGCCTCGAGGATTTCGGCGCGACGCGCCTCCATGTCGTCCTCAGGGCCGATCGAGATGGTCTCGAGTTGGGACTGGGGGCCGACGATGTGCTCGAGGGCGGCGCGGAACTCAACCGCCAAACCGCCGTGTGTGACGATCACGAGTCCGATCATCTAGCCCGTGCCGAGTTCTTTTCGCATTTGGATGCCGCGTGCGCCCGCCCGTTCGCACGAACACGCTCCAAGTCTCCATGGCGTCACGACAGTCTCCCTGGTGTCATGAGCTTCCGGCCCTCGCCGTCGCTTTCGCGCGTGCGGCCGGAGACTTACAAGGGTTCGCGGGCAAAGCAAGGGTTTTCCTGTCTCCAAGGCCGTCACGGCGGGGGTTAACGAGCCGGGGCAGCATCGAGAGCGAGCACGAGCTTCAGGGCCGCCGATGGCTCGAAGGGCGCGAGGCGCACGAGGGGAATGTTTATTCCGAGATAGGTCGCGCTTGCCGGCTCAAGCGGATAGCGGGGCACCTCGTCCGGCGACACGAGATCGACCACCAGCGCGAGACGCGCCGAAGCGCGAAAGGGCAGCGTCAGAATTCCAAGGCCGCGCACCTCGATCTTGCCGGCGATGGTCGCAGGTGGCGCAATCTCTATTCCACCTTCCTTCGCCGCCAAGCGTACCTGATCGTCGGACACGAGCTCGGCACGGAGCGGGATATGGGCAAGTGGCGGCAGAGCGATGCAGCGGAGCGCGAGATCCGACTTTCCGGCGCCCGAGGCTCCGCGGATCAGGGCCGCCTTGGCACCCAAGGCCACCGCCGTGCCGTGGGCGAGATCAGCCGCGTTCGAGAGCAGGCTCATGATGGCGATGGTCCGAGGCTTGGGCGCGGCGCGCACCCGACATGCTCGCACGGGCAGACTGCACGATGGCCGGCAACCGCACGACGAAGCGGGCACCGTGGGGGCGTTCGGCCAGCGTTCCCGGCGGCGACGAAAGCGTACCCGGTTGCCTGTTCTCCGCGATGATCTCGCCGCCATGCGCGCGGATGATCTCCCGCGAGATCGACAGGCCGAGGCCGGAATTCTTGCCGCGGACGGCCTCGGTATCGGGCCGGTCCGTGTAGAAGCGATCGAAGATGACGCTCAAGCGATCGTCCGGGATCCCCGGCCCTTCGTCCTCCACCACCAGCTCGACGGAGGCACCGACACGGCGCACGCGAACGGTGACGGCGCATCCTTCCGGCGAGAACGAGATGGCGTTGTCCACGAGGTTCGTCAGCACCTGCCCGAGACGGCCCGCATGGCCGTTGACCATGAAGGCGCGCTCGAACGGCGCGATGGCAACCGTCGTCTCGACGCGGCGCGTGTCGCTCGAGAGAATGTCCTTGAAGATCTGCGTCACGCTGGTGACGACGGTGGTGACATCGAGCGGACCCATCTGTTGGCGGGCGAGTTCCGCATCGAGGCGAGACGCGTTCGAGACATCGGTGATGAGCCGGTTGAGGCGCATCAGCTCGGTCTGGATCTGCTTCACGACCTCGCGGCGCTGATCCTCCGTCTTGGCGTAGGCGAGGGATTCGGCCATGGAGCGGGCGGCTGTTAGAGGGTTCTTGAGCTCATGGGCAACATCGGCGGCGAAGCTCTCGCTCGCCTCGACGCGCCGGTAAAGCGCCGCCGTCATGGCCGCGAATGCTGATGCCATCTGGCCCACCTCGTCCGTGCGGTGGGCGAAATCCGGCAGCTCCCGGCGGGCGCTGATATTGCGGCTTACAAGCTTCGCAGCCGCGGACAGGCGGCGGATCGGGCCGGCCACCGTGCGTGCAAGCAGCAGCGCGCTCAGCAGCGACGCCAGGATGGCGAAGGCTGCGAGGAGCCAGATCTGGTCCTGCTGATCGGAGACGATCTTGTCGATCTCACCGGGGCGCGTCGACATCAGGAGCACGCCCTGGACGCCCGAGGCGCGCTGGATGGGAACCGCCGTGGAGACGATCTGCTGCCCCTTCTCGTTGAGCAAAAGCATGGCCGTCGCCTTGCCTTCGAGGGCCTGGCGGACCTCGGGATAGGAGGTGCCGTTGGCGTTGCCGATCTCCTTGTAAACGGGAAGATCGTTGCTCGCGAGCATCCAGGCCTTGAGGCGGGTCCAGAAGTTCTTGGTGCTCGTCTTGCCGCCGTCGGGAACTTTCGGCTCATGGCGGGAGAGCTGGCCGCGCTTCAGGAGCGTCGCCGAATCCATAACCAGCGTCCCGTCGCGGCTGTAGACGCGGGCGCGGCGCGTGGTGGGCCCGATCAAACGCCGCAGAATCGGAGCCACCCGCTCGGGGCGGATCGACAGCTCGTGGGCGGTGAATGCGTCGTCGAAGGCAGAGGCGAGATCGTCATCGGCCGTGGGATCGGCGTGAATGACGAGGCGGCCGGTCTCCACGCGCGCGTCGCCGGCGATGGCGGCAGCGATGATCTCTCCCTGGACGCGGAGCGATTCCCGCTTGGCGTCGATGAGCCAAGCGTTGTTCTCGCTGAAGTACAGAATGCCAGCGATCATGACGACCAGGCCGGCGAAGCTTGCCACCAGGATGCGCCGCAAGAGGCTTCCCGCGATGAAGCGGAAAACCGGGACATGCCGCCACCAGGCGAACGTACGGTCGGCAACCCTTACGGCGCGGCGCGACAGGTAGCGGGAGCGGGAGACGAGCCGGCCGAGCCGGCGCCGCAGGCCGGCGAGGACGGCCTCGAACCCCTCGAGGCCAGTATCAATCGCCGGCGTTCGCTCCGTCTCGAGCGCCATTGCCCCTCCACGCGGACCATTAAACCGGTCTATCCGCCTCAGTGCCCGCGAGAGCGCTCCTGTGCATCCAGACCCCGCCGGCCCAGACCGGCCGCGCTACGCTTCCTTGAAGCGGTAGCCTACGCCATACAGCGTCTCGATAACATCGAAACTGTCGTCGACTTGCTTGAACTTCTTACGCAAGCGCTTGATGTGACTGTCGATCGTCCGATCGTCCACATAGACCTGATCGTCGTAGGCCGCATCCATCAGCGCGTCGCGCGTCTTCACCACGCCCGGACGGTGGGCCAGAGCCTGGAGGATCAGGAATTCCGTGACCGTCAACGTTACCGGACGGCTGTCCCAATGGCACGTGTGGCGCTCCGGATCGAGGCGCAGCTTGCCGCGCTCGAGGATGTGGGCGACCTGCGGCTCGGCAACCTGGCCGTCCTTGGGCTGCAGGCGCCGAAGAATGGCGCGCACGCGCTCGACGATCAGGCGCTGAGAGAACGGCTTTGCGATGTAGTCGTCGGCGCCCATCTTGAGGCCGAACAGCTCATCGATCTCCTCGTCCTTCGAGGTCAGGAAGATGACCGGCATGTCGGACTGCTGGCGCACCCGGCGCAGCAGCTCCATGCCGTCCATTCGCGGCATCTTGATATCGAAGATGCCGAGATCGGCCGGATCCTCGGTCAAGGCCTCGAGGGCGGAGGCGCCGTCCGAATAGGTGCGCACCTTGTAACCCTCGGCCTCGAGCGCCATGCCCAGGGAGGTCAGAATATTCCGCTCGTCATCAACGAGAGCGATGGTGCTCTTCTCTTTCATGGTCCCGATTATCCTCGCGACAACCCTATATGCGTCTTGGCGCTTTATGGTCCCAAATTGGATCAATTGTGGCAGGAGCGTCCTATACGGTAGCGCCTGAACACGAACTGAACGGGCTCGAACAGACGGAAGAGATCAAATGGCAGATGTAGATCGTGACACAAATCCGGGCGCGCCGATGGCACCGAAGACTGCGGACCTCTCTCCAGAGGTGGCAGCGAGGACGCTCATGCGCCGCGCTCTTAAGGGCTCGCTCGCCACGCTCGATCTTTCAAGCGGCCATCCTTACGCCTCGCTGGTGACGATCGCAACCGATGTGGACGGAACGCCGCTGTTCCTGATCTCAACCCTCGCTGCCCACACGAAAAACCTCGAATCCGATGCACGGGCCAGCCTGCTGTTCGACGGCACGGATGCAGCAGGGGACCCGCTCGCGGGGGGGCGTGTCACGGTGGTCGGCCGGGCAACCCGGACCCAGCGCGCGGCTGCCCGCCCGCGCTTCCTGTCGCGACACCCGGCGGCCCGCGGCTATGCCGACTTTCCCGATTTCGCCTTTTACGAGCTCGCGCTAGAGCGGGCGCATTTCATCGGCGGTTTCGGCCGCATCGTGGACCTCGCGCCGGCGGATCTTCTGATCGACATCAAGGATGCTCCGCAGCTCGTGGCCGCTCACGACGACATCGTCGCGCACATGAATGAGGACCATTCCGCCGCCATCGCGCTCTACGCCACGGTGCTTGCCGGCGCGCCGGGCGGCCCCTGGCGCATGACCGGCCTCGACCCCGAAGGCCTCGATCTCGTTTGCGACGGCATGACCTGCCGACTGCCCTTCGCCAGGACGGTCAGAACGCCCGATGAGGCGCGCCAGGAGCTGGTCGCACTCGCAGCGCGGGCACGAGAGCAGCAGCCGGATCAATGACGGTGACGTTTGCTTGGACGGACGCGGGGCTCAATGGTAGCCTCGCCTCCAATAAAACCGAGACAGGCATGAGCACACCGTTCGCATACTGACGCACGCCATGCGGAGGAGCGCCCGTCATGACCACCATGGCCGCTCGCGAGGTCAAGACGACCAATCCGGGCGTCGCAGCCTTCGTCGAAGACGCCGCCGCGCTGTTCAAACCGGAAGGCGTGCGCTGGTGCAACGGCAGCAGGTGGGAATACCAGGAACTCCTCAAGCAGCTTGTCGACAGCGGCACGGCGCAATGGCTCAACCCGGCCAAACGGCCGAACTCCGTCATCGTGCGCTCGGATCCCGCCGACGTGGCGCGCGTCGAGGATCAGACATTCATCTGCTCTGTCTCGCGGGATGACGCCGGCCCGACCAACAACTGGGCCGACCCGCGCGAAATGAAAGCGAGGCTCACCGCGCTTTACGACGGCGCCATGGCCGGGCGCACGATGTATGTCGTTCCTTACTCGATGGGGCCCATCGGCTCGCCAATCGCCGACATCGGTATCATGGTCACCGACAGCGCCTATGCGGTGGCGAACATGCACATCATGACCCGTGTCGGCGACAAGGTGCTCGAGGCGCTTGGACAAGGCGCCGAGTTCGTGCGCGGGCTCCATACGGTGGGCTATCCGCTTGCTACCCCGGCGGCCGCCGACGTGCCCTGGCCCTGCAACAAGACCAAGCTCATCTCGCATTTTCCGGAAACCCGGGAGATCTGGTCCTACGGCTCGGGATATGGCGGCAATGCGCTTCTCGGCAAGAAATGCCACGCGCTGCGTATCGCCTCCGTCAAGGCCCGCGACGAGGGCTGGATGGCCGAGCACATGCTGATCCTCAAGCTGATCAACCCCCAGGGCCGGGCAAAATATTTCGCTGCCGCCTTTCCATCGGCCTGCGGGAAAACAAACCTCGCCATGCTCGTGCCCACCGTGCCGGGCTGGCAGGTCGAGACGCTGGGCGACGATATCTGCTGGATGAAATTCGGCGCCGACGGCCGGCTCCATGCCATCAACCCCGAAGCGGGCTTCTTCGGCGTGGCGCCCGGCACGTCGAACGAGAGCAATCCCAACGCGATGGGAACGCTCCAAGCCAACATCATCTATTCGAACGTGGCCCTGACCGACAACGGCGACGTCTGGTGGGAAGGAATGGGCGAGCCGCCCGCGCGCGCCATCGACTGGATGCGCCGCGCCTGGACGCCACACTGCGGGCGCCCCGCCGCACATCCGAACGCCCGCTTCACCGCGCCGGCTGCACAGTGCCCCGTCATTGCCCGGGAGTGGGACGATCCCGACGGCGTGCCGATCGACGCCATCCTGTTCGGCGGCCGGCGCGCATCCGTCGTGCCCCTGGTGTCGGAAGCACTTTCATGGCGCCACGGCACCTTCCTCGGCGCCATCATGGCGTCCGAGAAGACCGCGGCGGCGGCGGGAAGCGTGGGCGATCTTCGCCGCGATCCGATGGCCATGCTGCCGTTCTGCGGCTATCACATGGGCGACTATTTCCGACACTGGATCGCCATGGGCGAGACAGGTGGCGACGCGATGCCGAAGATCTTCCATGTCAACTGGTTCCGGAAAGGACCCGAGGGCAAGTTCCTGTGGCCCGGCTATGGAGAGAACAGCCGCGTCCTGAAATGGATCTTCGAACGCTGCGACGGAGCTGCGGACGCCACCGAGACGCCGATCGGCAAGCTACCGACCCGGGACGCGCTCGATCTCGATGGGATCGACCTCGCGGAGGATGCCATCTCAGCGTTGCTCAGCGTGGACCGCGACGGCTGGAAAGCGGAGCTTCCGGCGATGCGCGAGCATTTCGCCACGTTTGGCGACAGGCTGCCGGCGGCGCTCCGCGAGGAGCTGGCGGCCCTCGAGCAACGCCTCCAATGAAAACATCGCTGCAGGGCTCCGCTATTCGCGAACTCTCGCAGGACACGGAAACTGTCCATACGCACTACCGCGCTTATGGCGCCTGCGCGGTTCTCTCGTATGATCGCATCATCACGCGAGTCGGATGGCTGGAAAGGCGAGCGGCGCGATGGTGCGCAACACGGCCGGGGCGGGTGAGATGCTGGAGTGGCTTTCGAAGCTGTTCGGCCGGTCTCGAGAGGCTGCGGCTCAACGCCGGGTCACGTCTCCGGTGCGCGTGAGATTCGATGACAAGATCGTCACCGTCGACGAGGGCAGCGGATTGCTCGCGATGCTGGCCTGGGCGGATCTCGCAAACGTCGCGCTGCAGGCGAGGCACGCCGTTCCGCCGGACGCCGACCTGGTTTGGATCCTCGCTCATAAGGATGGCCGCCAGGCCCTCACCATTCCGATGGGCGCCGATGGGGAAGGCGCTCTCGTGGCGGCAATGCAAGCGCGGCTTCCCGACTTCGACAACATGGCCGTGGTGGAGGCGATGAGCAGCGCCGGGGACGGCATGTTCCAGGTCTGGCCGGCGGCCGCTTTGATCTAGGATGCGATCAAACAAAGCTCTTAGAGCCGTTCCCTCCAGCACTAAGTCTTGTCCGCAAGGGTGCGACACCGGGAGGATCGTCAAGGCGTGTCAACGTCTTGGCTCCCCTGCCTTACCGGCAGTGCCGTGCCGCAACGGTAAAAAATCCTGACGGGAACCGGCCGGAGCGGGTATGTTTTCGCGCTTCCCGCGTCAGAAAGGACCGCCGATGTTCGACCCTGAGAATCCGCCAGAGCTCACGACCGCAGCCTGGTTCAATGCCGATGCGCCACTCGCGCTCGCCGACCTCAAGGGCAAGGTCGTGGTGATGGCTGCGTTTCAGCAGCACTGCCCCGGCAGCCTCAAGCATGGCCTGCCGCAGGCGCAGCGGATGGCGGGCGCCTTCAGCGACGACGAGGTGGTCGTCATCGGGCTCAACACGCCCTTCGAGGAGACGGACAAGCAGGACAAGGCCGCGCTCGAAGCCTTCGTCGATCAGCAGGGCCTGACGTTTCCGGTGGCGCTCGACAAGACCGACGGGCAAGCCGTGCCCCAGACGATGGACGCCTACGAGATCCAGGGCACGCCGACGGTGCTGATCTTCGACCGGCAAGGGCGCCTTAGGCGGCACTATCTCGGCCAGGTGGATGACCTCAGGATCGGCGCGGAGGTCATGGCCCTCACCATCGAGGCGCGTGATGCGCCACGCGAACAATCGGTCGCCATCGAGCGGCGGCTGGCGGCGGTGCTCGTCGAGCCGAGCGCCCATGATCATGGCGGCTGCGGATGCGGCAGCCACCATGGGCACGCAGAGGATCATCATCACCACCACGGTGAGGGTGGCTGCTGCGGCGGGCACGGGCATGCCGAGCACGATCACGCACATGCCCATGGCGGCTGTGGATGCGGCGGCCACGGGCATTGACGCTGCGCGGCGCCGGCGACTGCACCAAGCCGTGTTCTCCCGCTTGGCAATAAGGGCGGGAGAGCCGTTGGCGTGAGGAAATGCTCCGTGCCCGGCATCTCCATCGGCCTTTATGGCGCCATCCGAATCGGTCGACAGTCCGCGGGAACCTTCAAGCAGACGGGCCGACGATGATCGAGCGCACAACGACGAGACGGGAGCGGAGCGCCGAAGCCGGTGCCGGACCTCTGCGCGCCTCGTCCGCGAAGCGGAACGTCGCCAGCACGGCCAGGACAGGTGCGCCCTTCACCAAGAAGACCATCGCTCTCGTCTATGATTTTGACGGCACGCTCTCGCCGCGCCCGATGCAGGAGTATGCTTTCCTGCCGCAGATCGGGATCGAGCCGGCCGCATTCTGGGCCGAATGCTCGCGCGTCGCCCGGGAGCAAGGCGCCGATCCGCTGATCACCTATATGCACCTGATGTACAAGCTCGCGCGTGAGAAGGGGCTGCGCATCGACCGCGCCGACCTCGTGCGGCAAGGTGCGGACGTGGAGCTGTTTCCGGGCGTCGAGGAATGGTTCGATGCCATTACGGCCTACATCGGTATCCGGTCGGAGAGCCACGGCGTCGAGCTTCGCCATTACCTCGTCTCGTCGGGTCTCACCGAGATCATCGAGGGAACGCGCATCCGCAAGCACTTCCACAACGTGTTCGCATCCGAATACTGGTTCGACGCTTATGACCTGCCATTTCCGAAACGCGTGATCACGGACACGGGCAAGACGCAGTACCTGTTCCGCATCAACAAGGGGATCGAGGACCTCGGAGACAGCATCAACGCACACATGCCGGAGGAGCTGCGGCCGATCCCATTCCGCAACATGGTCTACTTCGGCGACGGCGAAACGGATGTGCCCTCCATGGCGCTCATGCGCAAAAGCGGCGGCCATGCGATCGCCGTGCATCCGGAGGGCGCGGACATCGAGAAATGCGCGGAACTGTTCCGTGCCGGACGCGTCGACTTCTACGCCGCCGCTGACTTCCGTCGAGGCAGCGCACTCTTTAAAAGAACATGCCTTCTACTCGATCGCATCCTTGCTGACATCGCCGTTGAGGAGGAGATCTGGCATCTCGGGCAGGAGACCCGCTGACCGCTTCCTATGCTGAGCCCGGCATGAGGCCGCGCGGCAGCCTTGCGGCCAGCCCCCCTCGGCCCCAACTTCATTAAAGCCGTTCATACCCGCTAGCATTGGATCACGCTGTGTGAACGGACTCTGAGTCGTGGCATGCGAGGCTGGCCATGCGGTACGAACACGCCATTTTCTCCAGCTGTGCCCGACGAGACGGGCCTTCTCGCTCGCCTTGCGGTCTCGCCACACAAACGATCAAACCTTTGATCGCCCCATCTCCTGAGGAGACCCTTCCATGGCCTTCGAAGACGTGACCGCTGAGATCGGCGTTCTGCTCACGCGGATGCAGAATGAACCGGAGGATGCTCATGAGCTCTACCTCCAGCTGATGGAGAAGCTCAACGAGCTTAAGGCGTTTGGACTTCCTATCCCGGAGGATCTGCAGAAGCTCGAGGCTGAACTTTCGGCAGACCTCGACGCGGCAAGACGAGCACATTGACACCGCGATATCCAGAGTCGGCGGATTCGGTCAGCAAGAGATATGCATGCGTGACGGCCGGCCGCCGCCCCACAAACTCCGCAGCCCGGCTTCGCCTGTTCCGTGACTGAGCACACCAACATCGATCGCGCCATCCAGGAGAGGGCGCTCCTCAGGCTCGTCGCGCTCGTCGTCGGCTGCGTGGTCGTGATCCTGTTCGTGCTGCGGCTTCACCTGCTCTTGCTCTATGCGGGAGCGGTCGACGACGTGGCTGCGGGCGACGCCAGCTACGTCGCGTTGATTGCGGCTCCGCTGCTCTTCTCCGTTCCCGGATTGACGCTCGCTTGGCTTGGCCGCGCGCCCCGCACAGCACTGGCACTCGTCGCCCTTGCCTTACCGCTGACCCTTGCAGCGTGGCTGGATGTGTGAGCGGCGGATAGCCGAAGAAGACGGATCAAGCGATCAGCGAAGCTTTGAGTTGCAATAAATATTCCTTATCTATGGATCACGTACTTGCGATTTGTCGTTATCGGGGGTGGCGCCTATATTCAGTTCAGGATCGGCAGGGCTGGCGGCCCTCTGATCAGTCTCACACTCTAAGGAGGATCCCCGATGAAGACCTGGATGAAGCCTTCTGTTCGCGAGCAGGAAGTCGGCCTCGAAGTCACTTCGTATCTGCCGGCTGAGATCGATATCATCTAACTCGATCTGCTCGGACTTGAATTCGACGGCGGCCGCGAAAGCGGCCGCCGTTTTATTTTTGGCATTGCCATCGATAGGAATTGCTGAGTTCATCGCAGCCCCGAGAGCAAAAACTGTTTTCGAGGAATTTTCCGAGCTCCGCTTTTTTTTCGGCGCGGCCTTCCTGTAATGACGACTACCAAGGACGCTTCACGAAACGTTCAATTCCCGTGATCATCTATTCCAGCCAACCCCAGCGATTGCATCCCTTCTAATGCTTTGATATCTCCTCTCTTTTTACTGTTATAGTATATAGTAGCATCAGGCTGCCTGATGGAATGAAATGAAAATACGATTGGTCCAATGGCGGGCCGACACCTATTTCTTCATTGTGCGCACACGCGTTCCGTTGCGCCGTTTTCTCAAGGAGGAACTACTATGAAGACTTGGATGAAGCCTTCGGTCCGCGAGCAGGAAGTCGGCCTCGAGGTCACCTCGTATCTGCCTGCTGAGATCGACATCATCTAACCGTCGATTAAGCGACTATCGA
>NZ_DAIQCD010000053.1:0-11500 GCF_036780825.1 Hyphomicrobium sp. | reverse complement strand
CGTGCGCGGCATTCCGTAGACAACGCAGGACGCCTGGTCCTGAGAGATATTGTAGGCGCCGAGCTTATGGAGCGCCGTCAATTCGGCTGCACCATCGCCGCCCATTCCTGTGAGCATGACCCCAAGGACGCTTTTTCCGAAGGCCTTGCGCGCGCTCTCGGCAAGCACGTCGACGGACGGCCGATAGAGACTTTCGCCCTGATCCGGGCTCACCCGAATCTCTGTTGCCGAAACGCGCGTCTGCATGCCGCCGGGCGCGATGTAGACGGTGCCCTTGCTCAGCGGCATGCCGTCCTCCGCCTCGACGATCTTGATTTTGCAAATGTCGTCGAGCCGTTGCGCCAAGGCCTTGGTGAAATTTGGGGGCATGTGCTGGGCGATGACGAGCGGAACCGGCATCGTCTCGGGAAGCTGCGAGAGCACCGCCTGCAAGGCTTGCGGCCCCCCGGTGCTCGAGCCCACGATGCAGATCTTGGCGCCGACGCGCCCGGCGGCGGCCATGCGTGCCGGCGCTGCGGAAGACTTGGTGACCGTCGATCTTGGGGCTATCGAACCGTGCGTCTTTTGGGCCTTGGCCTCGGCGGCGGCTAGCAGCTTCTCGTGAATGCGGTCGGCGGCGCGGGATTTCGGAATGAAGTCGATGGCTCCGAGCGCCAGCGCCTCGAGCGTGATGGCGGCGCCCTGATCGGTTCTCGCCGACAGCATGACTACGGACGCCGGGCTGAGCCGCACGATCTCGCGCAGCGCGTCGATGCCGTTCATGACCGGCATGTCGATGTCGAGGGTCACGACGTCGGGTTTGAGCGCCAGCGTCTTCTCGATGGCGTCGCGCCCGTCCACGGCCGTGCCGATGACCTTGAATCGCTTGTCGGCTTCGATCTTGGCCGGCAGCACGCTGCGCATGAAGGCTGAGTCGTCGACGACGAGAACGCGAATGAACGGTTGCGACATGCGCGCTTCCTTAGTGCTTCCGGCTCCTGGCCGGGCCTGTTTCTTGTTGGGCTCGCGCAAACGCCTGAACGTCGCCCAAAGAGGTCATGAAAACATATAGTTAACCTCTAGAAGTTTCGATTCCGTTACGGCCGGGAAGCGGCCGCCGGAAAGGACCGGTTAACACTATGGCAAGCAATCGACCGCATACTGCGGTTTGCATTGGGAAGCGCGCAACGCTCCGGCCCGGCGAGGACGGTTCGTTCGTGTGTACGCGAAGGGTTGAAGGGGAAGGCTTATGAGCGCGAACGACATGCCTGTACTCGTCGTCGACGATTACAGCACGATGGTCCGGATCATCAAGAAGCTGCTGAAGCAGATCGGTTTCGAGAACGTCGACGATGCTTCGAGCGGCGAGGCAGCGCTCGAGAAGATCAAAGCCAAGCAGTATGGCCTCATCATCTCCGATTGGAACATGGAGCCGATGACGGGGTATGAGCTCCTGAAGGTCGTTCGCGCTGACCCTCAGATGAGCAAGACGCCGTTCATCCTCGTCACTGCGGAATCTAAGCAGGATAATATCAACGCCGCCAAGAGTGCCGGCGTCAGCGGCTACATCATCAAGCCGTTCAATGAGAAGGTCTTGAAGGAAAAGATCGACCTCGCGCTCGCAGCCCCCGTCGCCGCATAGCGTGCTCCCGGAAAGTGGGGACCGGTTTTCGGGTAGGAGTACGCTGGCAACGGGCGTGCTCCCGGAAAAGCGGGGACCGATCATGGCGAAGCCATGCGGCTCACGTGTCCGGTTAGGAGCACGCTAACTAACAAGCGTGATCCCGGAACGTTTGAAGCTTGTTTCGGGGCTCGCGCAGCTCACATCGCAGGCATGCCCAAACCCTGGCCCGAACGGCCAGGGTTTTTGCGAGCTTTTACATGTAGCCGCGCTGCATGAGATCCTTGGTGTGCAGCACGTCCACCACAGTCTCGCCATCGACCACGACGACGTTGGCAATGCGCCGTTCCTTCATGAGCGATACCGCGGTGCTCATAAGGTCCTCCACGCTCACCGTCACCGGCCGGGTCGTCATGATCGACTGCGCCGTCTTGCCGAACATATCAGGGGAGTAGGCGCGCCTGAGATCGCCTTCGGTGATCAGTCCGAGCAGCCGGTTCGTCTCCTCTTCCGTGACCACCACGCAGCCCCGCTGTCCCTCCGCGAGCTTGATGACCACGTGTCCGAGCAACTCGTGCGGAGCTACGATCGGCACGGCGTCCTTAAACTCTTCGGTGTAGCGCCGCACTGAGGAGAGCAGCAGGCCGAGCCGTCCGCCCGGGTGTAGCTTGCCGAAATCCGCATCGATGAAGGAACGCTGCTCCATCAGAAGCACGGCCAGTACGTGCCCGGCCGCGAGCGTGATCACAGCGGACGAGGTCGGGGCCAGATTGTTGGGGCACACTTCCTTGACTTTGGGCAGCACGAGGCAGATGTCGGATTTCTGTGCCAGGCGGCTCTGATCGTTGGAGGTCATGCAGATGACCTTCGCCCCGTTCGCCATGCAAAAGTCGAGCACCGGGAACAATTCCTTCGTCATGCCCGAGTTCGAGATGGCGAGCACGATGTCCTGCCCGGTGATCATGCCGAGATCGCCGTGGGCGGCTTCTGCCGCATGGAGGAAGAAGGACGGGGTTCCCGTGGAGGCGAACGTGGCCGCGAGCTTGGCGCCGATATGGCCGGATTTCCCGACGCCCGTGACGATCAGGCGGCCGCTGCACGCCTGTATGGCGCCGACGGCCTTAATCAGATTGCCATCGAAGCTATCGCGCAGCAGCGCCATCGCCTCGATCTCCTGATCGACGACGCCTTTCGCGCGCTCGAGCGCGTCGGCAACGTGTTCTGGTCGCATTCAGATGCCTTTGATGGAGAAGCCGCAGGGCGGCTGAGATTAGGGTTACTGATCATTGCCGACCACCGGTGTCAAGGCGTCGGAATTAGCCGAAGCGCGGTGCACAGCAGCGCGATGAAGGTGTGACTAACGGCAATTGCCGGTTGTCTTTCGCCCGCAAAGGCACTTACAGTCCCGCCGGGAGGCGGAGCCGGGCCAGGGCTAGGCAGGACACAGCGCAAACATTGAGCGTTGTCGAACCAAGCAGGCCTGAGCGATCGGCAGGACGCACGATGAAGCAAAGCGCCGTGGCAAAGCACCGGCGTCTTTCCGTTGCATGACGGAACGACGCTGGCCCGATTGCTGTTGCAGCGAGAGGGTCAGCATCGCCGCTCCTGTCAGCAATGCGCATTGAGGCAGTCGGCGGCATGGCGGATACGGGGGAAGAAGCTCAAACGGGACGGCTGAATTTTATTCGGCTTCGCGACTGGGCGCTTGGCTGGCCCCGCTACACGAAGCGCACGGCGCTTATTGCTGCGGATCTCGGTCTTCTCTTTTCCGTTCTGTGGATCGCCCTGTCGTTACGTTACGGCACGGTGTTCGTCCCCCCGCACTGGCCGGCTCTTGTCCTGCTCATTGCCGGCCCGGTGCTCACCGTCGCCACCCTTTGGCACTTTGGCTTGTATCGGCTCGTCACGCGGTTCATTGGCCAACGCGGCAACACCCGGCTCCTGGCCGGAGTCGCCCTTTCGGTGCTGATCTGGGCGCTGGCTCTTTTCATGATCGGCCAGTACGGCATTCCCCGCACCGTCATTATGTCCTACGGCATCGTCGGCGCCGCCGTGCTCATTGCCTTCCGGTTCGTGATCAAGCTGCTCCTGGAGAGTGCCGGCATCAGCTTTGCACGCTCCAGCGCCCAGGAGCGGCTACAAACGGCAACCCTCATCTACGGTGCCGATCCGGTCGGTATCGCGCTGCTGCGGGCCATCCGCCAGGCGCGCGACCGGCACGTCGTCGGCTTCATCGATTCCTCGCCCGACCTCTGGCGCCAATACGTGAGCGATCTCAAGGTCTATCCGCCCAACCGCATCGATCGGCTGATCGAGCGGGAAAATGTGCGCGAGGTGCTGATCGCGCTGCCGGGCAGCCGGCGCCATGAGCGGCGGCAGGTGTTGCAGGAGCTTGAGCGCTTCCCGCTCTCGGTGAAGATCCTTCCGAGCTACGAGGATGTCGCGTCCGGCCATGTCAGCCTCAACAGCCTGCGGCCGGTGGAGATCGGCGATGTCCTCGGGCGCGGCGCCGTACAGCCCAACGCGATGCTGATGAACCGCTATACGACGGGAAAGTCCATTCTCGTGACGGGGGCCGGCGGGTCGATCGGCTCCGAGCTCGTGCGCCAGCTTGCCGTCCGCGCGCCGCGCCGCCTGGTGCTTCTCGACATCTCCGAGAGCGCGCTTTACGCGATCGAGCGCGAACTTCGCCGCCTTCTCAATGGAAAGATCGATGCGCCCGAGATCGTGCCTGTTTTGGGCTCAGCGGCGGACGGTCGGCTGATGGACCAGGTCGTGACAGAGAACGGCATCGAGGTGATGTACCACGCGGCCGCCTACAAGCACGTGCCGATCGTGGAGACGAATCCTTTCAGCGGGCTTGAGAACAATGTCTTCGGAACTCTGGTGCCGGCTCAGTGCGCCAAGCGCCATGGCGTCGAGCGGTTCGTCCTGGTGTCCACCGACAAGGCGGTCCGCCCGACCAACGTGATGGGCGCGAGCAAACGTCTGGCCGAGCTCATTCTTCAGGCCGAGGCAGCGGATCGTGACGGAACGACCGTCTTCACCATGGTTCGCTTCGGAAATGTTCTGGAAAGCTCGGGCTCCGTGGTGCCGCTGTTCCGGGAGCAGATCCAGAATGGCGGGCCGATAACGGTCACGCATCCCGAGGTGACGCGGTTCTTTATGTCGATACCGGAGGCGGCGGGCCTCGTCATTCAGGCGGGCGCCATGGCCGAAGGCGGCGAGGTGTTCGTGCTGCACATGGGTGAGCCGATCCGCATCGACGATCTTGCGCGTCTGATGGTTCGCCTAGCCAATCTGGACGTGCGCGACGAGACGAACCCGGATGGTGACATCGAGATCTCCTACATTGGCTTGCGGCCCGGCGAGAAGCTCTACGAAGAGCTGCTGATCGGCAACGCTCACACTGACGCGACGGAGCACCCCCGCATCTTCAAGTGCGACGAGCCGTTCCGTCCTCGGGCCGAGCTCTTTCGTGAGCTCAACCTCCTCCGGCAGGCTATGGACTTGCGGGACAAGTCCGCGGTCGAGGCCATTCTCAACCGCATGGTCGAGGGTTATCGCGCGGCTGCGAACGAGATCGTGGTACGGCGTGAAGCTCCCTCGGGGGATCAGCCTCCAACGCTGCATTGAGCTCACCGGGAGCCTCTCCTGAACCCGGTCTCGAGGACGTCTGCGCTCTCGATGCAACGCCGCAGCTCTTGCTCCGAGGGCGGGCGGTTTCCGATGCCGCGATGGTCTATATAGTGGATCGCTTCTGCGGATGGATCTCCGCACCTTCATCATCGGATATGCAATGAGCTTCGATGCGATCACCCCGGCAGAGATCGTTGCCATCAAGCTCTCGCTCCGGGTCGCAACCGTGGCCGTGCTGGCGAGCCTTCCCGTGGGCGTCCTCGTCGCGTATGTGCTGTCGCGCGGCACGTTCAAGGGCAAGGTCGTGCTCGATGGTCTCGTGCACATGCCACTTGTTCTGCCGCCGGTCGTGACCGGATATGTGCTGCTGATCCTGTTCGGGCGCCGTGGTCCGCTCGGCGCGTTTCTGGAGCAGACGTTCGGCATCGTTCTGTCGTTCCGCTGGACGGGCGCGGCCCTCGCCGCCGCGGTGATGAGCTTTCCGCTCATGGTGCGCGCCATACGCCTCGCCATGGATTCGATCGACCGGCGCAGCGAGGAGGCAGCGGCGACGCTCGGAGCCTCACCCTTGTGGGTATTCGTCACCGTCACGCTGCCGCTGGCCTGGCCTGGCATCGTTGCGGGCATGATGCTGGCGTTCGCCAAGGCCCTGGGAGAATTTGGCGCCACCATCACCTTCGTCTCCAATATTCCTGGCGAGACCCAGACCATACCCGCCGCCATCTATACGTATACCCAGACACCTGGCGGCGATGCCGGGGCGCTCCGCCTCTCGCTCGTCGCGGTGGCGATCTCGCTGGGAGCCCTGATGGCGTCGGAGCTGATGATCCGCCGTTCGGGACAGCGTGGGACCCGCTTCGAATGATCAGCTTCTCCTGCCGCCTCGCCCGATCCCGCTTCGTGCTCGATGCGGCATTCTCATTTCCGGGAGGCTGCACGGCGCTGTTCGGACCCTCGGGCTCCGGCAAATCCACGATCGCCCGGCTGATTGCCGGTATCGATCGCCCGGACCGCGGACGCATCGCCGTCGGCGATCATGTGCTGGTCGATACCGCAGCCGGTATCCGGGAGCCCGTGCACAGGCGCCGCATCGGCTTGGTCTTTCAGGACGGCCAGCTGCTGCCGCATCTTTCCGTTCGCCAGAACCTGGCCTATGGCCGTTACTTTGCGCCGCGTGAGGCATCCGCCGCGGACTTCGATGAGATCGTTGAACTGCTCGGCATCGGCCACTTGCTCGGCGCGCGCCCGTCCACGCTGTCGGGAGGCGAGCGGCAGCGTGTCGCCATCGGCCGCGCGCTGCTGGCCGCGCCGCGCCTGCTGATCATGGACGAGCCGCTCGCCGCCCTCGATATAGCTCGCAAGCACGAGATACTGCCGTTCGTCGAGCGTTTGCGCGATACAGTCGGATTGCCGATCATCTATGTCTCGCACGCCGTCGACGAGGTGGCGCGCATCGCCAACCGCGTCGTACGCTTGGCCGAGGGCCGCGTCGTGGCCGAGGGGCCGCCCGAGGAAGTGTTCGCGGCTCATATGCCGACAACGCCCGCCGACCGGTTCGAGGCCGTGTCTTTCCTTTCCGCGGCCGTGCTCCGCGAGAGCCCGGAATTTGCCGTATCCATTCTGGCTCATCCCGCGGGCGAGATTGTCGTGCCGGCGCTTCTTGGGGGCGATCGGGGCGAGGTGCGCGTGGCGATCCAGGCGACGAACGTCTCGCTCGCGGTAGAGCGTCCCCATGGCCTCAGCGTGCGCACCATCCTCAAGGGGCGCATACGGCGCATCGTCGAGGGAAGCGGTGCGTCGGCGGCTGTTACGGTCGAGCTTGCAGGCGGCGACAGCATCGCGGCCTACGTGACGCGGCACGCCGTGGCCGACCTCAGTCTCGGTGAAGGATGTGAAGTTTATGCACTTGTGAAGGCCGTTTCGATTGACGAGCGCGGCGTGGGACGGTTCGATAGCGTCAAACATAGCAAGGTAAGGTCGGAATGATGGGCACGCTTGATCTCGGTCCCGAAGCGCGGGCAGAGATCCTGGAGGTATTTGCGCACGCGGTATCCACCGCCGGTGCCATCATCCTCGCCCATCGTGCGCGCGGCTACACGGTTGAGACCAAGGCGGATCTCTCCCCGGTGACGGTGGCCGACCGGGAATCAGAAGCAGCTATTCTTTCTGAGGTGCGCCGCCTCCTCGGCGATATCCCGGTCGTGGCCGAGGAAACCGGAGGCAAGCCTCTGCCGGGCTTCAATCCTGCCAAGCCCTTTCTCGTCATTGATCCGATCGACGGCACGAAAGAATTCATCGAGGGACGATCGGAGTTCACAGTCAACCTGGCGCTCATCGTGAACCGCAGGCCGGAGATCGGCGTCATCTACGCTCCCGCCCTGGAATCGCTTTTCGTCGGCAGCGCCGGAGAGGCATGGACGGGCTGGCTCGACCCCGGCCAGACGCTGACGGCGCTGCGCGGTAAGCGGGCGCTTCGCTGTCGTGTGCCAGAAACCGAGCGCTTCGTCGCCGTGGCGAGCCGCAAGCATCTCGATCCCGAGACGCGCGCCTTCCTCGACGACCTTCCAGGCGATGAATGCATTTTCCGCGGCTCCTCGATCAAGTTCTGCATCATCGCCGACGGACAGGCGGATCTTTATCCGCGCTTCGCGCCGACGAGCGAATGGGACACGGCGGCCGGCGAAGCGATCCTGACCGCAGCCGGCGGCTCGGTGCGCGATCTCTTCGGCAAGCCCCTGACCTACGGAAAGACGGACACCAACTTCCTGAATCCAGGCTTCGTCGCCCGGGGCCGCGCCGAATGAAGCCCGCGCCGCCTGATCCGAGGCGGAAGGCTCGCTAAGCCGCGCTCGCACGATCCGCATAAAAGCCGGCGCCGGGAACAATTGAACGGGCCCCAGGCTTATGAGCCCGCCCTGGAAACGCGGTTCCGGCTCCTTGCGGCGACCTCAGTGGAGGAATGAAAAATGAGAGAGGTTTTTCGTCGCTTTTCGGAGGGTGCCGCGCAGGTGGTCGGCTCTTACTGGGCATTCCTCGCAGCGTGCGCGCTCGTCGTCGGATGGGCGTTGTCGGGTGCTTATTTCTCCTTCTCCGACACGTGGCAGCTCATCATCAATACCGGCACGACGATCGTGACCTTCCTGATGGTCTTTTTGATTCAAAGCACGCAGAACCGCGAGGCGCGCGTGGTCTCGCTCAAGCTCGACGAACTTCTATGCGGAACTCAAGGCGCGCGGACGCGCATGGTCGAACTGGACATGATGTCAGATGACGACCTCGAGCAGGTGCATCGAGAGTTTCTTCGTCTGAGCGAGAAATATGCGCCGCTAGTCGGCGACCGTCTTGCACACGTGGCCCAAGAACTCTCCGAACGAAGACGAGGGAGTGCTGCTCGGCCGCCTGCCTAGAAAAAGTGGAAAGCGTTTATTCGAGAAGAAGCACGATCAAGCAAAACCTAGAGCCGTTCTCCGATTCTACTGGAGCGCCGCCTTTAGCCTGGGCTCTGCAAATAGAAATATGCGTAGACAATGAGGGCAGCGACGAGCGCGATGACGAGCGAGCGGATCAGCACGCGGTAGCTGGTTCTCTGAGGCGTCGCCTGACGTGCGTCCGTGGAGCTTACGACGTTGCGATCACCCATGTGGTCCTCCTTCTGCATGGTTGTGGGAACGCCCGGCCGGGGCCGTTGGTTCCGCCGCAGCCCCGCGGGGACAGGCTTTAGGGATTTGTTCAGCAAGATTTCCGAAGCTTCGTGATCGCCGCAAAGGGGGGGGGTGGATCGTGGCTATATGGAAGACGCTCGTTGCTTCTCTGTCGCGGGACGGTGCGCCCGCACGTCCGCTGACACCGTCCGATTTCCGGGCTCCGCGGAGAATGAAGGAGGGGTATTTGTGGGGCGAGAGCCTGATCATGCCCCGCCCCTGCACGATCCGAGACATGTCTCCGCTCACGGCTCAGATCGTGCTCTGGCATGACGACATCAAGCCACAGTATCTGGCGCGTCCACTGAAGCTGTACTCGAGCTCCGATCGCCAGGAGGTCGATTGCATCGTCACCGGCACCGAAGACAATATTCTGTCCCTCCGTTTCACCAGCGCGCTAAGGCCGCCCACGCGCAAATACCCGTAAAGCCGATCGGCACTTGCGCTGCCATCCAGGGAGCACGTAGCCCAGCGTGTTGCGCCTGGCGAACGGCCGCGCCCGGCAGGCGAACCGTGTCGGCCCGGCACAGCCGCCTGCCGAGAGCTTGAGCCTCGGCCCGCGATCCACTACCAGTTGCGCAGTCGTGGTTTTTTACAAGTGGAGACGCGGCGATGGCCGCGGAGACTAAATGGCTGATGTGCGCTGTATCTGCGCTATTGGACTGAGCGGACAACTGGGTCTTGGCGGGCAATTGCCCTGGGAGGGGGATCCGCGCCCCGAGTTCCGGGCGGACGTAGAACGCTTCTTCGAGGTCACGCGCGGGCACGTTCTCATTGCCGGACCGAAAACCATCGCCTCGGTGCCGGAATTCGCATACGCGGAACGCACCATTCGCGCCATTCGCTCGCATGAGCGGCCTGAGGACGTCCTTGCCGAGTACAAGGATCGCGTCGTCTTTATCGGGGGCGGACCGCCGGTGTGGGACGTCTATGCACCCTTCATCATGCACTGGGACATCACGCGGCTGCCCTATGACGGCCCGGCCGACCGTTGGTTCGATCCCAAGTGGCTGCTGACCGGCAAGGGCCGCCCGCTCTAGAGCCTGATCGTTTGAGGTGGATGCGGACACGCATTCACGGAGAACGTGAATCAGCCTCTCAAATGAAAACTTAGAGCGCGTTCACGTCGCGCAATCCGATTCCGATAGGAGTGAACGGCTCTGAGCGGCTGGCCCATCGAGTTGTAGCTTGGGGGCGCCCCGCCGTAGGCCCGGGCGCACGCAAGCTTCGACAAGTTCAATGGCTCGATAATCCCAAGTCAGCGCGGCGGCGGAGAGGCCGTAATGGTGCGACCTCCAAGGCCGCGCCGGCCTCAGTCTCCGTTGCACTCGATCTCTTCGCGATAGCCGCCACGGCTCCACTCGCGCTCCACCTCGCAGGTCGCGCCGACATCATCCGGTTCGTCGGGCCCGTCGGAAAAGTAAGCACCGTAGGGGATATAGACCTCGTACGCCGGCGCGCGATAGGGGCGCGTGTGATAGGTGCGATACTCGGTCCAGGAGTGAGTCTCGTAATAGCCGTCGCCATACCACTCCGCCCCCGCCGAGGCGGGTAACGCTGATGCCGCGAGCAAAGCAAGCACAATCGTCGCGCGAGACATGGGATCATGCTCCTCCATTGCTTAGAGCCTGATCGTTTGAGGTGGGGCCGACGCGCTCCCGCCGAGAACGTGGATCAGTCTCTCAAACAAAGACCTAGAGCGCGCTCACACCGTCAAAAGGATCCATCAAGCGAGAAGCACTCTCGCCGGATTAACGCTGCAGCGCTCAGGAGGTTCGCGCCATAAAAAAAACGGCGACCCATCGGATCGCCGTGATTGGCTTCAGCGCCGCCGCGGGCCGCGGCACCTACGTGATTGGCTTCAGCGCCGCCGCGGGCCGCGGCACCTAATGGTCTCCTCATAATCGCCGTCTTTCTCCCAGCGGCGATAGATCTTGCAGGGCCCGTCCCGGTATCTCTCTTTCACGTCGCGCCCCATGGGACCGTAGTGAGCGCTGATCCGCTCGTAGAGGCTCGGGCCGGGGCGCACGGGCGCCGGATCATCCTTGAAACTGTCGGCAAGCACCGGGGTCGCGGCGAGCACCAGCACGGTCGCTAGCGGCAGGATAGCTTTCATCATCCGTCTTTCCTTCTCGTACTCGAGTGCTTCCGGAAAAGTGGGACCCGGGTTTCCGAACCCACTCAAACCGGAATGGTTTAGAGCCTGATCGTTTGAGGTGGCCGCGGACGCGCACCCACCGAGAACGTGACTCAGTCTCTCAAACAAAGACCTAGAGCGCGCTTGCACCAGAATTGGATCCATCAAGCGTGAACGCGCTCTAAATCGAACAGCCGTTTAACGCACGCCCCAGGCCAAAGGTTGGCTGCGGCGAGCAAATTCGTGAATTCGCATGATGGAACAAGACTATGGCGATTGTGCACCGCGCCGAGGGTGGGGCGAAGTGAGGCGGAAGAAGTGAGGCGGAAAGAGCAATGCCAGCCGGCCTGTAAGCCGGGTTCTGTCGGGAACGGCCATTCATCTGGGACGCCCATTGCTGGACGCCTCGAGCAACCAACCCGG
>NZ_DAIQCD010000052.1:0-14381 GCF_036780825.1 Hyphomicrobium sp. | reverse complement strand
TGCTTCGTCTCGACGGCGCTTTGCACGTTATAGCCGACCACACGGGGCTTTCTGCTCGTTGTCGCCATGGCGCGGGCATCAGGATCGGTCAGCGAGACCTGCGTTTCCCCGCTGTTGTCCTTGCGCCTCTCGATGGCCTTCAAGGCGCTGGCTCTCGCCGGCAGTGGGCCAGCTTCTTGACTGCGCGCGCCAATCGCACTTCGGGCACCGACATGCCGGTCTTGCTCACCACCTCGTCGGCACGGTCGAGCTTGGCGAGATACTTTTCGATGGCCGCATAGATCTCGGCTTCGCAACATGGCCGCGGACATCTCGAACCACACCTCTTGGCGCGACGAAGAACATCTGCGTCGGCAGGATGAACGCGCCGCGCGAGCTGTGGAAAAAGATCTTGGCTAGTTCCAGATAGAATTCGGGCTTGCCGAGTGGCCGCTTCAGTTGCTTGCACTGATAATTGTGCCAATCTCCATCGAGGCGCCGGGGTGTACAATATCCGACGACACCCCATAGGCCGGGCCGGATGTTGGTGGCAAGATCGTCTCCGGGCCGGCGGCCGATAGCCAAGCGAGGAATGTGGCCTGACGGCATTGTAGTCGCCACCGTTCGATGAGCACCTGGGCTTCGTAGGGCGTCGAGAACTGTTCGCCGGCCGGCAGTTCATCGCGGAGCTCGGAGTTAAGCTCTCGCAGTAGCCGTCGCTCTTGAGAAACCTGCTAATCAACGGCACCCCGAGGTGAGCGGATCCGCGGTATGAGCTCGCGTCCATGTACAAGCCAGTTGCGCTCTCGATTCGAGTGTTTACCAGACCGTGGCGCACAGGTGGCGCACGGAGGCCAAATGCAAGAAAGCCCGGCTTGGGCCGAGCTTCGTAACCTCATGATTTTCCTTGGAAATGTTGGTTGCGGGGATAGGATTTGAACCTATGACCTTCAGGTTATGAGCCTGACGAGCTACCGGGCTGCTCCACCCCGCGATACCGACATTGTGACTTCAGCAAGATCGAAAAGTGCGATCCTGGAAATCATTTCGAACGATCCGGTCACCGTGTTGGTCTTGGGACTTGATCAGGGCCACAAGCCCATACGCCAGATGGATCTGGACGTTGATGGGTCCGGCCCGTTCGAAGGCCGCCTCCCGGGGCGGCTGAGGAGGTCTATAGCATGATTTTCAGCTTTGTGAACCCCAGTTGGGCATGGCTTTCCGCCGGCTGGTGGATTACTCACGCGGCCATTGGGCGCGGGCGCCGTCTTTGCCGCTCCAGGCGGCCCCATCCGCAGAAATCTTTCGTATAAGCTCGCGTGTCGACACTGGATTCTTCCGAGGCGGGACTTTGCACGCATGACAGCAGCCGACCCTGAACAAGCCCACGGCGCAGAGGCCGTGCGTCGAAGCGCGGGGCTCGAGGAAACGTTCGTCCTCCTCGATAACAGCGCCGGGCAGGGCCCGCCATCACTCCTCTTCACTGAGCCGGTCGAGATCATCTCGGCAATGACGGCGGACGAGGTGCCGCAGGCGCTGGCGCGACTCGAGGCGGGGACGACCTCGGGGCTCCATGCGGCCGGCTTCTTCGCCTACGAGCTCGGCTACGTGCTCGAGCCGAAGATCCGCCATCTCTTGCCGGAGGGCCGGAACGTGCCGCTCCTGTGGTTCGGCCTCTACCGAGGGCCGCGCGAGATGAGCGAGCGCGAGGTGGACCACTGGCTCGCCACCCATACGAAAAGCGGATCCTACCAATTCGCGGCCGTCACCTGCGCCTGGGATCAGGCCGAATACGAGTCCCGGTTCTCGGCCGTGCAGGACAAAATTCGCGCCGGCGACATTTACCAGATCAACCTGACGTTCAAGGCGCGCTTCCGGCTCGAGGGATCGCCGCTCACCTTTTACCGCGACATGCGCCAGCGCCAGCGCGTCGCCTATGCCGGCATCGTCGATACCGGCGAGGTGACCGTGCTGTCGGCCAGCCCGGAGCTCTTCATCGAGAAGCATGGCAGGGTGATCTCGACGCGGCCCATGAAGGGCACAGCGCCCCGAGCCGGAACCCCGGAGGCGGACGAGGATCAGCGCCGCGTCCTTGCGAGCGACATCAAACAGCGCGCCGAAAACCTCATGATCGTCGACCTCATGCGCAACGATCTCGGGCGCCTCGCCGAGGTGGGCAGCGTCAGCGTGACGGATCTGTTCACGGTCGAGACCTATCGGACGCTCCACCAGCTGACGTCAGGTGTGAAGGCAACGCTGCGCGACAACGTCGGCCTCGAGGATCTCGTCCGCGCCATCTTCCCGCCCGGCTCCGTGATCGGGGCACCCAAGATCCGGGCGATGGAGCTCATCCGCGACTACGAGACGGAGCCGCGCGGCGTCTATTGCGGCGCCATCGGGCACATCGCGCCTACCGGCCAGGCCTTGTTCAACGTGGTGATCCGAACGCCGGTGATCTTTCGCGACGGACAGGGGGAGATGGGCATCGGTTCCGGCGTGGTTTACGATTCTGTCGGCGCCAAGGAGTACGCCGAGTGCCTGCTTAAGATGAAGTTCCTTACCGATCCCCCCAAGGCGTTCGAGCTGATCGAGACGCTGCTCTACAAGCCGGGTGAAGGCTATTGGCTTTTGGACGGGCATATGAAGCGCCTGGCCGCGTCTGCCGCCTATTTCGGCTATGCCTATGACGAAGAGGACGTGCGGTCGGCGCTGGGCCGTGCGGTAAGGGGACGGGAAGGCGAGCGGTTGCGCGTGCGCCTCCTCCTGGCCGAGGACGGGACGGTCTCCGTCACCGCAACTGAGCAGCCGGCTCAGGCGCCGGACGCGGTGATGCGCGTGGCGGTCTCGAACACGCGGCTCGACAGCACCAACGCCTTTCTCTTCCATAAGACGACGCGGCGCGAGCTCTACGACCTGGAGTGGCAACACTATGCCGAAACGCTTGCGGCGGACGAAGTCGTCTACCTGAATGAGCGCGGCGAAGTTGCCGAAGGCAGCCGGACGAATGTCTTCATCGAGCGGGGCGGCAAGCTTTTGACGCCGCCGCTTGCGAGCGGGCTTCTGCCGGGTGTTTTTCGCGCGTCATTGATTGAGAGCGGCAAGGCGGAGGAGGCTGTGCTCTCCCTCAGTGATCTTGCGGATGCGGATGTGATCTACGTGGGGAATTCCGTGCGCGGGCTCGTCAAGGCGGAGTTGCTGGAGCCGGTCGCCCGGTAGCGCGCACTAAAGGGGCGTATCTGAGAGCTGACCATTGGCGGCTCAGTTCGAGCGGCTGGCCGATCTTTCGGGAGACGAGATCGAAGCAGTCTTCGAGCCGCTGTCGTGGATCGCAGAAACCACGAATACCAGAGCCGCCAGCGTCAGCAGCATGGCAACGGCGATACCGCGTGCCGAGCGGCGCGCGCGCTCTGCAAAAGGACCTGACTGGAACTTGCGCATGATCATCATCATGGCGATCAATCTGCGTGAGGAGGGGCCGCGCCTGCTAGAGTGCTGAACGCCGCGCGACAGATCGGCACATCGCGTCCATGACCTTAATCAAACACCAACAAAAGCGTCCTGCCTGTGGGGGTGAACAGCCTCGGTTGGCCGACGAAAGGGCGCGTCTCAAAGCCCGCGCATGATGCATCCGAAGATCAGCACGATCTGCGCCACGACGAGCACCCAAAATTCTTGACCGGTGATGTATGGAATTGATGCGCCGAAGAAATATGTGACCAGCGCAAGCACCGTGAGGATGACGGACAGCATGTACGTCAGGATGCCGGGTGCCTTGAGGACCATGGTCGCTCTCTCCTTGCGGCTCGAGTATCCGGATGAGGCGATTCGCTCGCCGACGCATGCTTATAGCAGCCGTCGCCCCGCCAAGGTGGGGCTTCGCAGCAACAGCGGGGAGGTGACGGCCGCCGGGGCTGGAACCTATCGGCTTCAGCGCTGTTTTGCCCCGTGGGTCCATTGCGTTATCCATGGTTTCTTAGAAGCACTGGAAAGAAGAGCGCGCCTCTGGAATAGGTTTTAGGCCGACGCTCGTTCAAGAGCCATCCGGCTGCACGTCAGGAGATAGCCATGCTTCGTTTGTGGTCAGCTGCGGTCGTACTTGCCGCCGGTCTCCTTGCTCATACGGGTGCGGACGCCTACGGCCCCAAAGTCCGGCGGCTATGTGCCAACGACTATATGGACAACTGTCATACCTACCGGCTCGGTACGCCTGAGCTGAGGAGCTGCATGCGCAAAGCGGGCGCCAAGCTCAGTCCGCGCTGTGTCGACGCTCTGGTTGAGGAGGGGCACGTTTCAGCCTCCGAAGTTCAGCACCGCCGTGCGGCAGCCGGCAGATAGAGCGTTCCACACCACGGACATTTCAATCATGGGAGTCGTGCCGGAGCGATCTTTGGCTGCGGCTTATGGTGCGCGCGGCTTGGCACGTGACGTCGGTGCGGCGCCGGCCGGATCATCGGGCCAGACGTGACGGGGATAGCGGCCTTTCATCTCGGCCTTAACGGCGGCCCACGATCCGCTCCAAAAACCGGGCAGGTCGCGCGTAATCTGAATTGGACGATGAGCCGGCGACAGCAAATGTAACGTGAGGGGAAGGCGGCCCCCGGCGATGGCTGGGTGCGCCGTCAGCCCGAACAGCTCCTGCACGCGGATGTGGACCGAGGGCGCGCCGGCCCCGTCGTAGGCGATGGCATGGCGGTTGCCGGTTGGCGCTTCGAAATGCGTGGGCGCTTCTTCATCAAGACGACGGCGCAGATCCCAGGGAATGAGGGTGTCGAGCGCGTGGGCCAAGTCTTCGGCGGAAATGTCGGCGAGACGCGCCTTCCCAGAAAGAAAAGGACTGAGCCACCGTGGCAGCGATGCCGTGAGGGCTTCGTCGGAGAGGTCGGGCCAGTCGCCCGCGCCGGCCACGCGCAGGAAGCCGACGCGGCTTCTAAGCTGGAGCTGAGTCTTCGACCAGGGCAGCTTGTCGGCGCCGAGGCTTGCAAGACCGGCGGCAAGAGCGGCCTCAATCTCGGGCCCTGGATTGGCGGGGCGCGGCTCACTCGCGAGAGAGATGGCGCCGAGCCGGCGCATGCGGCGGACGCGGACTGCGAGGCTTTCGGAGTCGAAGGCTGTTTCGTCACGAACCTCGATGCGATGGCCAGCGATGCGCAAGATTTCCACTTCGTCGGTTGCGGCGGCAAGTAGGATGCGCGTTTGGGCCGCCGCACCCTGCATCTCGCCCACGACAAGGAAGGGCGCGCGGGCAAGGGGATCCGCGGGATCGAGGCCGGCGCCGCGGCCGTTGGCGAGCAGGTATTGGCCTCGGGCGCCGCGTGCTTTGGCGATGCGCTCCGGATAGGCGAGGACCAGCAGTGCGGCGGCCGAGAACGGTGCCGCGGAAGGTTCATTCCCTTCCGGGCTTTCACGCAAGGAGGGAGGGAGCGTGGCGCGTGCGCTCTGCGCCCAGGTCTCGGCAAGGCGGCGCATGTCGGTTGCCCGGCGAGAGCGATCGCGGCGGAAGGCATCGAGCCGGTGCTCGAGTGCCGTGTCGCTGCCGCCGAGTCCGCGTTCGACGAGGATGGCTGCGATTTCGGCCGCGTGCGCTTCGGCCCCCATTCGGGCGGCTTCGAGCACCATTGCGGCCAGGCGCGGCGGGAGCGGAAGTGTGCGCAGCCGGCGACCGGCCTCCGTGATGCGGCCGTCGTCGCCGATCGCTCCGAGCGCCTGGAGCTCTTCACGGGCGGCGTCGAGGGCCGCCATGGAGGGCGGATCGAGCCAGGCGAGGCGGAGCGGATCGGTGACACCCCATTCGGCGCAGTCGAGCAGCATCGGTGCGAGATCGGCAGCGCGGATCTCCGGTTCGCCGTAAGCCGGCAAGCTCGCCGTTTCGGCTTCGTCCCAGAGGCGGTAACAGACGCCCGGCTGCGTGCGGCCGGCGCGGCCGCGGCGCTGGTCGGCGGATGCGCGTGGCACGCGGACGGTGGCAAGGCGCGTTACGCCGACGTCCGGATCAAAGCGCGGCACGCGGGCAAGGCCGCAGTCGATGACGACGCGGACGCCCTCAATGGTGAGGGAGGTTTCCGCGATCGAGGTGGCGAGCACGATCTTGCGCATGGTGGGAGGAGCCGGCGCGACGGCGAGGTCCTGCTGGCGCCGATCGAGCGCGCCATGCAGCGGGGCGATGATCACATCCTCGGCGGCGAGACTTTCGCGCAAGCGCTCTTCCGTGCGGCGGATCTCTCCCTGACCCGGCAGGAAAGCGAGGATGGAGCCCGTCTCCGCCCGAAGCGCGCGCAGGATCGTGGCGGTCATCCGAACCTCCAGGCGCTGGGACGGATCCTTACCCAGGTAGCGCGTCTCGATGGGAAAGCTCCGGCCTTCGCTGGCGATCAGCGGGACACCGCCGAGCAATTCGGCAACGCGCTCGCCGGCAAGTGTTGCTGACATGACGAGGAGGCGCAGGTCGTCGCGCAGGCTACGCTGCGCATCGAGGGCGAGTGCAAGGCCGAGGTCGGCGTCGAGCGAACGCTCATGGAACTCATCGAAGAGCACGGCGCCGACGCCTTCGAGCATCGGGTCGTCGAGGATCATGCGCGTGAAGACGCCCTCAGTCAGCACCTCGATGCGGGTTTGGGCCGATACGCGTGTGTCCAGGCGGGCGCGAAGGCCGACCGTCTCGCCCACCGCCTCGCCGAGCGTGGCTGCCATGCGCTGCGCCGCTCCGCGCGCAGCCAGGCGGCGCGGCTCGAGCAGAACGATCTTGCGTCGCGCGAGCCAGGGCGCATCCAGGAGCGCCAGGGGGACGCGAGTCGTTTTTCCGGCGCCCGGCGGTGCGACGAGCACGGCTCCCGTGCCGCCGGCAAGCGCATCAGCCAAAGCGGGGAGTGCGCCGTCGATGGGTAGAGGCGGGTCGAATCGTCCGGGGGCATGAGGGGCCGTCTGGTCGGTCATCGTGGCGTGCTTAGCACGGGCGTTGGGCCGAATGCGCGTGTTTGCGATGCTCCGCCTTTACAACACGCCGCGGCTGGACGATACGGGTCGTCGGCGCGGATCGCACGCACATCCGTCCGCTCCGTGGTGCTGTCGCAGGGTAGGCCATCCAAGAGACCCGGAGGACACTCCATGCTCCGCTTTGCAGCAAAGTTTCTGCCGCGCGCCGCGTTCGGCGCGGCTCTCACAGCGATGTCTTTCGCTCCGGCATGGGCGGCCAATGAGCTTGCTGGCTATTGGATGGATTCCCATGGCGAGGTGGTGCTGGAAACGCAGCCCTGCGGCGGCGACGTCTGCGCAAAGGTCGTCTGGCTCAGGCTGCCCTACGGGCCCGACCGCAAGCCGCTCAAGGACTTCCGCAATCCCGATCCGACGCTCCAGAACCGGGCGGTGTGCGGGCTGCGGGTGATCGACGGCTTTGCCAAGCAACCCGATGGGACCTGGGGCGGGGGCGACGTCTACGTGCCCGACCTCGGCATGAGCTTCAAAGGCTATGCCACGGTGCTAAGCCCGACGCAGATCGAGGTGCGCGGCTATGTGCTGCTGCCGCTATTCGGCTCGTCGGAAGTGTGGAGCAAGGTGGCCAAGCCTGCTTACCATTGTGAGCGCGATGGCGTACCGCCGGCGCCGGAGCTCGCCGGGCAGTAAAGCGCGCTTTTTGGAACCGGAATCGTTATTTCGGCCCCTTCGCTTGAAGCCGCGAGACAGCATCGCTGTTCAAACTCTGCGGCTCCTCGCTTTCGCGACAATTTGCACTCGATCATTTCATTGACACGGCCCGTGCTCGCGGTCACTCTTAATGACCAATCGCTCATTAAGCGGCGTCGCCGCACGAACCGCATGGTTATTACGGAGGCTTCACTATGTTTGATTTCGTTCTCTCATGCCGAAAGGCCTTGGCCGCGATCCTCTTGGCGATCGCGACAAGTCTTGCTCCCACGCTCTCGCTCGCGGATGAAAGTCAGGTCCGCACGGATGCCAGCAAATGGGACGAAGCGTTCAACTCCAAGGACATCAAGGCGCTCGCTGGGTTTTACGCCCAGGACGCGATGGTCGTTCCTGCTGGCGGTAAGACCGTAAGCGGTCCGGATGCTATCGGCGCGTTCTTCGCGGATTTGCAAGCGAAGGGCTTCAGCGATCACAAGATCACCGTCGAGAAGGTTCTGGATCAGGGCGATACGCGGGTTGCAACCGGCACGTGGCAGCTCAACGGTCCCTCCGACGAGGGGAGCACGAAGCAATACGGTGGCAACTGGGTGAACGTGCTCGTTCGCTCCAACGATGGCTGGCGTGTTCTGCTCCATACGTGGAACTGATCTGATGTTCGGTCTTGGCGGACGTCGTTGTACGGCGACGTCCGCTAAGCGTCTTTACAACGTCTGCGCAGGTTTCTCCCCGGCCGGGATGTTGCGCGATCCGTTATCTTTCCAAGTAGGCTCAATCCTTTTGCGGACCAGAGCTCATCGCGAACGGTGGCGATTCGGGAAGAGTGATGCCGCGTTCGGCTTCCAGCTTTAGATATTCGCGCTGGGTGTCGATCATGTAGTCGCGCACGATCGGCACGGCATCGCGCTTTTTGGATAGCTGCATGTGGAAAACGAGCTGGCTGCCGGTGCGGAACATCATTTCGCAGCTGATCAGATAGAACTCCCACATCCGGCAGAAGCGCTCGTCGTACATCTCCGCCACTTTAGCGCGGTTGGTCTCGAAGCGGCTGACCCAGTGAGCGAGCGTCTTGGCGTAATGCACGCGCAGGAATTCGAGATCCGTCACCCACAGGCTGTTCTGCTCCACGTGCGTGAAGACTTCCGAGAGCGCGGGTGAGTAGGCGCCGGGGAAGATGTATTTCCGGAGCCAGGGGCTTGCCGTGCCGGGCGGGCTCATATGGCCGATGGAGTGGAGCAGCATGACGCCGTCGTCGGTGAGGAGATCGTTCACCTTGGCGAAGAATTCGCCGTAGTGGTGCACGCCGACGTGCTCGAACATGCCGACGGACACGATGCGGTCGAAGCGCTCATTGAGGTCACGGTAATCGCGCAGCTCGAAGCGCACCCGGTCGGCCACGCCGAGCGCCTTCGCCTTTTCGTTGGCGAGCTTCGCTTGCTCCTTGGAGAGCGTGACGCCGACGGCCCGGATGTCCTGCAGGCGCGCGAGATAGAGCAGCATGTCGCCCCAGCCGCAGCCGATGTCCAGCACCTTCTGGCCAGGCTCGAGCGCGAGCTTGGAGGCGATGAGGCGCAGCTTGTTCTGCTGGGCTTCTTCAAGCGTGTCCTCGTCGCTCGTGAAGTAGGCGCACGAGTACTGCATGCCGCGGTCGAGGAAGAGGCGATAGAACTCGTTGCCGATGTCGTAGTGGTGGGCGACGTTCTTCTGCGCCTTGCCGATCGGGTTGGCCTGCTGGAAGCGCTTTAGGCCGCGCGAGACTTTGCGCAGAACCTTCTGCAACGGGTAGGAGCCGAGCGAGAGGCGGTTGACCGAGAATAGCGTGAGGAAGTCGCGCAGCGTCGATTGCTCGAAGCTCATGCGGCCGTCCATATAGGCCTCGCCCGCGGCCAGCTCCGGATTGAAGAAGAGCGAGCGGTAGAGCGTCGGATCCGTGAGGCGCATGGTGACTTCGGGGCCGGGCGCGCGACCGCCGAAGACGTGCTCGCGGCCTTCCGCGTCGATCACCGTGAGCTTGCCGAAGCGGACGAACGATTTCAGCATGTGCGAAAGCGGAAACATGTGACCTCGCTGTTTGGCGATCCAACGGGAGCGTGACGTCACGCGGCGGATTTCTTGGTGCGACCCTGCTCCGCCGCCGCGCGGATGGCCTCGATATTGGCGGCGTAGTTCTCCTTCGTACCACCTTTGAATACGGCGGAGCCTGCAACGAGTACGTTAGCGCCGGCCGCGGCAACGAGGCCCGCCGTCTCCGGTGTCACCCCGCCATCGACTTCGAGGTCGATCTCACGGTCCCCGATCATGGCGCGGACGCTTCTGATCTTCTCAAGCTGCGAGGGGATGAAGGCCTGGCCGCCGAAGCCTGGGTTCACCGTCATCAGGAGGATGAGGTCAACGCGGTCGAGCACGTGGACGATGGCGCTTTCGTGCGTGCCGGGATTGAGCGAGACGCCGGCCTTGCAGCCGGCCGCGCGGATGGCTTGCAGCGAGCGGTCGAGGTGCGGGCCGGCTTCGGCGTGAACGGTGATGATCTCGGCGCCAGCCTTGGCGAAGGCCTCGATGTAGGGATCGGCCGGCGCGATCATCAAATGGCAGTCGAAGGTTTTCGAGGACGCGCCGCGGATGGCGCTGATCACCGGCGGCCCGAACGTGATGTTGGGCACGAAGTGGCCGTCCATCACGTCGAGATGGATCCAATCGGCCCCGGCCGCATCGACGGCGGCAACCTCCGCGCCGAGGCGGGAAAAATCCGCAGACAGAATGGAGGGCGCAATGATGAGCGCACGGTGCATTGGCTTCCGCCTCCCGTTCGGGTTTTCCAAGCCCTTGCCCTACACGGCGCACGCCAGCCGGGCAAGGACCGAGACCGTGAGAGCTGGGGAGGGCCGGGCTGAGACTCCGAAGATCGGGATGCCATCCGCGTCAGGCGCCGAAGATCGACCATCCCATGCGCTTGGTCAGGGCTTCGAGCGCGATGCGGCCGAGGTGAGAGTTTCCGTTTGCGTCGAGGCCCGGAGCCCAGACGGCGATGGAGGCCCGGCCCGGCGCGACGGCCAGGATGCCGCCGCCGACACCGCTCTTGCCGGGCAGGCCGACGCGATAGGCGAACTCGCCCGAGCCGTCGTAGTGCCCGCACGTCAGCATCACCGCATTGATGCGGCGCGCGCGCTCCGGCGGGACGACGGACATGCCAGTTTCGGGGTTGCGGCCGGAATGGACGAGGAAGCGCCCGGCCATGGCGAGCTGCCGGCAGGTCATGGCGATGGCGCAATGGTGGAAATAGACGCCGAGCGTGAACTCGACAGGGTTCTCGAGCACGCCGAACGACTTCATGTAGTTCGCAAGCGCCGCGTTGCGGAAGCCCGTGCGCTGCTCCGAGGCGGCCACCGCCTTGTCGATGGCGATCGACTGGTCGTCGGCGAGAAAGCGCATGAAATGCAGGATCTCGCCGAGCACTTCGCGGGGCTGGTGGCCGGACAGGATCAGGTCGGTCACGGCAATCGCGCCGGCGTTGATGAAAGGATTGCGCGGGATGCCGTGCTCGTATTCGAGCTGCACGATGGAGTTGAACGCGCTGCCGGACGGCTCGCGGCCGACACGGCGCCATAGCCTGTCTCCGACCTTGCCGAGTGCAAGCGTAAGGGTGAAGACCTTCGAGATACTCTGGATCGAAAACGGCGTGTCGCAATCGCCGGCTGCGGCGACGTTGCCCTCGGCGTCGATCACGCAGAGGCCGAAGGCGTTGGGGTCGACGCGCGCGAGCTCCGGAATATAGGTCGCCACTTCGCCGCGATCCGGTCTCCGGCGCATTTCCTCGGCGATCTCGCTCACGGCCACATCGAGGTCGGTCACAGCGCTGCTCATAGGTTCGGGAATGACGGTTTCGGGGGATGGCCTGCTCGAGACCGGCGCGACCTTGCTTCAGCAGGCCAAAGGTCTCCTGCGGGCGGACGCGAGATGCCTTGAATCGCGCGATCTGGCCAGGGTGCCCATAGAGCCGT
Organism: Hyphomicrobium sp.; assembly: GCF_036780825.1. GTDB lineage: Bacteria > Pseudomonadota > Alphaproteobacteria > Rhizobiales > Hyphomicrobiaceae > Hyphomicrobium_C. Next base: position 2,769 of record NZ_DAIQCD010000052.1, on the reverse strand, counting down.
TCCGGCTTAAGTGGAATCGGGGAACGGCTCTAAGTTTTTGTTTCCTCGCGCTTCTCCCGGAAAACCGGTTCTCACTTTTCCGGAAGCACTCTAGGCGAGGAATCGGACTTTATCGGCTCGGCCGGAAGGTGGCCAGATGCAACTCCGGCGCGCGGGTGTGGCCCTGGCAGGGCACACCCTCTCGCCCGCTTGATCAGAAGAACGTGCGGCGTTTCCTCTCGATGAGCTGAAGGATCATCGGCGTCAGGATGAGCTGCATGGCCAGATCCATGCTGCCGCCCGGGATAACGATCGAATTCGCGCGCGACATGAAGCTGTCCTTGATCATCGACAGCAAATAGGAAAAGTCGATGCCGCGCGGGTTCTTGAAGCGGATGACGACCATGGATTCGTCGTTGGTCGGGATCCAGCGGGCGATAAAGGGGTTTGAGGTGTCTACCGTCGGGATGCGCTGAAAGTTGATGTCGGTCTCCGTGAATTGCGGGCAGATGTATTTCACGTAGTCCGGCATGCGGTGGAGGATGACGTCGGTGATCGCCTCGGGGGAGTATCCGCGTGTCTCCTTGTCGCGGTGGATCTTCTGTATCCATTCGAGATTAATCACAGGCACGACGCCGATGCGCAGGTCCGCGTAACGGGCGATGTTGACCTTTTCGGTAATCGCGCAACCGTGCAGGCCCTCGTAGATCATGAGGTCCGTGTCGTACGGGATCTCCTGCCATGGCGTGAAGTGGCCCGGCGGGACACCGTAGGCCTCTGCCTCGGCGTGATCGTGGGCATAGTAGCGCGAGCGCCCAGTGCCGGTCTCGCCATAGGTCTTGAACAGGAGCTCGAGTTCCGCGAGCAGGTTCGCGTCCTCTCCGAAATGGCTGAGATTGGGATTGCCGTTGGCGGCGGCTTCCGCCATGGCGGCCGTCATCTCGTCGCGGTTGTAGCGATGGAATGCATCGCCCTCGATGAAGACGGCGGTTATTTTCTCGCGCCGAAAGATCTGCTCGAAGGTGCGGCGAACACTGGTGGTGCCGGCGCCTGAGGAGCCTGTGACGGAGATGATGGGGTGCTTAGCGGACATATGGTTCTGCTGCTAACGGATGGGGCACGATTAGTTTCTGGCGCGTTCGCTCGTCATCGTCTGAACAGGCCCCGGCGCCCGAACAGGGGCGAGCGCTCGCCGACGCCGAAGGGGGTCTGATAAAGACGCATAAGATACTCGACCTCGGTCCTGGATCCGGCGACGAAAGGCGTGCGTTGGTGAAGACCCGCGGGCTCGCGGTCCAGGATGCGCTCGCGGCCGTTGGTGGCGGCACCGCCCGCCTGCTCGATGATCCAGGCCAGGGGATTGGCCTCGTAGACGAGGCGCAGCCGGCCCATAGCGTAGTTCTCGCGAAGATCGCTCGGGTAGAGGAAGATGCCGCCCCGGCTCAGCAGGCGGTAGATGTCGGCGACAGGCGAGGCCGTCCAGCGCATGTTGAAGTTCTCGCCCCGCGGTCCCTCGGATCCGCGCACGCAATCGTCGATGTAGGTGCGGATGGATTCGTCCCAATGGCGATAATTTGAGGTGTTGATCGCGTATTCGTGCGTCGTCGCCGGGATCGCGACCTCGGGCGCCGTCAGGAGGAATTCTCCCGTCATCCGTTGCAGCGTGAAGATCTGCGTGCCGCTGCCAACGGTGAGCACCAGGGTCGTGTATGGTCCATAGACGACGAAGCCCGCTGCCACCTGCGTCTTTCCCGCCTGCAGAAAGCTCGATGCAGGATCGTCGGCGAGTGCCGGCAGAATGGTGAAAATCGTGCCGATGGAAACATTGGCATCGATGTTCGACGAGCCATCGATGGGATCCACCGCGACGGCCAAGGGCGCGCCCGGATTGATGGGCGCCGGGCTTTCCAGCTCTTCCGAACCGAAGGTCGCGACGGGCGCCTCTCTCAAGGCGGCCACGATGAGATCGTTGGCGCGGACGTCGACCTCTTTCTGAGGATCGGCGCCAGTCTGGCGGCCGGTTTCGGAACCCAGCGTGCCCGCCAGCGGTCCAAGGCTTACGAGATCCGCGATCCGGCTGCATGCGTCGGCCAGGCGGCGCAACGTAGCGCTGACGTCCGCCCGGCCGGGATTTCCATCAGCCCAGCGATCCAGAAACGGCCCTAGACCGATGGGGTCCGTCATCTGCCGTGCCCTCCCGGCGCGGTTGTCCAATTTCGCTTCAGACCAGGGGCCTCTGAGACGATCGATCGTACCGTCTGCCGTCCTCCGGTTTTTAGCGCCGGTGTCATGAATGTCATACGTAGAGCGTTCTTGCTCAGGATTCGTTAGCAGCCCCGCGTTCTTCGACGTGTTCTATTATTTGCATTGCACGTTAAGGCTGTGTTGCACGATCTTTGGATGATCGTCGGTAAAGCCGGGGTACAAGATGGCAGGCTTGGTTGGCCGCGTTCTGACTTTCGCGGGCTTCAACTTGAGAGCGGTGGGTTCGTTACTGCAGCGTGCCTGCCCGGCTCAGAGGCACTTTATTCGGTTCGCCGGTTGCGTTTTTGGGCCGTGCTCGAAGCGCCATGCCCTGGCCCGGTTCAATCTGGCGCTCGGGTGCACTTGCGTCCGAGGCGATCACCCGCTATTGACCACCGCTCGGCTCGTATGCGCTGCGGTCTGACCACGCCGTTGCGCCTTAGGCGAGCAGGCCGGAGAGGTGGCAGAGTGGTCGATCGCGCCGCACTCGAAATGCGGAGTACGGGCAACCGTACCGGGGGTTCGAATCCCTCCCTCTCCGCCATC
>NZ_DAIQCD010000051.1:0-14612 GCF_036780825.1 Hyphomicrobium sp. | reverse complement strand
TCATGTCGGCCAGCACGGTCATTGTCGCGATCAACGCCCAGCTGCTGCGCTTCTATCGGCGCCAAGCATGAGCAATTTGCCTTGCGGAGCGAGTAAGCAGCAATGCAAGTGACCCTTCCTCTTCCCGGAACATGCCTCATCGGTTGACCGCGGATGCGGCGGCCGCGCTGAGTCACTCTAGCGCCGCACATATCGATGGCGCCCGCAGCTGAGGCATGGACCGTTTACTTTCATCTCGCGGAACTAGCGGAGAGATGCACCTATGGCGCCGCTCCTTAAGCCTGAGGAATGTAGCTTGCTGTTGATTGATCCCGTTCGTCGTAACGTCGAACGTAGCGATATCGATGACGACGGTCAGTACTCTCTTATTGGCCGCTACGCCTTGTTTCAACAGGCTGCGAGAATTCTCGATGTGCCAGAATTTTTTGTGATCGACGGCAATCCGACAAGCGAGCGAGACTGGATAATACAACCTTGTGAGCGCTCGAGGTCTCGCGTTCACGAGGCCAGCTACGCCGGATCGTTGTGGTCCACCAGCGGGCTCGGCGCTGCGCTTGCCAAAGAGGACAGAGCCTGTCTTGTGCTCTGCGGCTTCTGGCTCGATGGTAATATTACGTTTGTGGCGCTCAATGCGCTTGCCGATGGATTCGATGTCTTTGTGCTCATGGATGCTTGTTTGAGCTGTGACAAGCATGCACAGAGCCCCACAGTCGATCGGCTTCTGCAGGCTGGTGTCGTTCCCTTGACGACCATGCAGATGGTACGCGAGTGGGCTGAATGCACAGCAGATGAAGCGCGACGCTCTTTGTTGCTCGATCTATTGACGCCGACCTGAGAGCCAATCTCTCGCCCGTGTCCAAGAACTCTCACCTTCACCCTCGTGCCCTCAAGGTACGAGGGTTTCTCTTTCATTCACGATGAAGGAATGAGGACAAGGACAACTTACAAGACGTGGCGATAAGCTGAAGATGTATTGCGGGGGAGGCGGTCGTGTACCTTAGCGTTGCGATCATCTCTGAATCAGGTTTCAACCGATGAAGAGGGGTGCGGCCTCTCTCCAAGGGGCGAGCCGTGCCGGCTCGATGTCTCTGGATGAATTCCAAGGCAAGGAAGAGGTTCTATGTCGGCCCGGCCTGGCCACCTCACGTCAGCGCGTACGAATATGCTCGTACTTTGCCGAGGACAGGATGGGGATGGGAGTTCTTGCGCCGCAATCCGGTCTATCAGCGCGACTACAAACTCTGCAGAGCCGGGTGCCCATCATTCTGTTGGCATAAGACCGGGATTGCCCTGTGTCGGTTGAGGCGTCGCTCGTGCCGAGCCGAAGCGTGGGGCTTGTGCTCCTTTCGCCGATCCTCAAAAGCCTGCCCCTCAATGTCACGTATTTTGGTCTCCTGATACCGTGGCGCTTTCCCTACAGGGAAGTGCCGAGCGCCAGCGCGATCCTTGCACTGCAGACGATCTAAGCCTCGAGCTTCACAAGAATGCAAAGCGGCTCCTGATCGATGCCAAAGGTCTACAGCATCTCCTTTTCGAGAAGGACGCGGCCGCCCTTCCGGTTGCGCTCGATGGATGTTCCGTCTTGATCGGTGCGGTTCGCGTCACGCTCCGGGTGCCAGGTCTTGCTCAGCTTGATCGCGCGCGTGACTCCCTTGCAGCGTTGAGTGCTCTTCTTTGTCCGGGAGGTGCGCCCGTGGCGGTTGGTCAGGGGTGGACGGCAACAAGTCTCCAGATGCGTGATGCTCTCATTGCTCTCGACGGTCACTGTGTCGGCGCAACATATCGTGATATTTCAGGGGTTATCTTTGGATCAAAGCGTACGCAGGAGGCGTGGCGGAGTTCAAGCACCGCGCTGAAAGATCGCATTCGCCGCGCGCTGAAGCGCGGCTTATGGCTCTCTGGCGGAGGCTATCGTCAGCTCCTGTGAGGGGGTGGTGTTCGCTGTTAGTTTCGCTTCGACACTGCTCGCCAACGTTGGGCGCGTGCCGAACCGGAACGAAAATCGTCCGGTAGCCAAACTACCTTCTTGGAGGATTTTTGCTCCGGCTGACATCGAGGCAGGCATCACCGCGATGGCCGACGACGTTTAAGCGTGGTGCGAGAAGCCGGGCATCTATGGGCACATGGTCACGGTGAAGGTTGCGTAGAACAACTACTTCGGTGCAGCTAAAACAGGTTCGCTAAAAGCGAGTAGCCGCAGCGCATTAAATACGACGAGCAACGTGGATCCTTCGTGCAGAGCCACCGCAGAACAGCGAACTCCTCCTGCTGGCAGATAATTTTGCGAGCTCCGACTGCCGCTGTGTTAGCCCGCTGTATGCTAGGCATGTCGTCGGAACCGCCATCCTGGTTTTGCTTGTCCGATAAACCTGAACCCTTGGCTGGACTGACATTCTCTAGGTGATTGGACAAGATAAACATTCGCCTCCGGCGACGTCAGTTCGCGAGGCGATACACGAGGTTGGCTGACGTCGTCACGGTTCAATAATGAGCAGGTTGCAGAGACTCAGTGAAGTCTGGGCGGACCCGCCCTCGATCCCATGATCTCGGGCGGTCGGGCTCTATCGCGCGGCCTCGATCAGCCGCGCGACCGAGCCGCCGGCAAAGGGGAACCGGCGTCTCGGCACATGCGTGTAACGATCCCTTCCGCGGAGCCCGTGGCACGCTCCTGCCCCAGAAGCCGAACAGCGCATCTGTTGCGAGCCCTCGGCCCGTTCTTCTCCGTCGGCGCCTCAGCCACTAAGACCATGACGCGGAAAGGTGTCCCGATCGGCGGCTCAGCTCCGCATCGCTGTCGGCTGAGTCGAGTGTGCTGCGGCCTACCTCCGCTGAGGCCTCGTTAGTCGCGAACCGAGCGCCAAGCCACCATCCTCTCGCCGTGGCCGGGAGGCCCTTTCCCCGCCAAGCTTTGTGCGACGATGTGGCAGGCGTCGCCTTAGCGGCAACCCGCGCTGCGCGCGGGTCCTCCACTGCGTTCCGGCCCTGCGGGTGCCTCAGGCTCCAGCCCGCCACGATCTGCACGCGCCGGCGGGGGAATAGGCCTCCGCCGGAACAACGTGAGGATCAGCATCATGGCTACCATCGGTTACGTCACGAAGCGCGAGGACGGACGCTACGAAGGCGAGCTCCGCACCCTCTCCCTCCGGGCATCGATCGCCATCCTTCCCGTCGGCGACAAGCAGACCGATACCCAGCCTGACTTCCGCGTCATGGCCCAGGGCATCGAGATCGGCGCCGGCTGGCAACGGATCGGACAGACCTCGGGCAAGGAGTACATCTCGCTCTCCATCTCGGCTCCCGAGTTCGGCAAGACGCTCTACGCCAACCTCGGCCGAGCTGCAGGTCAGGCCGATCCGAACACCTACGCGCTGATCTGGACCCCGCAGGACTAAGCGGGGTTTCGCCTCCGCGCCGCTCACCGCGGCGCGGAGGCTCTTTCTGTGGCGACGTTCGTCCGCCATCCTCCCCCACCCACCCGCCCCACCACGGCGCTGACGCCGCCTGGAGCAGCGTCGGTGCATAGCGTCAGACCATCGTCCACCGATCTGGGGGCGGTTGACGTCAGCCCGAACGCGCAACGCGCGGCACGTCCGGCCACTCCTTTTCGGCTCTCCGATACGGCGCACGCTGTAGCCGCGGCGGCTGCAGACCGTAGCCGGCTCGGTTGCGTAACGCTCCCGCGATCGGGTTCGCTGAGAGCAGCGTGAGCGCCCTGTCGAACGGTTGCAACGGTCCTGTGTGGCTGTCCCGACACCGCAGCGCTGCTCCTTGTCGGTCTGACGGATCGCTTTTGGCAACGCCTGGCCGTGCGCAACTCTCGCCGGAAATGATCCGGCTGCGTGTGCCTCGACCACCCAAACTGCTGAACGGACCAGCGAGCGCGACAAAGGAAGTTGCGGGAAGTCTGAGAGAGCATTTCCGGACATCAAGATAAAGGACTGACGTCATCTGCCCGTCAGATCGTGCAAAGGACGACTTGCGGACGACGTCGGCAAAGCGCACCTACCGTCAGCGTTTGAGATTCCTTCATGCAATCAGCACACAATTTAACGCCGTCTTGAACGCGGCGCTCGCCACGCCATCTCGTCTTGCCACCACATCAACCCTTGAGGTTCGACATGGCGCAAGACGACTTCGATCCCAAGCTCGGTCGCATTCGCGATAGTCGCAGCAGCCGTTCACAGCGGCATGCCGCGCTCGTGTTCCGCCAGGCTGGCAAGACGGGCACAAGGGCGGTGCTGCAGCGCGGACACATCGCACCCGGCAGCCTGACGCGCGGCATGGGGACAGGCGTGCGGGCCGCGGCGGGGCTCATTGCGCCCGGGAGCCGACGCGTCATCGTCAAGGCGCGTTACACACGGATCCTGAACGGCGACCTCGGCGCCGCACAGGCGCACATGAAATACATCGTGCGCGATGGCGTCACCCGAGAGGGAGCCCCTGGACGGCTCTATGACGCCAATGGGGATGACGTCGATGGTAGTGCTTTCCTCGCCCGCTCGGCCGACGACCCGCACCAATTTCGTTTCATTGTCTCCGCCGACGAAAGCGCACAGCTCAGCGACCTCAAACCGTTCATCCGTGACCTCCTCACCCAGATGGAGCGCGACCTCGACACGAAGCTCGACTGGGTGGCGGTCGATCATTTCAACACTGGACACCCGCATACTCACGTCGTCCTCCGCGGCAAGGATGATCAGGGCAAGGACCTGGTGATGGCGCGCGACTACATCGCCCATGGTGTCCGGGCCCGCGCCCAATCCCTCGTGACCCTGGAGCTCGGACCGGAAACCCAGCTCGAGCGTATGCAGAAGCTCTTCAACGAGGTCGGCCAGGAACGACTGACGCGCCTCGATCGCGCGCTCATCGGCCGCTCCAAGGACAACATTCTGGTCGTCACAGCCGCCGAGGAGCTCGATCCCACACAGCACACGCTCCGGGTCGGCCGGCTCAAGACCCTGGAGCGGCTCGGCCTCGCCGACGAACGGCAACAGGGCGTCTGGGCACTCGATAGCCAGATGGAGGGCAAACTTCGCCAGCTCGGACAACGTGCCGACAAGTTCAAGATGATGCAGCGCGCCCTGCAGGAAGCCGGGATCGAACGTGGCGCGGCCGCCATGGCCCTATTCGAGCGCGGTCCCCGGAAGACCCCGCTGGTCGGCAAAGTCGTGGGCGTCGGTCTCGTCGACGAGATCTCCGATCACACATGGGTCGTGATCGACGCCATGGACGGACGCGCGCATTACGCCGAGCTCGGCCGCCTCAAGCCCACCGACGCGCCTATGCGCGGGACAATCGTGACGCTGGCCGGAGACAGCCTCGACGGTAAGCCGTCGCCGGTGCCCAAGCTACAAGTGCTCTCGCCCGTCGCGCTCGAGAAGCAGGCGACCTACGACGGTCCGACCTGGCTTGACGAAGCCATCCTCTCACGATGGCAACCCGAGCCGGGAACGCCCGGCTTCGCCAGCCAAATGCGAACCGCACTGGCCGCGAGAAGAGATTGGCTGGTCGAGCGCCGCGTCGCAACGATCGCGCCCGGTGGTGGTCTGACACCAAATCCCGACATGATGCGGATCCTCCGCAACGCCGAGACCGATCGCATCGTCCAGCAAGTCTCGCGCGAGCTAAACGCCGCCTATGTGCCGACAGAGCCTGGAGTGCGCATCACCGGCGTGTACGATCACGCGATTGCCACGCCCACCGGCAAGCTCGCCGTGATCCACCGTCAGGACACCTTCACGCTGGCACCGTGGCGCCCGGCGCTCGAGCCGCTCAGGGGGCGCGCTGTTTCTGGCATGATCGGTCCCAACCGCGTGACGTGGAGCTTGGATCGAGGACGAGGCCTTCCCAGACGCAGCTAAAGACCCCCAACTCATTCAGCCGTCCCACCCCCAACCTCGCGTCCCATCAGAAACGTTCCCAGTGACCGTAAGCAGATGTTCGGTTTCCGCTTTAAAGTGGACATCACTCAGAAGTAGATCGTCTTCGCAGTTTGACCCTGAGCGGTCCTGAGCAAGTGCAGCACGAGCAGCAGGCCGACGAACGCCACGCCGAGTTTTCGGACATACCCTGCTGTCTTCAGGGCATCGGAATGACAGCTTGCAGCCCGTTCGGCTAACCGCTTAACAGCGGACATTTCAAGAACCTGGACTAGGGGCTTACCTCACCTCCCGTTTGACAGCCTATCAGAGTGGCTTGAACGTCATCGTCGTCTGAGTTTCACCTTCGGTGACGCTGTAGACCTTTAAGATTTCGTAGCTCTTGTTCTGCCAAACGCGAGCGCCCTCTAGGTACTCCTGATGGATGGCAAGGTCAGCATCGAGCGCATCGCCCTGATGGATGGCGACGCCGGCTTCAAGCTGGTCGAAGAAGCTTGAGTCTTTGATTGGCGCCGACACCTTGTAGCCCTGCCAGTTGAACTGCCACTTCCGCTTGGAGCGCAGCAACACGGCTTTGATGATGACCAAGTTGGCCCGCACGTGCTGTGTGCGCTTCTGGGGTACGGTGGTAGGCAGTGAAGATGCGACGGCCTTTTTGTTGTCGGGTTGGTCGAACGGCGAGAATATGCGCGTGGTGAGCCGACGCTGGACGTTTTTGATTTCGCTCCGCTCGATTTTCACGACAGGGCGAGCCGCCGAGCGAGGCGCGACCTCAACCGCTGTGATTTCCTTGTCTTTCTCAACGGCTGTCATTGCGCGCCCAACGCCCGAGGCAACGGTGGGGTCACGTTGGACCTGCAGGAACCGGTCTGCGGCCTCCTTGGACAGGACAATCCGGCAGTCGTTGTTGGCCTCGAACACGAGGCTTCCATCCGGCTGAACATCCATCTTACAAATGGGGTCGGCTTTCAGCGTGTCGTACAGATAGCTGCTGAACAGTTCGACGACGACGTCTTTGGCGATGTAGACGGTGGCGACAGCACCCGCGACGACCGCACCGACAATCTTCTTCTTCGTCAGTTTGAGCCCGAACCGAATGCTGCCGGACGTGATGGTCTCGACGTAGACCTGAAGCTCGAAGTCGGGATTGGCGAGACGGTTGATCTCCTCAAGAGCGGTTTTGAACCCGAGAAGGGCTTCGCTCATGGTCTCGACGGCGATGCGACTCGGCACACCGCCAAAGCGAATTTCAAAGCTCTCGTCGGAAAGCTCGCGGAGGTCGACGACGTCCATTTGTGAAATCTGCCGGAGAGAAATGTTTGAACTGAATAGTGCGGAATGAAGCAGAAGATTGAGGTTCACACCAGCAGGGGGGCGCAGATGTCACCCGTTTAGTTGGCGTCGGGGAGGGGCTGAAAGGAGCTGTAGACGGTGGGACTTGAACCTACACCACCCGGTCCTTAGCCATCCGGGCAATCGACGGGTGAGGAAGCGTCTGGGCCTCCCACCACATCCCAACTACGTCCGGAAGCCAACCGTAAAGCAGTGTCGTGACCTTCTTCCTAGAGTTCAGTTAGTGCGGTCCCAGCTTTGCCGGCGAACTCGGCGTTGAGTTCCTCAATCAATACGCGCGTTGTCGAAGATGCGAAAGAAATTGTCGGCGATCTTCGGGGCTTCGACATGCACGCCGATTTCGCTCAGCGGCGCGCGATCGGATGGATCGGCAGACAGCCAATTAAGGCTCGAGACGACGAGCGCATCGTCGTCCCAGCCGAGTACCTTTGCGTGCAAGCGCGGCCGATGGACGGGCCGAATGGTTACGCCCTCCCGGGCAAACTCGCGGATGAGATCGGCACCGGCCAATCCTGAGAGCGGCCCCGTGGTGCGGCCGTAATACGCCAGGGCCTCAATCTTGTTGTCGCTGGCGCTGACCGCCGAGAGCATCGGCAAGAGTGCAACCGGCCGGGCGGCAATGCCGATACGATGGCTCAAGACGAAGATCCGACGCTCGGCGTGATCGCGCGCTTCGAGAGTGAGATTCGAATGCTCGGAAGCAAAGACGAGCCGCATTTTGGCGGTGCGCCCTTTCTCCCTTGGCATTCTCTCAACCCTACGGCCCAAAACCGTGACAGAGGTGGCGAAGTCGCTCCAGATACCGGGGCGGCCCTTGGACAAACTGGCCAACTTTCTTATGAGCTCGCCAACGAGCTGAGGATCACGCAGCCTCAACGAGGCCTCGAAGCTGCCGAAGTCTGACCCCAGCCAGTTGCACGACCCGACGAGCGCTTGCCAAGCCCCTTTGCCGTTATCGGCGACGGCGATCTTGGCGTGCGAATAAGTTGAATAGGGATGGACATTGACGCTGTCCTTGCGGCCGGCAGCCGCGATAGCGCCCGCAAGGCGTTCGGCGGCCGCCTGAGAAGGATTGGTCGGCGTGCCATCATCAGCCTGACCCCACAAGAGATCGATGCGAGCGCCGTTGCCGGCAGCTTGCAACAAGGCTGGAAGCAGCTGGTCGCCGTTTTCATTGACGAAGGTCGAATGGATGATCAACCGCTCCTTCGCCGCGCGAATCATGCGATCGATAGCCTTGCGATGCGCTTCGCCATCGACAATGAGATCATCGGGGTCAAAGAGCGCTGTCTGTAGCGCTGGCGCGTCGGCCTCGCCGACTTTCGGCTCCGCTGGCGCGCGAGGCCGCGCCGCTGAACTTCCTTTGCCAGCTTTTGCGGTGAGCGCCTTACTGGCGGCGTCGAGGATAATCTCACGGAGCGCCGGCGACGCGCGGGCAGGCAAACCCTCGATTGCTGCATCGCGCACCGAGACGACGGCGTGGCGCTCGGTCGGCTTTGTGCCGGATTGCTCTACGCCAACGATCTCCTCATCATCGCCTTCGATGGCGACGAAGACGTCATAGAGGTTCTCCTGACCCGGCAGGAACGTACCTCCGAGGTGCGTGACAATGTGGCCGTCGCTGCTAGCCGGCAGTTGTGCAAGCGGGCGCGTCTCGAGCTCCCTTTGGCGAAACACTCCACCTGTGATCTGTTCGATATGGTACGCGCGCCAGCGCGTCTGCGGGACCGTGGCGGCCGGCAGTTGCTCATAGAGGGCATGGACGGCGCCGAGCGCTGTCGCTCGAAAGATAAGCGCGCCATCTTCCGTGGCCATCTCGACCCATCCGGCGCGCATCAAGCGAATGAAGGCCTCGAGCACGACGCGTCGGGGTAGTCCCGAGTTCTTCGCAAACTCTGCGGCTGATGCCGGCTTTTCGGCCGCGGCATAGAGGAGGAGATGCTCGACGACGCTCCAGCGGCGGCCGTACTGGATAAAGAAGCGATTGGACCCGCGCAGAACGGGAAAGGTGACATAGACTGTCGTCATGGCTTGATCCCCTTCAGTGTGTCGAGGGGAACGATGGCGGCTTCTCTCGCCGTAACCGCGCGATCAAGCGCATCGAGGAACTTCGCCAGGAAGCCCACGTCTTGATCGGGGAGCGAGGCCGCCGTCGTGATGATATGGCGGTAGAAAGAAAGGCTACCGAGGAGGATAAGGCGCCATTTGGCTCGACTCAGGAGCACGTTCATGCGGCGGTTGTCGCGCAGAAAGCCGAGCGCGCGCGAGGGCGTGGAGTGCGCGTTGTTGCGCACGAGAGAGATGAGAACAAGATCGGCCTCGGCGCCCTGAAAGGAATCGACGGTGCCGCAGTAGTCGTTGTCCTCGACGGCCGGGTCGAAGTCCGTGAGGTGGGAGAGGCTGCCCCCGTCCCTGTACTTGTTGAGCTTGTCGCGCAGGAGGTTCACCTGCTGCTTATAGGGAGAAAGGATCGCGAGCGAAGGTGGTTTGTTGGATGGGCGGGCGCGCATGAGCTGCAGTGCAGTCATCGCCGCAATGGCCTCGTCCGGGTTAGACCAGGGGGGAGACCGCTCCCCAGCACGGCCTCCGGGCTTCTCCTCGCGGGAATAAGGCATGTCGACGAACACGATGGGGCAATCGGGCAGCCTCTTCACATCAGCCGAGGCGAAAGGTGGCGGCTTGGAGAGATACTCCTTCTCCTTGTCGGCGTTGGTGATCAGCTCGCCGTCATAGAAGCAGTGGGACACAACGCGAGCGATCACTGGATGCATGCGGTACTGTTCGTTGAGGCGTCTGGCGATGGGCCTGCCACCGGGGCGAACCTTCTGGCGTTTCAGTTCCGCTTCGATCAAGGTTTCGAACAGCGTCAGGACATTCAGCGTCGAGGCGCAGACAGGACCGAGATCGCTCGTCTCCTCCTGAACTTCGGTGAAAACCTCCTCGACGCCCTGGTCCTTCAGGTATCGGGAGATAAGGTCATCGACAAGCTGAACGGCATCCTTGACCTTCTTCTCGGAGGCAAGCAGTTTGGCGATCTTGTCGACATCGAAAGGCGGCAACTGTTTGTGGTCACCTATCATCAGGCGGCGATGCGAAAGCAGCAGCGGCGACAGAAGCTCACCGCCCGTGGCTTTGCCGGCTTCCTCGACGATGCTCCAGTCAAACAGGCTTCGTTCATCGATCAGTCTCTCGACCGCGTAGGAATTGGTGGTAGCGAAGACAAGATTCGCAGCACGCAGGATCATTCCTTCGAATGCCCGCAGATCGGCCGACAGGCGTTTTTTCGCGGGATCGGCCGATAGGTTGAAACGAGGAACCTTCTTACTTCGAGCCTCGGCGAGGCCCCGAACCCGGTCGCGGAGGTGCTCGGGGGCTTCGTTGACGAGAGAGCTCTCGGCGAGCGCACGCAGATAGTTGTCGGCCTGCACATCGATTTCCAATTCGCCGGAGGACTCGTCGTCGTCGACTGGGCGCGCCCGGACGATGAGGGGCCGTTGCTCGGCATCGAGCCTGCCGAAGACGGCTTTCACCTCGCTCATCAGGTGGTCGATGGCCGAGTTGCTCTGGGCGGAAAGAAGCATGCGACTGGTCGGTTCGTCTGCGAACCTACGTCGCACGACATCGCCGGCAAGATAGGTCTTCCCGACGCCGGGCGGTCCTTGGAGGAGGAAGAGCGGGATCGTGGCGAGGATCTCGCGCAGTGCATCCTGTTTTGATTTATCGAGCTTCTTGAAAGCGTTTTCCGTCTCGTCGAGCGGATCATGACTGTCGGAGATTCGCGCACGCGCGTCGGCGAGCACGGAAAGAAGCTCGGTGTGCTGCCGCAGAGCGGTGAGCGCTTTCAAGCGGCGCTTGAATTGAGCGATGCGGCCGGGCATTCCGGCGGGGGTCAGGAAGGCGTTGACTCTTTGCAGGACCGGAACCTGGCCTTCGAAGTGAAGGCATTCTTGACCGTTGATTTCCTTGCGGCCGACAAAGTGCCAAGTGGTCGCGCTCGAGGATTGCTCGCCGAGCATTTTCGGCTCTGCCAGCGTCCATCCGCCCTCCTCCCGGACCTCGTCGCCGTCGAGCATTTTCGATAGCCGGGCCGCCGGCGCATCGATCTCGAGGATATCGGAGAGCTTGGCCCGGTCGGGATCATTTCGAGGGGCGAGGTGCAGGGAATAGGTGTCGCCGACCGGAACGTCTGACGCCTTAACGACTTCGACCGGGAAGATGTCGGCGGCGGCGTAGGCCATCTCGAGGACGAGAAGCAGCGCGAGCGACTGGTGTGTCCGATCGAGGTCTGTCTTGCGCGCGTCCGGCGGGATGGTGCGGGCAATAAGATCGTTCCAGGGCTGCACCTTGCCGCGCCGGCGCGGAAAGCTTTGCGTGGCGATATTGTTGGCAACGAGCTCGAGGCCGGAGCGAGCGACATCGGTCCTACCGATCACTGCTCCGGGCGCCGGGGCCTCCGCATCCGCGCGGTCGCAGAAGGCGAACTCCCAGGTCGGCTCGTCGTCGGAGCGGGGGTTACGATAGGGATTGATGCGGTAGGTAAGCTGCTTGCCGACCAGCACATGGCGCTTTTGATAGCCGTCTTTGATCGATAGGAAGAGAGGCTGGAAACCTAGGTCCTCCTCGACGAAGCGTATTTGCTCTTCCTGTTGAGCGATCTCGATATTCTGCCCCGAGGCAAGGCGTATTGCTTGACTCAAAGAGCTGTCGATGCCGAGGCGCACAGCGAGACAAAGACGGGCCTCACGGCCTGCGGCTTCGTTTTCCAAGCTTTGGATGATCTCGTCGATGCGGCCGGTGATGTAGGAGCCATCCAAGCGGTCGACCTTGTCAATGTCGAGCATGGCGCGGAGCAGGCGGATCTCGGCCGCCGAAGCATGTTCGGCGACATCTGAGGGGATGATTTTTGGGTCGATGAGCCGGGCCTCGGGGATTTCCACGATACGGGCGATCAACAGCGCGAGGTCGTGCCAGTCGCGCACAAAGGAAACCGGCTGCTCAGGCCGGGGAGCTGCAACTTTCTTATGGGTGTCGGCACCGAGGCTCGCGATGCGCATGGACCATTCAAAGCCCGTGAGGCGGAAGTCGGGTTCCGGCGACAGGGCGGTGACGACGGCCCATGAATCGATATTGCGGTGAATGGCGCCTTGCGAGTGCAAGAGTTCGACACCTTCGGCAAGGCGGCGGGCATTGGCCCAGAGAATGTAACGGGTGCGTGGCAGCCGGGCGCGCGCAAGCAGATCGGGCTTGCGCGTGGCGGACAAAAATCTTTCGAGAGGACTTCCTTGTCGGGGATCGAGGACGAGATAGAACCCCTCCGCGTCCTTGCCGCTGGCACGGATGGGGACAAATAGCTCTTCTGCACGCGGAAGCGCGCGAAGGCGCTGGAGTTGCCTTAGCTCGCTGCGCCAAATGTCTTCGAGGTCTGCATCATCGACGCCTTTGGTGCGGGGCCAGAACTTGATGAGGACGTCGACACCCTCCGAGTCGCGAGCAGCATAAATGCCAGGCCGGCCAATGGCTCGGTCCGGTTTGAGGAGGTAAGTGTCTTCTAGGACGTACTCCGCCAGAAAACCCTTTTTTGTTGCTTTGCGCGATGTCATGCGCGCGCGTTATAGCAAAGGTGGGCGTGAACTGAAACGCCCGTCGAGACATTCGCTCACATGGTGTTGGCAAACAGCCGGTGATTACGCCGAGCCGTTTTCCACACAGTGAATGGTCAATTCGTTGTTTGGTCAATCCCGACTCTGCGTCTGCTTTTCGCAGCAAAGCCGACCTGCGGACCTCATCTGTCGGCACGATCCGGATGACCGCCGTCGACGTCCGCTTGTGGGACGCCTCAGCCTTGTGCAGCGCACAGTTCAAATAGAGCGTTTGGGTCGTTATTGGCCCTAAGGTGACCTCCCCTTACGCTTGTTGATGATCGTTCTTGAACCTGAAGCGGAACTCACCCAGCGCCCTGGCGGTCATACAAGCGCGCGACCTACATTAGTCGCGCTTCCCTCCACTTCCCGCACACGCCTTCTGCTTCCCGCGTTTTGCGCCGTTTCCGCATCGACCTGACATCGCGCCAACGACACGCTGAGCCTGAACGAGCGCATTAGCGCACAGCGAGGCGAGGCCGTCATGTCGACCAGATTTCATCCCCTTCAAATATCGATGGCGTTGGGCGTGTCCCTCGCCACGATGTGGATCGCGACCCAGTGGACGGCCGCGATTTTCCTCTATCAACCCGCACTCGGAGCCGCCTGGCTCGAGTTCGCGAACACCAGGATCTATGCCCCGTGGCAGCTCTTCTCCTGGTGGCTCGCGTTCGACGGCCAAGCGCCGCACGTGTTCGCGCGCGCGGGCGCCCTTGCTGCAGCCGGGGGGCTGCTGAGCGGCGCGCTCGCGTTCGGGGGAGCCGCCTGGCGGGCGAGCCATAGGACACCGTCGACGACCTATGGTTCTGCCCGCTGGGCGGACGTTTCCGATGTGATGCGCGCGGATCTGCTCGGCGACAGCGGCATCGTTCTCGGCCTCTACGACGAGCGATACCTGCGCCATGACGGCCCGGAGCACGTCCTTGCGGTCGCCCCGACGCGCTCGGGCAAAGGCGTTGGTCTCGTGCTGCCGACACTCCTGAGCTGGACCGGATCCGCCGTCATCCACGACATCAAAGGTGAGAACTGGGCCCTCACAGCAGGCTGGCGATCACGCTTTTCGCACTGCCTGCGCTTCGACCCCACCGATCCGGAGTCAGCCCGCTTCAACCCGTTGCTGGAGGTGCGCAAAGGCACGCACGAGGTACGCGACGTCCAGAACATCGCCGACATCCTGGTCGATCCCGAAGGCGCCCGAGAACGGCGCGACCATTGGGAGAAGACAGCCCACGCGCTGCTGACCGGCGCCATCTTGCATGTGCTCTACGCGGAAGAGGCAAAGACCCTGGAGCGCGTCGCAACCTTCCTGGCCGACCCCGCGCGCTCCATCTTGCGCACCCTCAAGATCATGCTCACGACCAACCACCTCGGCACCGAGGCGGAACCGATGGCGCATCCCGTCGTCGCCTCGATCGCGCGCGAACTCCTCGACAAGTCCGAGAACGAGCGCTCCGGCGTCGTTTCGACCGCCATGAGCTATCTGGCGCTCTACCGGGATCCGCTCATTGCCGCCAACACCGCCAGCTCGGACTGGCGTATCGCCGACCTGTTGGAGCCGGAACGACCCATCTCCCTCTATCTGGTCGTGCCACCGTCGGACATCTCCAGGACCAAGCCGCTCGTGCGGTTGATCCTAAACCAGATCGCCCGCCGCCTGACCGAGACATTGCCCGACCCCAACAAGGCGCCGAGCCGCCGGCTCCTACTGATGCTCGACGAATTCCCGGCACTCGGCCGCCTC
>NZ_DAIQCD010000050.1:12870-14746 GCF_036780825.1 Hyphomicrobium sp. | reverse complement strand
ACCACGATGACCGAGCTGATGGCGTTGGTGACGCTCATCAGCGGGGTGTGCAGCGCCGGCGTGACGCTCCAGACCACGTAGTATCCGACGAAGATCGCCATCACGAACACCATGATGCGATAGATGGAAGGATCGACGGGCCCGCCGACGCCGTCGGACGCCGCGAGCGCTGCGGTGGGCAGCAGCAGTGCGGCGCCGGCAAGCACACTTAACCAGCGGAGAAGTCCATAGGTCTGCATGGCGCGGTCCCTCAGGAGGCTGATTGCGGGGCGAGGTTGGGATGCACGATGCGCCCGTCCTTGGCGATCAGCGTTCCCTTCACGATCTCGTCGTCCCAGTTGACCTGGAGTGTTTTCTCCGTCTTGTCGAAGAAGAGCTCCAGGAACGCGAGCAGGTTCTTGGCGTAGAGGCTCGAGGCATTGACCGGCACCGAGCCCGCGAGGTTGAGCGGCCCGACGATCTTGACGCCACCGACCTCCACCGTCTCGCCCGGAACCGTCGCCTCGCAGTTGCCACCAAGCTCAGCGGCGAGATCGACGATCACTGAGCCGGGCTTCATGCTTTCCACCATGGCGCGCGTGATGAGGCGCGGCGCAGGGCGGCCAGGAATGAGCGCCGTCGTGATGACGATATCCTGGCCCTTGATGTGATCGGCGATGAGTGCGGCCTGCTTGGCCTGATAGGCGGCCGACATCGGCTTGGCATAGCCAGCGGCCGTCTGGGCCTCCTTGAACTCGTCGTCCTCGACGGCGACGAACTTGGCGCCGAGCGAAGCTACCTGCTCCTTCGTCGCTGGCCGCACGTCGGTCGCGGAGACCACGGCACCGAGCCGGCGCGCGGTCGCGATGGCCTGCAGCCCGGCAACGCCGACACCCATGATGAAGACCTTGGCGGCAGGAACGGTGCCGGCTGCCGTCATCATCATCGGCAGCGCCTGGCCGAACAGCGAGGCCGCGTCGACCACGGCCTTATAGCCCGCTAGGTTCGCCTGGCTCGATAAGACGTCCATGGATTGCGCACGGCTGATGCGCGGCATGAACTCCATGGAGAAAAGATTCATACCCGTCGCAGCGAGGGGCTCGATTGCGGTGGTATCGAAGGGGTCGAGCAGGGCCGCCACGAGGCCGCCGGGCTTGAGGCTCTTGACCTCGTCAGCGGATGGGCGGCGCACCTTGAGCAGTATGTCTGCGCCGGCGAGCGCATCGGCTGCCGCCGGGACGATCTCTGCGCCCGCGGCCTTGAGCGCCTCGTCGGAAAAGCGCGATCGCGATCCGGCGCCTTGCTCCACGCGCACTCTGGCGCCGAGAGCTACAAGCTTCTTCACCGTCTCCGGCGAGACCGCAACGCGCGCCTCATCCGGACCCTCGGCCGTCACAGCTATGGTAACCATAGGACCATCCGTCGGCATCCTCGCGGCACCTGCATAGCGGGTTCATGAGGGCCGGCAGGCTCGGCCCCGGCAGTGTCCCTCCTTCAGCAGGAAGGCAAACAAGCGCCCGGAAGCCGGGAGCGCACTGGCGCGATACAGCACCGTGCGCCGCCGAGACCGGAGGCAAAATGTAGGGAACGATCCTAGAGGAGGAAAATCGCCATTCCGACCAGGACGGCGACCGAGGAGATGATGGTGATGCGCGCCCAGGTCACGAAACCATTATAGGTGCGCACGTGCTCGGCGTAATCCATGGCCGGATGTCCGCCCGAAGTGTTGACCCCCATAAGACTCTCCTATGCTGTCATCGTTGCCCGAACTTGGTAACCTAAGCTGTCGGGAGCTTCAAGTCCGTCCCGGTACGCACGACCCCATGCTTTGGGCCAAGCCGCCACGCAGGGTCTCATTCTTGGCCCAATCCACTGCAACACCGATTTGAAGCCCGCG
>NZ_DAIQCD010000050.1:10581-12770 GCF_036780825.1 Hyphomicrobium sp. | reverse complement strand
CACCAGGAGTGAGCATCATGCAGAAGCGAGCCGCGAAACTTCTCCTTGCAGGTGTGACGGGCGGTCTGCTGGTGCTGGCCGCTTGCTTGCCCGCGGCCGCGCTCGAGGAACTCGAGAGCGAGAAGCCGGCCCTCAAAGCCTGCGAAAAGCGGCTTTGCACCATGGTGCTCGACAAAGCGCCGGCGGGAGATGATCTCGCCTGCGACGTCCAAAAAACCTGGGCCAAGTCGACGCTGAAAGAGGGAAAAAGTAAGGGCGTCTCGTGGGGCTTCGGCGATGCGCGCTGCAACGTTGATCTCAAGCTCGAGCGTAAGGACATCCTCGCCGCGTTGACCAAGCCGAAGCATACAGTGCGTGTGCCGCCACATCAGGTGAATTGCGTCATCGAGCGGGAGGGCGAGCTCAAGCCCGTGACCGCGAGGCTCGCACCGAAGCTGACCTTCAAGAACGGCAAGGCTGACAAAGTCTGGATCAACCTCGAGAGCATCGAAGGCCCGGACGACGTCAAATCGACGATTTGGGCGGCCGCAAAGCTTGAGGATACGCTCGGCATCTTCCACCGGCCAATGATCAAGTCGATCAACAAGTTCCTGCACCGCCAATGCGCCAAGAACTATGGGCCCGACGCTGAGGCAAAAAAAGACAAGGACGGCAAGAAGACCAAGGTCGCCGCCGACAAGGCAAAGGCAGCCACCAAGGACAAGCCGGAAAAGGCCGAGACTTCGACGACGGATCGCTGAGAGGCCTCGCAATCCTTCGTGCCGCGATGCGTTAAATGCAGCTCATCGGATGGGCCCGGGCAAAAAGCGCCGACAGCTTCTGTCGGGGCACGCCTCCGCGCAAGGAAGCGTCTCGCTCAAAACCGTCAAGCGACCGTGAGCACGATCTTTCCGATGTGCTGGCTGGTCTCCATGCGCTCGTGGGCGCGGGCCGCCTCGGCCAACGGGAAAGTGCTGTCGATGACGATGCGGGCCTTGCCATCGGCCACCAGCGGCAGGGCATGAGCTTCGACCGCGCGTGCGATGGCGCCTTTCACGGACGTCGGCCGGATGCGCAGCGTCGAGCCGGTGAGCGTCAGGCGTTTTAGCATGACGCGCATCATGTCGACGGTCACTTTCGATCCCGCCTGATAGCCGATATTGACGAGCCGGCCATCCTCGGCCAGCGAGCGGATGTTGCGGTCCACGTAGTCGCCACCCACCATGTCGAGAATGACATCGACGCCCCGCCCTTCCGTCTCGGCCTTCACCACTTCGACGAAGTCCTCCGACGTGTAGTCGATGGCGCGCTCGGCCCCGAGTTTGATGCACGCCTCGCACTTTGCTGCCGAGCCGGCGGTGGCGATGACCTTGGCGCCGCGCGCCTTGGCAAGCTGAATGGCGGTGACGCCGATGCCGCTCGTGCCTCCATGGATGAGAAACCACTCGCCGGCCTTGAGCGCGCCACGCTCGAATACGTTGTGCCAGACGGTGAAGAACGTCTCCGGAATAGCGGCCGCCTCGATCATCGAGACGCTCTCGGGGATGGGCAGCGTCGCCGGCTCCTCGGCAAGTGCGAACGCGGCATAGCCGCCTCCGTTGAGCAGCGCCAGGACGCGATCGCCAACCTGGAAGCGCGCGGCACCTTCGCCCACGGCGGCAACGGTGCCGGCCGCTTCGAGGCCCGGAAGATCGCAATGGCCCTTCGGCGCCGGATAAAGTCCTTTCCGCTGCATGACGTCCGGGCGGTTGACGCCGGCTGCTGCCACCTTGATCAGCACCTGCCCCGGTCCTGGCATGGGCACGGGGCGCTCCTCGGCCACGAGCGCCTCGGGGCCGCCTTTGCCGTGGATGGCGATGGCGGTCATGGTGGCGGGCAGTTGCGTCATGAGAGGCTCCTCGGAACGATCCTGCTGCGTGCATAGCCGCCGCGATCCTGCCGTACAACCCGAGCGCTTGAGAGGAGCGCGCGAAAGTGTCAGGCTCACCCCAAAAACGACGGGAGAGAAGGCCATGGATTGGGACGAACATCGCCTCACGCCGGCGCAGTCTGCCGCCATCGGGGAAAATCTCGAAACGCTGTCGGTGGCCGAACTCGAGGGGCGCCTTGACGCCTTCGCCGCCGAGATCGAGCGCGTCAAAGCCGAGCTCGAGAGGAAGCGCGCACACGAAAGCGCGGCCGAGGCCCTGTTCAGGAAGCCTTCTCCCTAG
>NZ_DAIQCD010000050.1:0-10481 GCF_036780825.1 Hyphomicrobium sp. | reverse complement strand
AGGGGGCGATTTTTCGCCCATTGCGCGCGGGCGGGCACATACTCCTGTTCGAATAAGCTCGCGCCGCCCTCGGAAAATTATGAATTTAGCGCGCATTGACCATAGTGCGGCGGGCCGATAGCATCCGCTCCCTCGGCAACAGGGGGTGGCCTCGACGCAGGACTGCTTTTCGGAAAAGAACACGTCACGATCCCCGATCGGGGTGACCCGGCTTTTCCGCTACGAGCATCGCCAACGAAGTCGGCCGCAATAGCTTTGATCGAGCTCCTGATCGTCCTGAGCCTCATTCTCCTGAACGGCCTTTTCGCGTTATCCGAACTGGCGATCGTTTCCTCCCGGCAGCCGCGTCTCAAGGCCTTCGCGGCGACCGGACGCAAAGGCGCGGAGAGCGCCCTCGCGCTCTCGTCGAACCCCGGCCGCTTCCTGTCCGCCGTGCAGATCGGCATCACCATGATCGGCACCATCAACGGCGTCTATTCCGGCGAGACTTTCGGCCAGTATGCCTATGCAGCGCTGCGCGAGGCCGGGCTTCGCGAGGCCGCCGCAACGTCGCTCGGCTACGGCACCGTCATCGCCGTCATCACCTATCTCTCCGTAATCATCGGAGAACTCGTGCCGAAGAACATCGCGCTGCGCGATGCCGAGCGCATCGCCTGCATCATCGCGCCGCCGATGATCGCCTTCTCGCGCATCGCGGGGCCCGCGGTATCGCTGCTCGACGCCTCGACGCGCCTCGTCTTCCGACTGTTCAGACAATCCGAGAAAGGGGCCAACCGCGTCTCCGACGAGGAAATCGCCATCCTCATCGCAGAGGCGGAGGCCGCGGGCGTCCTCGAGAAGCCCGAGCGCGAGATGATCTCGGGCGTCATGCGTTTCGCAGACCGCACCGTCGTCGGCCTCATGACGCCCCGTACGGACGTGGACTGGATCGACATCGCGACCAGCGACGAGGAGATCCGCGAGCAGCTCATCGAAACCCCCCATTCGCTGATCCCCGTCGGCGAGGAGACCATCGACGCCCTGATCGGCGTCGTCCGGGCCCGGGACGTCATGGCGGCCGTGCTCACCGGGAAGCCGCTCGAGATCCGCTCCCATATCCGCAAGGTGCCGATCATCCCCGAGACGATGGACGCCCTCGATGCCTTGAGCGCGCTGCGCGAGGCGGACGTTCCCGTGGCGCTGATCCACGACGAATACGGGCACTTCGAAGGGCTCGTTACGCCGGGAGACGTGCTCGAGGCCATCGTCGGCGCCTTCAAGTCGGAGGAGGACGGCCCCGACGCCGTGCAGCGCTCCAACGGGACCTGGCTGCTCGCCGGCTCGATGGCCGTTGACGAAATGGCCGACAAGCTCGGCATCGCCCTGCCGGCCAAGCGCAGCTTCGCAACTGTCGCAGGCTTCCTCCTCGCGGAGCTCCAGCACATTCCGCGCACGGGCGAGAGCATCGAGACCGGCGGCTGGCGGTTCGAGGTCGTGGACCTCGACGGGCGGCGTATCGACAAGGTGCTCGCCTCGCGCATCAGCAAGCCCGCGGACTGATCGGGAGAGTGTCCCAGGCCGGGCCGTTGCGTTTACGCTTGCATGATGACAATCGTGAACAAAAATACGGTCAGAAATCGTCAACCTTTAAGCGTTCGTTAGGGAAGCGGGCGTAGCCTTCCTCTCATCCAGACATCTGGAGCTCGGGTGGTGCCCAGCCCACCCTGTTTGACGCCTTCCTGTTGACTTTCGAGCCGCCGCAAGGCGGCTCAACTTTTTTCGGCCTGCCTTTTGCATGGCAGATGACAACCCGAGGTTTCTTTGGATTGTCTCCTTTCCGGCCAATTTTGTTAACCCTGGCCTCTTAGGATCTTCGGGTGCTATGGTGATCGAAGAGTAGGTGTCTGTGTCGAAGCGTGTCATGAGCAACAGTTCCAGCGTAGAAAATCGGTTTGTAGGCGGAGGGGAAACAGTCTCCTTCGGAGAGCGTTTCCAAGCGTCCGAACAGTTCGACCGCGTATTTTCCGAGGGCATGGCCCTCGTCGAGCGGTCGGCGGCTTATCTCGACGGGGATGGGCGCCGCGAGAGCAAGGGGCTTCCCGGCCAGCTCACAGTCCTCTACGCCACGGAAAGCATGCGCCTCACGACGCGCCTTCTCGAGCTTGCTTCGTGGCTCCTCATCCGGCGCGCCGTCAAGGAAGGCGAGCTCACCCACGCGGAAGCCGAAGCCAAGCGCGCCCGCGTCAAGCTGCAGACGCTTGGCCGTCCGGCACACACCAAAGGATTTTCAGATCTGCCACAGGGCTTGCGCGATCTCATTGACGAGAGTTTCCAGCTGCACGATCGCATCGTTCAGCTCGATCGCGCGATGCTGCCCCGGGAGGCCGAGGGCGCGGTGCCCTTGCCAGTCAATCCGGTGGCATCCCAGATCGACACGCTGGAGCGAGCATTTGGTGGCGGCCTGCGCCACGCGGCGGCACCTTGAGAGCTGCGGACCGGATAAGCCAATAAAAAAGCCCGGCTTCGGCCGGGCTTTTTCGTATCGATGTGGCGCTTCTCGGCGAGGCCCGCGCCTCTCAGCCGAGGAAGCCTTCGAACTTCTTCTTGAAGCGCGACAGGCGGCCGCCGCGATCCATCAGACGCTGGTCGCCGCCGGTCCACGCCGGGTGCGAGGTCGGGTCGATGTCGAGCTGAAGCTCATCGCCTTCCTTGCCATACGTGGAGTAGGTGATGAATTGCGTCCCATCGGTCATCTTGACCGTAATCTGATGGTAGTCGGGATGCAGATCGGCGTCTTTCTTCATTGGGCTCATGCTCGCTGCGAATGGGGGCCGAACGGCACGGCCGCGGACGAGTTGCCGCTGCGCATCAGGCGCGGCAGGATGTCCGGCGGTGCGGCCCCGAATTCCTGAATGCGCCTCTATAGTCGAGTTGACCGCGCCGCACAAGCATCGAAAAGCCGCGCGGGCCTTCCCGCCTCTGACGCCGGGATGGGCGCGCACCCGAACAGAAAAATTTAAGCCCGTCCGTAAATTCGGCCCGTTGAGAGCCTTTGAGCAACGGGATGGAAGCCAACGAGCGGCGCGGCATTCCGCGCGATTTCCCGGGTTGGCGTTGACGCCGTGCGCCCATGTCGCGCATGGTCCATCCTATGCAGAAAGCCTAAAGGGTGCGCTCGAGGAGACGCCCAATGCGAAGGATCGCACCGTGAGCCCGAAGCAAGATTTCGGGGCTCTGCCCCCGGCCGGCGAGGCCGCCCAGCCGCCGTCCGAAGACAGCCCGCCGACAAGCCGGCGCCGCTCCTTGCGGCCGCTGCTCGCGCTTAAGCCCTATCTCATCCGCCATCCCGGCAGTCTGGCTGGCGCCGCCGCGGCCCTCGTCGCGTCAGCTATGGCGATGCTGGCCATCCCGATGGCCGTGCGGCGCATGATCGACCACGGCTTCGGGGCTCACGACGCAACCATGATCGACCAGTATTTCATGGTCATGATCGTGATCGGCATCGTGCTGGCGGTGTCCAGCGCCGCACGCTTCTATCTCGTCAACTGGATCGGCGAGCGCGTCGTCGCGGACTTGCGGTCGGATGCGTTCGCCCACCTCGCCCGCCTCGGGCCGGATTTCTACGAGCGGACACACTCCGGCGAGGTCATGAGCCGCCTCACCGCCGACACGACCCAGATCAAGTCCGTCGCCGGCTCGGCCATCTCGCAGGCGCTCCGCAATACGATCATGCTTCTCGGCGCGCTGGTGATGATGATCATCACGAGCCCGAGCCTGTCGCTGCTCGTCCTCATCGCCATTCCCGTCATCGTGCTGCCGCTCATCGGCTATGGGCGCACGGTGCGCCGCCTTTCGCGCGCCGCCCAGGATACGCTTGCCGAAGCCTCGGCCTACGCGTCCGAGAACCTTGCCGCCGTGCGCACCATGCAGGCGTTCAACCATGAGGATGCCGTCGCGGGACGCTTCGCCGCCGCGTGCGAACGTGCGTTCCTCGCCGCCAAGAGCCGCCTCATTGCACGGGCCGGCCTCACCGGGCTCGTCATCGTGCTCGTCGTATCGAGCATCGTCGGCGTGCTGTGGTACGGCTCCGCGGCCGTGATCAGCGGCGAGATCACGGGCGGGCGCCTCAGCCAGTTCGTCATCTATGCCGTGTTCGCGGCCGCCGCCCTGGGCGAGCTTTCGGAGGTTTGGGGGGAGACGACCCAGGCTGCGGGCGCCGCCGAGCGCATCATCGAGTTCCTGTCCATAGAGCCCGAGATCAAATCGCCGGCGCACCCTGTCGCGCTGCCCAGGCCCGTCAAGGGCGAGATCGCATTCCGGTCCGTCCACTTCGGCTATGCCAACCGCGGCGGCACTCTGGCGCTCGACGACGTCTCGTTTCGTGTCGCGTCCGGGGAGCGGGTGGCGCTCGTGGGCCCGTCCGGAGCCGGCAAGTCCACCGTCCTCAACCTGCTTCTGCGCTTTTACGATCCGGCAAGCGGCGAGGTGACGATCGACGGCGTCAATGTCGCCTCGCTCGCCCTCGATGAGTTGCGCAGCGTGACGGCGCTGGTGCCACAGGAGGTGGCGCTGTTCGCCGATACGGTGGCCGAGAACATCCGCTACGGCACGCCAGAGGCCTCCGAGGCCGACATCATTCGCGCGGCCACTGCAGCCCAGGCCGACGGCTTCATCAACGCCCTGCCCCAGGGATACCAGACCCGGCTCGGCGAGCGCGGTGTCTCGCTCTCGGGCGGACAGCGCCAGCGCATCGCCATCGCACGCGCTATTCTGAAGGACGCGCCCATCCTTCTCCTCGACGAGGCGACCAGCGCCCTCGACACGGAGAACGAGCTTGCCGTGCAGCGCGCCCTCGAGAGCCTCACCCGGGATCGCACGACGATCGTCGTTGCGCATCGCCTCTCAACTGTGCAGAGCGCGGACCGCATCCTGGTGCTCGATCAGGGCCGTATTGTCGAGAGCGGAACGCATGCCGAGCTCACCAAGCGCAGCGGCCTCTACGCCCGCCTCTCCGAGCTGCAGTTCGGAAGCGAGGCCGCGGAATAGGTGGCGCGTCATCTCAAACGAATACGCTAGCGCGTTCACTCCTATCGGAATCGGGTTACGCGACGTGAACGCGCTCTAAGTTTTTGTTGGAGAGACTGATTCACGTTCTCGGTGAATGCGTGTCCGTGCCCACAAAGAACGATCAGGCTCTAGCTCGCGCTCGTACACTTGGTTTCACACGGTACCTCCTCGCGCTTGTCGACAGAGCCGCGCACAGGCGACAGGACCTCGCGGTAGCACTTGCCGTTTTCGCGCACGACGCGCACCAGTTGCGTCTTGCTGACCAGCGACTGGCACATGACCTCCAGCCCCTCGGCGACCTTCGTCACGCGCGCCGGCGCAAGCGCGTCGGCACGCGCGGCGCCGATCAGGAGATCGATGAGGCCCGACGGTGGCGGCTCGCCCGGCTTCTGAAGCTGGTTGTAGGCGATCCATTCGTAGGTCGCCTTGCCGTCCGGCGTCGAAATCTTGAGCGAGATGTCGCCGGTCGACGTGCAGGCACCCGCATCGACCTTTGTGCCCTGCGATGTGGACAGTGCCTTGTACTCGATCTGGCAGTCGATGTTGCGCTCCCAGATCTCGTATTGCGCTAATCGGTGCGAGACCTGTGTAAACGGAACCTTGTACTGCCAGGCGTGATAGGCCGTGATCGCGGTGGGAACGGCGCCCACGATGGTCACCACAAGAGCCGCCGTCTTGAGAAGCGATACGACGCGGGCCGCGGGGCTGTGCGGGCCGTCGCTCAGAGCTCGGTCTGTCATCGGTTTCGGTCCCTCGGATATCGGTTGCCTCGTGCCGTGCTTCCCCGCGCGGGCAGCTCGCCCGTGTGCCGTGAGGCTTGCCCGTCATGCCTCATGCTCACTGAACCGCGCTTGAGTGGACGGTTCATGCACCGTTCAGCAGAGCCTCTGCGGAGCGCCGCCGAAGGTAGCGCGCCCCAGGCGCGGACGCCAAGCCGGAAGACGGCGGATCCGATTAATAGGACCCCGATGACCCTCAAAGGACGCACACGGCAAGATGCAGCGGGTCTGCACGCCATCCTCTTTCCCCTGCGCATTTTCAAGGCGCGAGCGGCGACGTGCTGATATTAACGGGCGGAACTGTTGGTCTCAGGCAAAAAAGATCGAGCCCCGTCGCGCCTTGGCCGATCGGGGCTCCCATGTCTTCGATAACCTGCCCAGCTGAGCCGGGCTTATGAGGCGAGGCTCTGGCGCGTCGACCTAGATCTCGGCCGACTCTCCGCCCTCGCATGACGTTTTGCAGATTGTGTTTTTAAAACCTGGCCACGCGTCGCCTTGCTGCAGCAGCCCGCGTCAACCAAGCCTGGATCCCATCTCAGCACAGGATCCGAGTGAATGGCCGGGTGGCTTCATCCTTCCTCCATCGCTGTTGATCCAAGTACCGTGATCGCAGGCTGATCGTACGCATCTGCCGCGATCACGGCTAAGGGTGATGACCGTCCTCACAACCGGGGGGGTGCTGCGGCCAAACGGTAAGGCGGAGCCTCACTCGATAAGGACGTCGGCAGCGACAGCCATCACTATGAGAATCGGTTGAGCAACGGCTTCTGTCAAGGTCGTTCGGGCCCTCTAAGTAATTGAACGTGCTCCTCGCCTGACTTGGATCAAGCGGCCTTGCTCACGGGGCCCAGCGCGCGCCCGGTCGCCATCTCGGCACGTTCCGCGAAAAGGCGCCGATGATGGAAGGGCTTCCAGATTTGCAGGGCCCCGGATAAGCAGACCCCATGAGCACCAGCGACGATTTCGAAATCTTTCTGGCCACGGCGCCAGGCCTCGAGGCTGCCCTCCGCCGCGAGGCGCTGACCCTGGGTTTTCGCCGTCCCGCTGCTGTCCGAGGCGGCGTGACGCTCCACGGCAGCTGGCGCGACGTGTGGCGAGCAAACCTCGTGATCCGCGGCACGAGCCGGGTGCTGGCGCGTATCGGCTCTTTCCGGGCGATGCATCTCGCGCAGCTCGACAAGCGCGCACGCCGCATTCCTTGGGGGGAGACGCTGCGCAAGGATGTGCCGGTGCGCATTGAGGCATCCTGCAAAAGCTCGCGCATCTATCACTCGGGTGCCGCGGCGGAGCGCATCGCGACCGCCATACGCGATACGCTCGGCGCTCCTATCTCGCTGGAGGCCGAGGTGTGCGTCCGGGCCCGGATCGAGGATGATCTTTGCACGCTCGCCGTCGACACCTCGGGCGATCTCCTGCACAAGCGCGGCTTCAAGGAAGCGGTGAATAGGGCGCCGATGCGGGAAAACCTTGCCGCCATGTTCCTGCGCCTGTGCGGCTATGACGGCCAGGAGCCCGTTCTCGATCCGATGTGCGGCTCGGGAACCTTTATCATCGAAGCCGCGGAGATCGCAGCCGGCCTGCTGCCGGGACGGGCCCGGCGCTTCGCCTTCGAGCATCTCGCAACATTCGATGCAGCGGCCTGGCAGGAAATCCAACGTGCGGCCGGGAGCCGGGTCGCGGTACCTCCGGCCGCCGTGCGGTTTTTCGGGAGCGACCGCGACGCCGGCGCCGTAGCCATGAGCCGAGCCAACGCCGAGCGCGCGGGCGTGGCAGACTTCACGGCGTTTCACCAGTGCACGGTGAGCGAGCTTGTTGCGCCCGAGGGCCCGCCGGGGCTCGTGATCGTCAATCCGCCCTATGGCGCGCGCCTGGGCGATAGCAAGCAGCTGCGGCCGCTCTATCGGGCCCTGGGGCAAACCCTGCTCGACAGATTTCCCGGCTGGCGGGTCGGGCTGGTGACGACCGATGCCGGCCTCGCAAAGTCAACCGGGCTGCTCTTCCTCCCGCCGGGCCCTCCCGTCGCCCATGGGGGGCTGCGCGTCACCCTCTTCCGCACGGAGGCGCTTCCGTGAGGATACGGCAACCGGCGGATTTCGATGTTTCCCCCTTGGCTTAGGTAGCACCCACGCTTATCTGCCCCACCGCGCTATCGGGTTGCATTGCCGACGCCCAATCACCGGGATAGACCTTTTCCATGAGCAAGTCCCCCAGGAAGTCCGCAGTCCGTCCCCTTCCCGAGCCGGCAAAGGCCAGCACCGTGAGCGAAGCCCAGAAAACCTTGTCCGTCCGCGGTGCCCGCGAGCACAACCTGAAGAACGTCGATCTCGAAATCCCGCGCAATGCGCTCGTGGTCTTCACAGGGCTATCGGGCTCGGGCAAGAGCTCGCTCGCGTTCGACACCATCTACGCCGAGGGGCAGCGCCGCTACGTCGAAAGCTTGTCCGCATACGCGCGCCAGTTTCTCGAAATGATGCAGAAGCCGGACGTCGATCATATCGACGGCCTCTCGCCCGCCATCTCGATCGAGCAGAAGACGACCAGCAAGAACCCGCGCTCGACGGTCGGCACCGTCACCGAGATCTACGACTACCTGCGTCTCCTCTTCGCGCGCGTCGGCGTGCCGTATTCGCCGGCGACGGGGCTTCCCATCGAAAGCCAGACCGTCTCGCAGATGGTGGACAGGGTGCTGGAGCTGCCGGAGGGAACGCGCCTCTACCTGCTCGCTCCCATCGCGCGCGGGCGCAAGGGTGAGTTCCGGAAAGAGCTCGCCGAGCTCATGAAGAAGGGCTTCCAGCGCGTCAAGATCGACGGCGCCTTCTACGAGATCCCCGACGCGCCGAAGCTCGACAAGAAATACAAACACGATATCGACGTGGTCGTGGACCGTCTCGTCGTGCGCGCCGACATCGCCAAGCGCGCGGCCGACAGCTTCGAGACGGCCCTCGAGCTCGCCGACGGCATCGCGATTGCCGAGTTCGCCGATCGTCCCCTCCCCCCCGTGGGGAGGGCTAGGGTGGGGGGAACCCCAACGTCGGCTGCTCAGGATTCCCCCCCTCCTGACCTCCCCCACAAGGGGGGAGGGAAAGACGCGGAGGTGTCTGAGCCCTCCCTTACCAAGGGAGTGCTCAAGAACAAGAACGAGACGCACGAGCGCATCACGTTCTCGGCGCGCTTCGCCTGTCCCGTCTCGGGCTTCACCATCGAGGAGATCGAGCCGCGCCTCTTCTCGTTCAACGCTCCCGCCGGCGCCTGCCCCGAATGCGACGGGCTCGGCACGGAGCTGCAGTTCGAGCCCGATCTCGTCGTCCCCGATGCATCGCTTTCGCTGAAGGAGGGCGCGGTCTACCCATGGTCGCGCACGGGCAACACCTCGCCCTATTACGAGCAGACGCTCGATGCGCTCGCCAAGCACTACAAGGTCTCGATGTCGACGCCGTGGGAGCGCCTGCCGAAGCACGTGCAGCTCGCCATCCTCTACGGCACCGGTGACGAGGAGGTGGCCTTCGTCTACGAGGACGGCCTCCGCCGCTACAAGACCACGAAAGCGTTCGAGGGCGTGATCGGCAACATCGAGCGGCGCTGGCGCGAGACCGACAGCGACTGGGTGCGCGAGGAGCTCGCACGCTACCAGGGCGCACATCCATGCGAGGCGTGCAGCGGCTACCGGCTCAAGCCGCAGGCGCTCGCGGTCAAGATCGGCGGCAAGCACATCGGCGAGGTCGGCGATCTCTCGATCAAGGCGGCCAACGCCTGGTTCGCCGAGATCCCCAAGACCTTCACAAAACAGCAGACCGAGATCGCGACGCGCATCCTCAAGGAAATCCGCGAGCGCCTCGCCTTCCTCAACGACGTCGGCCTCGAATATCTCACGTTGTCGCGCTCGTCCGGCACACTGTCGGGCGGCGAAAGCCAGCGCATCCGCCTCGCCTCGCAGATCGGTTCCGGCCTCACGGGCGTGCTCTACGTACTCGACGAGCCCTCCATCGGGTTGCATCAGCGCGACAACGATCGTCTGCTCGGCACGCTCCGCCACCTGCGCGACCTCGGCAATACCGTGATCGTCGTCGAGCACGACGAGGATGCGATCCTCACGGCCGATCACGTGGTGGACATCGGACCCGGCGCCGGCGTGCATGGCGGCCAGATCATCGCGCAGGGCTCGCCCGCCGACATCATGGCCAATCCGGCGAGCCTCACCGGGCAATACCTTTCGGGCACGCGCCAGATCCCGCTACCCAAGGCGCGCCGCAAGCCGCAGAAGGGCCGCGCGCTCAAGATCACGGGGGCGCGGGGCAACAACCTGCAAAACATCTCGGCCGAGATCCCGCTTGGGCTTTTCACCTGCATCACCGGCGTTTCGGGCGGCGGCAAGTCCACGTTCCTGATCGATACCGTCTACAAGGCCGTTGCGCGCAAGCTCAACAACGCGCGAGAGCATCCGGCGCCCTTCGACAGGATCGAAGGCCTGGAGTACCTCGACAAGGTAATCGATATCGATCAGTCGCCGATCGGGCGCACGCCGCGCTCGAACCCCGCCACCTACACCGGCGCCTTCACGCCGATCCGGGATTGGTACGCGGGCCTGCCGGAGGCGAAGGCGCGCGGCTATGGGCCGGGCCGCTTCTCGTTCAACGTCAAGGGCGGGCGCTGCGAGGC
>NZ_DAIQCD010000049.1:10393-15465 GCF_036780825.1 Hyphomicrobium sp. | reverse complement strand
GCGCTCCGGCAAGCACGGCCGCGCGTCCGATCCCCCGTCCCGTCCCCATTCTTATTCCTCCCCCGATCCCATTTGGGACGCCCACATCACGACGGATATGTGCATCCAGGTAAATACCTAGGGTAGGCGTACGAGCTATGCTGAGCCCGGGTCAACGATGTAACGGCACATTTCCCTGCCGAGCCGGCGAAATTCGGCGCGAATGTGGCGCTTCCGCATCGGGAATTTTTCCCGATTTACCAGGACGTTATCGAAAAACACGGCAACCCGGCGCGCGAATTGCGGCAATCCAGATATAAAAAGAGGAAGATCGGATAGCCTGCATGGAAGTTTTTTTCTTTGCTTGCCCAATGATCTAGATGACCAGGGTGGGATTTCTGCGGCGCAGCATGCCGGGATGACCCGGCTGACGCCTCCTAAAACTCCTGCGCATTTGGTTGATTCCCGTCGCTGTTTCGCGATATTCACCAGCGTCATGGTGGCGGACGAGACGGACGCGGGCATGCACCCGCTGATTGCAGCTCCAGGAGCCTCGTTCGGAAACTGCGCCAGGGGACGGCGCCGCGGTGTCAGGTTATAATGATACGAAGCCAGCAACTGCCCGCAGCATGGCGCATGGACGAAGCGGACAGCAAGCCAGCCGGAAATTCTAAGTTCAGGAGGCTATTCTTGACCCGACAGATCCGCGCCGGAGCGCGCACCATCGGCTTTTCCGCCCTTACGTTTTTTTCCGTCGGCTGCTTGCCGGCGATGGCCGAGTCGAACGGGCTCACGGTCGAGTTGAATAAGCTTGAGTCGCAAGGCTCAGGGTGCCGCGCCTACATGGTCGTACAGAACGACAGCGACACCTCTTACAAGGCGTTCAAGCTCGATCTCGTTCTTTTCCAGTCGGACGGCGTCATCGGCCGGCGCTTTGCCATGGATCTCGCGCCGCTCAAGGCGAAGAAGCGCACCGTGAAACTGTTCGATCTCGACAATACGCCCTGTGACAAGATCGGCAGCTTCCTAATCAACGATGTCGTCGAGTGCACGGCCGAGGCGGGCCCCGTCGAGAACTGCCTCGCTGGCGTGACGGTGAAATCGCTGACTGACGCAGAACTGCAGAAGTGAAGCAGAAGTAAGTAGAGCGCATCAGTATCAGGACGGGCAAAGGGTATTGCCGTGGAAGAAATTGCCGTCGCCGCAGGTCATGATTTCTCGATCTGGGGTCTCGTCCTGCAAGCTGACCCCGTCGTCAAGGCGGTCATGCTCATGCTGGTCATCGCATCGGTCGCGTGTTGGGCCATCATCCTCGAGAAGATGATCCGCCTGACCAAGCTCGGGCGTGATTTGCGCCGGCTGGAGCGGGCGGTGAACGATCAGGCCGCGACGGCACAGGCGCCGCGCGGCCTCGTGCGCACGCTTCTCTCGGCCGCCCATCACGAAGCCGAGGACAGTGGCCGCAACGAGCCCCGCGGCGAGCTGAGAGCCCGCCTCGAGCGCGCCATGCGTCTCTCCCTCAAGGCGCAGCTGCAGAAGCTCGAGGTCGGTCTTCCCTTCCTCGCCACGATCGGCTCCGCCGCCCCCTTCATCGGACTATTCGGCACGGTGTGGGGCATCATGAACAGTTTCACCGCCATCGCGCACCAGAAGGATACCTCTCTGGCGGTCGTCGCCCCCGGCATCGCCGAGGCTTTGTTCGCCACGGCGCTCGGCTTGGCGGCCGCGATCCCCGCAGTCATGGCCTACAATATGATCGCCGTTGCCCTCGGCCGCGGCGCCAATCGCGCCAACACCTCGATCGCGGAGCTTGCGAAGCGCCTATCGCGGCCGGCGGGCCCGGCTTCGGAAGGCTTTCCTCGCGTGGCCGAGCCTCTGCGCGCCGGAAAGGCATCCTAAATGGGAATGGCGGCCGGACATGACGCGTTCCGGGGCGATGAAGACGATGGCGGCTACCGCCCCGTGGCTGAGATCAACATCACGCCGATGGTCGACGTCATGCTGGTCCTCCTCATCATCTTCATGGTCGCCGCGCCGCTCATGGTCGCCGGCGTGCCGCTCGAGCTTCCGGACACCTCGGCCGCACGCGTCAGCCAGTCGAAGAAGGCCATGGTCGTCTCGCTCGCAGGGGACGGATCGCTTTACATCCGGGACGAGCAGGTCTCGTCAGAGGGTCTCATCCCGCGCCTGCGCGAGTTGCGCGCCTCCGAGGGCGACACCGTGGTCTACGTCCGCGCCGATAAGAAGAGCAACTACGGCGACGTCATGGACGTTCTCGGCCGCGTTGGCGAAAGCGGCTACGGCCGCGTGTCGCTGCTCTCGCAGCCGAAACCCAGGGGCGCGCAATGAGCAACATCGGGGCCGCGCCAGACCATGCCGGCCTCGCACGCGGCGCGCACCGTGATCGCAGCCGCACGTGGAGCCATCTGGCGACATGATTTTACGAGTTTTGACATGGCTGGCTTCGATTGGTCTTCATGGCGCGACCGTGGCCATCCTGATGATCACGCCCGGCGGCGCCTCGCTGGATGAGGGCGCGGGCGACGACCTCTTCGTCGTCGAGCAGGGCATCGCCCTCGAAGGCGTCGCGAGGCTGGGCGAAGCGGAGGTCAGTATCGATGCCGTCGAGGCTCCGCCACCGGTCCTGCAATCGACGCCCCCCATCGAGGAGGTGAAGCCTCCCGAGGAGGACGTTCAGCACGTCATCGGCTCCGAGTTCGGTCCGGAGCAAGAGCAGGTGATCCGCGAGCCCGAGCCCGAGGAAGTGCAGGAGGCACGCCCGGAGCAGATCGCGGCGATCGAGCAGACCGAGATCGCCATCGACGAGCTCCGCGCATCCGGGGTAACGCAATCAGGCGGCAGCACGACCGCGCTCTCCGCCTACAAGGGCAAGCTCTTCTCGCGCATCTCGTCACGCAAGGTGAACCCCCGCTCGCGCCAGTCGGGAACGGTGATTATCCGCTTCACCGTCGGTCCCGAAGGCGAGCTGATCTCGCGCGAGATCGCATCCAGCTCAGGCTCGAAGCTGCTCGATGACGCGGCTGTCGCCTCCATCGAGCGCGCCGCCCCCTTCCCCGCCATGCCAAGCGATGCCAGGGCCGCAGGCCCTCTCGTCGTGTCGGTGCCCTTCAAGTTCTCTGTGCGCTGAGTTGCAACACCGAACGCTCACGCGCCGTCCCCGTCTCAGCCGCTGAACGGCACCACCGTCTGGCGTTGCACGCCGAGGCCCTCGATCTCGAGCTCCATCACGTCACCCGCGACAAGATATTGCGGCGGCTTCATCCCGCAGCCCACTCCCGGCGGCGTGCCCGTCGTCACCACGTCGCCAGCCTCGAGCACCATGAACTGGGTGATGTAGGAGACGAGATACGGGATTGGAAAGATCATGGTCGAGGTCGAGCCCTGCTGGCGGACCTCTCCGTTGACCTTGAGCGACATGGAGAGGTTGTGCGGATCAGCGATTTCGTCGGTCGTCACCAGCCAGGGGCCGAGCGGCCCGAACGTCTCGCACGCCTTGCCTTTGACCCACTGTCCGTTCCGGCGCGACTGGAAGCGCCGCTCGGACACGTCGTTGCAGATCGTATAGCCCGCAACGTAATCCATGGCGTCCGCCTCCTCGACATAGCGCGCACGCTTGCCGATCACGAATGCGATCTCGAGTTCCCAGTCCATCCGGTTGGCGCCTTTGGGATAGATCACATCGTCGAACGGCCCGGATACGGTGTTGCCGAGCTTGTTGAAAAGGATGGGCTCGGAGGGGATCTCCTGCCCCGTCTCCTTGGCGTGATCGGCGTAGTTGAGGCCGACGGCAATGAAGCTCCAGGGGCGAGCGACCGGCGCGCCGAGCCGTACGCCTTCTGGCGCGAGCGGCAGCGTTGCCGGATCGAGAGCCTTGAGCCGCGCCAGGCTATCCGCCGCCAGCGTCTCCCCGCCGATGTCGGCCACATGCTGTGACAGATCACGGATCCTGCCTTCGCCATCGACGAGGCCGGGCATCTCCGCTCCCTTGGCTCCGAACCGGACGAGCTTCATGAACCTTCCCCCGCACACGCGTTTTGCCTATCACGGACGGCAGGAGGCCGCCGATGTTCGAGGGTTTTACATCACACACCATCCCGGTCGGCAACGGCATTGAGATCGCAGCCCTGGTCGGCGGATCGGGCCCGCCCGTTCTGCTTCTGCATGGCTTCCCGGAGACGCGCGCCTGCTGGCACAAGATCGCAGGCGACCTCGCCCGCCGCTTCACCGTCATCGCCGCAGACCTGCGCGGCTACGGCGCCTCTAGCAAGCCGCTGGGCGGGCACGATCACGCCGCCTACGCCAAGCGCGCCATGGCGGCCGATCAGGTTGCCCTCATGCAGGCTCTCGGATTCCCGCGCTTCCGCCTCGTCGGCCACGACCGCGGCGGCCGCGTCGCCCATCGTCTCGCGCTCGACCATCCCGATGCCGTCGAGCGCATGGCGGTGCTCGACATCTGCCCGACGGCAACGATGTACGCGGCGACCGACCGCGAGTTCGCCACCGCCTACTATCACTGGTTCTTCCTGATCCAGCCGGCGGACTTCCCCGAGCGCATGATCGCCAACAACACGCATTTCTTCGTGCGCCAGACCATCGCATCCTGGTCGCACACGGAGGGCGCGTTCGATGAGGCGATCCTCCGTCACTACGTCGAGGCGTTCTTCGACCCCGCCGCCATCCACGCCGCCTGCGAGGACTATCGCGCCAGCGCCACCATCGATCTCGTCCACGATAGCGAGAGCGACGCCGCCGGACAAAAGCTCGCCATGCCGCTGCTTGTCCTCTGGGGTGCCCGCGGCACGGTTGGCAAGCGTTTCGACGTCCTCGCCGCCTGGCGTGAGAAGTCGGCCTCGAGCGTAACCGGGCACGCCCTCGATTGCGGGCACTTCCTGCCCGAGGAAGCCCCTAGCGAAACGCTGGGCGCCCTACTTGACTTCCTTTAAAGCCTGATCGTTGGGCCCAGGTCTGCCGGACCTCAAGGGCTGCCCTGGCCTCCTGGCTCATACTCGCCTCCCCAAACCGTATTGGGATTGACACGTCCCCTGAGAGCACTATCCGTAAGTTGAATGGGC
>NZ_DAIQCD010000049.1:0-10293 GCF_036780825.1 Hyphomicrobium sp. | reverse complement strand
AACCGTATTGGGATTGACACGTCCCCTGAGAGCACTATCCGTAAGTTGAATGGGCCTCCCCGTCTGCCGCCGGGCCGCCAGAACACGAGACAAGGAATGAAACGATGACCGAGAACGCTGTAGCCGCGAACGGACGCACGCCGGCAACCTCGGGTGCCGGTCTTTGGATCGCACTCATAGCTGCGCTGACGGTGATCGGCAGCTACGGCTTCGCCTGCGTCGCGCCGCTTGCCGCAGTCGCCGCCCTGGCAGCGCTGACCCTCAATCGCACCGAAGGGTTGATCCTCGTCGTTGCGGTCTGGGTTCTCAATCAGGCCGTGGGCTTCGTCCTGCTCAGCTACCCGCATACGCCCGACACGTACGCCTGGGGCGCCGCCATCGGTGCTGCCACCGTGCTCGGCTATCTTGCGGCATCGGCCGCCACCCCGCGCACCGGCTCCGCCCTGATCGCGGCCGCGGTCGCATTCGCAGCCGCTTTCGTCGTCTATCAGGTCGGCCTCTATGCTTTCGGCGTCGCGACGGCCTACACCGGCGACACCTTCTCGCTCGCCGTGGTGGGCGAGGTGCTGACCATCAACGCCGTGGCCTATGTCGGCTTCCTCGTCATCCATCGTGCCGCCGTCGCACTGTCGCTCGTGAAACCGGTCGAAGCACCCAGCGCGAGCCTCTCCGCCTAGTCAGCGCGCTCTTGCGACGCTATCCGGCCGAGCGGATCGTCTGCCTCACCGAGGAGACCGTAGAGACCCTCTACCTCCTCGGCGAGGAGGACCGCATCGTCGGCGTCTCGGGTTATGCCGTCCGCCCGCCTCGGGTGCGCAAGGAAAAGCCGCGCATCTCGTCCTTCCTCTCGGCCGACGTCGCGCGCATCCTGGAGCTCAAGCCGGATCTCGTCCTGGCCTTCTCCGACATCCAGGGCCCGATCATCCCCGAACTCGCGCGCGCCGGGCTCGCCGTCCACCTCTTCAACCAGCGCGATCTCGCCGGCATCTTCGCCATGATCCGCACGCTCGGCGCCCTCATCGGATGCCCTGAGAAAGCGGACGCGCTCGCACGCTCGCTCGAAGCGCGCCTCGACCAAGTCAAAGCGGAAAGCAGCCGGCGCCCCGCACGTCCGCGCGTCTATTTCGAAGAATGGGACGATCCGATGATCTCGGGCATCGGCTGGGTGTCGGAGCTGATCGAGATCGCAGGCGGCACCGATATCTTCGCCGAGCTGCGCGCACGCCCTGAAGCGAAAGATCGCATCGTGACCAGCGCGGAGGTGATCGCCCGCAGCCCGGAGATCGTTCTCGCCTCCTGGTGCGGCCGGAAGGTGCGCCGCGACAGCTTCGCGGCCCGCGAGGGCTGGAACGCGATTCCTGCGATCCGAACAGGGCGCATCATCGAGATCAAGTCGCCGCTGATCCTCCAACCGGGCCCGGCCGCGCTGACCGATGGCCTCGACGCCATCCGCGCCGCTCTTGCGTAGATCCTTGGGGATTTACGGCGCGACCGGCATGGACATCACGCTTGCCGAGGCATCGCCGCCACTATCCTGGGCGCCATCGTCGAGGTTGTAGAGATCGTTGCGGAACTGCACGGTGCCGTTCTCTTCCCACGCCGTGAGATAGATGAAATGCACCGGCACCGGCTGGCTGACCTTGATGGTCTTGCGCTGGCTGGCTGCGATCGCGTCCTCGAGCGCCTGCCGCGTCCACCCGCCCTCACCGGCCAGGATCCACGCGGCTACTTCGAGATAGTTCTCCGTCCGCACACATCCGGCGCTGTAGGCGCGCTCGAACGAGCGGAACAGGCTCTGCATCGGTGTATCGTGCAGGTAGACGATGTGCTTGTTCGGCATGTCGAAGCGCAGCAGGCCGAGCGCGTTGTGCGGTCCTGGATCCTGCCGGAACACGTAGCGATTGGCTTCCGGCCCCCACCAGTTCACGACCGCGGGGTCGATCTCCTCGCCGCCGAAGGACGAGAACACACGGATGTGCTCGCGGTAGAGGTAGGAGGGATCCTTGCGAATGGCCGGAATGAGCGCCGCCCTCGCGATGGACGTGGGCACGTGCCAGTAGGGCAGCAGGTTGATCGCCCGTATCGCGCTGCTGACGACGGGCGTCGGCGTCGCGCGCTTGCCCGCCACCGTGCGGCTCGTCACCTCCACGCGACCATTTGCGATCGCTTGCAGCTCGAAGCTCGCCGAGTTCATGAGGATGACGCGCGGCGCCAACGCGCGCGGAAGCCAATCCTGCATGCGGGTGAGATTGAGCTCGAGCTGCCGCAGGCGCGTTTCGGCAGGAACGTTGAGCGCCCGTTGCGTGATGCCGTAAACGATCCCCGTTGGCTCGAGACCGTTGCGGATCTGATAGCGCTTCACGCCGGCTTCGAGCACGGAATCGAACTGATAGCGATCGCCCCCTGGCCGCACGTCTCCGTTAATCTCGAGGCGGCGGCGCAACGTGGCGATATGGGTGCCGCTGTCGCCGAGCCTCAGCGTGATGCGGTCCGGCAGGGTTGGCCAGCCGCCCGCAGCCACGATGTCACGATAGCGATCGATCGCCCGGCTCAGCCGATCGATCGCGGACACGCTCACCCAGGCCTCACGACTCGGCTCTGGCGGCAGACTTCGTTGCCGCTGCGCCTCGGCGGCTGTCACGCCGGTGAGGAGCAGGAGCGCGAGTGACAGCAGTGCCACCATCGCCGGGCTCGGCTTATTGGAGAATACAGGGAATTCACGCATATCGCTGTCAGATCCGGGACATCTTCGAAGGTGCGTTGCCCGTCACCACATCGGGGGAGCGATGAGGATGCCGCCGCGCTTCCATAGCGCGTTGAGCCCCCGCTCCATGCCGAGAGGGCTTTCCCCGCCGACATTCGCTTCGAACATCTCACCGTAGTTGCCGACTGCGGCCACAGCAGCGCGCAGCCAGGATTTGCCGAGCCGCAGCTTCTCTCCACTCGCGCCGGCCCCGTCGATGAGCCGCTTTGCCTCGTCGTCGAGAGGCGCCTCCTGACCGGCCGAGGTTCTATTCAGCCCGACCTCCTCGGCATTGATGAGGCCTGCGAGTGTCCAGCGCACGATCGCCGCCCATTCCTCATCCCCGCCCGCGACAGCTGGGCCGAGCGGCTCCTTCGAGATCACCTCCGGCAGGATCGTGTGCGCGGCCGGCTCCGCGAACGAAGCACGATCCGAGAAGAGCGCGGAGCGGTCGCCCGAGTAAGCGTCGCACGTCCCCTCGGCATACGCCTTGAGCGTCTCCTCGCGCGTTGGCAGGCTGACGGTCTCCGCCTCCACCTGCTGCACCTTGAAGAAGTAGGCCATGTTCTTTTCGGTGGTCGTGCCCGCCTCGACGCAAACTTTGGAACCAGCGAGCTGCTGGGCTGAAACCAATCCCCGATCATCCCGCGTCATGAAGCCCTGGCCATCGAAATAGAGCACGCCGGCGAAGGTGAGCCCGAGATCCACCTCGCGGTTCATGGTCCAGGTGGTGCTGCGGGAAAGGACGTCGATCTTGCCGTCCTTCAGCGCATCGAATCGCTCGTTGGTTTCGAGGGGTATGAACTCCACCTTGTCGGCGTCTTCGAGAACCGCCGCCGCCAAGGCCCGGCAAAAGTCCACGTCGAGACCAGCCCAGACGCCGGTTTCGGTGCGGGCCGCAAAGCCGAGGAGTCTCGTGTTCACGCCGCATAGAAGCTTGCCGCGGCTCCGCACGGCGTCGAGCTTCCGCGCCACCGCCGGCGACGCGCTTGCCGCGGTATCGGGGCGCGCTGCAGTCTGTGCGGGCGCGGCGTCCGCCACTACGGTCGGAACCGCCCCTTGCGCGGCATCGCTGGTCTTGGCCGACGCGATCGCGGCGGGTGAGGCTGCGGCAAGCAGCATGGCGGAAACGAGAAGCTCCGCTCCGGGTCTCAGCATTGGCCCCTTCCCTCGTCCTCTGCTGCATGTCTGTAAAGACTTCTGCGCGAGCTTACCCATTTCGCCCCGACAGCCAAAGGATTGCGGGGCGACGTATGGACGCTTTCACGCATCGAGTGATGGACGCGACGGGATCGGCTTCCTCTCCGTTGACGCCCTGGCGCTTGATGTAAAGCAGAATTGAGCGAGATCTTCCGCATGCGAAATGCATTCCGTGCCGAACGATCGTGCTCTAGACTGTGGAGTTCGGGCAACGGCGAGAAGGCATGTAGCACGATGATCAACCGCAGAATGGCATACATCGTCCGTGATCAGGAACCGCTCCGGATGCAAGCCACCGACAGCGTACAGAAAGCCTGCGAGGCCATGCGCGAGCGCCGCGTCGGGTCCGTCCTCGTCGTCGACCAGCACCGGCAGCTCATCGGCATTTTCACCGGCCGCGACGCCGTTCGGCTCCTCGCCGGCGGGAAAGGGGGCGGTACGTCGCTCGAGCACGCCATGACACCCCACCCCGTCACGATCTCCCCCCAGCAGAAAGCGATCGACGCGCTCCGTGCGATGAGCGACGGCGGCTTCCGCCATCTGCCGGTGGTCGATCGCGGCCAGATCCTGGGCGTGGTCTCACGCGCCGATTTCAAGGGCCAGGAGATCGACCGGCTGGACGAAGAAGAGGGCCTAGCGGAACGCATCTGGTAGCATTCGAGCATCGTCCGTCTGTCCGGGGCTCGAGATTCCGGCCGGGCAGACGAAACATTTCCCAAGCCCCGCAACGCAACCGCAGAGACCAGGATCGAGAACGGCACCTCCGGTCTTGAGCGGCGAGCCGCTATGCGCACCAATTATATCGTGTTACGATCCACCAATGCCCCTTCACCGGATCGGTGCCATGAGCGAAACACGCGTGATGATCGTAGCCAGCACCATTCTTCTGGCGGTCGGCTACCTTGGGATGTGGTACTTCGGAATTTTCCACGGCCTGGGCTTCCACGGCACGGTCGCTGCCGTGCTGGGCGTCACCATGGCGACAGCCCTCGGCGTCGGCCTGATGGCGCTCTTATTTCATAGCGATCGCACCAAGCACGACGAAACTCCGCACAATGCATGGACCCGGTCCGACAAAGGGGAGTGACGCCCTCACATCCCATCGGGGTCGTCGGCACCCGACATGACGATGCGTGTCACTCCCCGCACGAGCCCACAAATTTCAGACACTCACGTGTAATCCTCGCCGCCAGCAACACGATCGCGGCCGCGCGCCTTGGCTTCGTAGAGCTTTGCGTCTGCCCTTTGCACGAACGTCTCCGCGTCGTCCCCCGGGCGATGCTCGACCACACCGAATGACGCCGTAACCCGGCCGATCTTCTGATTGGTCTTGCGGATCGAGAACTGCTTGGCC
The DNA here is from genome assembly GCF_036780825.1 of Hyphomicrobium sp. Lineage (GTDB taxonomy): Bacteria > Pseudomonadota > Alphaproteobacteria > Rhizobiales > Hyphomicrobiaceae > Hyphomicrobium_C. The sequence continues at coordinate 4,996 of NZ_DAIQCD010000049.1, read as the reverse complement.
CCGAATTGGCGTCGCATGCCCTCCGCCATCGTTGTGGCAGCCTGCTCTCCTATCCCGCTGAGGATGATGGCAAACTCTTCCCCTCCGTACCGGGCCACGCTGTCCGCATCGCGAACGCTCGATGCGATGATCCGCGTCAGCGCCTTAATGATCTCGTCGCCGACGGCATGGCCGAACGTATCGTTGATGCGCTTGAAATGGTCGATATCGCACATGATCAACGACAGCGGCGTCTTACGCGCGTTGCTCTCGTTGACGGCCTTTTGTATGGCCTCATTGAAAAGCCGGCGATTGCCGATGCCTGTCATCGGATCTTTGAGCGTCGCTTTCTCCGCCTGGCACAAGTTGGCCTCGAGAGACGCAATCTCGCGCTCGCAGGCTTCGAGCTTTCTCCTATTATCCACGCTGGCACGGCGCATGCGCTCGTTTTCCGCAACGAGAAGGCTAACGACGACACGAACCTGCTCCGCTTCCGTAAGCTTCGCGAGGCGCGCCTGCGCATTGGCGAGGGAGCGCGCGTACGCCTCCTTGTTTGCGATATCCCGACGGATGACGGCGAGCACGTTTGCGAGCTCTCGCCCCAACGTCTTGCTTGCTCCCGCCACCCGATCCGCGTCGGCGCGCTCATCCCGAGAAACGAGCGGCGTGACCATGCGCGCCAACAGCCAGATACCGCCGCATGCCGCGACAGCGAGCACGCAGAGGACGAGAATGCTGACGAAATTGTAGCGTGCGCCCGCGATCAGATCGCCGCTGTGCGCAATGGTGCGCAGTACGAACAGCGGCGCGAGATCGATCAAGACGAATGCAAGAAACGCCGGCAGAATGATACCGCAGGCCGCAACCGCAGCGAGCGCGATCTTTTGGCCGATCGACGAATGAAAGAAAGAGACCATGGGCATGCAAGCCGAGCGCGCTTATGCGAATAACACTGCCCGTACTCGATTCCACTTTAGATTTCACGAGAAATAACGAAATAAAACCAATCGATAATTCGATAAGCAAAAGAACATCAAATGGAAACGCACCAATATAGACTTTCTCTGACCAATTCTGATGAAAACTAGCGGCAAAGCATCTTGCTTCCCCGGTCGAAGCGCTTAAGCATCCGCGCGCATGCTTGATGCCAAGACCATCTTCGTGATCTCCGTCCTCGCAGACGTGCTGTTCTGCCTGAGCGGTCTGCTGCTCTGGCGGACGCAGCGGCAGATGGCGGGAATGCTTCCCCTGGCGATGGCGTTCGCCGCGAGAGGAACGGGCCTGCTCCTGAGGGTCGCCCTACCGGGGCTCTCTCCGTTTCTCGGCATATGGTTCGGGAACCTTCTGGTGGCGCTGAGCGGTGCGCTCATTCTGGAAGGGTTCGCGCGGTTTCTGGGGCTGCCCGCCCCGCGGCGCACGCAGGCCCTTGTCTTGGTGACCGTAGGGCTCAGTTGGCCCGTACTGCTCTGGCTCCGGCCGGAGGATGTCACGCTTCGCATCTCGATTTTGGCGTTCGTAGGCGCGGTCTGCTACGCGCGCTGTGCCTTGCTGTTCCTGCAGGATCGCGGACTGCCAAGCCCCCTGCGGCGCGTCATCGTCGCGTGGTGGTGCTTCATCGCAGTCTCCTGCGCGATCTGCGGCAGCGTGGTCTGGCTGATCTCCCCGCGAAGCCTTTTCGACCCCAACCCGTTTATGGAGATCTACCTGCTTCTCCACCTTCTATCGTTCCTCGTAAAAGGGGTGATGACGGCCATTCTGGTCGGCGTGCGGCTGCGAACGGAGCTTTTGGCGCGCATCGAGGATGAGCGCGCTCAACTTCTGATGCTGAGCCATGAATTGCGCACCCCGCTGGCGATTGTCTCGCGCTCGAGCGAGCTCCTCGGCGAAGAACCTGCAATCGCGAGCCCGGCGAACGCCAGGCGGGTGACACAGATCCGATCGGCAGCGGCGCGCATGGGTGTTCTGGTCGAGCAGTTTCTCGTCTATGCCCGTCGCGAGGCGGCGGGGCAAAAACTGGAACGGTTCGACCTCATCCGGGAGATCAGAGCGCTTGCGGAGTCACCTCGCATCGTGCTTGACCTGCCGAAGCAGCTGACCATGACCGGAGACAGGAAGATGATAGGGATCATCTTCTCCAATATCGTCGATAATGCCCTCAAGTACTCGCCCCCACACAGCCCCGTTGACATCTCGCTCCATGCTGAGGACGACCGGATCTACCTGACGGTAAAGGATCGAGGCGTCGGCCTCGGCTCTGAGGAGGACCGCATGCGACTTGGCGAGAAGTTCTTTCGCGCTCCCAATTCACGCGGAACGGCAGGCATGGGCCTGGGTCTTTACACCGTCCGCAGGCTTGCTTCACGCCATGGCGGCAGCATCACCCTGGAGCCGCGCGAAGGCGGCGGAACGGTTGCAACGGTCATGATCCCTGGAACGGCGTATGCAATCCCCCATGCAGCCCATGCAGCCCATGCAGTATGATGGCCGCGTCCTGGTGGTGGAGGACGAGCCGGCACTCCGGATCGACCTCGTCGATTATCTTCTAGCGCGCCGTTTCCAGGTCGATCAGGCGGCCACATGCCGGGAGAGTCTGGCTCTCCTTGAACGCACGCGGCCCGATCTCATCCTGCTCGACCTCGCCTTGCCGGATGGCAACGGATTCGCGATCGCCGCCGCCGCGCGCCAGAAATACGACTTGGCGGTCGGCATCATCATGCTCACCGCTTTGGGCGACGAGGCGCATCGGCTTGCTGGGCGGAGCGTCGGAGCGGACATCTACCTTGTCAAGGAAACATCCTTGCGGGAGATCGAAGCGTGTTGCCGCAATCTGTTGCGCCGGCTGAAGCCTACCTCGGCGGCGTCCACAGCAGCCGCGCCTCCCGCGTGGCACCTTGATGAAATGCTGTGGCAGCTCTTGACGCCCGACGGGAACGTCGTGCCGCTGACGGCGACGGAGATCGCCTTTCTCAAGCCGCTGATCGCTGCACCCCACATTCCCCAGAAGCGAAGCAACCTGAGCCAGGGCGGCGATCCCCGGAACCTCGATGCCGTAGTGCTACGCCTCAGGCGCAAGATTGAAGCCGCAAGCTGCCACCCTCCGCCTTTCAAGGCCGTCTACGGATCGGGATACGTCTTCACAGGTATTCCTGCTCTGTCGCCACTGAGGTCGCCGGAATCCAGGTGATGATGACGGCCCACGAAGCTGGACGCCAAGGAGCGTCCAAGCGTAACCGCCTCCCGAGCAGCACCGAATCCGATCAGGCCGGAGCGGTCCTTTTCACGAGACCTCCGCCCAATAGCGCGGCGTCTCCCAGACGCGGATTCTCGGCGCATAGCCGGGCAGCGCGGCCCTGATCCGGTCACGCAGCCATAACGCGATGACCTCGCTCGTCGGATTCGACAGGCCTTCGATCTCGTTGAGGCAGCGGTGGTCCAGGCTGTCGATAATCGGCTGAACCGCTGCATCGAGCTCGGCGTAGTCCGCTACGAAGCCGCGCGCGTCCAGCGGGCCCTCGATCAAGACCTCGATACGATAGTTGTGGCCATGCATCCGCTTGCACTTGTGGCCATCCGGAACATGAGGAAGCCAGTGTGCAGCCTCGAAACTGTAGGTCGCAGCGATGCGAACGCGCTCGCTCATGGTGTGACGTCCTTCTGAACCGCCTCTTGAACAGCTATCCTCTTCCATCCCTCAGAAGCTGGCGGAAACGTGGAACCGATTACCCGAGGAGCGCGCAGGTTCAAATGGCAAAAGATGCGAGGCGGCAACTCATCTTCCAGGAGGCATAGCTACTGAGCCCAGCGGCGGATATCAGCCCAATGACCGCACCCGTGCCCAACCACGGCAGGGGCGGGACGGTGAGAGCCCTGCCACGTACGCCTGATGGAACCTTCGCAGTTTCGGAACCCGTGACCCCATGGATCGCACGCCTGCGCACGATGCTCGGGTGACAAAAATCAACGCCGCCAGCCAGCGGAGTATCCTATCTATCACCTACGCCGCATCCGCAAACAGCCGGCATGAGTGAGATAAGAGCGCGCCATGACAAATTTTTTCATTTCTCCAAAAACGGTCCTCGGGCTTCTCGCTGCTCTCCTGGTTGGTGCCGGCAGTGTCGTCCTCGGGCACTTCCCCGCGCTGGCCGACGTCCATCACCATGATCATGGAGCGCATCACCTGAAGCTGGACCACGGCCGCAAATGGGCGACGGACGCCCCCCTTCGCCGCGGGATGGAGCGCATCCGCACACTACGGGAGGCATTGTCTCCGCAGGCGGATACGGCGGAGTTGCAAGCGTTCGCCAAGGGCATTGAGGAGCAGATCGAATACCTCATAGAGAACTGCAAGCTTCCCCAGGAGGCCGACGAAACCCTTCACGTAGTGATCGGCGAACTCCAGGACGGCACAGGCTTTCTCACGACAAAGGGCGATCCAGCGCATGGTCTTGAGGTGATCGACCAAGCCCTTCACGTTTATGCAGAACATTTCGACCACGAGGGCTGGAACGCTCCCTAGAGCCTGACCGTTCGAGGTGGGCGCGGACACGCATTCACCTAGAATGTGAATCAGTCTCTCAAATAAAGACTTAGAGTGCTTCCGGAAAAGTGGGAACCGGTTTTCGAATAAGAAGCACGAGGAAACAAAAGCTTAGAGCCGTTCCTCGATTCCACTTAAAGCGGAACGGCTCGAGCGTGTTCACGTCGCGCGATCCGCTTCCGATAAAAGTGAACGCTCCCTAGCGTTCCGTTCATTATCCGCGGTGAGGCTACGGAGCGGAGCCAATACGCGCCGCTCTCTCCAAGGCGAAAGGTTCTACCCCGGCGAGCCCGGTCGGGATGACCCGCAACCCACTCTGTCCAACTCGCGTCCGTGAGGGGGCGATCTCTCGCCATCAAGGGCGGCCTTCAACGAGGCATGGGCGCGCCCGCGGAGCACTCAATGCTCGATTTCTCAATGATGCTGAATACTTACGACGTACCAACGGCTTAGAAAAGCCGTGGTGCCCAGAAGAGGACT
>NZ_DAIQCD010000048.1:0-15525 GCF_036780825.1 Hyphomicrobium sp. | reverse complement strand
CGCGACACATGGGAATCCCCTAGCGATTCTGTAAGCTCGGAAAAGGCTCTAGAGCCGTTCCGGTTTAAGTGGAAACGGGAACGGCTCTAGGTTTTGTTCCTTCGTGCTTCTCGTCGGACACTTTTGACTTGCATGGCTTCGCCATGACCGGTTCCCGCTTTTCCGGAAGCAGTCTAACGATATCCAACGCGGCGTGCGGATCAGCCGAAAGGCTCGGCGTTAGCGCGGTAGCCGCGCGCGGTCGCGTGAGACGGTGTGCGATCCGACGCTGCCGGTTTCCATTTGCGGATGATGATGCCGTGAGGACAGCGTGCTGCGCCGCTCGGCAGCGCGGGCCGCGAGCCGCTTCATCAGCGCCGCTGTGGCGAGACCTGTCTCACGGCGCCCTTCGTTCCGTTCGAAGGCCCGCACGGCGGTGTTGAGGCGCGGGCCGTAGATGCCATCTATTTTGCCCTCGTACAGTCCTTCGGAGGCGAGAAGCTGCTGCAGTGAAAGCATTCCGGTGCGCGTCGAGATGATGTCTGCGTGCGCGAGAGCTTCCAGCGCGGGACGGAACGCGGCGGCGCCGACGGCCGTGTTCGCCACCGTCTCGGATTTGTAACGATGGACGACTTCGCCTCTCTGCGTCAGCACTCGAGATTGGAGATATGTGCCCACGTTGATGCCGATGACCTCAGGGCCGTTCGGCCCATCGATGAGCAGCGGGGATCCGGAAGACGCTCCGCCGGTGTCGCAAGTGTGCAGGATGACGTGGGCGGCGTCAGTGAAGTCTTTCTCGATGGCGCGCCAGTCCGCGCCCTTGAACGAGCGGCGGATGGGACACGGCCTGCCAAGCGCCAGGTCCCAGGCGCCGAAATCGCGATGATAGCTCACCTGATAGACGCGTTGGGCGGCCGAGAGCTTGAGCAACGCGCTTGTCGGCTGGCGGCTGATAGGCAGGGCATGGCCCCGGCATATCGGCCGCTCGAGCCTTATCAGCGCCCAATCCTGGACGGCATCGATTGGAGGTTTGACGCGAAGCGCGCGAGATCCGGCGGCGATATGCTGCGCCTCGCCATTCTGGGCTGATCCGGCAATGCGTGAGCTCGCGACCGTGGCCCCCTCGGGCTGCAGGCGGAAGCGAATGCCCGTAAGGCGGAGAGGGCGCTCGCCCTCGGTGCGGAACAGGCAATGGCCGGCGGTGGCGATCACATCGTCGCCCGCGCAGAAGGCGGTGCAGACCGAATGCGACCGGTCCTCGTAAAGGAGGCCGATGGATTTGCTCAGCGCCGTCATGCCGGCGGGAAGGAACGCCCGGTCGTCAGCGCCGAAGACGGCAATCGGGCGTACCAATGAAAACGAGCTTCCTGCCGAAACGGGGCGGCTGGCGTTGCCAGCGGAGGCGACGGACGCCGCTGCGGCTGCGCCTACGCATGCGAGAGCCAGGGCGGCGGCATACCGGATGCAGCGCACGATGGCGGGTCGCGGGCGGACTTCACGGGAACGATCTTGGCGCATTACGAACTCTTAACGTGACCGAAAGGCAGCCGTAAGGCCAAAGGGACTAACTCTGCCGGTGACAGTCGATTGCAGCGCTTTCTGAGCGGAGGATTGAATGCTTAATTCCGATACCGGAACTCCCGGAGCAAAGATCGGGCCAAAATCTCACGGGAGCTCGAGACGCAAGGTGGCCGGCGTAGCCACGGCGGCCGTGGCGTCCGTTGCCGTGCTGGCGGCCGGTTTCGGCATGACGCCGACGCTTGCGCAGCTCGCACCCGACAAGCCGAGTGTCGAAACGCCGTTCGGCCGCGCGCCGCTCAGCTTCGCGGACGTGATCCAGAAAGTGAAGCCGTCGGTGGTGTCCATCTCGGTCGTTGCCGGAAGCAAGGATCGGCGGGGGCGGAGCGGCTTGCCAGAGGGCTTCCCGGACATTCCCGAGGACAGCCCCTTCTACGAGTTCTTCAAGAACCTGCCGCGCGAATTCCGCAACATGCCGCAGCAGCGGCCGACGCAGGCCCAGGGCTCGGGCTTCGTGATCTCGGCTGACGGCTTTGTCGTGACCAACAACCACGTCGTCGACGGCGCGACTAAGATCCAGGTCAGCTTCGATGATCAGGAGAAGCTCGAGGCGGAGCTGGTTGGGACCGACCCGCGCACCGACATCGCGCTTCTGAAGATCAAGTCGTCCAAGACCTTCCCGTTCGTCGAGTTCGCCGACAAGCCGGCGCGCGTCGGCGACTGGGCGCTGGCGGTGGGCAATCCGTTCGGCCTCGGCGGCACGGTGACGGCCGGTATCGTCTCGGCGTTGGGCCGCGATATCGGGTCGGGACCCTACGACTTCATCCAGATCGATGCGGCCGTGAACAAGGGCAACTCCGGCGGGCCGACCTTCAATCTCGACGGCAAGGCGATTGGCGTCAACACGGCGATCTTCAGCCCGTCGGGCGGCAACGTCGGTATTGCGTTCGCCGTGCCGGCCCGCACCGCCGTCGACGTCATCGACCAGCTGAAGAAGAGCGGTTCCGTGAGCCGTGGCTGGCTCGGGGTCAAGATCCAGAACGTGGATGAGGATACCGCTGCCGCCATCGGCCTGCCTGACGCCAAGGGTGCGCTCGTAAGCGAGATCACGCCCAACGGCCCGGCATCCGTTTCCGGTCTCAAGGTTCAGGATGCGATCATCCAGGTGAATGGCGACGTGATCGCCGATAGCCGCGATCTCGCGCGCAAGATCGCCGACTACGCGCCGGATACGAGCGTCGACGTCAAAGTGTGGCGCGGAAGCAAGGAAGAGACCGTCAAGGTCAAGCTCGGTAAGTTCCCGGGCTCGACGGAGGAACTCGCCAATCTTGAGCAGGGCAAGTCCGCCGATCCGACGACGACGGCGCTCGAGCAGCTCGGCCTTACGCTGGCGCCTCTCAAGGTCGGCGGCGAGGGCGTGACGGTGACGGAGGTGGACCCGGACTCGGATGCTGCCGAGAAGGGCATCAAAGCCGGCGACGTGATCCTCGAGATCGGTGGCAGCGTGGTGAACGGTCCGTCTGACGTGGCCGATGGCATCAAGAAGGCGAAGGAACTCAACCGCACGGCGGTGATGCTCTCGGTCAAGTCGTCCAACCAGACCCGCTACGTGCCGGTGCAGCTCAAGCAAAAGGGCTGAGCTAGCGCCGCAACGGAGTGAACCATGGGGCGGCGCGGCTCTTGAGGAGCCGGGCCGCCCCGATGTATCTGACGGGGGGAAGTCGGCGGGCGGCGCCTCAGCCGCCAACCGCGGTTTCGGAGGCGATGCGACTGATGCGCGTGTTGGTGATCGAGGACGACCGCGAGACGGCGCAATTTCTGCAAAAATCCCTGAAGGAGAGCGGGCACGCACCCGACCTCGCAGGCGATGGCGAGAGCGGTCTCGCCATGGCTCAGGAGAACGCCTACGATGTCCTCATCATAGATCGCATGCTGCCCAAGCTCGATGGCCTCTCAGTCGTGCGCACGCTACGCGCGGAGGGAGACCGGACGCCCGTGCTCATTCTTTCCGCGCTCGGAGACGTTGACGATCGCGTCAAGGGTTTGCGCGCAGGGGGCGACGACTATCTCACCAAGCCCTACGCCTACACGGAGCTGCTGGCGCGCGTCGAAGCCCTGGGCCGGCGCGCCATCCCCGAGGAGCAGGAGACCCGCTATGCGGTGGGTGATCTCATCCTGGACCGCCTGTCTCACCGGGTCACGCGCGCGGGCGAGCCGATCCAGTTACAGCCGCGTGAATATCGCTTACTCGAATACCTGATGAAGCACGCCGGACAGGTGGTGACGCGCACCATGCTGCTCGAGAACGTGTGGGATTATCACTTCGACCCGCAGACCAACGTCATCGACGTGCACGTCTCGCGCTTGCGCTCGAAAATCGACAAGGGTTTCGACAGGCCGCTGCTGCACACCGTGCGCGGAGCTGGATACATGGTCCGTGACGGCGCTCTCTGATCTTGCCGTGCGCATCATGGGGACGCAGGCGTTCCGCCTTGCCGCGGTAAGCGCTACCGCTTTCCTTGCGGCCGCCGCGCTCATCGTCGGCGTGCTTTTCTGGCAGACGAACACGTTGCTCACGGAGCACGTGGTGGACGAGCTGCGCAGCACGGCGGCGGAACTCGCGCATGAGGCCGCAAGCAGCAAACCCGATGCATTCGCCGAGCGCATCCGTCTCTTGAGCCGCACGGATGGGGCGAGCCTCTATTTCCTTGCCGACGAGAGCGGGCGCAAGCTCGCCGGAAATCTGCGCGCATATCCACGTGAGATCGCCGAGAGTCCAGCCGGAGGCGTGTTCCGCTTCGTCCGCGACGGCGACGCACTCGGCGCCGACAGGCTCGGCGTTGCCGTGCCGGTCCCCGTTGGCGCTGGCCTGCGCCTCGTCGTCGGCCGGGATGTCGAGGAGCAGTTGGCGCTCGCCGCGCGCATCAAGCGAACGTTCCTTTGGGGGTTCGGCGCGCTTGCTCTGGCAGCCATCATCGCAGGCATTGCCATCGGCCGTTCTGTTCTTGGGCGCATCGAGGCCATCAACGCGACGACGCGCTCGATCATGGCGGGCGATCTCTCGCGCCGCGTGCCGATGACCGGCGCCCAAGATGAATTCGATGAGCTGGCGGAGAGCCTCAACTCCATGCTGGAGCGTATCGAGCAGCTCATGAACGGCATGCGTGAGGTTTCCGACAACATCGCCCACGACCTCAAGACGCCGCTCAACAGGCTGCGCAACAGCGCGGAAGCGGCGTTGCGGGAGTCTCGCGGGGCCGAAGGGTATCGCGAAGGGCTCGAGGCGACCATCGAGAAGGCGGATGACCTGATCAAGACCTTCAACGCGCTCCTTCTCATCGCGCGCCTCGAGGCCGGCGTGGTGGAAGAGAGCGCCGAAGCGTTCGATCTCGGACATCTCGTGTGTGACGTGGCAGAGCTTTATGAGCCCGTTGCCGAGGAAGCGGGGCTCAGCCTTGCGATCGAGGCTGGCGAGGGGATCGTGGCGTCCGCCAATCGGCAACTCGTCGGGCAGGCTGTGGCCAATCTGGTCGATAATGCCATCAAATATTCGGCAGAGGCGGCGCGCACGCGCGGGGATGGCAGCGCCGGCGCTGAAGTGTCGGTCAAGGTGCGTGCCAGCTCGGATATGGCGGAAATCTCCGTTGCCGACAGGGGGCCCGGCATCGATGCCCAGGACCGCGATCGCGCATTGCGCCGCTTCGTGCGCCTCGAAAAGAGCCGCACCAAGCCGGGGACAGGCCTAGGTCTCAGCCTGGTTGCGGCCGTGGCGCGGCTCCATGGCGGATCGGTGCGCCTCGAGGACAACGCTCCTGGCCTGCGCGTGGTGCTCATTCTCCCGCTCCTGCATGCGGCTCAGCGGTCATCCCGCGGTCAGGAGATCGGCGAGGCCCGCGCGCCGTAAGTCGTCAGCGGCGCTTGCGCGCGAGGCGATGAGTGAATAGACGATCCGGGCGGGCCCAGCAGGCCGGGCGCGACGGAGCGGGAGCATGGCGGCAGACATCGCAGCGAACGGCACGTTGCTCGAGCGGCTGGATGCGGAAAAACGCTTGCCGCAGGATCCGCAAGGCGGTGCGAGCCTCGATCTCCTTCTCGACGACTGGCGCCGAGAGGCCTCGCTTGCCGGCCTCGTCGCTCTCCTTGAGACGGAGCCGGCCCGTGCCCTGATGGCCGGTGTCGCGGCGGGCTCTTCCTTTCTCCGTACCGAGGCGCTGCGCGATCCCGCCCGCCTCGAGCGGCTGCTGCGGAGTATTCCGGAGCGCCGCTTCGCCGACCTCACCGATACGCTTTCCGCAAGCCTTGCCGAGATCGGTACCCTCGCCGACGCCATGACGGCGCTGCGGGCTTACAAGTCCGAGGTGGCGCTGCTGATCGCGCTCGCGGATCTCGCTGGCGTCTGGAGCGTCGACGAGGTGACGGGGGCCCTCAGCGCGGCGGCGGACGCGGCTCTCAAGGGCGCCGTGCGCTTCCTGTTCCGAGAGGCGGCCGCGCGCGGCGACTGGCTTGCGGATCCGAGCGATGCCGAGCCCGAGGCGACCTCGGGCTACATGGTCCTCGCCGTCGGCAAATACGGCGCTTATGAGCTCAACTATTCGAGCGACATCGATCTCATCGTCTTCTATGAACCGGCCCGCGCAAGGCTCAAGCCGGGGCTCGAGGCGCCGACGTTCTTCGTGCGCCTGACGCGCGATCTCGTGCGGTTGATCGGCGAACGCACGGCGACGGGCTATGTGTTCCGCACCGACCTCCGCCTGCGGCCCGACGCGGGGGCGACGCAGATCGCACTCTCGACCGATGCCGCCGCGCTTTATTACGAGAGCTTCGGCCAGAATTGGGAGCGCGCCGCCCTTATCAAGGCCCGCGCCGTCGCGGGCGATGTCGATGCCGGTGAAGCGTTTCTCGCGGAGCTGGCGCCGTTCGTCTGGCGCCGTAGTCTCGACTTCGCCGCCATCACAGACGTCCACGCCATGAAGCGGCAGATCCATGCGTTCCGCGGCTTCGGCGCGATCGGAGTGGCAGGGCAGAACATCAAGCTCGGCCCGGGTGGCATCCGCGAGATCGAGTTCTTCGTGCAGACGCAGCAGCTTATCGCCGGCGGCCGGCAGCGCAGTCTGCGCGTCCGCAGTACACTGGATGGGCTTGCCATGCTCGTCGCCAACGGCTGGCTCGCGAAGGAGACTGCCGACGACCTGGCCGATGCGTACCTCTATCTGCGCCGGATCGAGCATCGGCTGCAGATGGTGGCCGATGAGCAGACGCATGAGCTTCCAAGCGATCAGGCACAGCTCGAAAGCTTCGCGCGCTTTGCCGGCTACGGGAGCCTCGCCGAGTTCTCGGGCGAGATCCTTGCCGTGCTGAAGCGCGTGCAGAGGCACTATGCGCGCCTGTTCGAGGATTCACCCGACCTGACGGCGGAAGGGGAGAACCTCGTGTTCGCAGGAGAGACGGACGATCCTGGCACCGTTACGGCACTTTCGCGAATGGGCTACGCGCGTCCGAGCGATTTGCTGGCGTCCGTGCGCGGCTGGCACCATGGCCGCTATCCGGCGGTTCGTTCGGCGCGCGCGCGGGAGCTCCTGACGGAGGTGCAGCCGGCGTTGATCAAGGCGCTTGCCGATACGGCCGATCCGGATCGGGCGATCGCGACCTTCGATACGTTTCTGGCTGCATTGCCGGCCGGCGTGCAGCTCTTTTCGCTGCTCAGGGCAAATCCGGCCCTGTTACGGCTCATCGCCGATATCATGGGCACAGCGCCGCGCCTGGCCCGCATCCTTTCCCGCCGCCGCCGCTTGCTCGATGCGGTCATCGATCCGCAGACGTTTGCGGCGCTCCCGTCCGCCAAGGAACTCGGAGACGCGATCGCCGCCGAGCTGAGTCTCGCATCCGATCCGCAGGACGTGCTGGACCGCGCGCGCATCGTCGGCAGCGAGCAGGGGTTCCTCATCGGCGTCAAGGTTCTCTCCGGTGCCATCAACGCCGATGAAGCGGGCGAGGCGTATGCGCTCCTGGCGGAAACGCTGATCGCCGCGCTCGCAGAGGATGTGGAGCGGGAGCTCGAGCGAGCGCACGGACGTATTCCCGGCGGCGGAGCTGTGGTCCTCGCCATGGGCAAGCTCGGAGGGCACGAGATGACCGCTGCCTCCGATGTGGATCTCATCGTCGTCTACGATTTCGATCCGGCCGCCCTCCAGTCCGATGGACCGAAGCCGCTCGCGCCGAGCCAGTACTATGCGCGCTATACGCAGCGCCTCATCTCGCATCTCTCGGCCCCAACCGCCGAGGGTACGCTCTACGAGGTCGATATGCGGCTGCGCCCGTCCGGGCAGAAAGGGCCGGTCGCCGCCCAGCTCTCGACGTTCCGAGAGTATCAGGCGACACAGGCGTGGACCTGGGAGCATATGGCGCTGACGCGGGCGCGTGTGGTGGCCGGGCCGGCGGATCTCCGTCGCAAGGTCGAGGCGACCATCCGCGATACGCTGGTGCGCCGTCGCGATGACGCGGCCATAGCCCAGGATGTGCTGGATATGCGGACCCGCATCGCCGCCGAGAAGGGCACAGACAACATCTGGAGCCTGAAGCAGGTGCGCGGGGGGCTCGTGGATCTCGAATTCATCGCTCAGCATCTGCAACTCGTGCATGCCGGCGCCCACCGCGAGGTGCTGGACCAGAACACTTTGGCAGCCTTCCGCAAGCTGGCCGCAGCGGGGGCGCTTGCCGCTGCCGATGCCGAAACCCTAATCCAGGCTACGCGCCTGACGCACAGCCTGACGCAGGTGCTAAGGCTATGTCTTGATGAGGTTTTCGATCCCGCTACGGCGCCAAGCGGCCTCAAGGCGCTGCTGGCGAGGGCCGGGGATGCGCCCGATTTCGCCACCCTCGAGGGCCAGCTGCGCGAGACGCTATCAGCGGTTGCAGTACTGTTTCGCCGCTTGATCGGTTAAGTTGCGACGGATTCCAATGGGTGCGGCCGTTCTTGCTCACGAGACCAGTTGCGGAGCGAGATCCGGTGGCGCTGCCCAGCAAACACGTGAGATGTGACGGGGTGAAGGTGGGGTCGGGACCAAGCGGACCGATGGGCACGACGCCGGGAGCCAACGTGACCGGGGGTCCCTGGCCGGATGCGCCTGAGGACCGCGTACTGCTGGCACGCGTCGCCCGCCAGGACGCACAGGCGTTTCGTGTCCTGATGGATCGCCATTTGAGTGCGATCGTGGCGTTGGCGCGGCGCATGCTGAGGGATGAAGCGGAGGCCGACGACATCGCGCAGGAGACCATGCTGCGGCTGTGGCGCTCGGGTGAAACGCTCGATCTTGGACCGCACGGGCTGCGGCCTTGGCTCAGGCGGGTGGCGACGAACCTGTGCCTCGATCGGATCCGTGCGGGGCGGCGCACCGTCGTTACCGACGAGGTGCCCGAGGTGGAGGAGCCTCCGACGCAGGCCGTGGAGCTGGAAGAGCAGGATCTCGTCCGCCGTGTCGGGGAGGCGGTGGCCGGACTGCCGGACCGGCAGCGCCGGGCGCTGACGCTCTTTCACCACGAGGGTTTGAGCCAGGCCGAGGTGGGCGAAATTCTGGGCGTGTCGGACGAGGCGGTGGAGAGTCTCCTCGCCCGCGCCCGAAGGGCGCTGCGCACGCGGCTCGCGAAAGATTGGAAAAGCTTGCTGCTGAGCGAGCAATGAGATTTGGAAGGCCCGGGACGACGGCGATGACGGATGAGACCATGATGGAAGCAAACGGGCTTGCGGCCCTGGACGAGGTCCTGGAGCGTTTCGGGAGCGACCGCACGCGCTGGCCGGCGCCCTTGCGCCGGGATCTTGCCAGCCTGCTTGCGGAGAGCGCCGAAGCGAAGACGCGCCTGCGCGAAGCAGAGGCGCTCGACCGGCTGCTCGACCTTGCGCCCGAGCGTGAAATCGACACACGGGCGCTTGCAGACCGTATCCTTGCCGCCGCAATCGCCGAAGCGCCTGCTGCGGCGGCTCTGCCGGCCGTGGCGGCAGTCGCTCCGGCTTCTTCTAGCCGCCGGCCGCCGATGCACAGGGATAGGGAGTGGCCCGCAGCCGCGCTGCTTGCCGCCTCGCTCGTGCTCGGGACCTTGTTTGGTGTCGCGGGTACGTTCGACCAGGCCGTCGCTCCGCTCATGGCCGAGGCCTCTGGCGATATGGAGTTCGACTCCGGTCAGATCGCCTTCGACTCGGACGCCTTCAGCATGTTTGAGGAGGATCTGCTTTGAGCGACGTCTCCCAGCCCGGAGCCGAGCCGAGGCCGCGCGCCTCGCGGCGCTTGAAATACGCGCTGGTCGCGTCGCTCGCCCTCAATCTTTTGATCGTCGGCGTTGTCGGCGGCACCATGTTCGGCTTCGGCAAGCATCACCCGGGGTTTCGGGGGCATCCGCGTGGCGAAGACTTCGGACTCATGGGGCTCACGCGCACGCTGCCGGAGGCCCGCCGCAAGGAAATTCGCAAGCAGCTGCGGGATGACCGCGTGCGGCTGCGGCCGTTGATCGACGACATTCGGGCCTCGCGGCGGGATGCGGCCGAAAAGCTCGCAGCCGATCCCTTCGACAGGGCTGCCGTCGAGAGCGCACTTGGCGCCGTAAGCGACAAGGAGCGGACGCTGCGCCAGGAGGCGGTTGGGATCTTTCTCGATCATGTCGAGCGCCTCACCGTGGATGAGCGCCGTAGGCTGGCGGACTGGTGGCGGAAGAAGAGCGAGCCGCTTCCGAAGCGGAAATCGAAGAAGGGTGAGGATCGCGCGGAAAAGTGAGCCGCTTCTGATCCAGGCGCCAGCCGCTGGGCTGGAGCTTGGGAGCAGCAAGCTTGGAACCGCTCGTGCGTATTCGAGGGAGCGTCGGGCGAAAGGCGCGACCGGCGTGCGCTGCGCCCTACCGGCCTTTGATCATGCGCCGCAAGCCGCCGATGGTGGCGATGTAGATATGGAACAATAGAAACAGCGCGCCCGCGAGACCGGCCCAATAATGCGCGAGCGCGAAGGTCCAGAGGCCCGAGAGGCCGGCCACCTTTTGCGGCGCCAGCTCCGGGTAGAGCAGGAACACGCCGGTGATGGCAAGCAGCGGCGACAGGATGACGACACTCAGAATGTAAAGGAACTGCTGGACGAGGAAGAGCAGCCCGCGTGAAGCTTCGAGACGCGCGCGGCTTGTCTCTTCTGCGTCGGATGTCGCCGATCCGCCCTCAACAACATTTGTAGCGTGCAGGCGCATGCGGGCACCCAGCCCCTGCCATCGCCGCTGATAGCCGCGCCAGTATCCTCCGGCGAGCGCCACCACGAGGAAGACACCGCACAGGATCGAGAAGATGATGCCCGTCACCTGATGCAGCGTATCGGCGAGCCCGTAGTTCATGAAGGCGAAGCTCGAACGCGAGTACGTGAGCACGATCCCGGTCAGGACCAGGATGACGAAGAGGGCGGCGACGGCCCAATGCCATAGACGGACCCAGAGGGGGGTCATGCCGCGCCTCCATTGCCAGATGCACGCGACGTAGCCGGCCTCCGCCCGTTGGCTTCGTTCTTCGCTCGCTTGCTCCCCGTCGACCATGGGCCCTGCCGGCGGGACAGGATACGCCACCCGCCGTGGGCCAGAACGAGACCGAGGCCGAGGCTCATCAGGAGGAACGCTGCTGCGTCCGTCCATCGATGCCGATTGGCTCCCATGACATAGCCGTCCTGCAGCATGCGGGAATTGTTGAAGCCGAGGGTGTCCGATCCCGTGTTGGCGACATACCGGTAGAGACGGCCGAGAAGTACGCTGTCGATGCTGTGGCAGGTGTTGCAGCCCTGGTCGGCGCCTCTGCCGAGAGGCAGATCGTGGGCGACGGCCGAGGTCACGGTCGTGTGGCAATCGATGCAGCGTGTCCCGTCGAGGTGGAGCTGGGCGTGGGGAAGGTAGCGATGCGCCGCGATGAGGCCCGATGCTGATGGATCGGCCAGTGGGCCCGTGGCGCCATCCTGATGGCAGCGCAGGCAAGGGGCGTTGTCGTTGTCGCTGATGAGACGCGGCTCCTTGATCCGCTCCGTCGCCTTGAAATAGTGCGGCTCATGGCAGTGCTCGCATGTGAAGCGATGTGCTGTCTTTGCCGCGGTGCCGCCGCTTGGCGCGAGCGCGCCTGGACGGGCCGGCTGTTCGGCCGAGGTGCCGCAGCACCTCTCCTTGGCATGGCTGAATTCCGTGAAGTGGACGGTGCCTTCGAACTCTCTCCGGATGCGATCGAAGTCATAAGGCTGATCCGCCCGGGCGCCTTCCTCCTTGCGGGGATGGCAGCTCATGCACGTCTCGGTCTTTTTCCGGAAATGGGGAAAGGTGTCGAAACCTTTCACGTGACAATCGTTGCAATCGACCTTGCCATGGTCGCCATTGCGGAAATCTCCCGCGCTGATCGTGACGCTGCGGGTGCGGCCCGTATCAACACCGGCATCCATCCGCTTCGCTCCTGCATGGCAGGCCATGCATTCCAAGCGCCTCGGCTCCTCGGCGGCGTTTGGGGTGATAGGGCCGATGAGCAGGAGCAAGCTCACGGCAGCCGTCCAACCGGCTCCCACGAGCGGCTCCATCCGCCGCGGCATCCGGTTCGGATCAGGCATCGCGTGTCGCTCGCGGTGCGTGTGCCATCCGGCGGAGGCACGTGTTTGGGGCGCACCCGCCGGGAGAAGTGCAGGTCAATTCCAAGGCCATACGTGAACGCTTGGCCAAGGAAAGTTTCTCCCTCCTTTCGCCAGATCTTCGCGTCGCAATACGATTTCGCAATGCGAAAGAATGAACATTTCTATGCTTTCCCTCGAGGAATCATTTGCCGGCCAATTCATCCGACAAAGTATTCGGATACTCCTTTGGATGTAAGTCATAAGGGTGATTGTTAAAGATGCGCCGGTGATGAAAGCTCGACATCGTGGCGCTATTCCAATCAATGACCGGGCAATTCCCGGCTCTCGCAGCGCCGTGGCGATCGCAGGATCGGATTGGTCCGTTGGGCCGTAGGGCCGCGCTGAAATTCCTGCACCGCGATCCTTAGCGAAGCGGTGAACGACCGGAAAACCGATACAGCACTTGGCTTTACGCGGCAATTGGGGTGCTGACGTGGATCCGAAAGACATAACACGCATCCTCTTTGAGGATTTTCAGCCGCAAACCATCCAGCTCTTCTACGCGATAGGGTATTCCGCCATCGCCGTTTTCATATACGGCGTGTATGTCGAGGTTCGGAAGTACCGGAGGGGGCGCCCGGATGCGGCCTGGGGCCTTTTATGGACCCGCTTTCTCGACATGGTTCAGACTATGCTGACCCATCGCACGCTGAAGCGTCGCGATCCCTCCGCCGGCCGGATGCATGCCGCCATTTTCTTCGGCTTTATCCTGCTGTTCATCGGCACCTCAACCATTACGCTCGAGTACGACATCGTCGAGCCATTGTTCGGTCTGCGCTTCTGGTATGGCGATTTCTATCTCGTGTTCTCGCTGGTGATGGATGTCGCCGGCGTCGCGCTGATTGTCGGGCTCATCTACATGATGTACCGGCGGAAGTGGCTGAAGCTGCCGAAGCTCGACTATGCGCGCCCGGATCGGAAGCCGGGCGAGCCAGGCTACGACCGCACTGCCTATCGGCGCGAGGATTGGGCGTTCCTGTGGACGCTCATCATCATCGGCATCACCGGCTTCTTCCTCGAGGCGGCGCGCCTTATCTGGCTTGCTGACCGTCCGACGGTGTGGGACTTCCGCTGGTGGTCGCCGGTGGGCGCGCTCCTCGCCCATGGCATGGCGGGCGTCGGGCTCACGGCGGAGGCGGCGGGATCGCTCCGTTTTGGCCTGTGGTGGTTCCACGGCATCCTGGCATTGGTCTTCATCGCGCTCATCCCGTTCACAAAGGTGAAGCATATCTTCACGGCAGCCGCCTCGCTCATGTTCCGCGACCCCAAGGCCGGCCGCGTGCTTCCCAAGGTGCCGGAGGATGAGGAAAGCGCCGGCTGCGCAACCATCACCGACTTCACATGGAAACAGCTTCTGCATTTCGACGCCTGCACGAAGTGCGGCCGCTGCCACGAAGCGTGTCCGGCCAATGCGATCGGGGCGCCGCTGTCGCCGCGAGACCTGATCCTGTCGCTTCGTGAGTTTTCCAATGCGACGCTCGAATCGAGAAGCCTGCCGGCGGACTCCTTGCTCGAGGTGCATGGCACTGGCCTGAACCAGATTTCTGCCGAGACGCTGTGGGCGTGCCGGTCCTGCATGGCATGCGTTGAAATCTGTCCGGTCGCGATCGAGCACGTGCCGGTCATCGTGCAGATGCGCCGCAAGCTCGTCGAGGATGGCGAGATGGAGCCCATCCTGCAGAAGACGCTGCAGTCGATCCACAAGAGCGGCAACTCGTTCGGGGAATCCAAGCGCAAGCGTGCAGCGTGGACGAAGGCGCTGCCTTTCGAGATCAAGGACGCGCGCAAGGAGCCGGTGGACGTGGTGTGGTTCGTCGGCGATTACGCCTCGTTCGATCCACGCAACCAGAAGGTCTCCCAGGCGTTCGCCAAGCTATTGACCAAGGCCGGGGTCAATTTCGGACTTCTCTTCGAAGGCGAGATGAATGCCGGTAACGACGTGCGCCGCGTGGGCGAGGAAGGTCTCTACGAGCATCTGGCCACGTCGAATATCGACACGCTCAAGGGCTGTGAGTTCAAGTCCATCGTGACGACGGACCCGCATTCCTACAACACGATCCGCAACGAGTATCCCCACTTCGATGGCGCATTCGAGATCCAGCATTACACGACGCTGGTGAGAACGCTGATTGAAGAGGGGCGGATCAAGCTGAAGAAGAAGATCGCCTATCGCGTGACTTTCCATGATCCCTGCCACCTCGGTCGATACAACAAGGGATACGATGCACCGCGCGATATCCTGGAGCTGCTCGGATGCGAGCTTGTGGAGATGAAACGCAACCGGGACAACTCGTTCTGCTGTGGCGCAGGCGGCGGACGTATCTGGATCCCCGATCCCGTGGATCTGGAGAAGCCATCGCAGAACCGCATGAAGGAAGCCGGGACCATCGAGGGCCTGCAGGTGTTCGTGGTCTCCTGTCCTAAGGACCTGACGATGTTCGAGGATGCGCTGAAGACCAGCGGCTACGAAGGCCAGTTCGTCGTGCGCGAGTTGATCGAGCTGATCGCCGAGTGCGTGGAGGACGATGAGCCGGAGGACGTCAAAGCCGCTTGAGGCCGAGCGCGATGGGATGGCACGCCCGTGGGGCCTATGTCCCGGCAAGCAAGAGCACGATAGCGGGGGTGAGCGGCGAGGGGAGCTTCCTCTCGCTGTTTTTTTGGGGGGAGGCTGAGTTTCTCACGATGTCAGGCTGTGGGAGGCGTAGACGATGAGCACGCCGGCGAGAAGCGTGACATAGGGCAGGACGCCGGCCCGCCTGGTGACGCGCACCTCGGCAGCGGCGAGCTGCATGTCGTCGAGCATTGCCTTGGGGAAGACGCCGCCGTCCTGGACGTAATGCCGGTACAGGAACACCGGGATGATCAGGGCAGCAAACAGCAGGCCGGTCATCAGCGTTCCGGAGCCCCAGATGTTCGCCCCCACGCCCATCAGCACGAGGTTGAGATAGGCGAGAAGGGTACCAAACGCGAGAAGGACGGTGGGCGCCCTGTAGGGGCGGCTCCAGTTGGGCCGATCCAGGCGATGAATCCATCCCGAGTTGAGATTGAGGAAGTTGAACATGATGTAGCCGACGTTGGACGCCGCCAGGACAAACACGTAGTCGGACATCAGGAGCAGCAACAGGTTAAAGCACAGGTCCGTCCACATGGCGCTGGTCGGCGCGCCATGCTCGTTGACGTGGGAGAGATATCGCGGCAGGCAGCCGTCGATCGAGCCCTGGTAGAGCGTGCGCGATGACCCGGCCATGGACGTCATGATGGACAGCAGCAAGGCCAGGATCAGCATAACGACGAGAATATTGGCGACGAACGAGCTGCCGCCGAGAATGCGGGCGAGCGCGTTGGCGACGCCCATGCCGGTGTAGATCTC
>NZ_DAIQCD010000047.1:0-21101 GCF_036780825.1 Hyphomicrobium sp. | reverse complement strand
CGCCGCCGCTCTGCTCGCCGCCGCCCCCCTGGCCGCCGCACGCGCGGACACGACCTTCGTGCCTGCCCAGTCAGACACCGAATACCTCGCCAAGGATCATCTCATCGGCGCCAAAGTCCACGGGTCGGACGGCGCCATCATCGGCGATATCGAGGACCTGATCATCAGCTCCGACAATCAGGTCGTCGGCGTCGTCATGGGGACGGGCGGCTATCTCGGCTGGGCGGAGAAAAAGGTCGGCGTGAGCCTTGCCTCCCTCAAGTTCGACGAGAAGGATGGCAAGCTCTTCGTTTCGCTTCCCGACCTGACTAAGGAGGCCCTCGCCACGGCGCCTGACTTCCAGCGCAAGCAGCCGCCGAAGTCGCTGTTCGAGCGCACCAAGGAGAAGTTCGACGAATTCTCGGACAAGTCGAAGCCGAAGATCGACGAAGCCCGGCGCAAGGCCCAGGAAGCGCTCGACGCCGCCAAGGAGGCCGCCGGCCCTGCCATCGATCGCGCGAAGGAGGCTGTTTCCGGCGCCATCGACACAGCCAAGGATGCAGTCGGAAACTCGTCTGGCCCTGACGCACCGGCCCCTGAGGCAACGCCGCCCAACGAGCCGTCGCCTCCTGCCGCGACACCTCCGCCGGCCGAGCCCTCTCCGGCTCCAGCGCAAGAGCCTGCACCCACCAACCCGTAATCGCCTCTCTGCGGATCTTCGCCCGCCGCGGCTTTGCCCGGCGGGCTTTTTTATGCCTGATCGTTTGAGAGTCTTGCCGAAGGCGAGCTGAACAAAGAAGCTTTGCCGAAGGAGAGCTAAACAAAGACGTCCTTGCCAAAGACGAGCGACAAGTCCGGCCGCGGGCGGGTACACGCGCTGCTCACAAATGTGGCCCCGTGAGCACCGCGTCGGAAAGAAGCACGATCAAGCAAGGACCTTAGAGCCGTAGCCCGTTTCCACTTAAACCGGAACGGCTCTAGAACGGAATCTCGTCGTCAAACGGCTTGTCGAGGCCGCCGCCACCGCCCTTGGATCCCCCACGCGGCCCACGCTTAGGCTCTCCGCCGCCGAAGCTGCCGGCGTCGTCGCCATAGTCGGACTGCCCGCCTTCCGCGAGGCCGCCGCCGGCACCGGTGCGCCCGTCCAGCATCGTGAGCTGCCCGTTGAACCCCTGCAGCACCACCTCGGTCGAATAGCGATCCTGCCCCTGCTGGTCCTGCCACTTGCGCGTCTGCAGCTGGCCCTCGATGTAGACCTTCGCGCCTTTGCGCAGATACTGCTCGACGACACGGCAGAGATTCTCGTTGAAGATCACCACGGAGTGCCACTCCGTCCTCTCGCGCCGCTCGCCGCTGTTACGGTCCTTCCAGGACTCGCTGGTCGCGATGCGCAGATTGGCGATCGGGCGCCCATCCTGCGTACGGCGGATCTCGGGATCACGTCCGAGATTCCCAACCAGGATCACCTTGTTGACAGATCCGGCCATGCTTCTCACTCCTCGTTGTCCGGAAATGGCGTTGGCGATGAGCGCCGCCGCCACGCACGCGGCTGCCGCTGCGTCGACTCAAGTTGGGCACCCTACGCGCATCCGCACACCACTGCGAACCGCCGCCGGGGTTGTCCCAAGCTTTTTGGAACCCACCTCGCGGGGCTTACAGTCGGCAGCCATAAGCGGAGCATGCGCGCATAAGCGTCTCGTTCGACCAGCTCGGTTCTCGTTATGTTCTAGCGTGGCGCGGTCATCTCTACAAGTGGGGACCGCTGCCTCGGCCGTGTTCTGCTTGGCCGCCAAACGCGTCTTCGCCCATCTTTATTTAGGCGCTGAACGTTGCCGCCGATAGGATTGGAAGTTAACAGATCCACAAACACGCCGAATCTCGCGGCAGAATTGCGCAACAGCGATGATGGGCCGGCCCGCGCGCGAACTCGCAAGCCGGCGCCGCGACACACAATGAAAGATGGAAACGCACCTCGTGTACGATTGCAAAAAGTGTCCCGGGTACTGCTGCTCCTATCCGCTGATCGCGCTCGACAAGCGCGACGTCGAGCGTCTGGCACGGCACCATGACATGACATTCGAAGACGCGCGCCGCGCCTTCACGCGGGAGGCCCATGGGCGCAAGTACGCCATGAAGCGCAAGCGGGACCGCCATTACGGGGCCATCTGCCGCTTCTTCGACACCACAAAGCGTTGCTGCACGGTGTATCACGCACGCCCCGCCGTATGCCGGTCGTTCCCAGGCAAGGGGCGATGCGGCTACTATGATTTTCTCATGTTCGAGCGGCGCACTCAGGACGACCCGGAATGGGTTGCCGTAACCACTCACAAGTAGCCCGGAAAGACGCGTGATTCCAACACGCTAAATAAAATATCTCATTGGCAAAATAAAAGAATTTAAGTAAGTTTTTAACCATGCGTTAGCAGAGTGAAGGCGTGAAGCGCCCGAAAATGGCGCGCGGCGCGGCCGCCGAGGTCAGCGCGATCCTGGCCTGCCGGCCGCCGTACGATGAGGACGAGGGAGACATCAGGCCATGAGCCTCACGACGCGTGCCATGACCGCGTTCACCGTGCTTTCGCTCGCGGCCATCCCCGTGGCCGCACTGACCATCAACACCGGCTCGTCGGAGAAGGCCGCCATCGGCGGGAACGCGCCAGCGGTGGACGCTCAAGATACGACGTCTGCCGGACACTCACGCCTCGTGCCGCAGAACGCAACGATCGATCCTGATGCCATGGAGGTCGTAACGGGAGCCGTATCGGCACCGCGTCGCCTCGTGCCGCAAAACCCTGCGAACGAGCCTCCGGGTGGTGCCGCGGTGGCGGAAGCCGAGCCAGCCGCTGCTGAAGAAGCGGCGCCCATTCCCGTCAGCACGCACCAACGCCCGAAGCGGCGCAAAGCCAAGACCAAGGTAAAGCAAGGTGGCGCCCCCGGGAGCCTGGAACTCCTCTTTCAGGGCCCTCCCCAAAAGTAATCGCAAAGACTGCAGGCCCGCGGGCATCGGCCTCGGAGCCTTGCACCCGCGCGAGAACCGCTCTGCGATACGAACGATCAGCGTGACAGACGGATCACCGCCGAGCCTTTGCTGCTGGTCAGCCGCACGACTTGGCTGCGCCCTCGGACAGAGATCTGGATCCTGCCCGACGTATCGTATTCCGGATTGTAGAACGTGCCGTGATAGCTGCTTCCGCGGCCGCGAATAAACGCCGTCTGCGAGACGGTTCCGGACTGCGTGGCGCAGGTCGCGCTCACGTCGTAGGCACGCGCACCGCTTGGCTTGAAGGTGGCGCGGCAACGCGCCTGCTCGGTCGCCCCGGAGGTAAACCGCACGGTGCCGCCGCCCTTCCAAGCCCCTGCGAGATCGGTGTCGGCGCGCGCCGGCGTCGCGGCAGACGCGGCGGCAAGCAGCATCGCAGCCGATGCTGCTGAGAAAATCATGCTGATGAGCCCGGCTTTCTGCATGGACGTCCCCTATTCTTCGCGATGGACCGGGGCGATGAGAACCCGCTCCGGCTTGCTTGTCACGGAAGTATACGCCTGAGCCGCTCCCACGGATCCTACGGACCGATCCAGCCGAACTATTTTCGAGGTTTTGCACGCCGTGCTTCGGCGAGCGCATCGGGAAGTGCGCTGTCGAGCACCGCGAGATCCTCGTCGCGCCCGCACGAGATCCGGATGCACCGGTCGAGCGGCGCCACCGCGGACTTCCGCACGAAGAGATCCCGCGCAAGAAGCGCCTCCAGAACGGCGCACGCGAAGTCTCCGTTGCCGCCGCAATCGAGCGTGACGAAATTGGCAGCCGATGGGAGCGGAGCGAGGCCGTTGCGTCTGCCAATGCAGGCAATCCTTTCGCGCGCGCGGGCGATCCTCGCCACGGCTTCCAAGAGATACGGTTGATCATTGAGCGCCGCCAGCGCTCCGGCTTGGCCAACACGGTTGATCCCGTAATGGTTCCGCACCTTGTCGAAGACCGCGATCAGGTCGCGATCGCCGATCGCATAGCCGATCCGCGCCCCCGCGAGCCCGTACGCCTTGGAAAAAGTCCTGAGGCGCAGCACCTGGGGATTGGAAACATCAATCGGCGGGGCGGTCCCGGCAGGAGCCGTATCGCAGTAGGCCTCGTCGAGCAGCAGGAGCACGCCCTCGGGCAGTCCTTCGATCAGGCAGGCGATCTCTTCCGCCGGCCACCACGAGCCCATCGGGTTATCGGGATTGGAGACATAAAGTACCGCCGCGCGGGAGCGGCGCGCCGCATCGCGCAAGGCTTCAAGGTCTTCCCGGTCGTCGCGGTAGGGAACCTTGATCAAGGCTCCGCCATGCGCCGCCACGTGGAAGTTGAACGTAGGGTAGGCTCCATCCGAGGTGACGACGGCCGCACCCGGCTCGACCGTGATCTTGACCGCCAGCCCGAGCAGCCCGTCGATGCCCTCGCCGATCACCACGTTGTCGGGATCCACGCCATGATGACGTGCCAGCGCTTCCCTCAGGTCGTGGCTTTCGGGATCGGAATACTTCCAGCTCTCAGCCACCGCCTCTTGCATGGCGGCAATTGCTGCCGGACTGGGGCCGAACAGGCTCTCGTTGGCGCCGAGCCGCGCCACGAACGGACGTCCCCGCGCGCGCTCCTGCGCTTCAGGACCGACGAACGGCACCAGCTTCGGAAGGTCTCGCACGATGCGCGTGAGTGGCGGCCGTTCCATACGTTCGCCTTCCGGCTCAGATGAGACAGAGTTCGATCAGCGCGCGGCGCATATCCGCAGGCATCGCCGCAAGATCGGCATCGTCACTGCCACCCCCAAGATCTGCGGGCGCATCGTCTCCTGGAAGATAACGCCAGCCCTGGAACGCGCGGCGCGGCGCAGGCCGGACCGGCACCAGCTCGGGATCGAGCAGAATCAGGCAGCATGGGCTGCCGTCCGCCTTCGTTCCCTCTTCGAAGCCGACGAGCCGCTGGCGAACCTGAATGATGCCCTTGATCACCCAGTAGAGCGATCCACCCTCCAAGAGCTCCGCCTGCCGCCTCGGCGTCTGCAGCGTTGCATGAAAAAGGCGAGGTGCTTCGCCACGTGCCCTCTGCTCGCGAAGACGCTCCGCCTGCCATGCGGCGAGATCCTCGATCGAGGTCGCGCCAACACAGAGCTTGAGAATATGGAGCGTCACACCGCGAGGCCTCACTGATCGGCGCAGAAACCAGTGTATTGGCCGAACATGGGGCTGCCGAGAACTGCCCCGTGCCGCGAATGCACGGCGGGATAGCGGCCCGTCGTGGCATCCTTGTCATACACGGTGGTGAGATTGAGGAAGCCTTCGTTGACCACCTCAAGATAATGATTGGCGTTGATCGCCCGCACGACGCTGAGCTTGCCGGGCTTTGCATCCGGCGCGGCCTTGAGCGTCGCCGTCTGCTGCTCGAGATCGATATCGTCGATATCAAACGACAGCGGCGTTGATGCTTTCGAATGGAACACGCCGCTCTCGAAGCTCTGCGACGCGCCATCGGCGAACGAGCAGCGAAGTGCCTTTGGCCCCTCCTCCGCGCGAGCCGGCGCGCCCGGCAGCCCGAGACAGGCGAGCGCCGCGAATAGGGAGGCCACACGAGCCCCGTGCCGAGCGCAACTGACGAACGAGCCAAGGATCATATGAGCCTCATCGCAGCAAGGGCGGCCGCCGCCTGAGCCGGCAACCGGGCCGTATTGAGAGCGAGGCGTAGCCTGCGGGGCAGACCCCGGTCAACCATGGTCCGCCGAGCATGCACACGGAAAAAGTGGAAGGTCATGGTGACTAAGTCAGTCGGCGGAACCATGCGAGCCCGAAGCGCCAGGCAAGCAGCACCAGCAAACACAAAGCAGGAGCCGTTCACCAATTCCGCTGGAAAAGCGGTTCGAGCCATTCCCGCGCCCCGTTTTTGACCGAAAGCGCGGCGGAAATGTCGCCCCAACGCCCCTGAGCTTTTCTACAATGCGCCGGGTTGGAGAGAATCGACCACCTATGACGACCCCGGCCAGAGCATGGATACCGGCGACCCTCGCAGCCTTGCTGCTGGGCGCGTGCGCTTCGCAGACGGACGGCATCCAGCTTCCCACCGCGTCCATCACGCCGCCTTCGCCGGCTGTCCCTGCCGAGACGGTCACCCGTTTGCCGTCACGCGGCGGCTATCAGCTGACGGCGGAGGAACTGGATCTCGACTGCCGCAAGCTCACCGGGCGGATGGCCGTGCGCATCGTGCAGATTCGCGATTTCCAGAGCCGGGTCCTGACGACCAGCCTGTCGCGCGGCCTGCAATCGGCGGCTCGGCCCGCATTCGGCGGCTCGGGCGAAGGCAGCGATCCTGAAGGCCGCTACGCCCGCGACCGCGCCATGCTCGAAGCCTACAACCAGCGCCTCGCTGACCAGAACTGCGCCAACTTCGACCTCGACGCCGAACTGGCCCCCGGAGCTACGGATCCACCCCGCACACGGCCGCTGCGGCGCTCGTGAGCCCGCTGGTGTCCGCTCAGGGCCCCGGCAGAAGCTCGTCAATGCGGCCGAGCGCGCGGTACGCGAGGAGGCCCAACCACTCGTTGGCACCGACATCGAGGCGCATCAGGCCTTGGGGAATGCGCCCGAAGAAACGCGTCGCGTCCTCGGGGCCGCGCGTGCGGTAGTCGACGGGATAGGCGATCACCTCGAAGCCCGCCTTGCGGAAGAGGCCCATGGCGCGCGGCATGTGGTAGGCGCTCGTCACCAGGTACCAGCGTTCGCCGGCAGCCGGCTTGACGAGATCACGCGCAAAGGCGGCGTTCTCGTAGGTGTTGCGCGACCGGCCTTCGAGCACGAGCCTTTCCCGCGCTACGCCGGCCTCCTCGAGAAACTCCGCGACAGGTGACGTCGCGTCCTCATTATGCGCCAGCAGGCTGCCGACACCGCCTGTGAAAACCACCTTCGCTTCCGGATGGCGCAGAGCGAGCCTCAGGCCTTCCGTGACCCGCTCGGCCGCCTCGTTGAGGCCGAGCCCGCCGCGGCCGGACGATACCCAGCCATCCTCGAACCCCCCAAGCAGGATGATGCCGTCGACGCGCTCGGCGGCGGTCGGCCGCGCAACTGAGGAAAACCGCTCCTCAAGCGGGATGACGAGCAGGTTGCCGGCTGGAGTCAGGCCGCCAACGATCAGCGCCAGCACACCGCCCCACGCGACGCTCCGGCCGATCCGGCTCGCCCTCCCCTTTCGCGTCATCCATAATCCAATGAGGATGCAGAGAACGGCGATGGTGGAAGGCTGCGCCAGGAGCGCCATGATTTTCGCGATCGTGAACGGCATTGGTCTCGAACGCTAATAGCAATGAGGGCGGGCCCGGATAGCGCACCCTGTAATTCCGAGAGCGCGCATGCCGGGGAGCCCAGCAGGGCTTACGGACAGGCGGTCTTACGCATGAACGACTTGTCGGCATAGCCTTCGAGCGAGCCCATGCGCACCGCGCACCAGAAGCCACGCGGCGTGCAGAGGAGCTTGCGTTTCTCGAGCACCTCGCCCCGCTTCGCAACACCGATGACGTCCGATGTGCTGTAGGGCCGCGCACGGATATTGAGATGCGAGGATGTCACCTTGAAGCAGCCGTAGGTCGCTGCCTGTGCCTCTGTCGAAAGCCCGCTGGAAAAACCCGCCCCCGCTGCGAGCAGGGCGGCGGAAAGCACGAATATGGATTTGCGCTTCATGGATATACCTTTTTCATCATGCGGGCTTTGCGTAGACAAAAGCGGATGAACCGGATGTGAACTCCCACCGATCCGCCCGGAGAATAATACCGATAACGGATAAAAGTTGGGCCGCGCGCGTGAATTTGCACGCGCTCCCCCAGGCGAGTAACAAGGAAGGCATGCACACCCAAACGCTTGAAGCCGATGCGATGACGCGCCTCCCCGACACCGCCGCTCCGCCGACAAACGCGCCCTGGCCGCCGATCCTGCTGGCCGCACTCATTGCGGCCGCCGTCGCGCTCGGCTTTGCCTGGCCCCTTTCCTGGCCGGGCCAGGACGACGTGATGGGCCACATCGCCGGGCTCGCGCTCGGGCTGGCCGGGCTCGGCCTCTTCATCTGGGCGGCAGTGACCCTGCGCCGGCACGGCACCACGATCCTGCCCGATAAGGCCGCGAGTGTGCTCGTTACCGATGGCCCCTATCGCACCCGGCGCAATCCGATCTATATCGCGCACGTTCTCATGCTGCTCGGCGTAGCGGAGCTGACGCACAACGTCTGGTTCGTGGCTGCAGCGCTTGCCTATGTCCCGCTCGTCACCTGGCTCGCCGTGCTTCCCGAGGAGCGCCATCTCGAAGCGCGCTTCGGAGACACTTGGCGCGAGTATAAGGCGCGGACGCGGCGATGGGTCTGAGAATGCACGCGGTCTTGCGGGCCGTTTTGGCCCTGTCGGCCACGGCCCGGCGCTCGGAGATGCAGCAGGAGGCACCCCTGTGAGCATCGACTATGGCGAGAAAGAGCGTCAGTTCCTCGCCACGCTCAAGGCCGATACCGGCCGCTCGCTCGACGAGTGGATGGCAGCCATCGGCGCGGCGGGACTGACGCACCGCAACGACATCATCGACTGGCTGCGCCGCGAGGGCTTCATGTTCTCGAAAGCGTCCTGGATCGAGCGCATCCATAACAACGGCGGCCGGCCGATCTACGGCGACGCAGGAGCCGGGCGCACGCAGCGCCCTCGCCGCAGGCCGGCATTGAGCCCATCGGCGAGCCCCGCCTCAGCCGCCCCAACCGATGTTGCGGGAGTGCCGAGCGAACCCATTGCCGCCGCGCCGGCGCCACAGCCTGCACC
Source organism: Hyphomicrobium sp. (assembly GCF_036780825.1). Classification (GTDB taxonomy): domain Bacteria; phylum Pseudomonadota; class Alphaproteobacteria; order Rhizobiales; family Hyphomicrobiaceae; genus Hyphomicrobium_C. Next base: position 12,318 of record NZ_DAIQCD010000047.1, on the reverse strand, counting down.
GCCTCCCGCCGCGCAAAGGCAGGATGACGGCGCAGCTCTCGATGCATTGCTTCAGCGCGCCAAGGCCTTCCGCCCCCTCGCCGTCTTCCTGATCGCCGAGATCCGGAAGGCCCTGCCGGATGTGATGGCGATCCCCCGCCACGGGCACGTCCTGTTCCGCCATGGGAACAAGGACGCCGCCGTCCTCGCAATCAGCGGGCGGGACCTTCGCCTCGGCCTCGCGCTCCAGCGTCTGCCGGCCGGCGTAACGTTCGAGACACCGCGCTTTCCCGCCGCCCGCGGCGCGCCGCCCATGAGCCATATGATCGTGCTGACGGATGTTCGCCAGATCACGCCCGCACTGCTCGGCGCCGTGGCACAGGCCGCGACAGACATCTGAAGCAATCCGATGAGCATGGAACCGCGGCCCCGCCTTCGGGCTTTCCTCTGGCGGGTGTTCGTCTGCGAAAGCAGCGATCCGGATCGGCCTCGCCTGAACGCCCACAGCACGACTCCAGCGTCCTAGCAACAACATCGATTTGCCTGAATTGCGCCGCTTCATGAAAGGTCACAGGAGGCCCGAATGACGATGCCCGTCCACTCTGGCGCATGGATGGCGAGCGCGGCGTTCGCTGCCGCCTGCGCCGTGCTGGCCGCCTCCGCTTATGCGGCGAGCGGCCCGGCAACGGACGGCATCGCCGAATTCCTCCGTACGGAAACAGCCCCAATCCGCACGGCGGACGCAAGCGGGGTTCCGCGCGATCCCGATCCCCGCGAGGGCGATCCGACCTACGAGCAAGGCCGCGCCCTGATGCGCGCCATCGACGGCATTCTGAAGGACGTGGCCGAGCAGCGCGCGGACGCGAGGAAGCTTCCGGCCCGCAGCGATTTCCTGGTCACTCCTCTCTGGACCGAAACCCGCGAGGACCGGGAAGTCCGCATCCGCAAGCTCCTCGACGCCACGCTCGGCATCGTCACCGAGGCGCCGGTGGTCGAAGTCCAGAAGCGGATCGAGCGCCACCGCGCCAACATTCGCGACCTCGAGGCCGGCATCGTCGCGCTCAAAGAGAAGCAGCTCACGGCGCCGGAGGACGGCGTGTTGCCCGGCGTGCTGACCGATACCGTGGACAGCCTCGGCACAAAGATCGCCGAGCATGAAACCCGCATCGCTGCGAACCGGACCGGGATCGAGGCGGCCAAGGGAGAGATCGCGGACGCGCTCGCCAAGGCCGGCGTCGAGCTTGCACCCGATCAGCTCGAGCTTTTGCTCGATGGCGTTCTGTCGGGTGATCTCGTGCGCCTCGTCGCGACGTTCCACGCCGCCAAGCTCATCGACGGCCAGCTCGCCAAGCTGATGACCGTGACCGCGGACAATCCCGGCGCCGCGCGCAAGTATTTCGCCATGCACGCGGCGTTGTTCGCACTCCTCGTGCATGCGCAGGATTCGACGCTGTACAAGATCGACACGCAGTACATGCCGAAGCTCGACGCGATCCTGTCGGATCTCGCAGCCGCCAAGTCACGGACGCACGAATTGATGCGCGCCGAGAACCGCCCCGACCAGCAGCGTACGCTCGAAGCCAACCGCGAGAGCCAGAAGCTCGCCGAGGAGGCGGCGCGGGGCTATCGCCGCTATCTCGCCCAGCAGCGCGCGCAGATCGCCGCCGCCCGCGACCGCGCGATGCACGATCTCCGCATCGCCGACAATACGTTCGAGACCGTCGAGGCAAGCCTCGCGCTTCGCCACCTGATGCGGGAAAGCTCCGCCTCGTTCGAGGCCATCCAGAAGCTCGAGGCCCCGACCTTCGAGCAGATCTTCAAGAACGAGGAGCTGAGGCGCGAGTTCGAAAACTTGACGCGGCGGCTCGATGCGCCCACGAGCTGACGCCTGATCTTTTGCTCTCCGTCCGCCAGATGGAGATGCGCGCCGCGTCAGCGCAGCGGACCAGCCGAGAGCAGGCCGCCGCGCATCCAGAGATTGTTCACGCCGCGCTCCAGAGCCAGCGGGGATTTGAGACCTACGGTGCGCTCGAACACCTCGCCATAGTTCCCCACCTGCTTGACGAGCTGATAGCTCCAGTCCGGCGCGAGACCGAGGCTCCGTCCGATATCAGCCTCGAGGCCGAGGAAGCGGCGCACGTCGACATTCTCCGAGGCGCGCAGGGCATCGACGTTCTGGCTCGTGATGCCAAGCTCTTCGGCCGCGATCAGTGCCGCCAGCGTCCAGCGCACGATCGAAAACCATTGCTCGTCGCCCTGGCGCACGACCGGTCCCAGCATCTCCTTGCTGACAAGCTCCGGCATAAGCACATGCTCGCCCGGATTGACGAGCCGGCTGCGCTCGGCGGCGAGAAGGGCGATGTCTCCGGTGAGCACGGTGCACGCGCCATCGGCATAGGCTTTCACCGCCTCTTGCCAATGCTCGGTCGCGACGAGCTGATAGCGCATCTTCCGCGCCTGGTAATAGGTTTCAACATCGCGCGCGGCATCAGTATCCTTCATCACACAGATGGAGACGCCGGAGAGCTCGAGAATGCTCGTCACAGCATAGCCGCGCCGGATGAGGAAGCCCTGGCCGTTGTGAAACAGCGTATCCGTGAAGCGCACGCCGAGCTCCACATCGCGCGACAGCGTGCGCCCGTTGGCACGTGGCAGCAGGTCCACCTCTCCCGCCGCCAAGGCCTGGTAACGGCTCGCAGCCGTCACCACCCGGTATTGCACCGCGCCGCTGCTGCCCAGCGCGGCGGTGGCCACGGCGCGGCAGAAATCGATGTCGAGCCCCGTCCAGGTTCCGTCTCCGGTGACGGCCGCAAACCCTTCAGGCCCCTCGGTGACGCCGCAGACCACATGGCCGCGCATGCGGGCATCGTCGAGCGTCGTAGCCCGTGCGCCTGCCCCCGGAAGCCACGCAGCCAGCGCAGCCGCGATGAGTGCGGCTCCATGCCGGATAGAGCGGCGGCAGCACGCGCTCCCTGGCCTTCGACACTCAGGCGTCACGGAAAGCAAGCCTCCGGTTCGTGAACGGCTTCAGCAGCCGGGCGGAACCAGGAATCCCAGCCTTTCCGTGCTGCCGGCGCTCACTTCGTATCCCGTTTTCAGCCGCCGCCGGGCGCGGCAGCACAGATCCATGCCCATGCGCAGTCCAGCCGGCCGCGACGGTCATGTTTCATGTATCCTGCCCACACATCCCGCGTTGAGTGCCGACGGTCAAGCCCTTGACCGTGGCCACGGGTTGCGTCAAACGGCGCTGGAGGGAACGGCTCCGCAACGGTTCGAAATCGAGGATCACTTCATGACGAAAGGCCCTGAGGGCGCGGGCAAACCCCGCCACGCCACAACCGCGATCCTGCATAGCGGCCGCAACCCCCGAGGGCAGCACGGCTTCGTCAACCCGCCAGCATACCGCGGTTCCACAGTGCTCTTCCCGACGCTCGAGGCGCTCGAAGCCTACGATACGCAGCCGTTTCGCTACGGCCGCCACGGCACGCCCACCACCGCAGCGCTCGAGGAAGCGATTTGCGATCTCGAGGGGGGCGCGCGCACACTTCTCACCTCGTCCGGCTATCAGGCAGTGACCACGGCCATCCTCGCCTTCGTCAAAGCGGGCGACCATGTGCTGATGGTGGACACGGTTTATCATCCGACGCGACAGTTCTGCGATACGATCCTGGCGCGCCTCGGCGTCTCGACCACCTATTACGATCCGCTGATCGGTGGCGGCATCGCGGAGCTCATTCAGCCGAACACACGCGTGGTGTTCCTGGAAAGCCCTGGGTCGCTCACGCTCGAAATGCAGGACGTAGGCGCGATCGCGAAAGCCGCCTCGGCGCGCGGCGCGACCGTTCTCATGGACAACACCTGGGCCACGGCGCTCTATTTCCGCCCGCTCGCCCATGGTGTCGATGTCTCGATCAACGCCTGCACCAAATATATCGTCGGCCATGCCGATGCGATGCTGGGCGCCATCACCGCGAACGAGCGAACTGCAAAGGCGGTGGAGGATGCCCGCGCGACCCTCGGCGCGTGCCCGGGCTCGGAAGAGACCTATCTCGGGCTGCGCGGCCTCCGGACGCTTGCCGTGCGGCTCGAGCGCCATCAACGCTCGGCGCTCGAGGTAGCGAAATGGCTCGCGGGCCGCTCGGAGGTTGCGCGTGTTCTGCATCCGGCGCTCCCGACCGATCCCGGCCATGCACTCTGGACGGCGCAATACGACGGTGCATCGGGACTATTCTCGATCATCCTGAAGCCCGCGCCGCACCGCGCGCTGGCCGCCATGCTCGATGGGCTCGAGCTCTTCGGCATGGGCTATTCATGGGGAGGCTACGAAAGCCTCATCATCCCGTTCAATCCGAAGCGTTTCCGCACGGCGACGCCATGGCCTGCTGAAGGCCCGGCGCTGAGGCTGCATATCGGGCTCGACGACGTGAGCGATCTTATCACTGATCTCGAGGCTGGCTTCGTCCGCCTCAATGCCGCCCGTTGAGGGGAACCGGTTTTCGGATAAGAACCACCGATAAAATAAAGAATTGAAAGCCGCTCCCCATCGCCGCTCAAACTGAAACGGTTTTCAATCCACGCCTCCCATGAGGCGCCGCACCCACGGTGCGAGCACGAAGAAGAGCAGCGCCATTGCCGCGGCAAGACCGGCCTGCCAGAGGAAGCTCCAAGCCAGCGCCGCCGGATCGCTGGCGGTGAAGTTCCGTCCGAGCACGCCGGCGAGCTTGCTGCCGAGCGCAAAGCCGAGCAGCCAGATGCCGAGCACGAGACCGACGGCGCGGCGCGGCGCGAGCTTCGTCATCGTGCTGAGGCCAACCGGGCTCAGGAGCAGCTCTCCGGATGTCTGGAGAAAGAAAAGACCGACCAGCCACAGCGGACTGATGCGCCCCTCGGCTGTCAGCGTGGCCGCCGGCACCATGAGCAGGAACGAGCCCGCGAGGAGAGCGAGCGCCATCCCGAATTTCACGGGCGTCGACGGCTGGCGCTCACCGAGCCGCATCCAGAGCGCTGCGAAGAGCGGCGCCAGCAGTATGACGAACAGCGGGTTGAGCGATTGGAACCAGGCGGACGGAAAAACCCATCCTCCGATCTCGTTGCGCGTGAGTTGGTCGGCAAAGAGCGCGATGGTCAATCCCGCCTGCTCGAAGATGCCCCAGAAGAGGATGGCGCCGGCGAGCAGTACGAACATGGCACCGTAGCGGCGCACCTGCTCGTCCCTGGAGCTGCCGAGATACGCCGCCAGCGCGACGGGAACGAGCACGTAGGCCCAGCGCAGCACCTCGAAGCCCGGTCTGTCGGAGAGTGCGATGAGGCCGAAGAGGCTGAACGTTCCGAGCACCACGGCAGCCAGCACCAGCCGCGGACTCCAACGAGCGAACGGATCTTCTGTTTCCGCCACTGGTACCATGGATGGCTGCAGCTCGGAGGCGCGCTCCCCATCGGGCTGCGAGCTTGTCCTGAGGTCACGGCCGAAAGCCAGCAGAACGGCGAGGCCCGCGAGCATACCGACACCGGCCGCCGCAAAACCCCAGTGCCAGCTCCCGGCGGGATCGAACCCCTGCGCCCCGAGCCAGGCTTTCATCACCGGACTCTGGGCCAGGAAGCCTGTGACTAGCGGCGCGAAAAAGCCGCCGATGTTGATGCCCATGTAGAACAGCGAGAAGCCCGCATCCCGGCGCTTGTCGTGCGCCCCATAGAGCGTGCCGACGAGGCCGCTGATGCTGGGCTTCAAGAGCCCCGTGCCGATGACGATCAGCACCAGCCCGGCATAGAATGCGGAGACGCCCCCGACAGCCAGCGTGAAATGGCCGGCCGCAATCACAGCTCCGCCAAGGACCACGGCGCGCCAAAGCCCCAGCAAGACGTCGGCTGCAACACCGCCGGGGATCGACAGCAGATAGACCGCCATCGTGTAGTTGCCGTAGACGAGCGCCGCCTCGGCCGGCGTGAAACCAAGCCCGCCTTCGGCCTCCGGCGCGACCATGAACAGCACCAGGAGCGCGCGCATTCCGTAGTAGGAGAAGCGTTCCCACATTTCGGCAAAGAATAGAACGCCAAGCCCACGGGGATGGCCCGCAAACCCGAGATGGGACCGCAAAAACGCGGCCGCTGCCCCGCGGCGCGCTCTCAAATTTTCCTGGCTAATCATGGCCGGAGTGTCGGCGAGCCAAACCCCGACCGCAAGCCTAACGCGCCGTTCCCCTTCGTGAAAAGCGCCAGTCCCCGCGGTCCGGTCCTTCTTTCCGCAATGCACACAAAGCCCACTGGCCCGCGCGCAAATGATCAGCTTACCCCGTCACCGATCTAGACCTTTGGCGTATAGACGCGCCACACCGGCGTCCCTAAGTAAAGGGCACGCTATTATAACGAAACGACACCCGGGGCGTCCTCGGCGCGGCCCGGGAGATGGCTGCAGCCATGGAGGAATGGGCCCATGATCCAACAAGCTCTCAATGAAGTCTCCCAGCAGATCCGCATCCGCCCGCGTTACGACAACTTCATTGGCGGCCAGTGGGTGGCCCCGGCCAAGGGGCAGTACTTCACCAACCTGACCCCCGTCACCGGCAAGCCGCTTTGCGACGTCGCCCGCTCCACAGCGGAGGACATCGAGCTGGCGCTCGACGCGGCCCACAAGGCGCGCGAGGGCTGGGCCCGCACCTCGCCCGCAGCGCGCGCGCAGGCCCTCCTGGCCATCGCCGACAAGATGGAGGCGAACCTCAAGCTCCTGGCCATGGTCGAGACGCTCGACAATGGCAAGCCCATCCGCGAGACCACCGCCGCCGACCTGCCGCTCGCGATCGACCACTTCCGCTACTTCGCCGGCTGCATTCGCGCCCAGGAAGGGGCGATCTCGGAGATCGACCACGACACGGTCGCCTATCATTTCCACGAGCCCCTCGGCGTCGTTGGCCAGATCATTCCCTGGAACTTCCCGCTGCTGATGGCCTGCTGGAAGCTCGCTCCGGCCCTCGCCGCCGGCAACTGCGTGATCCTGAAGCCCGCCGAGCAGACGCCGATGAGCATCATGGTGCTCATGGATCTCGTCGGTGACCTGCTGCCGCCGGGTGTGCTCAACGTCGTCAACGGCTTCGGCATCGAAGCCGGCAAGCCCCTCGCCCAGAACAAGCGCATCTCGAAGATCGCATTCACCGGCGAGACGACGACCGGCCGCCTCATCATGCAGTACGCCTCCGAGAACATCATTCCCTGCACGCTCGAGCTCGGCGGCAAGAGCCCCAATATCTTCTTCGCCGACGTCGCCGACGCCGACGATGAGTTCTTCGACAAGGCGCTCGAAGGCTTCTCCATGTTCGCGCTGAACCAGGGTGAGGTGTGCACCTGCCCGAGCCGCGCGCTCGTGCACGAGAGCATCTACGACCACTTCATGGAGCGGGCCATCGCGCGCGTGCAGAAGATCAAGCAGGGCCACCCGCTCGATGCCGCGACGATGATCGGCGCCCAGGCCTCGAACGATCAGCTCGAGAAGATCCTCTCCTACATCCAGATCGGCCGCGACGAGGGCGCGAAGGTACTCACCGGTGGCGAGCGCTCGATCCTCGCCGGCGAAACCTCCGACGGCTACTACGTGCAGCCGACCGTGCTCGAGGGGCACAACAAGATGCGCGTCTTCCAGGAGGAGATCTTCGGGCCGGTCCTTGCCGTCACCAAGTTCAAGGACGACGAGGAGGCGCTCGCGATCGCCAACGACACGCTCTACGGCCTCGGCGCCGGTGTGTGGACGCGCAACGGCACCCGCGCCTACCGCTTCGGCCGCGCCATCCAGGCCGGCCGCGTCTGGACGAACTGCTACCATCTCTATCCAGCGCACGCGGCCTTCGGCGGTTACAAGCAGTCCGGCATCGGCCGCGAGACGCACAAGATGATGCTCGACCATTACCAGCAGACCAAGAACATGCTGGTCAGCTACAGCCCCAAGGCTTTGGGCTTCTTCTAGAGCCGATCGTTTGAGATCCGAGCGCTCGGCCCGGATCGAGAACGCATCGGTCTCGCTACCAAGACTTAGAGCGTGTTCACGCATCGCGACCCGAACGAGAGTAAGCACGCTCTAGGAACGGACGGCCTGGCCAGGCCGTCCGGTTTCCTTCGATGCAGCGCGGCTGAAAGGCCGCGCTGCGCTCGTCACGCACATCGGCGTGCCTAGCGGGGCGAGAGGCGCCGCTCGCCGGCATGCCGCACTCCAATCCGCCAAGGACAAACACGATGACGGATCCCCGCCCCACGCTCCGCTCCCTTCTGGCGCTGCCCGATACGCCGGCTCCGCTGGCGCAATCGGCTCTCGTGCTCATCGATTGCCAGAACACCTATCGCGAAGGCGTCATGCAGCTCGAGGGCGTCGAGCCGGCGCTGGCCCAATGCGCTACGCTCCTGAAGCGTGCGCGTGATGCTGGCGCACCGGTGATCCATATCCAGCACGATGCAGGCCCCGGCACACCCTACGACGTGACGGCGCCGATCGGCGCTATCGCAGACGTAGTGGCACCGGCCGACGGCGAGAAGGTCATCATCAAGACGCTCCCGAGCTCGTTCGAGAAGACGGACCTCGATGAGGAGTTAAAGCGGCTTGGCGTGAGCAATCTCGTGCTCGCCGGATTCATGACCCATGTGTGCGTGAACTCCACGGCGCGAGCCGCCTTCAACCACGGCTATGCGACGACCGTGGTGGGCAATGCGACGGCCACCCGCGCACTGGCCGATCCGAGCGGCGGCGTGGTCTCGGCGAAGGAACTGCATAACGGCGCGCTCGCCGCATTGGCCGACATTTTCGCGATCGTCGTCCCGTCGCAGGATAAGATCCCGGGTTAGTGCTTAGAGTGCTGCCGGATCGCAAGGAGGTGACGATGGTCGAGCGTGTGACAGCCACAGCGGCGGCTGAGGCGATGATCGGCAAGCTCGCGGCTCAGCACGGCCCGCTTCTGTTTCATCAATCGGGCGGATGCTGCGATGGCAGCGCCCCGATGTGCTATCCGCGCGGCGAGTTCCGCGTCGGCGCGCAGGATGTCTATCTAGGCGAGATCGCGGGGCAGCCGTTCTACATGGGCGCCGCGCAATTCGACTATTGGCAGCAGACCCACCTGATCATCGACATCGTTCCGGGGCGCGGCTCCGGCTTCTCGCTCGAGGCGCCGGAAGGTGTCCGCTTTCTCACGCGCTCACGCGTCTACACCGACGAGGAGTTTGCGGAGCTCGACAAGCTCGGCCCGCCGCCCACCGGCGCCGAGCGCGCGCCGGCGCTCTAAATTTCGAGAAGCGATCCGACCGTCTTTCCCAGACGCAAACCGATTGCCGCAACGCCGGCTCGGGTTCTATTTCTTCGGAGCGACGATGAGTTCCGCCACCATTGTGGGATGATGCGCTGCGCAGATGATCTCGAAGCGGCCGGGCTTATCGGCGACGAAAGACACCTTGTTCACCTCGCCCCGCTTCAGCTCGAAGGTCTTGTCGTACCCGGTGATCGTGGTCGGGTGGCTGGCGCCATTGATGCCGATGAACTCGAGCGTCACCTCGTCTCCCTCGTCGACGTGGATCTGCCGCGGATCCCACACGTAGACGGCGACCTCCCAACGTCCTTTCTCGTCCGGCGCTTTCAGCACATAGCCGCCGCCTTCCGGAAGCGCACCGGGAAATGCCTCCTTCTCGACGTTCGCGCCGCCCTTGGGCTCAACGGCCGTGACGACGATGTGCCGCTTGGCCGCGTCGGCTGCACTTGGCGCAGCGAGAGTGATGCCCGCGCTCAGTCCGAGGGCCAGGAGTGCTTGCATGCCCACGCGTCTCATGATGTCGCTCCGCCGGTTGGCGTGCTTCCGGAAAAGTGGAAACCGGTCATGGCGAAGCCATGCAGGTTAAAGTGTCCGACAAGAAGCACGAAGAAACAAAAACTTAGAGCCGTTCCCCGTTTCTACTTAAATCGGAACGGCTCTAGACCATGATCGCATTCGGACCTTTTCGCCCGAAGCCTCACTCATCGGCAGCGCCGACCAGGGAACGCTGCACGCTCATTAAGGAGCGTAGCGCTCACGATGACAAGCTTGGAGGCGATGGAGGATGCCACGGCCCAACATTATGGGCTCCCGATTCGCCCGCGTGTCTCCGCCCGTTCGCGCCTGACACGGGGGGGCCGGGAAGTTATTTCGCCAGGCTCTCGGCGACGGCCTTAGCCTCGGCGGCCGTCGGCTTCCCGTGCATGTCGGCCTTGAGCTTCTGCAGCCCCTTGAGCGGCAGCGGCTCGAGCCCCTCGCCGCCCTTATCGAGATGATCGAAGATCTGCTGCTTCATACGCGGCTCCCAGAACAACCTGACATGATTTGCGATGCCGGCGACGGCCCGCTCCTCACCCTGGGCGCGGAAGAACTTGCCGATCTGGTTGGCCATGCGGACGAGAGCGCTAGACGGAGAGTGCATGTTTCTGGGCCTCTTTGATATTGCCATCGCCAAGTTGCGACGCCGGAACGATCCGTTCCGGATGACTGAAGATCTCGAAGGCATCGGCGCGCGCGATGGCAATCAGCGTGATACCCGCTGCCTCCGCCACACGCAGCGCCAGCGCTGTCGGCGCTGACACCGCCACGATCATCTCGGCGCCGAGCATGGCCGCCTTCTGAACCATCTCGACAGACACGCGGCTCGTCAGCACGACGAAACCTTTCGCCGGATCGCATCCGCTACCGGCGATGGCGCCCACCAGCTTGTCGAGCGCGTTGTGCCGCCCGACGTCCTCCCGAACGAACGCGATCTCGCCGGCGCTTGCGTCCCAGAACGCTGCGGCGTGAACCGCACGCGTCGTGAGATTGAGCGTTTGCGCGGGTGGCATCGCGGCAAGGGCGCGGTAGATCTCAGCCGGCGTCACCGTTGCCGACCGCCCGACGGGACGCGGTGGCGGAACGGCGGCATCGAGGCTTTCCACCCCGCACAGCCCGCAAGCCGTGGGCCCGGTGATGCGCCGGCGTCGTTCAGCCTGACGACGCGCACTCGACGGCACCAGCCACATCCGCGCCTCGATCCCCTTCTCGTGCTCGACGATCTCGAGTTCTCGGATCTCGTCGCGGCCGGCGACGATGCCCTCGGTGATCGAGAAGCCCGCGGCGAAATCCTCAAGATCCGCCGGCGTCGCCATCATGACGGCATGCGTCGAGCCATCATAGACCAGCGCGACCGGCACCTCTTCGGGAATGTCACGGCTCTTCGCCGTGACACCGAATGCCTCCGCCTCAGAGCCCGGCCTCGAGACCCGGCGCGACGGAACCCGAAGAGCCGTTTCTGGCATCTTTCTCTCTGCCTATTCCGCGGCCTCTGCCGGAAGAATGTGGCGGGTCGCCTCCGAGAACTCGTCGTACTCACGCTGGTACGCGGTCGGACCGTTCGAGCGGGCGACTTGCACCGCCGTCACCTTGTATTCCGGACAGTTCGTTGCCCAGTCGGAGTACTCGGTGGTCACCACGTTGGCTTGGCACAGCGGATGGTGGAACGTCGTGTAGACGACGCCCGGGGCCACCCGGTCCGTGATCAGCGCACGTAGCGCCGTCTCGCCCACGCGGCTCTTGATCGCCACCCAGTCACCGTCCTTGACGCCACGCACCTCCGCGTCGTGCGGATGGATCTCGAGCACGTCCTCGGGGTGCCAGGCAACGTTCTCCGTCCGCCGGGTCTGTGCGCCGACGTTGTACTGCGAAAGGATCCGGCCCGTCGTCAGGATGAGCGGATAGCGTGGTCCGGTCCGCTCGTCCGTCGGAACGTACTCGGTCATGATGAAGCGGCCCTTGCCACGCACGAACTCGTCGATGTGCATGACGGGCGAGCCTTCCGGGTGGTCCTCGTTGCAAGGCCACTGCACGGAGCCCATCTCCGCAATCTTGTCGAACGAGATCCCGGTGAAGGTCGGCGTCAGGCGCGCAATCTCGTCCATGATCTCGCTCGGATGCTGGTAGTTCCAGTCGAGACCGAGCTCCTTGGCGATGAGCTGCGTGACCTCCCAGTCGGCATACCCGTTCTTCGGCGACATGACGCGGCGCACGAGCTGCACGCGGCGCTCCGCGTTCGTGAACGTGCCGTCCTTCTCGAGGAAGGTGCAGCCGGGCAGGAACACGTGTGCATAGCGCGCCGTCTCGTTCAGGAAGAGATCCTGCACGACGACGCATTCCATCGCGGCAAGGCCGGCAGCGACGTGCTGCGTATTGGGATCAGACTGAAGAATGTCCTCACCCTGGATGTAGATGGCCTTGAACGTACCCTCGACGGCGGCGTCGAGCATGTTGGTGATGCGCAGGCCAGGCTCGGGATCGAGCTTACAATTCCACTCCTTCTCGAACTCGCCACGCGTGACGGCAT
>NZ_DAIQCD010000046.1:0-21209 GCF_036780825.1 Hyphomicrobium sp. | reverse complement strand
AGAACTACGGCGGCAGCCACGGCAGCGGGGCGCGCATGCCGCTCTGGATGGCGCTCGCCAAATCCCTCAACACGGTCGCGGCGGAACTGTCATTCGCAGTGGGGCGCGAGAAGGTGATCGAGCTCACGCAGCGTCTCGGCATCACGGGCATCCGCAAAACCTGCTCGATGGCGCTCGGCGACTACGGCATCACGCCGCTCGAGCACGTGGGCGGCCTCGCCACATTCGCCAACGGCGGCAAGAGCGCCAAGCCCTACGCGATCCTCGACATCGTGAGTTCGCGTGGCGAGCTGATCTACAGCCGCGAGCGCGACGAGCCGGAACCCGCCCAGCTCATCTCACCCAAGGTCGCCGCTGGCATGAACCAGATGATGCAGCGTGTCGTCACTGACGGCACCGCCCAGCGCGCGGCGCTCGATTTCACGCATGTGGTCGGCAAGACGGGCACCAGCTCCGGTCCGAAGGACGTCTGGTTCGTCGGCGCAACCGGCAAGTACGTGGCCGGCGTCTGGCTCGGCAACGACGACAACCGGGCCATGGCAGGCGGCAACACCGGCGGCCAGCTCGCCGCCCCGCTCTGGCATTCGTTCATGTCCGTCGCCCATCGCGATATGAACATCCCGACGCTGCCGGGTCTTTCGCCCCATCCGGTGCAGCTTGCCGAGCAGAAACGCATCGCCGAGCTGAAGCGCACCAATCCGGCCGCGGCTGCGGCGGAGCTTGGCGCCGCGAAGCCTGTCTCGCCCATCATGACCGACGCCGCGCGCGATACGGTGAAAGGGATCACGACCGCACTCCGCAAGGCGGCCGGCTTAGCTGAGGCCCCGCCGGCGGATGCGCCCGCCCCCGCGGATCGGGACCGGCGGCCCCCGGATCCTGCCACGCCGCGCGGGAGCCGTGCCGATGATGGCCGCACGACGCCTCCCGCATTCGCTTCGCAGACCAGCGGTGGGAACGCACCCGCCGCATTTGCCGTGCCCTAGCCGATGTCAGCAACCCGCACGTTTCGATCCCGAGCCTCGCTCAACGTCCTAAGCTTCACGCTGCACCGTCTGCGCAAACGAGCGGCCGTACTGGTCGCCGTAACCACAGATTGGGCGCTGTTCATCGGCATCGTGCTGATCCTCGGCTTTGGATCGAGCTGGTATATGATCGAGCGCGGCTCGCCGCTCACCACCGTCACCGTCGGTCCCTGGGTCTCCTGGTCGGCCTCTGGCCGTGCTGATAGCGATCCCTACACCCGTGCGCACAACGCCCGCCTCGGCATCCTGCCGCTCAGCACCGAGGTCTCGCAGACGTTTGTCGCGCACACTGACAGCGAAGGGCGCACGCTACACTCATCGTGCGATTACGCGATCGAGGGGCGCGAGATGCAGGATTTCTGGTGGAGTCTCACCGCCTTCGACACCGAGGGCCGCCTCATTCCCAATGTACTCGGCCGCTCCGCCTTCACGAGCAACACCATGGCCATCCATCCCGACGGCTCCTATGTGGCAGCGCTGTCGCGCGACGCACGCCCCGGCAACTGGCTTCCGACGGGCGGCGCCGGACGGCTTGCCCTCACCTTCACCGTTCTCGATCTCGGCTCGCGCGCCGTCGCCCAGGAGGACGATGTCGAGCGCGTGCTGCCCAAGATCACACGCACGAGGTGCTAGGCGATGAACGCGTCGATGGCGATGATAAGGCGGCTGTGGGCGCGCATCGGTGCGATCAATGTTCCGCTCACAGCTGCGGCGCTCTTTGCGGCCGCCATCCTGCATATCCTGGCGACCCTCGCGACGCCGCACCTGATTCCGGCCTCGGGCTACGAGCGCTTCGCCGCCAGTCTACCCGTGAACACCATGCAGATCCTGCCCGTGGTTGCGCCAGATGCTCAGCCTCTGCCCTTCTTTTCTCCGGATGCGCGCTATGCGGCTTGCCGCTTCGATACCCGGCGTGGTCCCATCAGCCTATCCGCCGTGCTGCCGGAGCCGGGATGGATGGTGGCGCTCTTTTCTCCCGCCGGCGACAATTTCTTCTCGTCTCTCGCGTCGCCGAACGCCCGGCCGGAGGTCTCCATCCTGCTCGTACCGTCCGCCGATGCCCAGCGCCAACCCGCTGGCGACAGCATGGCTGTAACGGCGGCATCGACGCTGACCGTCCCGGCCCACGAAGGCATCGCGCTCATCCGCGCGCCGGATCGGGGAGAAGCTTATGAGCAGCGCGCCATCGCCATGCTCGGGCGGGCGAGTTGCGGGCCACGTGAATAGGCCTCGGCTTTGCATTGCCGCCAGACGCTGGCTTCGCTAGAAAGCAATCGGACCGACAAGGCAGCAGTTCCCGATGAGCCAGAATCCCTATTCCGTGGGCCTCGACAAGAACCCGGCGAACTATCAGCCGCTGACGCCGATCAGCTTTCTCGAGCGGGCCGCGCGGGTTTATCCGGCGCACACGGCGATCATCCACGGCAAGCGGCGGGTGGATTACGCCACGTTCTACAGGCGGGCGCGCCAGCTTGCCTCCGCCCTCGCCGCTCGCGGCATCGGGCCTGGCGACACCGTCTCGGTCATGCTCTCGAACACGCCCGCGATGCTCGAAGCCCATTACGCGGTTCCCATGACAGGCGCCGTGCTGCATTGCCTCAACACCCGCCTCGATGCGCCGATCGTCGCCTTCCAGCTCGATCACGCCGGCTCGAAGGTGCTGATCTCCGACCGCGAGTTCACGGCGAACGTCAAGGACGCCCTTGCCCTTGCCAGCGTCAAGCCGCTCTTGGTCGACCATCATGATCCTGAGTTTCCGGATCTCGGCCCGCCGCTCTGCGATCTCGACTACGAGGCCTTCCTCGCGAGCGGCGATCCCGCGTTTTCCTGGCGCTGGCCCGAGGACGAGTGGGAGGCGATCAGCCTGAACTACACCTCCGGCACCACGGGCAATCCCAAAGGCGTCGTCTACCACCACCGCGGCGCGGCCCTCATGTGCTACGCCAACATGCATGCCACCGCCATGACGCGCCATCCCGTCTACTTGTGGACATTGCCGATGTTCCACTGCAACGGCTGGTGCTTTCCGTGGACGCTGTCGCTGGTGGCCGGCACGCACGTGTGCCTTCGCTGGGTGCGCGCCAAGGCCATGTACGATGCCATCGTCGATCATGAGGTGACACATCTTTCGGGCGCGCCGATCGTGATGGCCACGCTGCTCAATGCCGCCGACGACGAGCGCCGCGAGATCACACATCGCGTTGCCTTCAATCACGCAGCGGCTCCCCCACCCGAACAGGTGCTGGCGCGCATGAGCGAAGCCGGCTTCGAGCTGACGCATCTCTACGGCCTCACCGAGACCTATGGCCCTGCAACGCTCAACGAATGGCATGGCGCATGGGACGCGCTGCCGGGCGATGCCCGCATCTCGAAGCGCGCCCGCCAGGGCGTGCGTTACGCCGCTCTCGAGGGATTGACGGTGATGGACCCGGCGACGATGACAGAGGTGCCCGCCGACGGCGAGACCATCGGCGAGGTCATGTTCCGCGGCAACATCGTGATGAAAGGCTATCTCAAGAACCCTGCCGCCACCGCCGAAGCGTTTGCAGGCGGCTGGTTCCATTCGGGCGACCTCGGCGTCCTGCATCCCGATGGGTACATCCAGCTCAAGGACCGCTCGAAGGACATCATCATCTCAGGCGGCGAGAACATCTCCTCGATCGAGGTCGAGAACGTGCTCTACAAGCACCCGGCGGTCGCGGTTGCTGCCGTCATTGCCAAGCCCGACGAGAAATGGGGAGAGACCCCCTGCGCATTCGTCGAGTTGAAGCCTGGCGCTGCCGCCACCGAGGAGGAGATCATCGGCTGGTGCCGCGAGCGGCTGGCCCATTTCAAGGCGCCGCGCTCCATCATGTTCATTGAAGTGCCCAAGACCTCGACGGGCAAGGTGCAGAAGTTCAAGCTGCGCGAACTTCTGAAAGCCGGCTGACGCAACAGTCATCCGAGGCACGCGCCGCGCCGATAGCATCAAGAAGGCTCGTCGAGGGAAATACGCTGCCGCAAGGGGCCAATGGCGTCGGTCTATATCGATCTATGATAAGCCGCCGCGATGATGAGAGGCCCGGGAGAGGCCTCCCAGCGAGCTGCGATAGCAGCCACGGAACCGGCTGCGCTCGCAGCTCCGTGAAAGGCGTCAGTGCCGTGTGGCCGTTGTTTCGAGCCTGTAGATCTGCTCCTTCAGCTTCAGCTTTTCTTGTTTGAGCCGGCGGATCGCAAGATCGTCCGAACCGGGTCTTGCCGTCTCCTCTTGAATCCGGCGCTCGAGTTGCCGGTGCTTCTCTGAGAGTTCCTGAAGATGAGCAGATAGCGCCATCCTGACCTCCGTTTCAGAGTTGAAGACGACAGGATTGTCACAGATTTGCAACGTACTGTCCATCCGCATCCAATGCCGCCAGCGCGTCATACCGGGCTGGAAACCACACAAGCCGCCAGCTAAGCACCAGTTTTTACGCGTATTTCACTTCTCTGCGATGGCTCACTTGCTTGCACCGCGCCGAAAATGCGACGATAATTTACTTGATCGATCATTGACCCAAGCCCACCCGTCCGGAGCGCCCAGAAGGGGCGGTGGCTTTCGAAGAGAGCGACATGCAGCGGCAGAACGACAGGGAGCTTCGGGAAGAGTTGGTTAAGCTTCGGTCAGAGCATCGCGTGCTGGACGACGAGATCCTGACGCTCGAGATCAACGGCGCCACCGATCAGCTCCTGATCCGCCGGCTGAAAAAGAAGAAGCTCGCCCTCAAGGATCAGATCACCAAGATCGAGGATCAGCTTCTGCCGGATATCATCGCCTGAGCCGGGCCGCGTGGCGGCGACTTCGGGTGTCGTCAGCACCGTCTCGCCAAAAATGAAACCGGCGAGAGGCGGCCGGCGTTTACTCTTTCCTGACGCGCTTCGCAAAGCGGGAGCCGGTTTCTCGACAAGAAGCGCGATCGAACAAAAGCTTAAAGCCGGCTCTTGATACCGTCTGAGCTGGAACGACGCCAGGAACCGGACTCCCCCGTAAAAAGCTCAGAATCGGAATGTCTGCTGCGGGACTCGACCAATGGCTCTATCCGACCGAGCGCGGCCTTTACTGCGAGCCGGCCGACGTTTTCATCGATCCGGCGCGCGCCGTTCCCCGCGCCATCATCACACACGGCCATAGCGACCACGCTCGACCCGGGCACGGCGCCGTCCTCGCCACACCGGAAACGATCGCCATCATGAAACTCCGGCTCGGTGCCGATGGGGCTGGCCGCTTCGAGCCCGTCGCACTCAGCGAGACGCTCGCCATCGCGGGCGTCTCGGTCCGCCTAGTCCCTGCAGGCCATATCCTCGGCTCGGCGCAGGTCGTGCTTGAATGGAACGGGCAGCGCGCCGTCATTTCCGGCGACTACAAGCGCAGCCCCGATCCCAGCTGCCTGCCATTCGAGCCGGTCGCGTGCGACGTGTTCGTCACTGAAGCGACCTTCGCCCTTCCCGTCTTTCAGCACGAACCCGCAGCCGGAGAAGTCGCGCGCCTGCTCGCCTCCATCCGCCGCAATCCGGAGCGTGCGCATCTGGTTGGTGCTTACAGCCTTGGCAAATGCCAGCGCGTGATCCGCCTCGCGCGCGATGCGGGCTACGACGCGCCCATCTATCTGCACGGCGCCATGATGGCCATGACGGAGCTTTATCAAGAGCTCGGCATAGAGCTCGGCGACATCCGCGCGGTCTCGGACGCGAGCCCCTCCGATCTCGCCGGCGCGCTCGTGCTCTCGCCGCCATCCGCCGTCTCCGACCGCTGGTCGCGCCGCTTCCCCGATCCCGTGACGGCGTTCGCCTCCGGCTGGATGCGCATCAAGGGCCGCGTCCGCCAGAGCGGCGTCGAGCTGCCTCTCGTCATCTCCGATCACGCCGACTGGCCGGAGCTGATCGCAACCGTGCTCGAGACTGGGGCCGAGGACGTCTGGGTGACCCATGGCCGCGACGACGCCCTCGTCTACGAGCTTTCACGGCGCGGCCTCAAGGCCCGTGCGCTATCTCTCGTCGGCTTCGAGGACGAGGACGAGTGACGTGGAACCGTTCGCCCTCCTCCTCGACACGCTTTCGACGACGCCCTCGCGCAAAGGCAAGCTGTCGCTTCTCACCGATTACTTCCGCACGACACCGGATCCCGACCGCGGCTTCGCGCTCGCCGCCCTGACCGATGGGCTCTTTCCCCGCCTGCCGCTGCGGCGCAGTCTCGCGACGCTGCTCGAAGCGCGCGTCGATCCGGTCCTCTATGCGCTCTCGCGCGATTACGTTGGCGACACCGCGGAGACGGTGGCGCTGATGTGGCCCGCGCCCGAAGGCCCGCCCGAGCTGCGCGAGGCTGCGCCGCCTCTGGCGGAAGTCGTTGCCCTCCTCGCCACAGCCGAGCCTGCCGAGGTCGCGCCGCGGCTCGGCAATTTGCTCGACCGCCTCGACGTGCGCGGACGTTGGGCGCTTCTGAAGCTCGTGGGCGGCGCGCCGCGGGTCGGCGTCTCGGCGCGCCTCGCCAAGACGGCACTGGCCGAAATGAGCGGCCACGAGATCGGCGACATCGAAGAGATCTGGCACGCTCTCAGCCCGCCGTACCTCGATCTCTTCCAATGGCTCGAAGGCCGCGGCCCGCGTCCCGACGCCGGCGGCCAGCCGGTCTTCCGCCCGTTGATGCTGGCCCACGCCATCGAGGAGCAGGACTGGACGAGCTTCGATCCGGCGGAGTTCGCCGCGGAATGGAAATGGGACGGCATCCGCGTGCAGATCGCCGCGCATGCCGAGCATGTGCGCATCTTCTCGCGCACCGGAGACGACATCTCGCACACGTTCCCCGACATCGCCGCTGCCTTCGAGGGTTTCGACGCCGTGCTCGACGGTGAGCTGCTCGTCGCCCGGCGGGGCATCGTCGCGCCGTTCAACGACCTGCAGCAGCGATTGAACCGCAAAGCCGTGACGGGGCGCATGCTCAAGGAGCATCCCGCCCACGTGCGCCTCTACGATCTGCTCCTGGCCCGCGGCGAGGACATGCGCGAGCTGTCGTTCCGCGAGCGGCGCGCGCGCCTCGAAGATTGGCACGCGAAGAACGCTCCGGCGCTCACCGACGTGAGCCCGCTCGTTCGCTACGCCCGCCGCGATGAGCTCGATGCGCTTTGGGCCGCAACGCGCGAGGACGGCATCGAAGGCCTTATGCTCAAGCGCTGGACGAGCCCCTATCTCTCCGGCCGCCCGCGCGGGCACTGGTTCAAGTGGAAACGCGCCGCCCTCACGCTCGATTGCGTGCTGATGTACGCGCAGCGCGGCTCCGGCAAGCGCTCGTCCTATTATTCGGACTACACGTTCGGCGTCTGGCGCGAGATCGCGGGAGCCTCGCCCGAAGGCGGGCCACGCGGCGACGTCTATCCAGGCCACGAGCTGGTGCCGATAGGAAAAGCTTACTCGGGCATGACCGACGCCGAGCTCCTCGAGATTGACCGCTTCGTGCGCACGCACACAATCGAGCAGTTCGGCCCGGTGCGTGCCGTCACACCGCAGCTCGTGCTCGAGATCGCCTTCGATGCGGTATTCCCCTCCACACGCCACAAGTCGGGACTAGCGATGCGCTTTCCGCGCATCCACCGCATCCGCTGGGACAAGCCTCCGGAGGAAGCCGACACTTTGGAGACGGCTCGCGCGCTCATCGGTGCGCCGCCGGCCGCCAAGCGCCCGCTCGGCGCCACCAGCAGCCTCTCGGATTAGAGCCTGTTCCGATCACGCTAATCTGCGGACACAACCATTGACCGCGCTCGTTCCTCCCCCCTTGTGGGGGAGGTTAGGAGGGGGGATGCCAGACCCTCTGCGGTTAGGGGTTCCCCCCACCCCTGACCCCTCCCCACAAGGGGGAGGGGAACCACTTCGATTGGAACGGCCCAGCCGCCCGCGGCGACATGGAAGGCGATTAAGCCTTCCGCAAACCGCGCGGTCGCTTCTCCCATCAGCGCTCGAAGCGCTTGAACTTGATGCGGTGCGGCTCGACGGCGGCGTCGCCGAGGCGGCGCTTCTTGTCCTCCTCGTAGGCTTCGAAGTTGCCCTCGAACCATTCGACGTGGCTGTTGCCCTCGAAGGCCAGGATGTGGGTCGCGAGGCGATCCAGGAAGAAGCGATCGTGGGTGATCACCACGGCGCAGCCCGGGAAGTCCTCGAGCGCGGCTTCGAGCGCGCCCAGCGTCTCGGTGTCGAGGTCGTTGGTCGGCTCGTCGAGGAGCAGCAGGTTGCCGCCCTCCTTCAGCATCTTGGCGAGATGCACGCGGTTCCGCTCACCGCCCGAGAGAAGCCCCACCTTCTTCTGCTGGTCCGCGCCCTTGAAGTTGAACCAGCCGCAGTAGGCCCGCGAGCTCATCTCGCGCTTGTCGCCAAACTTCATGATGTCGAGCCCGCCCGAGATCTCCTCCCAGACGGTCTTCTTGTCGTCGAGGTGATCACGACTCTGGTCGACGTAGGCGAGCTTCACCGTCGGGCCCAACGTGATGGATCCCTTGTCCGGCTGCTCGGCCCCGGTCAACATCTTGAACAGCGTCGTCTTGCCGGCACCGTTGGGTCCGATGACGCCGACGATCCCGCCCGGCGGCAGCTTGAAGGAGAGGTCGTCGATCAGCAGGCGATCGTCGAACGCCTTCGTCAGCCCCTCCACCTCGACCACCATGTCGCCCAGGCGCGGGCCGGGCGCGATCGAGAACGTGGCCTTGCCGACATCCTCGCGGCCCGCCTGCTCGACGAGCTTCTCATAAGCCGAGATACGCGCCTTGGACTTCGCCTGACGCGCCTTGGGCGAGGAGCGGATCCACTCGAGCTCGCGCGCGATCTGCTTCTGGCGGCCTTCCTCGGTCGCCTTTTCGGACTCGGCACGCTTCGCCTTCTGCTCGAGCCAGCTCGAATAGTTGCCCTTCCACGGCACGCCCTGGCCACGGTCGAGCTCCAGCGTCCATTCGGTGATGTTATCGAGGAAGTAGCGATCGTGCGTGACGAGGATCACGCAGCCCGCATACTCCGTGAGGTAGCGCTCGAGCCACGCCACGCTCTCGGCGTCGAGGTGGTTGGTCGGCTCGTCGAGCAGCAGGATGTCCGGCTTCGATAGAAGGAGCCGCGTCAGGGCCACGCGCCGCTTCTCACCACCCGAAAGATTCGAGACGTCAGCATCGCCCGGCGGGCAGCGCAGCGCATCGAGCGCCTGCTCGACCTGCGTATCGAGATCCCACAGGTCCAGCGCATCGATCTGGTCCTGCAGCGCCGTCATCTCGTCGGCGGTTTCCTCGGTGTAATTGGCCGCGATCTCGTTGTAGCGATCGACGATAGCCTTCTTCTCCGCCACGCCCTCCATGGCGTTGCCGAGCACGTCCTTCGAGGGATCGAGCTCCGGCTCCTGCGGCAGGTAGCCGACCTTGATACCGTCGGCCGGGCGCGCCTCGCCCACGAAGTCGTCGAGAACGCCCGCCATGATCTTCAAGAGCGTCGATTTTCCGGCGCCGTTCAGGCCCACGACGCCGATCTTGGCGCCAGGCAGGAACGACAGCGAAATGTCCTTCAGGACCTGCTTGCCCCCCGGATACGTTTTGGAGAGCTTGTGCATGTGGTAGACGTACTGGTGGGCTGCAGCCATTCGGGCGCCTCTCTCTGAGCAAAAAATTCGGGAATTGGCCGTCTTCTAGCGGAAACCAGCCGGACACTCAATCCGGTCAGAGGCCTCAGAGGTTCGAGACGCCCGTGAAGAAGTAGCGGCCGATCCCGATCGTGAACAGCAGCCAGCCCCACAGCGTATGCTCGAGGAAAACCGCCCAAAACGAGCGCGTCGCCGCATAACGCGCGCCGAGCACGAGCCCCCCGATCACCGTCGCGACCACGGCGAACGTCGAGTCCATGACGATATGGGCAAAGCCGAACAGCAGCCCGTTCACGGCAACGGCCACCCACACCTGACGGCCGAATAGCATTCCGTAGCGGTGAAAAAAGAACGAGCGATAGAGCAGCTCCTGCGCCATCACCGAGAAGATCGGATAACCGATCATGATGCGCGTGTAGGTATCAGGCCGGTTGCGGGGAAACTCTAACAACCATGCCGGATGATGGCTTTCGATCCACGCAACCAACCCTCCGCCCGCAACGACGAGCAGAAGGAGGATGGAGATCCCGTTGCGCCAGCCGATACGGCGCGCAAGCTCGGTGCGCA
The DNA here is from genome assembly GCF_036780825.1 of Hyphomicrobium sp. GTDB lineage: Bacteria > Pseudomonadota > Alphaproteobacteria > Rhizobiales > Hyphomicrobiaceae > Hyphomicrobium_C. Next base: position 11,003 of record NZ_DAIQCD010000046.1, on the reverse strand, counting down.
GGCGGAACGTCGGATCGGCGAGCAGAAGAAAAAGCGCCACCACGAGCACGGGCAAGAGCGCGGCGAACATCGGTATCTTGCCGTCGTGCACAATCCAGCGCATGGCGAGCGGCGCGAGCACGAACAGCACGCCCATCTCGATCCAGCGCCGCCTCCGCCCCGCACGGGACAGAGCGCCGCCTCCCTCGCGCGTGCCTGCGGCCGCAATCACTGGACCGGCTGACGGGGTGACCGTTATAGGGGACATGAGCGCCTGCACCCCGTTGCTACACCCCGCCCGAACGCGCAGCCTGCCAGCGCCGCCCGATCTCCGCGGCGATGGTCTCTGCCGCATGGAGAGGCGCATAGTCCCACGTCTCGATTGACGTGAACTGCCCCGGCGCCCGGCGGGAGATACCCCTCGCCCTCAACGCCCCATGGAAGGCATCGAACTTTGCTGCACCGCCCTCGGGCTCGAAGATGTAGATGGGACGCCCCGTTGCCGCCGCCTCGCCCGCCATGTTGACGCTGTCGGCCGTGATGAGGAACGCATCCGCATAAGCCAGGAACTTGGGATAGGGATTGGCTCCCTCCCCGTTCCAGAAGAGGGTCCCCGTGCCACCTGTCGCGGCTTCGAGCGCGGCCACGAGGCTCGGCGGCGTGCGGCGCGACGCGGTAAGCATCAGTCCGGCACCGAGATCCGCGAGCGAGCGCACGCAGGCGGCCAGCCGCTCGATCACGGGTGGCGGATAGTGAAAACGCCCGTTCGGGCCGCCGATGAGAACGGCGATGCGCGGCGACGGAAGGAGCTCGAGACGGGCATCCCCCTCCGTCTGGATGGAGGCGAGCCGTGCAGGCGAGAACGGATGCGGCGCTACAAGCGTCGTCAGGACGTTCGCCCCGCCCCGTCCATCATGCTCCGGCACCCAGAACAGATCGGCTCCCCGGAGCCCGGTCCGCGGATCCATGAGGATGACTGTGTAGATATCCGCCCCGGCTCTTTTCTTCAGCGCGCGGATGTACGGCGTCGTCGTGCGGCCGGCAGCGAGGGCGATCTCGGGCCAGGGCGGCGCAAACGGCGTGCCCGAGGCGGCGAATCGTTCCCCCGGCGCCACCGGCGCCCAGGGTGAGAGCGCCTTCCAGATGCCACGCGGCGCAACATGCTTCCACTCGACCGCCACACCAAGCGCGTCCGCCACGCCCCGGCACATGGCCTCGTGGCCGGCCTTGCCGTCGCTCACGACCCAGGCGCGCGCGCCTGCGAGCGGCCGGCCAGGGCTACCCGCCGCCTCATCCTTCGATTGCAACGACGCCTTCATCTTCGCACATTCCCCGCTCGGCCGACGCCTGTCGAGATACTTCGTATGCGCATCAGGGGTAAAAGGCCGCGATTCCGTGATAATGTTCTTTCCATCTGCTGCGATACCGCCCTGCTCCCACTCCATGGCAGGCGGACCGCCTCAGTGAGGACCCGATGAGCCTTCGTCTCGACGCAACCGACCGGCGCATCCTGCGCGAGCTGATGACCGACGGAGCCCTTACGAACGTGGCACTGGCGCAGCGGGTCGGCCTTTCAGCTCCGCCATGCCTCCGCCGCGTGCGCGCGCTCGAGGATGCGGGCGTGATCCAGGGCTACACCGCCCTCGTCGACGAGCAGGCGCTCGGCTTCGACCTCACGGCATTCGCCCTCGTCGGCCTGCACAATCAGGCCGAGACCGACCTCAACGCCTTCGAGAACCTCGTGCTCAGCTGGCCCATGGTGCGCGAAGCCTACATGCTCTCCGGCGAAAGCGACTACATTTTGAAATGCATCGCGCCCGATCTTCCGACCTTCCAGGAGTTCGTGCTGAGGGAGCTGACGGCGGCACCGAACGTGGCCAGCGTCAAGACGAGCCTCACCATTCGCCGGGCAAAGCGCGCCCCGGGCGTGCCGCTGACGGAGCCCGAGAGCGCCTGAGACCGTCCAATCCGGCTTTCACGTCAGCCGGCGCGTGTTGTAGAGCGCCGGAAAAATCCGCGCCCACATGCCGGTGATGACGAGAGCCCCGGCCCCACCGAGCACGACGGCCGGCACGGCGCCGATCAGGGCGGCCATGGTGCCGGCGCGGAATTCGCCGACCTCGTTCGAGGCTCCGATAAACACGCTGTTGACCGCCGACACGCGCCCGCGCAGGTCATCCGGCGTCGCGAGCTGAATGAGCGTCGAGCGCACGTTCACGCTCACCATATCGGCCGCCCCCATGACGAATAGCGCCGGCAACGACAGCCAGAGCGTGGTCGACAGCCCGAACACGAGGATTGCGACGCCGAAGATCCCGACGCAAGCGAACATGATGCGCCCCGCATGGTCATGGATGGGATTGCGCACCAACCAGACGACCATAACCAGGGCGCCGATCCCCGCGGCCGAGCGTAAGAAGCCGAGGCCCCACGGCCCGACCTCGAGAATGTCGCGCGCAAACACCGGCAGCAGCGCCGTCGCGCCGCCGAGCAGAACGACGAACATATCGAGCGAGATAGCGCCGAGGACCACCGGGTTGGTGCGGATGTAGCGAAAGCCGGCGAGCATGGTTTCGACGCTGCGCGGTTCGGTCGTGGTCCGCTGCGGCGGCTTCGGAATCAGCAACGTCAGCGCGGCCGCCGCGGCAAAAAGCAGGACCGCCACGGCATAGGGCACGAGCGAGGCCACGCCATAGAGCAGCCCGCCGATTGCGGGGCCGATGGTGAAGGACGCTTGCATGGCCGAGGAGTTCCAGGCCACGGCGTTGGCGAACGATCGGCGGGGCACGATGTTCGCCGCGAGCGACTGCACCGCCGGAGTGAGAAACGCACGCGCGAGCCCGAACGTCATCAGGATGGCGAACACCGGCCACACGGAGCCATGCCCGTCCGCACGCGCCTCATGGAGCATCCAGAAGACTGCGAGCGCCGCCACGCAGGCCGCCTCGAGCGCGATGCTGAGCCCCATCACCGCGCGGCGATTGTAGCGATCCGCGACAGTCCCGGTGACGAGAACAAGGATGAGCGCGGGGGCGAACTGCACCAGCCCCACGAGGCCGAGCAGAAAGGCATTGCGCGTCTCGTCGTAGATCTGCCAGCCGACGGCTACCGAGACGATCTGCGTCGCGAAGCCATTGAAGAAGCGGGCGAGCCAATAGAGCCGGAAGGACGCATACGTGAAGGCCGACCGCGGGCGCGAAGGACCGGACGATGCGCTTCTGTCCACGGTGCCGCTCTCTTCTCTTTCGGTCTGCAAAGCCGGTCGCCGCCCTGCCGCTTGAGAGAGACCCGGGGAGGGCGGGCCCATCCGCACTCACGCCACGCGGCCGAGCACACCATTACGGCGGCGCAGTTAACCCGGGAGTGCAGCAAGCCTCCGCTTCCTGACCAATGCAGAAACCGCGATGGAGTGCCTGTCTCTCCTACCGCCGAACCGGGCAGCTTAACGCAACAAGGATCCGTTGGAGGCGACGCCGTTACATCCACTCAACTTTGAGGATCTCGTAGGAGCGGGCGCCTCTCGGCGTCGTCACTTCAACCGATTCACCCTCGGATTTTCCGATGAGCGCGCGCGCGATCGGGCTTGAGATCGAGATCTTGCCCGCTTTCACATCGGCCTCGAGGTCGCCCACGATCTTGTATTTCACCGTCTCGTCGGTGTCCTCGTCGACGAGCGTCACCGTGGCGCCGAACTTGACCGTCGTGCCGGACAGCTTCGCCGTGTCCACGATCTCGGCGCGCGACAGCTTATCCTCCAGCTCCGCGACCTTGGCCTCGTTCATGCCCTGCGCTTCCTTGGCCGCATGGTACTCGGCGTTTTCCGAAAGATCGCCGTGGGAGCGCGCCTCTGAAATGGCTTGGATGATCCGGGGACGTTCCTCCGATTTCAGACGATGCAGCTCCGCCTCAAGCGTCTTGAAGCCTTCGATCGTCATCGGAACACGTTCCATCGACATCGCTAAAATCTCCCATTCGGCCTGGCCGGAAGCCAGCACCTTGATCTCGAGGTCCCTGTACTCTGACGGGGCGTGTTGCGGGATAACGCGTGACGAGACACGAACGTCTCAGGAGGCGCGGCTGACGTAGGCCTGCAGCGGAGCCACCTTGAGAATGTCCGCTTTGAGCGCCTTGATCGCTCGCGTCACGGCGACCGCACCGGCGAGGGTTGTATAATACGGAATGTGGTGAAGCAAGGCGGTCCGCCGGATGTCCTTGCTGTCCGCCACAGCTTTAGCACCTTCGGTTGTATTAAAGACCAGCGCAACTTCGCCATTTTTCATGGCATCCACCACGTGCGGCCGGCCCTCCAGCACTTTGTTCACAACCTCGCATTGCACGCCATTGGCTTCCAGATGGCGCCGCGTGCCACGCGTGGCGATCACCGTGAAGCCAAGCTCGACGAGTTCCTTGAGCGGGGCCACGATGCGGTCCTTGTCGCTGTCTTTGACGGAAACGAACACGGTTCCCGAAGTCGGCAGCTTGAGGCCGGCACCGAGCTGGCTCTTGGCGAAGGCAATGGAGAAGTCGCGGTCGACGCCCATCACCTCTCCCGTTGAGCGCATCTCGGGGCCGAGAATCGGATCGACACCCGTGAAGCGCGCGAACGGAAACACCGCTTCCTTGACCGCCACATGCTCGATGCGTGCGGCCTTGAGGCCGAAGTCGGCCAGCGGCCGACCGGCCATGATCTCAGAGGCGATGGCGGCGATCGGCTGGCCGATGACCTTGGAGACGAACGGCACCGTGCGGGACGCGCGCGGGTTCACCTCGAGCACGTAAACTTCGTCGTCCTTGATGGCGAACTGGACGTTCATGAGGCCGACCACGCCGAGTGCCAGCGCCAGCTCACGCGTCTGTCGCTCGAGCTCGGCGACAATCGCAGGCGAGAGCGAATGCGGCGGCAGCGAGCAGGCCGAATCGCCCGAATGGATGCCTGCCTCCTCGATATGCTCCATGATCCCCGCGACGAACGTGTCGCGGCCGTCCGAAAGGCAATCAACGTCGACCTCGATGGCGTCCGCGAGATAGCGGTCGATCAGGAGCGGGCTCTTCGCCGAGACGGCAAGCTCCGACGGACGGTCGAGCGTCGCCGAGAGGCGTGCGATGTAGCGGTCCACCTCGGCGCGATCATGCACGATCTCCATGGCCCGGCCGCCAAGCACGTACGAGGGGCGGATGACCACTGGGAAGCTAACGCGCTCAGCGATCTCGGCCGCTTCGCCCGGCGTCGCGGCGATCCCGCTCTCGGGCTGGCGCAGGCCGAGCCGGTCGATCAGCGCCTTGAAGCGGTCGCGATCCTCGGCAAGGTCGATGGCGTCGGGCGAGGTGCCGAGTATAGGCACGCCCGCCTCCTCGAGCGCACTCGCGAGCTTAAGCGGCGTCTGGCCGCCGAACTGCACGATGACGCCCTTGAGCGTCCCCTTCTCCCGCTCGCGGTGAATGATCTCGAGCACGTCCTCCCCGGTCAACGGCTCGAAGTAGAGCCGGTCTGACGTGTCGTAGTCGGTGGAGACGGTTTCGGGATTGCAGTTGACCATGATGGTCTCGTATCCCGCGGCCGTAAGTGCAAAGCAGGCGTGGCAGCAGCAGTAGTCGAACTCAATGCCCTGCCCGATGCGGTTCGGGCCGCCGCCGAGGATGATGATCTTCTCGCGGTCCGATGGCTGCGCCTCGCACACCGGCACGCTCGCGTGCTCGCCCTCCGGCGGCGTCACGAGGCCGCGCTCGTAGGTCGAGTACATATAGGCGGTCGGCGAAACGAACTCCCCCGCGCAGGTATCGATGCGCTTAAACACTGGGCGCACACCCGCCGCGTGGCGTGCCTCACGCACCTCTGCTTCCGTCTTGCCGGCGAGCGTGGCGAGCCGCGCGTCCGAGAAGCCCATGGCCTTGAGGAAGCGGAAATGCTCGCCCGACGACGGCAGTCCGTGCGCCTTGACGCGAGCTTCGACGTCGACGATCTCCTTGATCCGCGCGATAAACCACGGGTCGATCTTGCACGAGGCGTGCACCTGCGCAGGGTCGACACCGAGACGCAGCGCCTGCGCCACTTTGAGGATGCGGTCCGGCGTCGGACTTCCGAGGGCCGCTCGGATCACGTTCTTGTCGTCGCCGCCGCCGAGCCCTTCGAGCTCGATATCATCGAGGCCGGTAAGGCCCGTCTCCATGGAACGCAGCGCCTTCTGCAGGCTTTCCGCGAACGTGCGGCCGATGGCCATGGCTTCGCCAACCGAGCGCATGGCGGTGGTCAGCGTCGTGTCGGCGCCCTGGAACTTCTCGAAGGCGAAACGCGGAATCTTCGTGACCACGTAGTCGATGGTCGGCTCGAAGGACGCAGGCGTAGCGCCGCCCGTGATGTCGTTCTCCAACTCGTCGAGCGTGTAGCCGACGGCGAGGCGCGCCGCGACCTTCGCGATGGGGAAGCCGGTTGCCTTGGAGGCGAGCGCAGAGGAGCGCGAGACGCGCGGGTTCATCTCGATGACGACGAGGCGCCCGTCCGCCGGGTTCACCGCGAACTGCACGTTCGAGCCGCCCGTCTCGACGCCGATCTCGCGCAGCACCGCGAGCGAGGCGTCGCGCATGATCTGGTATTCCTTGTCCGTCAGCGTGAGCGCCGGCGCGACGGTGATCGAATCACCCGTGTGCACGCCCATCGGATCGATGTTCTCGATCGAGCAGACGATGATGCAGTTGTCCGCCTGATCGCGGACGACCTCCATCTCGTACTCCTTCCAGCCGAGCAGGCTCTCGTCGATCAGGATCTGGCCAACAGGAGACGCGTCGAGCCCCGAGCGGGCGATGCTTTCGAACTCCTCCCGGTTGTAGGCAACACCGCCGCCCGTGCCCCCCAGCGTGAAGGCCGGGCGGATGATCGCCGGAAGCCCGATCTCATCGAGGGCGCGCATCGCCTCCGTGAAGCCCACCTGCCTGTCGTAACCGAGTATGCTGCCTTGCTCGTCCCGGAGCGGTGGCGAGGATGCGATGGCCGCGCGCGGGCTCTCGAGGCCGATGCGGTCCATGGCCTCACGGAAGAGCTTCCTGTCCTCGGCCTTGTCGATCGCCTCCGCACGCGCACCAATCAGCTCGACGCCGTATTGAGCGAGTACGCCCTGACGCTCGAGCGCCAGCGCCGTGTTGAGCGCCGTCTGCCCGCCCATGGTCGGCAGGAGCACCAGCTTCTCGTCGGGTCTCTGCCGGCGCTCCTCAGCGATGATCTTGGCGACGATCTCGGGCGTGATCGGCTCGATATAGGTCGCATCCGCCAGCTCCGGATCGGTCATGATCGTCGCCGGGTTGGAGTTGACCAGAATGATCCGATAGCCTTCCGCCTTCAGCGCCTTGCAGGCCTGGGTGCCGGAATAATCGAACTCGCACGCCTGACCGATGACGATCGGTCCGGCGCCGATGATGAGGATAGCGTCGATATCTGTGCGTTTTGGCATGGCGAGGCGGTTCTATTCGAGCCTTTGGCGTTTGGCTATAGCCGAGACGCTGTGTCTTGTTCTCCACCCTCAGACATGAAACGAGGGCGCCCTGTGGCGCCCTCGTTCCGTCCTGGATAGGTCATCCATCTTGAATGTGTAACGTGTATTAACGGTCCGCTTCTTTAGTTGGCCAGATCTTTCGGCGGTTCGATCTCGATCTTGTCCGGATAGGAATAGATCTCCTGGAAGATCGGTTTGTCGAGATGTCCCTGGCGGGCGAAGATGCTGCGTGCGGGAAGCCCTGTTTTCGGATCGAGATAGATCATGCGCACGGCCTCGTTCTTCGTCGCGGGCTCCGTCGGTTTCTTGCCCGGAGGACCCGGGGGCGGCTCATCGACGCCGCGATAGCCCCTGACCTCGCGCCCGTCGACGGTCTCGGTCCCCACGCACTCGAACTTACCGACTTCCTGATAGACCTGAGCGATGCTCGTGATCATGAACTGGATGAGCTGGTCGGTCTCGTACTTGCCGGCTTCCTTCCAGCCCTCGCCGTTATTCGTCCAGGCTTTCTCGCCGACGACGATGCTCTCCACGGTCTTGCCCTCGGTCAGGGGCGTCAGAACCTGATGCATCCGGTCCGGGGTGGCATACTCGACCACCATCTTGGCGGGGCCCGCCTCGGTGATCATGCTCGTCTCTTTGCGGATGAATTTCTGCTTGCCCTGGGAGTTGACGGCCATCGCCACCTCCATCGAGCAGTCCGCAAACGCAGGCGCCGCAGTGGCAAGCCCAAGGGCAAGGACGAGCAGGCCCGACGACTTCAATCGCATCGTGTCGTTTCCTCCATGGCCGCCCCGCTGCGGGAACGGCCTTCACAGATTTCTGTCTCGGCGTGCTGATAACGCCATCGCACGGCTCTTAATGCGCCGCAAGCGCTCATCAAAACGGGCGCTCGATCTTGATGTCCGTGGGATAAGTGTAGATGCTCGTCACCAGGGCCTCGCCACTGCCGTCGGGCGCGCCGACGATGTTGAAGGCCGGCAGCCCCGTGTCGGGATCGATATAGACCGTGCGCGCGAGCGTCTCCCCGCTGGCGATTTTTTCCGGGATCGTCTGATAACCGCGGAAACTTTTGCCATCGTACGTGACCGTGCCGAGGCAATTGAACTCTGCCGTCACGCGCGGCGGCGCGAAGGCTTCCTGGATCTGAAGCATCACCGTGCGGGAATGCATCAACGGCAGCTCCTCCCAGCCCCCGCCTTCGGTGTGGTTCCAGGCAGTCTTGCCGATCCCGATCGTCTCGATGGCCTCGTCGCCCGCCGTCGCCTTGCGATAAATCTTATCCGGGGGCTGGAAATCGACGTGCTGGCGCTGGTCCGTTCCATCCGGGCCCTTGGTCAGAACCACGGTCCTCCAGGGCTTCTTATGCTGTGCGACAAAGGCGGCCTCGACCTCGGCCTTGCCGTCACAGGCCGCGGCCGGAGCGGCTCCCGCGGCGATCACGAGGCTGCATACGGCGAGTATAGGGGTGCGCATCGGACGTTTCACTCTCCCGGTTGTTTTAATTGGCGCAGATCGTTTCGAACGGCGCGCATCCTACACACCTACCCGGGAAAAAGTCGATCACTGCACGGGAAAGTTACCCCGCATCGCTCGCCCCTACCGCTCCGGCTTGGCCGGTGCGCCGCGCCGCTCCCGCATCTTATTGACGAAACGGGTAAAAAGGTAATGGCTGTCCTGAGGGCCGGGCGAGGACTCGGGATGGAACTGTACCGAGAAGACAGGGCTCCCCGTAACCTCGAGCCCGCAGTTGCTGCCATCGAAAAGCGACACGTGGGTTTCGACGACGCCCGCAGGAAGGGTCTCCCCGTCGACGGTAAACCCGTGGTTCATCGACGTGATGTCGACCTTCCCCGTGGCCGTATCCTTGACCGGATGATTGGCCCCCCGGTGCCCCTGAGGCATCTTCCGCGTCCTGGCCCCGAGCGCGAGGCCGAGCATCTGGTGGCCCAGGCATATGCCGAACACCGGCATCCCTGCATCGATGAGCTTACGGATCTGCGGCACCGCATAGGCTCCCGTCGCCGCCGGATCGCCCGGCCCGTTGGACAGGAACACGCCATCCGGGCAGCGCTCCAGCACCTCCTCGGCCGTGACCGTCGCCGGCACCACCGTCACCTTGCAGCCGGCGGAGGCGAGACAGCGCAGGATGTTGCGCTTCAGCCCGTAGTCGATGGCGACGACGTGAAACTCCGGGTTCTCATTGCGGCCATACCCCTTGCCCCAGACCCAGCGGGTCTCGTCCCAGCTATAGCTTTGCCCGCTCGTCACATCCGGCACGAGATCCTGGCCGAGCAGCCCTGGCCAGGCTTTGGCCTCGGCCTTAAGCGCGTCGAGGTCGAAATTCGCGGAGGGCTCGTGGGCGATGACGGCATTGGGAATGCCGTGCTCCCGGATGCGGGCCGTGAGCGCCCGCGTGTCGATCCCCGCGATCGCGATGATGCCGCGGCTCTTCAGCCAGGCATCGAAGTGAGCCGCGGCGCGATAATTCGAGGGATCCGTGATTTCGGCCCGGAGCACGCACCCGCGCACGCCCGAGCGCGCCGCGAGGTTGGAGGTCTCCGTGTCCTCTCCGTTCGTGCCGATATTGCCGATATGCGGGAACGTGAAGGTGACGATCTGCCCGGCATAGGAGGGATCGGTGAGGATCTCCTGGTAGCCGGTCATGGCCGTGTTGAAGCACACTTCGCCCGCAGCCTTACCCGTGGCCCCAAGGCCAATCCCGGATATGACGGTGCCGTCATCGAGCACGAGGCGGGCCGTCCAGGGGGTGTCGGTCCAGGGCGCGGGCGTGGATGTCATCATGAGCTCGAAGCTGGGCTCGCGCGGGCCGGTCTCTCGCGCGTTTCTGCGACGCAAGAGGGCTGCTCGAAGCCGGGGTCCATGGATCGCGGCGGAACCTATGCGAGGCCGCTCATCGCGTCAAGAAAATGGCTCGCCATCCCCGCGGCTCGCGATTAGGCGGCGTCTCGCCTATATAGCAGGCAAACCATCGTCGTTAGGAGGGGTTCCCGCAATGCGCACGCGCATCAACCAGGATATCAAGGATGCCATGAAGGCCGGCGACAAGGCGCGCCTCGCGACACTGCGCCTCATCACCGCCGCCATCAAGGACCGTGAGCTTGGCGTGGGCGGGCCGCCGACCGAGGTGGGTGAAGCGGAGATCGTCGCTATTCTGCAGAAGATGGTGAAGCAGCGCCGCGAGAGCATCGCCACCTATGAGAAAGCCGGTCGCACGGATCTCGCGGACCAGGAGAAATCCGAGATCGCCATTCTTGACGCCTACCTGCCGCAGCAGATGGATGAGGGCGCTGTGAAAGCCGCCGTCACGGCGCTGATCGCCGAGCTCGGCGCCGAGGGTCCCAAGGACATGGGACGCGTCATGGCCGCCTTGAAGGAGCGCTTTGCCGGCCAGATGGATTTCGGCAAAGCGAGCGGTGCGGTAAAAGAGCTATTAAAATAGCCACGCCTTATTTCCTTCTTCCGTCTCGGGAGAAGGTGCCCCGCAGGGCGGATGAGGGACTTTTCCAGAAAAACGCG
>NZ_DAIQCD010000045.1:0-21582 GCF_036780825.1 Hyphomicrobium sp. | reverse complement strand
TCGTGCAGATCGATCGCAACCGCTGGGTGCTCGAGCTGTTCCACGGGCCGACGCTGGCCTTCAAGGACGTGGCCATGCAGCTCCTTGCCCGGCTGATGGACCGGGCGCTCGCCAAGCGCGGCCGCCGCGCAACCATCGTCGGCGCGACGTCCGGTGATACCGGCGGGGCGGCCATCGAGGCGTTCCGCGGCTCCGAGCGGGTCGACGTGGTCATCCTGTTTCCGGACGGGCGCGTCTCTGACGTGCAGCGGCGCATGATGACGACGCCCCAGGACGCGAACGTGCATGCGGTGGCCGTCAAGGGCACGTTCGATGATTGCCAGGCGCTGGTGAAGGGCATGTTCAACGATCATGCCTTCCGCGACACCATGAGCCTTTCGGGCGTCAATTCGATCAACTGGGCGCGCATTGTGGCGCAGGTGACGTACTATTTCGTCGCTGCCGTGGCGCTCGGCGCGCCGCACCGGGCCGTCAGCTTCGCCGTGCCGACCGGCAACTTCGGCGACATCCTCGCCGGCTGGGTGGCCAGGCGGATGGGGCTTCCGATCGAAAGGCTGGTGATCGCCTCCAACGAAAACGACATCCTGCCGCGTGCGCATGCGAGCGGCGTCTACGAGATGCGCACGGTCATGGAGACCAACTCGCCCTCGATGGATATCCAGATCTCGTCGAACTTCGAGCGCTATCTGTTCGAAGCGTCGGGCCGTGATGCCGGTTTCATCCGCAGCGCCATGGGCGCGCTCGCTCAGGGTGGGCGTTTCGAACTCGGCAAGACGTGTGCGGAGCGGTTCAGCGCGGAGTTTACCTCGAGCGCGGCGAGTGAGACGGACGTGGCGGATGCCATCCGGCGCACGAAGGCCGCGAGCGGTTATGTCCTGGACCCCCATACGGCCTGCGGGCTCATCGCGCTCGAGCGGACAGCGCCTCAGTCTGAGGTCCCGGGCGTCGTGCTTGCGACGGCGCATCCGGCGAAATTCCCTGACGCCATGGAGAAGATAACCGGCGAGAGGCCCGGTCTGCCGCCACGGCTCTCCTCTCTTCTGACCGATCCCGAACGGTTCCCGACGGTCGAGAACGATCTTGCCGCCGTCAAGCGTCTCGTCGCGGACCTGGCGCGCCCGGTCGCGTCTCTGGGGGTGACATGAGCGAGGAGATCACGCGTCTTCCCAACGGGCTCGCCGTCGTCAGCCATACCATGCCGCATCTCGAGACCACGTCGCTCGGGATCTGGGTGGGCGCGGGCTCGCGCCACGAGACGCCGGACGAAACCGGCATCTCCCACTTTCTCGAGCACATGTCCTTCAAGGGCACGGCCTCGCGCACGGCGCAGGCCATCGCGGAGGAGATCGAGGCCGTTGGAGGGGAGCTGAACGCGGCGACCGGCCTCGAGAGCACCGCCTATTACGCGCGCGTCCTCAAAGGCGACGAGGGCGTGGCGCTGGAACTTCTGGCCGACATCCTGCTCAATTCGAAGTTCTCGCCGGAGGAGCTCGAGCGCGAGCGCGAGGTGATCCTGCAGGAGATCGCCATGACGCGCGACAGTCCGGAGGATATCGCCTTCGAGCTCGTCAACGAGGCGGCTTATCCGGGGCAGGCGCTGGGGCATCCCATCCTCGGGCCGGAGGCGAACGTGCGCCGCTTCACGCCCGCAGACCTCACGACCTTTCTCAAGACGCATTACCAGCCTCAGCGCATGGTGCTCTCGGCAGCGGGGGCAATCCGGCATGAGCCGCTCGTTCGCCACGCTGAGGCCCTATTCGGTGGGCTCACTCGGGACGAATGTGTCGGGGAGGAGCGGGCGCGTTATCAGGGCGGCGTCCGCTGGCATGCAAAGCGCTTCGAGCAAAGCCACCTCGTGCTTGCGTTCGAGGGCCCTTCCTATCGTGACCGGATGTATTTCACGGCCCAGGTGTTCTCGGGGCTGTTCGGCGGGGGCATGTCGTCTCGCCTGTTCCAGGAGGCGCGGGAGAAACGTGGCCTCTGCTATTCGATCTATTCGTCCGCCTGGGGGCTGGGCGATACGGGGCTGGTTGCGGTGCATGCGGCGACGGGGACGGACATGATGGCCAGCCTTATCGACGTGACGGGCGGGGAACTCGAAGCCATTGCGGCGCAGGGGCCCACGGCAGCCGAATTGCATCGCGCGAAAGCTCAGCTCAAGGCCGGTCTGCTAATAAGCCTCGAATCATCATCCGCCCGCGCGGAGCAGATGGCGCGCCATCTGATCGCGCACGGACGGATCATCGGCAGCGACGAGCTGATCCGGATGGTGGATGCGGTGACGGCGGAGGATGTCGGCCATTTCGCGCGGGAGCTGGCGTCCGGGCGGCCATCCGTAGCCGTCGTCGGGGCCGGGCGGGTCTCGGAGCGGCTGGCGACGGATGCCGCGCAGCGCATGGACCGCGCGTCGGAACGCTCGGAGGCGAGGACGGCCTGATGGCATTCCTGAGAGCCGGAAACGCGACGGAATGGCCGCATATCCAGGGCCGTGGCGTCTGGCTGCGTCCGCCACACATCGGCGACTACGGGCCGTGGGCCGAGCTTCGTGCGCAAAGCCGCGCGCATCTTGCGCCGTGGGAGCCGGCTTGGCCGCGCGACGACCTCACGAAGTCTGCCTTCCGGCGTCGCATCAAGCATTACCAGCGCGAAGCGCGCGACGATCTCGGCTATGCGTTCCTCGTCTTCGAGGGCGAGGACGATGCCATGATCGGTGGCGTGACGCTGTCGAACATCCGGCGCGGCGTCACCCAGTCGGCGATGCTCGGCTATTGGCTCGGCGAACCGTTCGTCGGCAAAGGCTATATGACTGCGGCGGTCCGCGCCATTCTCGCCCATGCGTTCGAGCCGCTGAGGCTGCATCGCGTCGAGGCGGCGGTGCAACCCGCCAACTTGCGCTCCGTTGCCGTGCTTCGCCGAACGGGCTTCGCCGAGGAGGGACTGGCGCGGCGCTATCTCAAGATCAATGGCCTGTGGCAGGACCATCTGCTGTTTGCCATCCTGGCCGATGACTGGATGACGCGGGAGGTGCAGCAGTGAGGGGGACGGGGCGGCTCGCGGCCGGAGAGATGCCGCCGCTTTTCGGCGCGCTCAGGCTCAGCCTGCTCATTCTCGCCGCGCTTATGGGCTTTCTGGCGCCGGTAGGGCCCGCCCATGCGCTCAAGGCCATCGAGATCGGATCCGACCAGGGGCGTGTCGAGATCACGACCCTCGGCGAGCTTTACGAGCAGCGTGGAGATAGCCTCCAGGTCGAGACGGCTGCAGGCGAGGATGGCCTCGCGGGGCGCATGTCGGTTTCAGCGACGACGCCCGGCACCAACCCCAACTGGATCGTTTTCGCGCTCACGAACCCGACAGACAAGCCGGCCGAGCGCTGGCTTGCGGCCGACCGCTACAGCGTCATTGGCTCCGGCGTCGTCTGGCCGGACCTCGACGCGCGGCGCATCGAGGCCGTGACGCCGTCGATCGGCTTCGTGCCGGAGCGGATCAAGAACGACCGCGCCGACCTTTTCCGCATTACGCTCGAGCCGGGCCAGACCATCACCTACGTCGTCGAGCTTTCCTCGGAGCGGTTCACGCGGCTCTATCTCTGGAAGCCGCTTGACTACGAAACCAAGGTCTCGGACCGGCAGCTCTTCAACGGCGTGATGCTTGGCCTGACGGGCCTGCTCGCCATCTTCCTCACGGCCATCTTCGCCGCCAACCACAAGCTCGTATTTCCGGCGGCAGCGCTGGTTGCTTGGTGTGCGCTTGGCTATCTCTGCGTCGACTTCGGCTTCTTCCATAAACTCTTTTTGCTTAAACCGGAGGCGAATGCCGTCTATCGCGCGGCCACGGAAGCGGCGCTCGCGGCCAGCCTCGTCGTATTCCTGCACGTGTTCCTGAGGCTTGCCCTCTGGCATGGCCTCGTGCGCATGCTCATCACCGTGTGGCTGATCGCCCAGTTCTCGCTTATTGCGGTGGCGATCATCGATCCGCGCCTCGCCGCAACCTTCGCGCGCCTGTCCTTCTTGTTCATCGGGTTCACCGGAACGGGGCTCGTCGTCTTTCTCGCCATGCGCGGACAGGACCGCGCGCTGTCGCTCATTCCTACCTGGATCCTGTTCCTGGTCTGGATCTTCGGCGCCGGCGCCGCGATCCGGGGCGATCTCTCCGGAGAGGTTGTGGTCTTCGGTCTGGTTTCCGGGCTGGTGCTGATCCTGGTCTCGATCGGCTTCACGGTCACGCAGTATGCTTTCCGCTCGGTGGAGCCCTTCTATGGGGCCACGCCGTCGGAGCTTCAGGCGCGCTCGATCGCCGTCGATGCCTCGGGCGCCGCGGTGTGGGAGTGGAATGCGCGGCGCGACGAGGTGAAGGTGAGCCCATCCGTCGACATGCTGCTCGGGCTATCGCCGGGAGATCTGTCAGCGCGCACGGACGAGTTTCTGCGCCACCTGCATCCCTCCGACCGGGAGCGCTTCCGGCTGGCGCTCTTTACGGTGCAGGAACGGCGGGACGGCCGCGTCTGCTGCGATTTCCGTCTGCGGCAGGCGGACAACAACTATCGCTGGTTCGAGCTTGAGGCGGCCGGTGTGCCAGGTTCCGACCCGCGCTCGTTCAAATGCGTCGGCCTCATTCGTGACGTGACGGACGCCAAGCGCGCGCACGAGAGGCTCCTGCATGATGCGGTGCATGACAGCCTGACGGGCCTGCCCAACCGCGAGCTCCTGCTCGACCGATTGCACGTGTCGCTCGGGCGCGCAAAGGCGGAGCCGCAGGTCCGCCCGACGGTGCTTATTATCGACATCGACAAGTTTACGAGCCTCAATTCCTCGCTTGGGCTCGTGCTCGGCGACAGCTTGCTACTCACCATCGCGCGGCGGCTGCAGCGCCATCTCGGCCCGAGCGATACGCTGGCGCGCATCGGCGGCGATCGATTTGCGCTTCTCCTGCTTCAGGAACAGCCGGTGGCCGAGCTGGCGCAACATGCGGAGCGCATCCGCCGATCGCTCCGCTCGCCGATCAAGATCGCGGGGCAGGAGATGGTGCTGACGGGCTCCATCGGCATCGCCATCGGTAGTGGGGAAGAGACGGAGACCGCGTCCGACCTCGTCAAGAATGCCGAGATCGCCATGTTCCGCGCCAAACGGGCGGGGGCGGACCGCATCGAGGTGTTCTCACCCGAGATGAAGGGCGATCAGGACGAGTGGCGCAAGCTCGAGGCCGACCTGCGCCGGGCCATGGAGAAGAATCAACTTCGCGTCGCCTATCTGCCCATCATCTATCTTCCGACCGAGGAGCTTGCAGGGTTCCAGGCCGTTGCCCGGTGGGAGCATCCCCGCCTCGGCATGATCGATCCGGCGACGCTGGTGCCGATTGCGGAGGATACGGACCTCGTCGCCAGGCTCGGCGCTTATTTGCTGCAGCGGGCCGCGCGTGACGTGGTGGCATGGCAAAAGGAATTTTCGCGCAGCGAGGCGCCGCTGTTCGTCAGCGTCAGCATGACCTGCCGGCATCTCTTCCGTCAGGACATCGTGCAGGAGATCCGTCATATCCTCGGACGCACGGTGGTGCCGAGCGGGTCGCTCCGCATCGAGGTGAGCGAGCAGGTGGCGCTGGAGAACCCCGAGCAGGCGACGGAGATCCTAGGTTGGCTGCGCAGCGCTGGCGCAGAAGTCGTTCTCGATGAATTCGGCGTCGGCTTCTCGTCGCTCACGTATCTCGAGCGGCTGCCGTTCGATACGATCAAGATCGATCAGGCCTTCACCGAGGCCGGCAGCGTCAAGGGCGGGAACGACAGCACGCTCGTGCGCTCGATGGTGGCGCTCGCCCACGAGCTCGGCAAGAAGGTCCTGGCCAAGGGCGTGGAGAGTGCCAACGAGGTCGGCTTCCTGCGCTCGATCGCCTGCGAGTATGCGGAAGGATCCTATTGCGGCAACGCCATCGCGGACGTTGACGTGCTCAAGGTTCTGGCTGCGGTGCGCACGGGCGAGAATAAGGCCAAGCCGGTCGGTGTTTTCCGGCCGAGGACGAAAAAGAAGACAGCGAGGTCGCGCGGAGCGGACAAGCGGCGGCCTGATGCCGTTCCGCCAGCCGCCGCGCCGGCAGAGACCGCCGGTAAAGCCGCGGTTCGTTCCCCACGCTCACAAAGCCCAACAGCTGCGGGCGTCAACGCGGCCCATCGCGATGCCTCGCCGGCAGAGGGCGAGGATGGCGCAGCGAAGCGGCAGCGCGCGGTGCACCTTCGCCAGGAGCAAGCTCGGGAGCAGACAGGCGAGCACGCGAAGAAGAGCGCGACACCGCCGCCGTTCGTGCCCTCGAAGCCATCACAGCCGAGCGTGGCTCAGCCGCCGCCGGCGGCGAGCGCCTCGGCTGCGTCGCCGCCTCCGCCTCCGGCCAGGCTCACGGCAAGGATTTCGGATGTACGGCCCGACGCGCCAGCTCAGGGCGCCGCCGTAGTACGGCCGGTTGCGATCGCCCCGAAGGCTCCGCGCCCGCCCGCGGCCGCGCCAAAGCTGCCGGTTTCGCCGCCACCTTTGCGGACGGTTGATGCCGTGCCGCCTCCGCCCATGCAGGCCAAGCAGCCGTCACAGCCGCCGCCACCAGTCGCGACGCCGCAAGCTCCCGTTCCTCGGCTGCCTGCCGGGACAGAGCCCATGCCGCTCGCGCCGGTTTCGCCGCGGGTGATGCCTCCAGCAGACGCGCCGGCGCCCTCGCAGCCCCAGCATCGGGCTGCGCCGCCGGCGGCGGCCGCGCCTCCTGCCCCGCCGGCTCCGGTCCAAGGCGCCGGGCCGGCACCGGCTCCGCCTTCGGGAAGCGGCCAGCCACGCCCCGCCCCCGTCCGTCCGGCGACTGTGATACAGCCGCAGCAAGGGAGATCGGCACGGCCGGCAAACGCTCCCGCTTCCGCGCGACCGGGAGATCCCGATTTCTCGAACCTTCCCCCGGCGATCGCGGAAAGCCTGGCGCGGCTGGCCGGCGTCTCGCGAAAGACGAATTGAGGCTTGGCGCGGCCCTGGGCCGCCGCTTCACAGCAAGATGGCGATCAGCTCCGGCCTCAAAGACCAAAGCCGTTCCGGCGTACGGAACGGCTTTTGTTTTCTTCTCTGTTCGCTGGGAACTGACGAGGCCTGTTAAGCGGCACGCACTGTCGAGAGGAACCGCTCGACTTCGGCTTTCAGCGTGTGGCTATCGACGGAAAGCGACTTGGCGGAGGCGAGCACTTGCGCCGAAGCCGAGCCGGTTTCCGAGGCGCCCTGGCTCACGGCCGAGATGGAGGATGCCACCTCGCTCGTTCCATGCGCCGCTTGAACGACATTGCGGCTGATCTCCTGCGTCGTGGCGCCCTGCTCCTCGACGGCGGCGGCGATGGCTCCGCTCACCGCGGAGATGCGGTTGATCGTGGAGGTGATCTCGCTGATCGCTTCAACGGCTTGGCGCGTCGAGGATTGCATGCTCTGGATCTGGCCGGCGATATCGCTCGTTGCCTTGGCGGTCTGGGCGGCGAGTGCCTTCACTTCCTGGGCCACGACGGCAAAGCCCTTGCCCGCATCGCCGGCGCGTGCGGCCTCGATGGTGGCGTTCAAAGCCAGGAGGTTGGTCTGCCCGGCGATCTGGTTGATCAGCTCCACCACGGCGCCGATGCGCTCGGCGGATTGAGAGAGCTCGATGACGTTCTCGTTGGTCTGGGCTGCCTGACGGACAGCCGCTTCGGCGATGGAGCTGCTTTCGTGGACCTGACGCCCGATCTCGGTCACCGTTGTCGAGAGCTGCTCCGAGGCCGCCGCAACGCCTTGGACGTTGGCGGACGTTTCTTCCGATGCGCTGGCAACAGCACCGGATAGTTCCTGGGTCGAGGCGGCGTTCAGAGTGAGCTGGCTGGCGGCTGCCTCGAGCTGGCTCGAGGCGCTGGAAACGGTCTCGACGACGCGGCCCACACTCTCCTGGAATTGGTTGGCGAGGCGGAGCATCTCCTCCTTGCGTGCCGCGGCCGCCCGCTGTTCGCTTTCCGCCCGCTCGGCGCGGAGGCGTTCGGCCTCGATCAGGTTCTGCTTGACGATGAGAATGGCCCCGGCGATCTCGCCCAATTCGTCGTGGCGCCCGGCGCCATAAATTTCGCCATCGGTGCGCCCGTCCGCGAGATCGAGAATCGATTGCTTCATGCGTTCGATCGGCTGCGTCAGGTTGGTGATGAGCAGCCAGATGCCGCCGATCATGGCCAGGATCGAGATGGCGCCGGTCAGCGCGGCGATGGTGAGAGCGGTTTGGCGGGCGGAGTCCGAGGCCGTGCTCGTCGCCGCGACCAGAGAGTCCTGGGCCGCGGCCAAAGCCTCGAGCTTATCGTTCAGCGCCGTGCGGTTGGTGCGGTTCGCATCATTGTCGCCGAACTGGCGAGCCACGGGGAGAGAGCTTTCGCGGGCAAGGCGCACGAGCTCGGTCCGGAAGGCGAGGAATTCGGAAATCGTATCCTGGGCGTCGGCGAGCTCCGCGCGCTGGGCCGGCTCGAGCGTAGCTTGCCAGAGGTCCGCCGCTTGGCGCAGCTCCTTAGCGCTTTCCAGAATGCCGTTGCCGTAGCGCTCGGCGGATGGCCAGTCGGACGACATATAGATACCGCGGGAATCCATGACGATGGCGTACACGAGCCCGTTGATGCGCTCGAGCAGGGCCTGGCCCGATTTCGCGCGCATGGCCCGCTCCTGGGCGGTGCTCTGGGCGGAGAGGCTGAGGTAGGAAAGTCCGGCGCCGACGACCGGTATCAGGGCTAGGAAGGCGATCAAAGCGCCGACCTTATGCTTCAGCTTCAAACTGTCCAACACGGTTGGTCCCCACGAATTACGGCAAGCGGCGGCACAAGCCGGCGCGCGGCTATGTCATAATGTCAAATTTTATCTATCCGCGGTTACCAACTGAATAACATGTATAAATTGATGTTTTGCGTTGTATCCGAATCTTAGACGGTCGGCGCTTGCCGCTCCTGCGGTGTCGGAGATCCGTACACCGGTATGGCGTTTGTCGATGATGGTGTGTTTGAGGTGCCAGGGATGACGACGCCGCGCTGCGCGCAGCCTCACGGCACGTGAGCGTGCCGGGACTTCTTGGCGCCGGTGCAAGGCCGCGCGATGCTGGCCGGGCATCTTGAAGGAAATTCGCTGCGCAGTGTCATGCTGCGCTGTCTGCGTCTGCTCAGAAAGCTTCGGTTTCGATGAGGCCGAGAGCGAGCTGGACCGGCTTCCAGGATTTGCGGTGATGAGGCGAGAGGCCGAGCCGCGTCAGAGCCGCGCGATGCTCCGGCGTGCCATAGCCCTTGTGCCGCTCGAAGCCGTAGCCCGGCAGGTCGCGGGCGAGCGCGATCATCATGCGGTCCCGCGTCACCTTAGCGACGATCGAGGCGGCAGCGATGGAGAGGCACTTGGCATCGCCCTTGACGATCGTGCGCGTTTCGCATGTGAGACGCGGTGCGCGGTTGCCGTCGACGATGGCGAGGCGGGGGCGGCAGGATAGGCCACTTACGGCTTCCGACATGGCCCAGAGAGTCGCGGCAAGGATGTTGTCGCGCTCGATGCGCTCGACGTCGCCGACGCCGACGGCAACTGCGAGCGCGGTGGCGGAGATGCGGTCGAACAGGCGCGCGCGGGCATCGGCATCGAGCATCTTCGAGTCGTTGATGCCATCGGGGATCCGGTCGGGGTCGAGCACGACAGCGGCCGCGACCACGGGGCCCGCCCACGGCCCGCGTCCGGCTTCATCCACGCCCGCAATGGGGCCGCCGGCCAGCGTCAGCTCGGCAGCCTCCAGCTCGAACGTCGGTACAATCTTCGAATCATCCACCCGCATCTGATAACCGTCGCGGGTGGCGAGAATTGTGTCAAAGGCCGATGTGGATAGACGGGGCCGTCTGCCTGATACCGGCCGGCGTCAGAAGAGCGGCATCTGCGCACCCTTGGCCACCGGCGGCTGGAAAAGATCAAGACGCAGCGCATGGCGGCGCTCGTTCAGCTTGAGCCGCTTGAGGGCCAAGCGGAAGCGCAGCGCGATCTGCTCCGCGTAAGGGCCGCGGCCCTTCTGGCGCTGACCGAACTCGGCGACGTAGTCCTGGCCGCCGTGCATGGACCGCAAAAGATTAATGACGCGGTTTGCCCGATCCGGACATGCCTCAGCAAGCCATTCGCGGAACACGTCCTTCAATTCGAGCGGCAGCCGCAGGAGCACATAGCCCGCCTCGGATGCGCCCGCGATTTGGGCCGCCTCGAGGATGCGCTCGATCTCGCTGTCCGTCAGTCCGGGAACTATGGGAGCCACCATTACGGCCACGGGCACGCCGGCATCTGCAAGGCCGCGGATGGCGTCGAGACGCTTCGGGGGCGTTGCGGCGCGGGGCTCCATGGCACGCGCGATGCGCCGGTCCAGCGTGGTGACGGAGATTGCCACTTTAGCCAAGCCGCGGGCGGCCATGCGGGAGAGGATGTCGGCATCGCGCAGCACGAGCGCGGACTTGGTGACGATGCCGACCGGGTGGCCGGTGCGCTCCAGCACCTCGAGAATGCGGCGCGTGATGCGGTGCTCGCGCTCGATGGGCTGATAGGGATCCGTGTTGGTGCCGAGGGCGAGCACTTTGGGCCGATAGCTCCGCGCGGCGAGCTCTTTCTCCAAAAGCTCCGCAGCGTTGGTTTTGGCATAGAGCTTGGTCTCGAAGTCGAGGCCCGCCGAGTGGCCGAGGTAGCAGTGCGAGGGGCGTGCGTAGCAGTAGATGCACCCGTGCTCGCAGCCGCGGTAGGGATTGATCGACTGGTCGAAGGAAATATCCGGGCTCTGGTTGCGCGTGATGATGGAGCGGGCCGGTTCGGCGTAGACCTCGGTGCGGAAGGCATCCAGCTCAGCAAGGCTTTCCCAGCCGTCGTCAAAGGCGAGGCGGCGCTCGCTCTCGAAACGTCCCGAATGGTTTGAGCGTGCGCCTCTGCCACGGCGGCGCGTGCCATCGACAAGGCTTTCCGGCATGGCCTCAGACTTGGCGGGCGGAGCCGCGGGATGTCCTGCTTTCTCGGAGCGCATGTCGCGATGCTACAACGAGCATGAGAACAAATAAAGAACAAAAATCGAGCGAACAATTTCTGTTTGCTTCCCATCCAGGCTGTCCGCTTGTTCGCCTTCGTCCGTTCAGGCATGACAGAGCCCATGATCTCGGTCGTGATCTCCACGCTCAATTCTGAAGCGCCGCTCGGCGAAACGCTCGCCGCGCTGGTTCCCGCTGCGGTTGAGGGGCTCGTGCGCGAGGTGATCGTTGCGGACGGCGGCTCAACCGACTGCACGCTCGCGCTTGCGGACGATGCCGGTGCGAGGATCGTGGCCGCGGAGCCCGGGCGTGGCGCGCAGCTCAAGGCCGGTGCGGCGGCGGCACGGTTTCCATGGCTCCTGTTTCTCGATGCAGGTACCTCTCTCGCCGCCGGATGGGAGCGGGAGGCGCGCTTGCATATGGAGCGCGCGGAGAGCGGACGGCGACGGCCGGCGGCAGCGAGCTTTCGCCTGGTGCTCGATGCGGACGGCATGCTCGTGCGGATGCGCGAGAGGCTCGCCTCGCTGCGTGCCCACGTCCTCAAGCTGCCGCATGGCAACCAGGGCCTCCTCATCCCGCGGGCTCTTTACGATGCAGTCGGCGGCTTTGCGGCTCTTCCGGTTCTCGAGCACGTGGATCTCTTGCGGCGTATCGGCCGCGGCCGCGTTGTCATGCTGGATGCGCGGGCCATCGTCAGCCGCGACTTGCTCCATAGCTCAGGCAGCATGTTGCGTCGGCTGAGCGGGCCGGCGGGTGTCGGGCTCTGTCTGGTCGGCGTGCCGGTGAGCACGCTTGCGGTGCTGCTCGCGCCTCGGGTGCCGGACGAGGAGCGCGGCCTGCCTTGAGCGCACGAACCATCGCCCGAGATCAATTGGAGATTGCGGCGGGAGTAGCGAGAGCGTCCTGAACGGCCAGGAGGTCGCGCCAGGCGTGGCGCTTTGCGGCCGGCGTGCGCAGCAGATAGGCCGGGTGGAGCGTTGCCATGGTCCGTACCGGACGTCCCGCGATTTCCATTTCGCGCCACTTGCCGCGCAGGCGCATGATGCCTTCTGTCGTGTCCAGCATCTGCTTGGCCGCGGCGCCGCCGAGCAGCAGAACCACGTCGGGTTTCACCAGCTCCATCTGGCGATCGAGGAAGGGGCGGCACACCTGAGCCTCGTGCGGCGTCGGCGTGCGGTTGCCGGGTGGGCGCCAGTAAACGACATTCGTGATGTGAACATCCGCCTCGCCGAGGTCGATCGAGGCCAGCATTTTGTCGAGGAGCTGGCCGGCGCGGCCGACGAACGGCCTGCCTTCGAGATCCTCATCGCGGCCCGGCGCTTCGCCGATGATCATGAGGCGGGCTTGCTCCGCCCCCCGATAGAAGCAGAGGTTCTTGGCCGTTGCCTTGAGGCCGCAGCCGTCGAAGCGCTGAAGCGCGGCCAGGAGCGCATCAAGGCTCGTTGCTTCCCGGGCGGCGGTGCGTGCGGCGAGCTCTGCGGCGTCGGGCGGTGTGGAGGCGAAGCCAGGCCTCGGTTCGGCGCGGGGTGGCGTGGCGATCCGCCCGCCCTGGGTGGCGCCGGCTGAAGATGGGGATCCCCGTGTGAGCCGGGCCGGAGTGTCGTCGAGCCTTGGTCTTTCTTCCCCTGGGAGAGATGGTTCGGAAGCCTGCTCCACTGTCTGCGAAGCCAGGCGGAAGGTTGCCCCGGGCGCAGCTCCGCCGCGCTCCAGCCAGTCGGCGGGAGCGTCGGAAATGGCCGTGTCGACGCCCATCTCCCGATACCAATCGAGAAGGGTCGCAGCCAGCGCGGTCGTGTCGGCTTCGGATTGCATACGGCAGAGCTTAGTCATCTCGGGGCGCAATTGCACGCGCCGGCAGGCGCTTGCGCCACTTACAGCGCTTGACGCCTCCCTCAATTGGCCCCAAACCGGCGAGCTGAGCAGTAACGGATGGGATCAAGACGCATGGCGCGGGTTGATGCCGACCTCCCCGAGCGGGAGGCCATGGAGTTCGATGTCGTCATCGTGGGAGCGGGCCCGGCAGGCCTTGCAGCCGCCATCCGCATCAAACAGCTCGCCGCCGCGAAGGGCGAGGACGTCTCTGTCGTCGTGCTGGAGAAGGGGAGCGAGGTCGGCGCGCACATTCTTTCGGGCGCAGTGATCGATCCCGTGGGGCTCAACCGCCTGATCCCCGACTGGCGCCAGCGCGGCGCGCCGCTCACCACCGAGGTGAAGGAAGACCGGTTCCTGGTGCTCGGGCCGGCGGGCGATGTGCGGCTGCCGAACGTCCTCATGCCGCCGCTCATGAACAATCACGGGAATTACATAGGGAGCCTCGGGCTTCTGGTGCGCTGGCTTGGAGAGCAGGCGGCGGAGCTCGGTGTCGAGGTCTATCCGGGCTTCTCCGTCAACGAGGTGCTCTACGACGAGACGGGTCGCGTGGTCGGCGTGGCGACGGCCGACATGGGCGTCGGCCGCGACGGTGAGCCCAAGGACAGTTTCACGCGTGGCATGGAGCTGCGCGGGCGCTATACGCTCTTCGCCGAGGGTGCGCGCGGCTCGCTCACCAAGACGCTGATCCGCAAGTTCGACCTCGCGCGAGACGCCGAGCCGCAAAAGTATGGCATCGGGCTCAAGGAGCTCTGGGAGGTGGCGCCGGAGAAGCATCGGCCGGGCCGCGTGCAGCACACGTTCGGATGGCCCCTCGACGGCCGCACCGGAGGCGGGTCGTTCCTCTATCACTACGGGAACAATCTCGTTTCCGTGGGCCTCGTCGTCCACCTCGGTTACGAGAACCCCTATCTCTCCCCCTACGACGAGTTCCAGCGTTTCAAGACGCATCCCGCCATCCGGCCGCTGTTCGAGGGCGGACGGCGCATCGCCTATGGCGCGCGGGCGTTGACCGAGGGCGGATGGCAGTCGATCCCCAGGCTCGCCTTTCCAGGAGGAGCGTTGGTCGGCTGTGCGGCGGGCTTCATGAACGTCCCCCGCATCAAGGGCAGCCATAACGCCATCCTGTCGGGCATTCATGCCGGCGAAGCGGTGATGGCGGCTGTCCGCGCGGGGCGCGCCCACGATGTGCTCGAAGACTACGAAAGCGCGGTGCGGGACGGAGAGATCGCGGAGGACCTCAAGCTCGTGCGCAATGTCAAGCCGCTGTGGTCGCGGTTCGGCACGCTGCTGGGCGTGGGGCTCGGTGGCCTCGATATGTGGCTGCGCACACTGCTCCTTGGATGGTCGCCCCTTGGCACGCTCCGCCATGGACGGCCGGACTACGCCACGCTCGAAAAGGCGAAGGACGCGACACCCATCGTCTACCCCAAGCCGGACGGGGTGCTGACGTTCGACAAGCTCACGAGCGTTTCGTTCTCGGCCACGAGCCATGAGGAGGATCAGCCGGTGCACCTTTTGCTCGCCGATCCCTCAATCCCCATCGAGGTCAACTTGCCGGACTATGCGGAGCCCGCACAGCGCTACTGCCCGGCCGGGGTCTACGAGGTGGTGCGCAACGACGCAGGCACGCCCCTGTTCCAAATCAACGCCCAAAACTGCGTTCACTGTAAAACTTGCGATATCAAGGACCCGAGCCAGAACATCACCTGGGTGTGCCCGGAAGGGGGCGGGGGCCCGAATTACGCCGAAATGTGACCCGCCTGGGGATAGCCGGCGGATCTTTCCTCTATCGGTTTGACTTCGGAGGCCCGCGTGTGCGGAGTCGCCAATCTGCCGCAAGGTTTGCTACTCTGGAAAATCTCGTACTGGGCTTCCCGAAGAGGATCGACAGAATGAATGCGTGCCGGGGCCGGATTGCTGCCATCGTTCCGATTCTGGCCGCGGGATTGGTCGCCGTCTCGAGTATGTCCCGGGCCGAGACGTTGGAGGGAACCGAGGCCTTCGACGGCACGCGCTCCCTCGTCGGGAGCTATCTCGCAGGGCGCTTCGCACGGACATACAACGACACCGCGGACGCGGCAGAGTTCTACCGCAGCGCCCTTGCCCACGATCCGCAGAATGAGCTGCTGCTCGAGCAGGCTTTCCAGATCGAGGCCGCACGCGGCGACTGGCCCCGCGCCTTCAAGCTCGCCGAAGAGCTCATCAGCGTGCAGAAGACGCATCGCATGGCGCAGCTCGTGCTCGCGCTGCGCGATTTCAAGGCCGGAGCCTGGCGCAAATCCGACGAGCACTTCAAGGCGGCGGGGTCAGGACCGATCGGCGAGCTTTCGAGCGCCATGGGGCGCGCGTGGCTGGGGCTGGCGCAGGACGACGTCGCCGGGGCCTTCGCGCGGCTCGAGCTGCCCAAGCAGGCCGAGTGGGCGCAGTATTTTCTGCGCTATCATCGCGGACTGATCGCCGATCTGGCGGGCCGTCATAGCGAGGCGAAGGCGTCGTTCGAGCGCGTCTACGCGCAG
Organism: Hyphomicrobium sp.; assembly: GCF_036780825.1. Classification (GTDB taxonomy): domain Bacteria; phylum Pseudomonadota; class Alphaproteobacteria; order Rhizobiales; family Hyphomicrobiaceae; genus Hyphomicrobium_C. Next base: position 6,168 of record NZ_DAIQCD010000045.1, on the reverse strand, counting down.
GACGGACGCACGCTGCGCACAAGCCTTGCCTATGCCCGCCATCTCGCCTTCGTCGGCGACCGCAAGCGGGCGCTTGGGCTCATCAACGAGCAGATTCAGCGTTCGCAGAGTGATGGCCATCCCTTGCTGCGCAGCCTCGAGGCGGCGGTGCGCTCTGGGAAGAGGATCGATCCCATCGTGACGACAGCGTCCGAGGGTATGGCGGAGGTGTTCTACGGCTTGGGCGAGGCGCTGATCGCGGAAGGAGCCGCGGGCATCGGCGTGCTTTACATGCAGATGGCCCTCTACATCGAGCCGGATCACCAGTTTGCGCTCGCGGCGCTGGCGAGCGCCTATGAGGGAAATAAGCAGTACGCAGAGGCCATCGAGACCTATAACCGTATTCCCCAAACGAGCCCGCTCGCGACGGCGGTGGAGATTCGCAAGGCCTTCAATCTCAACTCTCTGGAGAAGGTGGAGGAAGCCCGGGCGACGCTTGAACGGCTTTTGGAAGAGCCGGCCAAGCCTGCGGATGGCACCGAGACGAAGGCGGCTCCGACAGCTATCGAAATTCCGAGCAATGAAGTGCTGCGCGCCGGCAAGCGCGGCGAGGCCGTCCTGAAGCTCCAGCAAGCCCTGAAGGAGCTCGGCTACGATATCGACGCGCCCGATGGCCGCTTCGGCGAGGAGACGCGGCGGGCCGTGATCGCCTTCCAGATCCGCAACGACATCAGGGCGGACGGCGTCGTCGGCCCGGCGACGTTCCGTGCCATCACGAGCGGCGAGGCGCTTTCCCCGGGCGACGAGGAGGGGCCGCCGCCACTCACCGTTTCCGACAAGCTCGAGATCCTGGATGCGCTCGGCAATATCTTGCGTTCGCACAAACGCTATGCCGAGGCGATCCCCTACTACGACCGGGCGCTGGCCATGATCACGAAGCCTGAGCGCCGGCACTGGATCTACTATTACGCGCGCGGCACCAGCTACGAGCGGATCAAGAACTGGGATGCGGCGGAGGTCGATCTCGAGAAGGCGCTCGCGCTCTACCCCGAGCAGCCGCTGATCCTCAACTATCTCGGCTATTCGTGGATCGATCAGGGGCGCAAGCTCAAGGAGGGCATGGCGCATATCGAGAAGGCCGTGGCGCTCAAGCCCGACGACGGCTACATCGTCGATAGCCTCGGCTGGGCGCACTACATGCAGGGCAACTTCGAGGAGGCCGTGCGCTATCTCGAGCGCGCGGTGGAGCTCAAGCCCGATGATCCGGTGCTCAACGACCATCTGGGCGATGCGCTCTGGCGCGTCGGTCGCGAACGCGAGGCGCGCTACCAGTGGGAGCAGGCTTTGTCGCTCAATCCGGAGCCCGACGACGAGGCCAAGATCAAGAAGAAGCTCGAGGCCGGCCTCACCAGCGTCGAAGCCCCGCAGCCGCGCAAGGGCTCGAATAAGCAGGCCGCGAAATCCGGCGACGCTGGGAAATAGCCGGCGCCATGCCACCGGTTTCGCCGGGCGTGGAGCCTGATCGTATGGCCTCGATCCGTGAGCTTGCGCCGGCCAAGATCAATCTGACGCTCAACATCGCCGGGCGGCGTGCGGACGGATTGCATCTCATCGAGAGCCTGGTTGCGTTTGCGGATGTCGGCGATGCGGTGACGCTTGAAGTCGGCAGCGCGCGGCGCGTCGACGTGACAGGCCCGATGGCGGGTGCGATCGCGGGGCCGAACATCCTGTCGCGAACGCTGGCTCTTCTCGAAGAGCATGCGCCCGATCTCAAGACGGGCCCCGTGCGGCTCGAAAAGCATCTGCCCGTCGCTGCTGGCGTCGGAGGCGGGTCGGCCGACGCGGGGGCGCTGCTGCGTGCGGTGCGCCGTGCCAACGCTTCGGCTTCGGCCAGCGTGGACTGGCACGGCCTCGCGCGGGCGCTGGGCGCCGATGTCCCGGTCTGCCTCGAAGCGCGGCCGCTCTGGATGACGGGCATCGGCGAAAGCCTGGTAGAGATCGAAAGGGGACTCGCGCGGCTTGATGCGGTCCTCGTCAATCCGATGGCCAGCGTGCCGGTGGACAAGACGGCGCGTGTCTTCCGCGCGCTCGGCGCCGCGCCGGCAAGCGAGCGCTACAGGGCGCCGGCTGCGCCGTCTGTCGCAGATCGCGGCGCGCTCCTCGCCTTCATGCGGGCGCAGGGAAATGCGCTGACGGACGCGGCGCAGACGATCGTGCCTGAGATCGGCGCCGTGCTTTCGGCGCTCCGCGCGTTACCGGAGATCGATTACGCAGCCCTTTCAGGCGCTGGGCCCACGTGCTTCGGGATCTTTCCAACGCGTGAGGCGGCGGAGGCGGCGCAGATGCGGCTGGCCGCGGCGCATCCGGCCTGGTGGATCGTTGCGGCGACGATCGGGTAGGAAAACCGGCGCCTACTTTTCCGGAAGCACTTAATACGCCCGCGCGATGCAGAACTCGATGACGTCCTGCATGGCGCTGCGCTCGCGGCTTTCGGGGAAGATCGCCAGGGCGTCGCGCGCGATGGTGCCGTAGGATAGCGCACGCTCGAGCGTGGTCTCGATGCACCGGTGCTTCTGCATGAGCGCAATGGCTTGCTCGAGGTCGGCATCGGATACCTCACCCTCGACGACGGTGCGGTTCCAGAAGGCGCGTTCTTGGTCGTTGCCGCGGCGGAAGGCCAGGATGACCGGCAGCGTGATCTTGCCCTCGCGGAAATCGTCGCCGACGGATTTACCGAGCCGCGCACTGTCGCCCGAGTAGTCGAGCGCGTCATCGACAAGCTGGAAGGCGAGGCCGAGATTGCGGCCGTAGGAGCGCAGCGCCGCCTGCTCATCCGCCGGCCGCTCGGCAATGGCACCGCCGACCTCGGCCGCGGCCGCGAACAGCGCGGCCGTCTTGGCGTCGATGATCGCAAGGTAGGCGTCTTCCGTGGTGGCGGTGTTCTTGGCGGCGGCGAGCTGCATCACCTCGCCCTCGGCAATAGTTGCGGCCGCGTTCGAAAGGATGCGCAGCACGGGCAGCGAGCCGACCTCGACCAGCATGCGGAAGGCTTGGCCGAGCAGGAAATCGCCGACGAGAACGGTTGCCTGATTGCCCCAGATGAGACGGGCCGTCTTGCGCCCGCGCCGTGTGTCGCTTTCGTCGACGACATCGTCGTGGAGAAGTGTGGCCGTGTGCATGAACTCGATGGCCGCGGCCGTGCGTACATGGCCATCGCCCTGATAGGCGCAGAGCTTCGCGGCGGCGATGGCGAGCATCGGCCGTAGGCGCTTGCCGCCGGAATTGACGAGGTGATGGGTGAGTTTCGGAATGAGGTCGACGTGCGACACCGCCTTGTCGAGAATGATGCGGTTGATCGCATTCATGTCGTCTTCGACGATTTCGAGAAGCGGTGCGAGGCTTTGCAGAGGTTCGCGCGCCTCGTCCAGGGGAACCACAACTCCCACGGCAGTTTCCTTGAATTGTTTACAGGCGTTTCTTGCAGTCTAATGGGGCCGGTGCACCATACCCGCTGTCGAGCCGGGACGCACCGAAAAACGCGATGCCGAGGAGACTTGCGCATGCCGGTGAGCGATGATGCGTTCCTGGGCGGCCGTTTGCAGATTCTGCAGCCGAGCAAAGGGTATAGGGCCGGGGGTGACGCCGTGATGCTGGCAGCGGCCGTGAGCGACCGGGGCGGCAGGCCCCTCCGTGTGCTGGATGTCGGGGCGGGCGTCGGTGCGGCGGGACTTTGCGTCGCATGCCGATGCCCGAACGCTGAGGTTGTGCTCATCGAGCGCGAGCCGGATCTCGTGACACTTGCGCGCGAAAACGTCCGGAGGAACGCGCTCGAGGCTCGCGTGACGGTGCTCGAGGCCGACATCGCGCGCGTGTCCACGGCCGAGCTTTCGGCGGGTGGGGCCGGGGAGGGAGCCTTCGATCAGGTGATCGCCAATCCGCCTTATTATGCCGAGGGCGCGGGAACGGCGGCCGCGACGGCGCTCAAGGCGGCGGCGCACGCCATGCCGGAGGCCGGGCTCGAGGTATGGTGCCGCTTTTTCGCCCGCATGGCGCGGCCCGGGGGCGAGGTGCTGGTGGTGCACAAGGCGGCGGCGCTGCCGGACCTGCTCAAGGGACTTGCAAGGCGCTTCGGTGGGCTTGTGGCCGTGCCTCTGCACTCGTTCGCCGGCGAGACGGCGGGGCGCGTCCTGTTGCGCGGCATCAAGGGGTCGCGAGCGCCGTTCCGGCTCGAAGCCGGTCTCGTTTTGCATGAAGCTGAGAACCGCTTCACCGCAGGCGCCGAGCGTGTGTTGCGGCTTGGCCAGTCGCTTGCGACAGCCTATGGCCTGGCGGCCCCAGAGAACTCCTACCGCATCCCAGCGGCGGACAGGCGAGCGAGCGAAAGGATTTCATAATGGCGTGGTTCAATCGTGGCCCCGTGGTTCCCGTTCTACGGCTGTCGGGCGCGATCGGCATGGTGGCGCCGCTCCGCCCCGGTCTTTCCATCGCGACGCTCGCGGGTCCGATCGAAAAAGCGTTCTCCATGTCGCGCGAGAGATCCGTAGCGCTCATCGTCAATTCGCCCGGCGGAAGTCCCGTACAGTCGAGCCTACTGTTCCAACGGCTCCGGCAATTGGCCAAGGAGAAGGACAAGAGGATCTACGTATTCTGCGAAGATGTGGCGGCATCCGGCGGCTACTACGTAGCGATGGCGGGCGATGAAATCTACGCCGACGCATCGTCTATCGTCGGCTCGATCGGTGTCATTTCGGCCGGCTTCGGCCTCGATCGCGCGATCGAGCGCCTCGGAATCTCGCGGCGCGTCCATACGTCCGGCACCTACAAGGGCGCGCTCGATCCGTTCCAGCCCGAGAAACCGGAGGATGTGGAGCGTCTCAAGGCGATCCAGCGCAGCGTGCACGACGTGTTTATCGGCGTGGTGAAGGAGCGCCGGCTCGGCCGCCTCAAGGGCCCCGACACGGAGCTTTTCTCGGGAGCGTTCTGGTCCGCGGCGGAAGCGCTCGACCTCGGCCTCATCGACGGCATCTCGGACGTGCGCACGAAGATGCGGGAGATCCATGGCGACAATGTGCGCCTCAGGGTGGTGCCCATGGGACGCGGGTGGCTTGCATCGCGGCTGCGGCGGCTGCCGTCCGTCTCCAGCATCGCCGGTGGGGAGCCCGCGCTAAGTCTTGCTTTCGCCGACGAAGTGGTGTCGGCTGTGGAAATTCGGGCTCTTTGGTCCCGGTTCGGGCTGTGAGGCCCGATCAGATCCGTTTCGGATTAAGCGCAAACACGGAACGGCTCTAAGCGTTTGTTTGATCGTACTTCTTGTTGCAAGGCGCGATGCGCCGTTTCCAGAAGCACTCTGTTCGTTTACCGAAGCACTTTGGAGCAGCCGATGCCCAACCTGCTCGCCCTCTTGATCGCAGGTGCTGGCATCTACGCCGGCTACAGGTGGGTTTCGCGCTGGCTCGACGATAAGGAGGCGGCCGCCCGCAAGCGGGAGGCGTCCCGCCGAGCCGCGATGGCCCGCGGAGGGGATAGCCCGAAGGATCTCGGCACGCTGGAATACGATCCGGCGAGCGGCACCTACCGTCCGCGGAAGGACTGAGGCGGCCGCTATCGCGGCAGGCGCGGGGTGACAGGTGGCGGCGAATGCGTATAGTTCGCCCTCGAGCAACCCTCCGAAATCATATCCCATGCAACACGCCCGGAACCAAACCCTCAACGCCAAGCCGCATGCGCTCCCGGCGCTGAAGCCTACGGAAAGCTTTCAGGATCTCGTCCTGACGCTGCAGCAGTTCTGGGGCGCCAATGGGTGCGTCGTGCTGCAGCCCTACGATATGGAGGTGGGAGCGGGCACGTTCCATCCGGCGACGACGCTGCGCGCGCTTGGTCCCAAGCCCTGGAACGCTTGCTATGTGCAGCCGTCACGCCGCCCCAAGGATGGGCGCTACGGTGAGAACCCGAACCGGCTTCAGCACTACTACCAATTCCAGGTGATCATGAAGCCGTCGCCGGACGACATCATCGATCTCTATCTGGCCAGCCTCGACGCCATCGGCATCGATACGAGCCGCAACGATATCCGCTTCGTCGAGGACGACTGGGAAAGCCCGACGCTCGGCGCTTGGGGCCTTGGATGGGAGGTTTGGTGCAACGGCATGGAGGTGACGCAGTTCACCTATTTCCAGCAGGTCGGCGGCT
>NZ_DAIQCD010000044.1:0-24005 GCF_036780825.1 Hyphomicrobium sp. | reverse complement strand
CCGGCCATGATGGCGTGATCCGGCGTCATAACCCGTTCCTGATCATCCGTGGTGCCGCCCGTCAAGCGGATGCCGGGCGTGACGATAAGGAAGTTCGGCCCCGTCGCGGCCCGGATGCGCGCCGCCTCCTGTCCCGAGGCGACGACGCCGTCAAAGCCTGCCGCGTAAGCCATCTCGGCACGCCGCAGCACCAGATCCGCCGGCGACAGCGAAGAACCCTGCTGAGCGAGATCTTGCGTTGAAAGATTGGTCAGCACGGTGACGGCGAGCAGCTTCACCTTGCTGCCGCCGCGGCCTGAAACGGCGGCTCGCAACGTCTTGAGATCCTGCCCGTGCACGGTCAGGAAGGTGATATCGAGTTCCGCCGCATTGGCGACGGCCCGCTCGACCGTGTTGCCAATATCGAGCAGCTTCATGTCGAGGAAGACCTTCTTCCCCTGGCGGCGGAGATCACGTGCAAGCTCGAGCCCGCCGGCGAACAGCAGCTCAAGCCCCACCTTGTAGAAGGTTACCGTGTCGCCGAGACTGGCGACGAGCAAGCGTGCCTCCTCCACGCTCGGCATATCGAGCGCGACGACGAGACGATCCTCGGCAGCGATGTCGGTCATGGGATTATCCATGAAGTACGCGCGCCGCACGCGCAAGCTTTTGGATCACGCTCTTGAAGCGCTCCTGGCTTTCCTTGTTGCTGAGATGACCGCTGGCGTCAAAGGCTTCCGCCGCCCTCGGCACGGCGACCTGGTCCGGCAGCACCAGGGCTCCGAGGCCCAGTTGCAGAACCTCGCGCACCGCATTGAGCCCCCTGAGCCCGCCCATGCCGCCCGGAGACACCGCGCCGAGCGCGAAGACGCGCGTCTTGAACACGGTAAGCGGCTCCTCGCCCTCGATGCGCACGCGGCTCACCCAGTCAAGCGCGTTCTTCAGAAGCGGCGTGATCGACGCGTTGTACTCGGGGCACGCAATGAAGATGCCCGTGTGGATCTTCATCAGCGCTTCGAGCTTGCGGGCATTCTCGGGAACGCCATCGACCGCCTGCAGATCCCCGTCGTAAAGCGGCATCGGATAATCCCCGAGATCGGCGAACGTTGCCGCAATCCCGTTGGCTTCCGCAATCTCCGCGCCGAGCTGGGCGAGACGCTTGTTGTAGGACGCGTCCCGCGAGCTGCCGGCAACGAAAAGAAGCTTTGTCGAAGAAGGATTCATGCGCTGTCCGTGGCCATCCTAGAGCCGTTCCGCTTTAAGCAAAATCGGGGAACGGCTCTGGTTTTTGTTTGATCGTGCTTCTTCTCGGACACCTAACTTGCATGGCTCCGCCATGACCGGTTCCCACTTTTCCGGAAGCACCCTAGAAAACGAACGCGCTTGTGCCAAAAATCCGCGCGCTGCCAGGAACGCCTTTTGCAGCGAGGAAGAGGCACCTTCGCAAAGGCGGCCTCGGAAAGCCCCGAGATCGCAAACCAAACCTTGCATGGGATCGTAATTACCCCGCCGCGCACCACACGAAATCGCGCTCGTACTACCCCGTCTTATTGTCGAAGAAATCCTTGACGCGCGCGAAGAAGCCGGCGCTTTCGGGGCTGGTTTCCTTGTGGCTCTCCCGCTCGAATTCCTCGAGCAGCTCACGCTGGCGCCGGGTGAGATTCTTCGGCGTTTCGACATCCACCTGAATGTACATGTCACCCACCGCCTTGGAGCGCAGCACCGGCATGCCCTTGCCGCGAAGGCGGAACTGCTTACCGCTCTCGCTACCTTCCGGGATCTTGACCCGGCTGGCCGCGCCCTCGAGCGTCGGCACCTCGATTTGTCCGCCGAGCGCCGCCGTCGTCATCGAGATCGGCACCTTGCAGAACACGTCGGCGCCATCGCGCTGAAAGAACGAGTGCGGCTTGATGGAAAGAAAGATGTAGAGATCGCCAGGCGGACCGCCACGCAGCCCCGCCTCTCCATCACCGACGAGGCGCACCTTCGTTCCGTCCTCGACGCCGGCTGGAATGTTGACTTGGAGCGTCCGCTCGCGCGTAACGCGTCCGGCCCCCGCGCAGGATGCGCACGGCTCCTCGATCACCTCGCCGCGGCCGAGACAGCTCGGGCATGTCCGCTCGATGGTGAAGAAGCCCTGGCTGGCGCGCACTTTCCCCATCCCGCCGCAGGTTGCGCATGTGGTGGGCTTGGTCCCGGGCTTCGCGCCGGTGCCTGAGCATGTATCGCAGCCGACGCTGGTCGGCACCCGGATCTCTGCGGCCTTTCCTTCGAAGGCCTCCTCGAGCGTAATCTCCATGTTGTAGCGCAGATCCGCGCCACGCTCGCGGGAGCTACCGCGCCGCTGTCCGCCGCGGCGGCCGCCCATGAACTCGCCGAAGAGATCGTCGAAGATGTCCGACATCGACGACGCGAAATCGGGGCCGAACCCTGCATGCCCGCGCCCGCCCATGCCTTGGTCGAAAGCGGCATGGCCGAACCTGTCGTAGGCGGCGCGCTTTTGCGGATCCTTCAGCGCCTCGTAGGCTTCGTTGAGATCCTTGAAACGCTGCTCGGCGTCCTCATCGCCGGGATTACGGTCGGGATGGCATTCCTTCGCAAGCCGGCGGAAAGCGGACTTGAGGTCCTGCTCGCTCGCCGTGCGTGAAACACCGAGGATTTCATAATAGTCGCGTTTGGCCATGGGGCGGCATTCTATCCGGCGAGCCGAGGCGGGAAGCAAGCATCATGATGGAAGACGAGTGTCATCCTGGCCACCCCCACGCGGCGCGCAGCAAAAAACCTCTCCCCGAACGGCGAACTGAGGCTCGGCCCGGGGAGAGGATTCAACGCGAGCCTTAGCCCGCCTTCTTCTTGTCGTCCTTGACCTCCTCGAAGTCCGCATCGACGACGTTGTCGTCCGCGCTCTTCTCGGAAGTTGCCTCGCCGTCAGCGGCGTCGCCGCCCTTGGCGCTATAGACGGCCTCGCCGATCTTCATCGCCACTTGCGCGAGCGATGCAGTCGCCTGCTTGATGCGGTCGGCATCATCGGACGCGATGGCTTCCTTTGCGGCCGCCACGGCAGCCTCGACATCGCCCTTGATCGCAGCAACGGCCGGATTGGAGCCGTTGTCCGTGAGCTCCTTCTCAGTCGAGTGGACAAGCGCCTCGGCCTGGTTCTTGGCCTCGACCAGCTCGCGCTTCTTTTTATCCTCGGCCGCGTGCGCCTCGGCGTCCTTGACCATCTGGTCGATCTCGGTGTCCGAGAGGCCGCCCGAAGCCTGGATGCGGATCGACTGCTCCTTGGCCGTCGCCTTGTCCTTGGCCGAGACGTGCACGATGCCGTTGGCGTCGATGTCGAACGTCACCTCGATTTGCGGAACCCCGCGCGGCGCCGGCGGAATGCCGACGAGATCGAACTGTCCGAGCAGCTTGTTGTCGGCCGCCATCTCGCGCTCGCCCTGGCTCACGCGAATGGTGACCGCGTTCTGCCCGTCCTCGGCCGTTGAGAACACCTGGCTCTTCTTGGTCGGGATGGTCGTGTTGCGGTCGATGAGGCGCGTGAACACGCCGCCCAGCGTCTCGATGCCGAGCGACAGGGGCGTCACGTCGAGCAGCAGAACGTCCTTGACCTCACCCTTGAGGACACCGCCCTGAATGGCCGCGCCGACGGCAACGACCTCGTCCGGGTTGACGCCCTTGTGCGGCTCCTTGCCGAACAGCTCCTTGACGACCTGCTGCACGCGCGGCATGCGCGTCATGCCGCCGACGAGCACGACCTCGTCGATCTCGGCCGCCTTGAGGCCCGCGTCCTTGATTGCCTGGCCGCAGGGGCCACGGGTGCGCTGGATGAGATCATCGACGAGGCTCTCGAGCTTCGCCCGCGTGAACTTCATCGTAAGATGCTTTGGGCCCGATTGATCCGCAGTGATGAACGGCAGGTTGATCTCGGTCTGCGACGCCGACGAAAGCTCGATCTTGGCCTTCTCCGCAGCTTCCTTGAGGCGCTGCAGGGCGAGCTTATCGGAACGCAGGTCGATGCCTTGCTCCTTCTTGAACTCGTCCGCCAGGTAGCCGACGAGCTTCATGTCGAAGTCTTCGCCGCCGAGGAACGTGTCGCCGTTCGTGCTCTTCACCTCGAACACGCCGTCGCCGATCTCGAGGATCGAGATGTCGAACGTGCCGCCGCCGAGGTCATAGACCGCGATGGTTTTGGCACCGGTCTTCTTGTCGAGGCCATAGGCGAGCGCGGCCGCGGTCGGCTCGTTGATGATGCGGAGCACCTCGAGGCCCGCGATCTTGCCGGCATCCTTCGTCGCCTGGCGCTGCGCGTCGTTGAAGTAGGCAGGCACGGTGATGACGGCCTGCGTCACCGGCTCGCCGAGCTTCGCCTCGGCGGTCTCCTTCATCTTCTGCAGTATGAAGGCGGAGATCTGCTGGGGCGAATATTCCTTGCCGTTGGCCTCCACCCACGCGTCGCCGTTCGGCCCCTTCACGATCTTGTAGGGAACGAGCTTCTTGTCCTTCTCAACCAGCGGATCGTCGTAGCGCCGCCCGATAAGGCGCTTGATCGCAAATAGCGTGTTGGTCGGATTGGTCACCGCCTGGCGTTTCGCCGGAAGTCCGACCAGACGCTCGCCATCGTCCGTAAACGCGACGATCGACGGGGTCGTGTTCGTGCCCTCAGCATTCTCGAGCACCCGGGGCTTGCCCCCGTCCATCGCAGCCACGCACGAGTTGGTGGTGCCGAGATCGATACCGATGACTTTTGCCATGTCTCCGATTTTCCTCTTCGTTGCGGCAGACCGTACGGGCCCTTGGCAAGGCCGGCGCCCGGTGGTTCTCGACGCCTCCGCCTGGAGGCTTGAGGTTCGGTCCCCTGGAGAACGATTGGTATTGAGCGGTTATATAGGGTGGGCTTTTCGGCACGCAACGGGCGCTCGCCGCGGCCTTAAGTCAAAATTGGCACCCCCGCTTTAACACCTCTCACACATCATTTTGCAACCTCTTTGCGCCTCTCTAGCGCGAGGGGACGCGTGTTACCGATCGGTCCCCTCGACCGGTCCGGCCGGGCGCGGCGCGCTGTTTGCTTTCGCGGGGCTAGCCGGCTCGCTCATCTGAATCGGAGGGCGGCGGCTCCCGCGTCTCCGGCGCGCGTTCCTCTCCGGCGTTGCCGCCAGCTTCGGCAGCGCCCTGCGCCTGCCCTGGCTTCGGCCCGCCTTTGGCCACTACAACCATCGCCGGGCGCAGCACCCGATCCTCGATCAGATAGCCGCATTGAAACACTTCGAGCACCGTGCCCGAGACCACCTCGGCGTTCTCCATCTCCATCATCGCCTGATGCTGATGCGGATTGAACGCCTCTCCCTTGGGATTGAGCCGGCGGACACCGTGGCGTTCCAGAACGTTCAGGAACTCACGCTCGGTCATGCTCACGCCTTCGACGAGGCTCTTGAGCACCGTATCCTGCTCGGCGGCGTCAGCCGGCACAGCCTGGATAGCGCGCTCGAAATTGTCGGCCACGGCCACCACGTCGCGCGCGAACTTGCTGATCGCGTACTTGGCCGTCTCCTCGCGCTCACGCTCGGCGCGCTTGCGCAGGTTCTCCATCTCGGCATGCGCCCTCAGCAGCCGGTCCGTCAGATCGGCGACTTGGCCCTGCAGCGTATCGACCTCAGCAGCCAGCTGCGCCGGGTCGGCGGCGGCCTGGGGCGTGCCCGCGGCTTCGGGCCCGGGCGTGCTCCCGGGCGCATTGGGGTTTGTCGTCTCGTCGGCCATGAAATCTCCGCGTCGAATTTGGAGGAAATGACGGGCGCGCCCTGCGATTGATGACGCGCCGGACGGCGCTACCCGAGCATGCGCCCGATATCAGCCCCTCGCTTGAAAAAATCAAGTCAGCACTCGGCTCACCAGCCGAGCCGTATAATCGACCATGGGAATGATGCGCGCATAGTTGAGCCGCGTCGGCCCGATGACCCCGAGCACGCCGACCACCTTGCGCTCCGTGTCGTGGAACGGGGCCACGATCAGAGATGATCCCGAGAGTGAGAACAGCTTGTTCTCCGAGCCGATGAAAATCCGCACGCCATCCGCATGCTCCGCAAGGCCGAGAATCTGCAGTAGGTCGCGCTTCGTCTCGAGATCGTCGAACAGCTGCCGGATGCGCTCGAGATCCTCGATCGCCTTGAGGTCCTTGAGCAGGTTCGCCTGTCCGCGCACGATCAGGCTCTTGCGGTCGTCGACCGAGCCCGACCATTCCGCGAGACCGGCCTTGATGACCTTCTGCGTCAGCTTGTCGAGCTCGGCACGCGCTTGGCCGAGCTCCAACTCGACCGCCGCACGGGCCTCCCCGATCGTGAGTCCGCGGATCTGCGCGTTGAGATAGTTCGCAGCCTCCACCAGCGCCGACGGCGGCAACCCCGCCGGGATCTCGATCAGGCGGTTCTCGACGTTCTGGTCCTCGTCCACGAGCACCACCAGCGCCCGCGTGTGATCGATGGGTACGAAATCGATATGCTTGAGGCGCGCGATCTGCTTCTCGGTGAGCACCACGCCCGCGCAATGCGACAATCCGGAGATCATCTCGCCGGCCTCGGCCAGCACCTGGTCAAGCGATTTGGTGCGCTTGACCGCGAGCTGCGCCTCGATCTGGCGCCGCTCCTGCTCGCTGAGATCACCGACCTCGAGCAGGCCGTCCACGAACATCCTCAATCCCGATTGGGTTGGCAGGCGCCCGGCCGACGTATGGGGGGCATAGATCAGCCCCGCATGCTCGAGATCGCTCATCACATTGCGGATGGATGCCGGCGAGAGCGTCATCGGCAGGACACGCGACAGGTTGCGCGAGCCCACGGGCTCTCCCGTCTCGAGATAGCTGTCGACGATCTGCCTCAGGATGGCGCGCGAGCGTTCGCTGAGCTTCTTGATCTCGGATTGAGGTTCGGACATCGCTTTCATGCCTCTGGCGGCGGTGCCACGGTTCGCGAGGAGCCTAAAAATGGCTGCTTTTGCCATCAATGCAACCCCGGAGACGCTCCCGGAGACACTGGCCGGCGCTCGCTTGTCCCGCCCCGCCTTGGTGAGGCGATTGAGGTTGATCCGGCAAAGCCGCTCCCGTAGGGTCGCGCCGAAGGCCGGGTAGCGCGGGCAGCAAAGTTGCCCACCCTATCCGGCCTTGAAGAATCCTGCAGCTATCGCGAGCCCATATGCGCCCATCCAAACGCCAGCTAGGCGAGCTTCGCCGTGTTTCCCTCGAGCGTGCAGTTTCCATGCACGCCGAAGGCTCGTGCCTGATCAAATTCGGCAACACTCACGTCTTGTGCACGGCGAGCATCGAAGAGCGCATTCCGCCCTGGCTCAAGGGACAGGGACGCGGCTGGGTCACGGCCGAATACGGCATGCTGCCGCGGGCGACGAGCGAGCGCACGCGCCGCGAGGCTGCTGTCGGCAATCAATCCGGCCGCACCCAGGAGATCCAGCGCCTGATCGGCCGCGCGCTGCGTGCCGTGGTCGATTTGCCGAAGCTCGGCGAACGCCAGATCACCGTCGACTGCGACGTAATCCAGGCCGACGGCGGCACCCGCACGGCCGCCATCACCGGCGCCTGGGTCGCCCTGCATGACTGCATCCAGTGGATGAAGCTGCGCGATATGGTGAAAGAGGGCGTGCTGCGTGACCACGTGGCCGCCGTCTCGTGCGGCCTCTACAAAGGCAGCCCCGTCCTGGATCTCGACTATGCTGAGGATTCCACGGCGGACGCCGACTCGAACTTCGTCATGACGGGGTCGGGCGGCATCGTCGAGGTGCAGGGAACGGCCGAGACCCTCGCTTTCAGCCAGGAGAGCTTCGACCAGCTCATGGCGCTCGCACGCAAGGGCATTGCCGAGCTGATCGAGTTGCAGAAGCTAACGGTGGCATGACAATTCTCTCCCCGGTCGCATGGGGAGATGGGGAGACACGCCATGACCACGGCCCCGCCTGCCGTCCTCGAAACCGTTCTTTACGCGCACGACCTCGCTGCGGCGGAGGCCTTCTACAATCGCTTGCTCGACCTTGAGCCGTACGTGCGGAAAGAAGGCCGCCACGTCTTTTACAGGCTCGCTAGCCAGATGCTACTGATCTTCAACCCTGAGGCGACACAGATGCCCCAGTCCGGCCCCCTGCCCGTGCCGCCGCACGGCGCCGAGGGCGAGGGCCACGTCTGCTTTGCCGCAAGCGCATCCGAGATCGAGGAATGGCGCCGTCGTCTCGCTGATATGGGCGTCGAGATCGAATCCGATTTCGAATGGCCCACCGGCGGCCGCTCGATCTATGTGCGCGATCCCGCCGGCAACTCCGTCGAATTCGCTGAGCCGCGCATCTGGGGACTCGGCTCATGAAGCAGCTCGAACCCGGCAGCCGCCTTGTCGTTGCCAGCCACAACCCCGGCAAGGTCTGGGAGATCAAGCAGCTCATCGCGCCTTACGGCTTCGATGCCGTGTCGGCTGGAGATCTCGGTCTCCCCGAGCCGGAGGAGACGGAATCGAGCTTCGACGGCAATGCCCGCCTCAAGGCGCTCGCCGCAGCGCAAGGTTCCGGCCTGCCCGCGCTCGCCGATGATTCCGGCCTCGAGGTCGACGCCCTTGGCGGCGCGCCGGGCATCTATTCTGCCCGCTGGGCAGGCCCCGGCAAGGATTTCGAGCTCGCCATGCAGTGCGTCCACGATGCCCTCATCGAAAAGGGCGCCTGGGACGGCCTGCCGCCGCGCGCCAACTTCATCTCCGTCCTATGCCTCGCTTGGCCGACGGGAGAGCACCGCATTTTCGAGGGCCGCGTCTACGGCACCCTGCGCTGGCCGCCACGCGGCGGCAACGGCTTCGGCTATGATCCGATCTTCGTCCCGGACGGCGAGACGAGGACGTTCGGCGAGATGGAGCCGGCGGAAAAATACGCCATGTCTCACCGCACGCGCGCCTTCGAGGCCTTCCGGCGCCATTGTCTGGAGAAGACGGACACTGGCGCCGCCGCACCGAAAACGGGCCGCGATCTCGAGGCGCTCGATGCCGCCGCCCGCAATCTTTCGACGCAGGCCGAACTCGCTCGCTTCATCGCGAGCCTGCGCGAGGATTTTGCGAACAATGAATCCGCGTGGAAGCCGCGCGATCTAGCGGCCTTCCTGCAGGCTCTTGAAACGGCCGCGGCCTCTGCCGAAGTTGCGGATGCGGAGCCGCGCTGGCGAACCCTGGCGCGGGCGCTCCTTGCAGCGAGCCGATGACGAGCGCGATCATCACGGACGACAGCAGGCCGGGATTCGGCATCTATATTCACTGGCCGTTCTGCGCCCAGAAATGCCCCTATTGCGACTTCAACAGCCACGTGCGCTTCGGCGGCTGGGACGAGCCGCGCTTCCTCACCGCTTATCGGCGTGAGTTGGATCACGTGGCGGGGCTCCTCCCCGAGGACCTTGCGGAGACACGCACCGTCACCTCGATCTTCTTCGGCGGCGGCACCCCGTCGCTGATGCAGCCCGAGACGGTTGGCGCCATCCTGGATCATATCGCTGGCCTCTGGACGGTCGCGGCTGGCGCCGAGATCACGCTCGAAGCCAACCCTGGCAGCGTCGAGGCCGGCCGCTTCGCGGGCTATCGCGCCGCCGGCGTCAACCGCGTCTCCATCGGCGTCCAGTCCCTGCGCGACCCCGACCTCAAGCGTCTCGGCCGCATCCATTCCGTTGCCGAGGCCAAAGCAGCCGTCGCCCTCGCACAGCGCACCTTCGAGCGCGTCTCGTTCGACCTCATCTACGCGCGTCCCGATCAATCCCTCGAAGATTGGCGCAGCGAGCTGTCGGAAGCTCTCGCCCTCGCGGGCGGCCACCTTTCGCTCTATCAACTCACCATCGAGCCCGAGACGCGCTTTGCGGATCTCTACGCCAAAGGCAAGCTCGTCATTCCGGCCGCCGAGGCGGCGCACGATCTTTACGCGCTAACACAAGAGCTGACCGCTGCCGCCGGGCTCCGCCAGTATGAGATCTCGAACCACGCTCGGCCCGGCGAGGAGAGCCGGCACAACCTCACCTATTGGCGCTACGGCTCTTACGCAGGCATCGGCCCCGGCGCCCACGGCCGCCTTCCGACGCCATCAGCACATCTCGCCACCTCGACTGAAAGAAACCCCGAGCGCTGGCTCGCTCAAGTCGAGGACGCCGGCCACGGCCTCGTCGAGCGCGAGCCGCTCTCGCCGGAAGCCCGCACGGATGAGATGCTGCTCATGGGCCTCAGACTGGCGGAAGGCATCGACCTTGATCGAATGGCCAGCATCGGCGGGCTCACCCCCGCCAGAGAGGCCATCGACGCTCTTGTGCGGCAAGGCGTCCTCGAGCATGGGATCGGCCATTTTGAAACAACTGATGACGAGGGCGTCGATCAGATCCGTGCCTGCCTTGGTCCCCGCCTCGCCCCCCTAGCGCCCGGCACACCGGCGCGCTCACGAGGCCGCATCCGCGCCACCCCGTCGGGCCGCCTCTTGCTGAACCGCCTCGTGCTCGAATTGTCGGCGAACCTCGAGGAAACCACTCCCCGCCATCTAGCCCCGCTGGGCGGATGAGACATCCACCATGATGGACAAGCGCCGCTCGGAACTCTAATCACCCCTTTGGCCGGTGAGAGGGATCCGAGGTCGCGATGCGGCGTCTATACGATTGGATGATGGGGGAGGCGCGCTCTCAGCGCGCCACCCATGCGCTCTTCTGGGTTTCGTTCATCGAAAGCTCGTTCTTCCCCATCCCGCCCGACGTGATGCTCATTCCGATGGTGCTCGCGAACCGGATAAAAGCCTGGTTCTACGCGACGCTCGCGACTGCCGGCTCCGTCATCGGCGGCGCCTTTGGCTATCTGATCGGCTATTTCTTTTTTGAGCAGATCGGCCAGCCCATCCTGGATTTCTATGGCAAGGCCGAGAGCTTCGGTGAGTTCACGAGCTGGTTCAACGAATGGGGCGTATGGATCCTGATCATCAAGGGCATGACGCCGTTCCCGTACAAGGTGCTGACCATCACCGCCGGCGTGACCCAGATGCCCCTCCTCGAGTTTATGGTCGCGAGCGTCATCGCGCGGGCCATGCGCTTCTATCTTGTCGCCGGCCTGCTCTACTTCTTCGGTGAGCCCATCCGCGATTTCATCGAGAAGCGCCTTAACCTTGTAACGACGGTATTCGTCGTTCTGCTGGTAACGGGTTTTGTCGCTATCAGGTATGTATTCTAGAGCAGATCCCATTCGGGCGGACTCGCTCGAATGAGTGAAGATGCTCGCTCAAACAAGCAACTAGAGCATTTGCAGTGAGCGCAAGTGAACGGAAAATGCTCTAGAATGAGGCGCCCCGCCCCGAGATGGCATCGGCCCCGCTCCGCATTCGGGCCAGAAAGCGTAGAGTTCCGTGCTGACACTCGATCTTCCGCACCATAGCACCTCCTATCGGTATGGCGGCCTCGCCTTCTTTCTTGCGGTCGCAGTCATTCTGGCCGCCCTCGGCTTCGAGCATCTTGGCGGCTATGCGCCCTGCCCGCTCTGCCTGATGCAGCGCTATGCGTATTATGCTGGCATCCCGCTGCTGTTTGTCGCCATGGCGCTTGTCGCCGAGATGCCGCGCCTCGCGGCTTTCATTTTCCTCGCCGTCGCGCTTGCGTTCCTCGCCAACGCCGGGCTTGGCGTCTATCACGCCGGCGTCGAATGGAAGTTCTGGCCGGGCCCGGACACCTGCGGCACGGCCCAGGCGCTACCGACGTCATCGACCGACCTCTTGAGCGGTCTCGCCCAGGCCCACGTGGTGCGTTGCGATGCGCCAGCCTGGACGCTCGCCGGCCTTTCGATGGCCGCCTGGAACGCCATCGCTTCGCTCGCCATCGCAGTTTTGGCCCTCAAGGCAGCGCTCCTTGCGGCGGCGGCGCGGACGGACTGACCCGCTAAGTTTGGCCTCCAAGTTATCAACAAGAGACCTCTACTCCGCAAAAATCCAGTGCGGATAAAGGCTTGCGCCACAAGCCTGTGGCCGAGTCACATCAAGTCAAGATCATTTCGCAGCTCGGTCGATTTTGCGCCTTTGCGTGGCCACAGTGTCACGATTAATTATCCTCATTCGCGGAACACAAAGGGAACTGAAGTTGTGAGCGTACCGCGTCGGGAGGGACCGTCGGGATCGAGCGAGTCCGTTGCGCAACAGTCGGCGGACGAGATGATGATCCGATACGAGGTCTCGACGGAGGTTGGTTCCGTGCTCCGGAGCCTGCTTCGAGCCCGGAGTGCCAGTTGCGTACCGCGTACCGTTCTGTCGCGTAAGTGTGAGTTGCGTACGAGTGAGTGGCGTAAGCGTGTCGTGCGTAGTGGTTGTGCGTACCCCTCTGCATCCCCCAAGGACACGCTCGCGAGCGTGTTCGAACGAATGAAGCGAGCGGCTCGGGCGGAAAAGTCCCAGCGTATCACCGAGCGGCTCGCACCCCTGCTCCCGCGTCCCGGAGCTTCGTACTGCGTATCCGTAAAAAGTAATCCGTAACCGCGTCTGCGTCTGTGTCCGCCGCGGTGGGCATCGGGCGCGCCGCCTCAACGGCGAGAGTGCAGCCGATGCTTGAAGAGAGTGCGTGGCGTTCGTTGCATGAGCTCGTAGGCGCAATTCTCGACGCAGCCCGTGATGGAGAGCCATCCCCTGCCTCCCCGGGCGCCGAAGAGAAGCAAGGAAGATAGGCCGGCAGTCCTCAAGCGCCGCCGCCCGGCCAAAGAATTTCGGAAGCATTTCGCTTCCAACGATAAGGCAAGCATATGGGCACCTGACAGTCCCAGTTGGTGCCGCATGAACCGGTCGCGCGTAGCGGTACTGAAAACGCCCGTGTGCTTGCCCCTCAAATGCCTTGCGTTTCAATGGACATGAGGAGCAAGCGATGATCTCGCAGTACATCAATCCGATCGAATGGCACCAAGCCGTCGGCATCGCACGCCAGTCGTGCGCACGCTTCTTCCGTGATGGCGGCACAGCCAAGGACGCCGCCCGCGCATTCGGCGCCGACTTCGCAGCCGTTGACGTCGATTGGAGCAAGGCCGTCGAGGTCATCGCCCAGGCTCTCTGCGCCAGGCCGCAGAAGCGCGCCGCCTGAGCATCCCCACTCACTGTAGTGTTGGATCTTCCAATCTCGGCCCCGGCAACGGGGCCTTTTTTGCATCCCCGCTTGCCCTTTGAAACGACCGCGCATGATCGCAAGCAGCGCATGCGCAGGTGTTGCGAGCTTTGGCTTCCTCCTGACGTCATCCCGGCGCAGGCCGGGATCCACGTCAGTTTTCAAAAACACGCGCCAGCAGGAACTTGTGCGACAGCGCCGCTCTGTCGAGCGGGGCCCAAAAGCGATCAACTTGCGAGAAGAGCATCTAAGGCTCGAGCTCGGTATCCCAATAGAGATAATCGAGCCAGCTCTCGTGAAGATAGTTGGGCGGAAAGAGCCGTCCGTTGCGATGGAGCTCGAACACCGTCGGCCGGTAGGGCATCTGATGCGGCCGCATGCCCGCATCCCACGGCATGGCCCCGCCTTTCTTTAGATTGCATGGCGCGCAGGCGGTGACGACGTTGTCCCAGCGCGTCAACCCGCCCCGCGAGCGCGGGATCAGGTGATCAAACGTCAGATCCTCCCGCGCACTGCAATACTGGCATGCGAAGCGATCGCGCAGGAACACGTTGAAGCGTGTGAATGCAGGGTAAAGCGCCGGCTTGACGTAGGTTTTAAGAGAGACGACGGACGGAAGCTGCATCTCGAAGCTCGTGCTTCGGACCGTCCGCTCATATTGGGAGACGATGTTGACGCGATCCAAAAATACGGCCTTCACCGACTCCTGCCAGCTCCAGAGCGACAATGGATAGTAGCTCAGAGGCCGGAAGTCAGCGTTGAGAACCAGTGCCGGAAAGGACTCCGGCGTGGCTGCATGAGCATTCACGAGCTTGCGTCCAGTCGGTTCCAACCGAATCGGGGCGTCACCCCCGGATTTCGGAAGCGGATACTAGCGAGGCATGACACGCATGTGAAGCACAAGCGGCCCGAGACCGTTTTTTGGTCGCACGATCAGCATCATGACCAAGCGGAAACGCAAAGAAATGCCTATCGGATCGGCGTTTGAAGCACGTCGCGCTGCGCATAGAACGACCACATGAGCAGCGCCGCCACGCCGCGCCAAGGCCGCCACCTCTCGGCCAGTCCCTCGAGCTCACGTGCGCTTGGCCGCTCAGCGAGCGCAAAAGCGCGTTGCGCCGCCACCTGCAACGCCAGATCGCCCGCCGCAAATCCGTCCGCCTCACCCAGGCAGAAAAGCGTGTAGATGTCCGCCGTCCAAGGCCCGATCCCGGCGATCTCCAGAAGCGCGCCCCTGAGCTCATCGGTCGGGATCTGCACATCGAGAGCCAGATGTCCCGCTGCAATGGCCTCCGCCGTGGCGCGCAGCGTGCGGATCTTGCCCTGCGACAGGCCCGCAGTCTTCAGCGCCGCAACGTCCACGGCGAGCAGCGTCTCGGCGTCGAACGGATCGACGGCAAGCGCCACGCGCCCCCAGATCGCCCGTGCGCTCGCCGCCGAGAGCTGCTGGCCAACGACAACCTGCGCAAGACCGGCAAACCCCGGCGGGAACCGCCGCGGCGCAGGATCACCGACGAGATCGTGCATACGCCGCAACGTCGGGCAAATCCTGCGAAGGGCGCGGATGCCGGTGCGGATGTCCTCCGGCGTATCGAGCAATCGCACCGGCTTCCGTCTCCGCCCCGCAGCCGCCGGCCGGACCTTCTTTTCACTTTTCGTCATGCGCCTCCGAAAGTAGGCTTGCCAGCACCAAATGTAACTACCGCCATAGAGAACGGCGTGCGCCATGGGCAGGAACGGCAATTCCCTCGGTTCGAGCGGGCGGCCCGTGCTGCGTTTCGCACCGAGCCCGAACGGCCATTTGCATCTCGGCCATGCGCTGTCGGCCTGGGTCGGCTTCGACATGGCACGCCGCCTCGGCGGGCGCTTTCTCGTGCGCATCGAGGACATCGACATCGCGCGCTGCCGCGAAGCGTACGTCACGCAGATGCTCGCGGAGCTGGCCTGGCTCGGGCTCCAATGGGAGGAGCCGGTCCTGCGCCAGAGCCTGCACTTCGCGACCTACCGCATGGCGTCCGATACGCTCCTGAAGCTTGGCCTCCTCTATCCGTGCTTCGCGACGCGCACGGAGATCGCCGAGGCGCAACCTGCCGCAACCGATCCGGATGGCTCGCCGATCTATCCCGGACTGCATAAGCATTTAGAAAAGGAGGAAATCGCTCGCCGCCTATCCCGCCACGAGCCGTTCGCACTCCGCCTGCACATGGACCGGGCTCTCGACGCCCTCGAGCGCATCACTGGCTCACGCCAGGTGACGTTTACGGAGATCGACGCCGATGGCAACGGAACACGGATTACGATGGACCCCGCGGATTGGGGCGATGCCGTCATCGTCCGCAAGGACGTTCCGGCGAGCTATCATCTGGCCGTCACCGTAGACGATGCTCGCCAGGGCGTCACTCACGTCACCCGCGGACGGGACCTTTACGCGGCAACCAGCCTGCACCGTCTTCTGCAGTGCATCCTCGGACTGCCCGAGCCCTGCTATCATCACCATCCGCTCCTCACCGACTCCGACGGCCGCAAGCTTTCAAAGAGCGGTCGCAACACGCCCCTCGCCAAACTGCGCCGCTCAGGAATTCGCCCACACGAGATCCGCGAATTGATCGGGCGTGCCGGCTGCGCACCGGCGCGAGCGGGCGCGGCCCATTTCTAAGCACCAATATTTTCCAGGCGCTTCGCACAAAGTCCGCCAGCTTCGAACTTGGCGGGATGCATATGCAGCCGCCGTAAACGGTTTTTTAGCCATAAAATTTAACGATCGGCTCTGATGCTCCCGTACCGAAATCTTCTAAGTGCGGAATACGCTTGCACAAAACTACGAATAAGATCAGCTTTTCAACGTTTACGGAAAAATAGCAAAACGCGGGCGCGCACGAAATGCGCCGTCATGCGTTTCCAACCCGAGCTTTTCGCGCACGGAATCCAAAGATGTCTGGTTGCCCCATGATCACGTCCAGCACCGGCCGGCTCGAGCACACGATGTCGGATGACATGGGCAGTCTGCGCGTTCGGGCTACGGCCTTGCTGCAAATCCTGAAACAGCTCCCGGAGAAGGTCGTAGCGGCTGATCTCATGGCTTTCGCCTCGGCTCGGCTTCCAAGCAAAGTCTCAGCGGCGCGCAACGGACCCTACCCCGCCCGCGTGGAAACGGCACCCCTCGATGCCGACGAGATGTGGACGCTGGCCACCGAGCCGCTTTTGGCAGCGAGCACCGCGACGGAGACGGCAGCCGCCTTGCACCGGGCGGCGGGGGAGCAGCTTGACGCTCTCACCTACCTTCTCGATCAGATACGGGCGGAGCTACGTCCGATGATGAGGCACACGCGGCTTGCCGACGGCGCCGTGCAGCCCTTCCACGGCGCGGAGGCGCTGGACACGTCCATCGAGGCCCTGCTCGAGCTGTCGCGCAAGACCACCGCGACGCGCCCCAAAGACCGCGAGCTGACGGCCGCTTGAGGGAAGCGGAGAGAGCCCCTTCCCTTTAAAGGCGGCCCAATCCTGCGCAGGATCGGCTAAGGTCTCCCATGTGATGCTCTGAAATCCGGCGGACCGGCGCGTCCCTTGATAGCGCACGCGCTTGTCACACGAGGGGCGTGGCTCGAAAGATCATTCCTCCCCGAAGCGAGAACCAGAGACCCATGAGTGAGGAACCTTCGAACGATGCCGAAAGGGGTCCCCCAGCCGTCACCGCGCGGGTCAAGGCCGAGGCGGCGCGCCAGCTTAGCCTGCCGCTTGCGCCCGGCCTCTATATCGTTTCGACACCGATCGGACACCTCGCGGACATCACGCTCCGCGCCATCGCGACTCTCGCCAATGCCGACGTGGTCTACTGCGAGGACACGCGCCACAGCCGCACGCTTCTTGCCCATTATGCGATCCGCACGACCCTGCGCCCTTACCACGAGCACAACGCCGACGAGCAGCGGCCCCGCATCCTGCAGGAGCTGGCCGACGGCCGCTCCGTTGCTCTGATTAGCGACGCGGGCACCCCGCTCGTCTCGGACCCGGGCTTCAAGCTCGTGCGCGCTTGCGCCGAAGATGGCCATCGTGTCATCGCCATTCCGGGCCCCTCCGCCTCGCTCACGGCGCTGACGGTCGCGGGCTTGCCGACGGACGCGTTTTTCTTTGCGGGCTTTCTCCCGGCGAAAGAGAAGGCCCGGAGAACGCGCCTATCGGAGCTGGCCGCCGTGCCGGCAACCCTGGTCTTTTTCGAAGCGCCGACCCGCGCTGGTGCGGCCCTCGCCGATCTGGCATCGAGCCTCGGCAATCGCGACGCCGCATTGGCACGCGAACTGACGAAGCTGCATGAGGATGTGCGCCGCGGCCCGCTCGCCGATCTCGCCCGCATCTTCGAAACCGATCCCCCCAAGGGCGAGGTCGTCATCGTCGTGGCACCGCCGCAAGCGGGCGAAGTGAGCGACGCCATGATCGAGGCGCAGCTAACCCCCGCTCTTGAAAACCTCAGCCTGCGCGATGCATCCCGAACGGTCGCCGAGACGCTGAACGTGCCGCGAGGCCGGGTCTACGAGATGGCGCTCGTCCTGAAGCGCCGGGGACCGGACTGAGAGATCATGCAAGGGCGCCGCGCAACCACCGAGGAAAGACGCAACCTCCGCCGCGCCCGGAACCGGAGTGGTCTGCGCGCCGAATGGATAGCGGCGCTCGCGCTTCGCCTACGCGGTTATCGCATCCTCGAGCGGCGGGTGAAAACGCCGGTCGGCGAGATCGATCTCATCGCCTTGCGTGGCCGGCGGCTGGCTTTCGTCGAGGTGAAGCGTCGCGCGAGCTGGGAAGCGGCCGAAGCGGCGATCACGGCCACGCAGCGCACGCGCATCCGCCGCGCGGCCGGCCTCTGGCTCGCGCGCAATGCACACTATCAATCCTGCGAGCAGGCCTTCGATATCCTCTTCCTAGTCGGCCGCCGATGGCCCCGCTATCTCCCCAACGCCCTCTGATGGCCTTAACCCACACGAATATGTGTGATTGCCTGGACTTCCCGGCCGCACCCGTGATGTTTTATACGCTACAATGTAACTTGGGGACCAATGCGAGTTCGAACGAGGCACGTGGAGGAAACACTATGAGAAGACCGACAGCCGCGCTGATGCTTGCCGGCGGAGCCTTGATTGCAGGAGCCGGGGTGGCTTCAGCCGCGAGCCTCGTCTCGGCCAAGAAGCTCGAGATCAATGTCGATGAGACCAAGACGGAACAGGAGCGCGTGGCCCTCTGGGAGAAGATCGGCGGCTGGTGCGCGATCGAACAGTGGCATCCCGCCGTGACCAAATGCGAGGAGAGCAAGGAGGGCGACGACACCTTCCGCACGCTGACGCTCCAGGATGGCGGCAAGATCAAGGAGCGGCTCGCCGACACTGGCACCACGAGCTATCGCTATGAAATCGTCGAGAGCCCGCTCCCCGTGAAGAACTACGAAGCGCAGTTCTCGGTCACGCCCGACGACGACGATCTCGACGAGATTAACGTCAGCTGGAGCGCCACCTACGATCCGACGGACGGCACGGATGCGAAGGATGCCCGCAAGGTCATCGACGGCATCTTCAAGGATGGCATGGACAGCATCGAAGCGAAATACGGCAAGCCCGACGCCGACGACGATAAATAAGCGGGGCGAAACCATCGGCGTGGGCAAGGCTTCCGCATCCGGGCGGCCTTGCCCCGACCGGCGGGAGCCCTGAGCCGACTTCACCCGAACGAGGAGCCGGAACGGCCCGCCCGCAGGCATTAATTGAACCACCAGCGACGTCACTCTGAAGAGGCCCGGTCCTAACCGGGACAACAACGGGAGAACACGCGATGAGCCGGCTCTATGGTCCCCAGCATCGGGAGTTACAGGATCGCTTCGCAAGCCGCGCCATGGCCGACCGGATCGAGCTGATCGCAGTCAAGACCGAAATCGACGAAACCGCGCGGACCTTCATCGAGAGCCGCGACATGTTCTTTCTATCCTCAGTGGATCATCGGGGCCGTCCGACCGTTTCGTACAAGGGCGGCGACCCCGGCTTCGTGCGCGTGCTCGATGCGGATACGATCGTCTTCCCCAGCTACGACGGCAACGGCATGCATTACTCCACGGGCAACATCGCCGCGCATCCGGAGATTGGTTGCCTCTTCATCGATTTCGAGAAGCCTCTGCGCCTGCGGTTGCAGGGCCGCGCCGAGGTGGTGAAGGAAGGCCCGCTGCTCGATTTCTTCAATGAGGCCGAGCTGGCTGTGAAAGTCGCCGTCAGCGAGATCTGGATCAACTGTCCCCGCTACGTCCATCGCTATCGGAAGGAAGCAGCCTCGCGCTATGTGCCGCGTGCCGGCGCCGAGACACCGCTCTGCGAATGGAAGCGCATCGACGGTCTACAGGACATCCTGCGTCCGCATGAGCTGGCTGCTGTGGAGAAGGCCGGCAACATCACCGAGGAAGAGTGGATGACGCGCGTAGCGTCCGGCGACGAGAAGGCCTGATCGGAACGTCATCCGCCGCCCCGCTTGCGCGCATGCACCTCAATCCTTGACGCGCCGTCAAGCTTAACGGCAATTCTCCTGCACTCGAGGCTGCGCACCAGGGACTTCGCCTGCCGGACCGGATATGGTTCCGGCAAGGGGGGCCATGGAGCAGCTTATGCGTATCATGTTCCGCGTTGCCGCCTGTGCAGTTCTGTCCGCCGCCGGCTTCGTTTCGATCCCGCTCCCGCCGGCCATGGCCGCGGGCCCGGTGCCGGCCGCCGCACTCGACGCAGACATCCCCGCTATCGCGCGGATCGACGTCGACTGGCGCTGGTATGGCTATCGTCCCGATGACGACGATTTCTACTATCCGCCCGAATACTATCTCCCGCCACCACCCGTAGACGTTTATCCTGATCCGCCACCGGCCGTCGTCTACGAGCCGCCTGTCTACGGCTGGTCCTCGGTTCCCCTGGCGCCGTCGAGCTGCGGCAAGTACCGCTATTGGAACGGCGACCGCTGCGCGGATGCGCGCGATGATCCGCCTGACTTAGGACCACGCTGGTAAAATAAAGAAATAGCGCAGCGGACGATCTGAGCCGGATCTCACGTCCGGATAGCGCGCGCTCACGCCCGACTTGTGCTAAGCCTCCGCGCAATCCTGAGCCGATTGCGAGACCGACGCCATGCCCCTTCGTGTAGCCTGCCAGATGGATCCCATCGATCGCATCGACATCCGCGGCGACAGCACGTTCGCCATCTTGCTGGAGGCGGAGCGGCGCGGACACGAGATCTTCTACTACACACCGCAGAACCTCGCGCTCGAGGGCGATCGACTGATGGCGCGCGGGCACCGCCTGAACGTGATCGATCAGGTCGGCGATCATTATCGCCTCGGCGAAGCCAGCCGCGAGAACCTCGCAGACTGGGACGTGGTGCACTTGCGTCAGGATCCGCCCTTCGACATGGCCTACATCACGACCACGCACCTGCTCGAGCGCATCCATCCGCAGACGCTGGTCGTCAACGACCCCGCGCATGTCCGCAATGCGCCGGAAAAGATCTTCGTGCTCGACTTCCTCGATCTCATGCCGGCAACGCTCGTCACGCGTGCGCTCGACGACGTTCTGGCCTTCCGCCGCGCCCACAAGGACATCATCCTGAAGCCGCTCTACGGCAACGGCGGCGCGAGCGTATTCCGCATCCGCCCCGAGGACACCAATCTCGGTTCCCTGGTTGAACTATTCCAGACCGTCTTCCGCGAGCCGTTCATGGTGCAGGAGTACCGCCCCGAAGTACGGGAGGGCGACAAGCGCATCATCCTCGTCGATGGCGAGGTGGCCGGTGCCGTCAACCGTGTGCCAGCCGAAGGTGAAACCCGATCGAACCTCCACGTCGGTGGCACCGCGGCAAAGACGGAGCTGACCGACCGCGAGCGCGAGATCTGCGCCCGCCTGGGTCCCGAGCTCAAGCGGCGCGGGCTCCTCTTCACGGGCATCGACGTCATCGGCGGTTATTTGACTGAAATCAATGTCACCTCGCCCACTGGCATTCGCCAAGTGAAGACATTCGGCGGCGCCGACATCGCCGCCTTGATCTGGGATGCCATCGAACGCAAGGTCGGCGCGAAGAGCGCCTGAAGCCGGCAAGCTAACGAGCGACCATGGCGCATGCCGCGAGCGGCCCGCAGGTGATATATGTGGCCGCGCCTGGAGCGTCCTCGGAATAGCGGAAACCGATTTCAGAAAGAACACGATCAAGCAAAAGTTTAGAGCCGTGTTTTATCTCTCGGAAGCCGAACGACTCCAGCCACGGCAATTCTGCTGCGACGGTGACCGACGACGATCCGGCGAGAGGCTTCCCAGGTACGGATCCTGACACGCCTCTCAACGGTCTCATCACACGCCGACGATCCCGCCGCTCCTCACCAAGGGAGACGGAGCAATGGACGTGCCAGCACGCTCCACTTTGAAGCCATCGGCGCCGACCTTTCGTGAACTGTTCACGCCGAAGCTCGTCACACTGCTGCGGGAGGGCTATCGCGCCCGTGATTTCACGGCCGACGCCTTCGCCGGGCTCACCGTTGCCATTGTCGCCCTGCCGCTCTCGATGGCCATCGCGGTCGCCTCGGGGCTATCGCCGGAGAAAGGCCTGTACACGGCCATCGTAGGCGGGTTTCTCGTCTCGGTCCTCGGTGGAAGTCGCTTCCAGATCGGCGGTCCCGCAGGTGCCTTCATCGTGCTGATCGCCGCTATCGTCGAGCGCCATGGATATGACGGCCTCGTTCTCGCGACATTGATGGCCGGGCTGATGATGACGGCCGCGGGCTTCCTTCGCCTCGGCACCTACGTCAAGTTCATTCCGCTCCCCGTTACGATCGGTTTCACGGCGGGCATCGCCGTCATCATTCTCGCGAGCCAGGTCAAGGAGCTTCTGGGCCTCGACATCGCCCGGGAGCCGGCAGCGCTCGTCCCCAAGCTCGCGGCGATCGGAGACGCGATCACCACCATCAACCCCGCAGCCGTCGCCATGTCGCTGCTGTCCGTCGGGCTCATCGTCGGCATCCGCCATCTTCGCCCACGCTGGCCTGGCATGCTGATCGCGGTTGGCGCAACGGGAGCGGCGGTTGCGATGCTCGGGCTCGACGTCGCAACGATCGGCTCGCGCTTCGGCGAGGTGCCGCGCACGCTGCCACTGCCGTCACTCCCGGCGTTCGACCTCGCAAAGCTTCGCGCCGTCTTCCCCGACGCGCTTGCCATTGCACTGCTCGGTGCGATCGAAAGCCTGCTGTCGGCTGTCGTTGCCGACGGCATGACGGGCCGCAAGCATCGCTCAAACTGCGAGCTGATGGCGCAAGGCGTCGCCAACGTAGCCTCTGTCACATTCGGCGGCATGTGCGCCACCGGCACCATCGCGCGCACAGCGACGAACATCCGCGCTGGCGCCATCAGCCCCGTCTCCGGCATCCTGCACGCCGTCTATCTTTTGTTGTTCCTGCTCATCGCCGCTCCCCTCACGGCCTACATCCCGCTTGCGAGTCTCGGCGGTGTACTCCTCGTGGTGGCCTGGAACATGGCTGAAAAGCGCGAGTTCGCAAATCTTCTTCGCTCCTCGTGGGGTGACGCGACGGTGCTCATGGTCACCTTTTTGCTCACGATTTTCGAGGATCTCACAATCGCCATCGCGGCGGGCGTGACGCTCGGCGCCTTCCTGTTCATGCACCGCATGGCAGAAGGCGTGGAAGTGGCGACGGGCAGCCCGCTTATCGCGGAGGACGAGGCCGACGTCACCGGCGCCGCACGCACCGATTATCGCCCCGCCGAGTTTGGGCAGGACATTCTCGTCTATCGTATTTCCGGCGCGTTCTTCTTCGCGGCAACTGCCACCGTGCAAAGCGTGCTCGACCGTATCGGCGAGCATCCGAAGATATTCATCCTCGACTTCGCCAACGTGCCGCTCGTGGACAGCACGGCAGCGAAATCTCTTGAGGGTTTCGCACGGAAGCTCCGTCGCACGGGAACTCAGGTCTACTTTACCTCCGCCCGCCGCTCCGTGCGCCGCACACTCGCGCACGCCGGCCTTCGCCCTCCGCTCGTCTCCTACGCGCCGGCAATCAGCGACGCCATCGCTGCCGCCCATGAGAAGAAGCCTGACCAGAATTAAGACCGCGCAACGGTAAGTGTAACCAAGGCGATAGCGATTACCGCATCACACCGCCCCCACACTCCCCAGTGTCGCGGAGAGGCAGGTGGACTGCGCGACGGATTAACCTAGACTGCGGCGTCTCCTTACGGATCAGACAGGGGAGCGCGATGTACGGCACCATCGCAACGGTCGCATTCGTGGGCGTCGAAGCGCGCCCCGTCGAGGTCCAGGTCCGCATCACGCCCGGCCAGCAGACATTCGCCATCGTGGGCCTTCCCGATAAAGCCGTCGCGGAAAGCCGCGAGCGCGTGCGCAACGCGCTGCATGCCGTCGGCCTCGGGCTGCCTTATAAGCACATCACCGTAAACCTGGCCCCTGCCGATCTGCCGAAGGAAGGCAGCCACTTCGATCTCGCAATCGTGCTCGCGCTCATGGTTGCGATGGAAGCCGTCGCCCCCGATGCCGTCGAACGTTACGCTGCCGTCGGTGAACTGGCGCTCGATGGCTCCATCCGTCCGACACCCGGTGCCCTGCCGGCGGCGATCGGCGCCAACGCCATCGACAAGGGCCTGATCTGCTCCGCGGAGTGCGGCCCCGAGGCCGCCTGGGCCAGCGAAGAGGCGGACATCCTGGCCGCGCCGCATCTTTTGTCCCTCGTCAATCACTTCAAGGGGCTCCAGACGCTCTCACGCCCTAAGCCGGCGCTCGTTCGCGACCCTGTCGCGATGCCCGATTTGCGCGACGTTCGCGGCCAGGAAAGCGCCAAGCGTGCGCTCGAAGTCGCGGCGGCTGGCGGCCATAACCTGCT
>NZ_DAIQCD010000043.1:20955-24113 GCF_036780825.1 Hyphomicrobium sp. | reverse complement strand
TTGGCGCACCCGACAGGATTCGAACCTGTGACCTCTGCCTTCGGAGGGCAGCACTCTATCCAGCTGAGCTACGGGTGCACGCGCCACTATGCGACGCGGAGAGACGCACCAGATAGCGCATTCCGGATGCCGGAGCAAACGGCCTTTCGAATCTCTTCCCGCGCCGCGGCAAGGGGCTGACCGGAAGCGCCGACCCGCCTATATTGCGCGCCCATGAGCCAAAATTCCCCCCAGACAACCTCGCGCCCTGCGCCCCAGTGCACCGTGCCCGAAGGCGAGCCGGTGCCGATCATCAAGGGCAGCCACGTCTATCTAATCGATGGATCTGGCTACATTTTCCGGGCATTTCACGCGCTGCCGCCCCTTACGCGGCCGTCGGACGGAATGCCGGTCGGCGCCGTCCATGGCTTTTGCGCCATGCTGTGGAAGCTTCTCGTGGAGACCAAAGCGTCCGAAGCGCCCACTCATCTCGCCGTCGTGTTTGATGCCTCCGAGAAAACGTTCCGGAATGACATCTATCAGGATTACAAGGCGCACCGGCCGCCGGCCCCCGAGGAACTGGTGCCCCAGTTCCCGCTGATCCGCGAGGCCGTGCGGGCGTTCAACGTCGCCTGCCTTGAGCAACTCGGCTACGAGGCCGACGATCTCATCGCAACCTACGCCAAGGAGGTCGTGGAGAAGGGCGGCGACGTCACCATCGTCTCGTCGGATAAGGATCTCATGCAACTCGTGCGTCCCGGCGTGGTCATGTGGGACGGTATGAAGAACAAGAAGATCGATCGCGACGAGGTGTTCGCGAGGTTCGGGGTGGCTCCCGACAAGGTGGTCGACGTGCAGGCGCTGGCCGGCGACTCGACGGACAACGTGCCCGGTGTCCCGGGGATCGGCGTCAAGACGGCGGCGGAGCTGATCACGAACTATGGCGATCTCGAGTCGCTGCTGGCGGCCGCGGGCTCGATCAAGCAGCCGAAGCGGCGCGAGAGGTTGATCGAGTTTGCAGAGCAGGCGCGCATCTCGCGCGAACTGGTGCGCCTGAAGGAGGACGTGCCGGTGGAGGTGCCGGCGGAGCAGTTCGGGATTCAGGATCCTCAGGCAGAGACGCTGCTCGCCTTCTTGCGCAAGATGGAATTCACGACGCTCACCAAACGCATTGCGGAGAAGCTTGGCGTCGAGGTGCCAGCGGTTGCCGCCGTGTCTCCTCCGGCTGGGAAGGGGACGGAAGGAGAGAACACCGCAGCGGCTGGTGTTGCAAGCTCCTCGGCTTTCTCACAAGGAGGAAGGGAAGCGCCCTCAAAAGAAATAGAGCAGCTGCAGGATACGCATGGGCCAGGAACGCCAGCGGCCGGAGCGGCGATCGTGTCGGCCAGGGTGGCGAATGTGCCGTTCGACCGTTCGGCCTATGAAACCGTCACCGGTCTCGACCGGCTCGCGTGGTGGATCGCGGCGGCGCGTGATGCCGGACGCTTCGCAATCGATATCGAGACGACGGCGCTTGATTGCATGAATTGCGACCTCGTCGGCTTCTCGATGGCGGTCGCGCCGGGGAAGGCATGCTATGTGCCGGTCGGGCACCGGCCGGCGGAGGGCGGCTTCGATTTCGGCGATGGCGGCGGCCTTCCGCAGGCGCCGCTTGCCGAGACGCTGGCGCTGATCAAGCCTCTGCTCGAGGACGCTGCGATCCTCAAGATCGGGCACAACATCAAGTTCGACATGCTCGTGCTCAAGCGCTACGGCATCGAGCTGGCTCCGATCGACGATACGATGCTGATCTCCTATGTGCTCGATTGCGGGCGCTGGGGGCACGGCATGGATACGCTCGCCGAGCGCCATCTGTCCTACACGTGCCTCTCGTTTGATAAGGTGCTGGAGCTAGCGCCCGGCAAGAAGGGTGAGAAGAACTTCGCCCAGGTTCCGATCGAGAAGGCGGCCGCATACGCCGCCGAAGACGCCGACGTGACGCTGCGCCTATGGATGAAGCTCAAGCCGCGGCTGGCGGCGGAGCGGCTGGCGACGGTATACGAGACCCTTGAGCGGCCGCTCGTTCCGGTGATCGCCGGCATGGAGCACAACGGCATTCTCGTGGACAAGGGCGTGCTGTCGCGACTCTCCTCGACGTTCGCGCAGTCTCTCACCCGCCTCGAAGAGGAGATCAACGGGCTCGTCGGCCACAAATTCAATCTCGGATCGCCGAAGCAGCTTGGCGAATTGCTGTTCGACCGGCTGAAGCTCCCCGGGGGCAAGCGTACCAAGAGCGGCCAGTGGGAGACGCGCGCCGGTCTGCTCGACGACCTTGCCGCCAACGAGGATGTGCCCGAGAGCGCTCGCGGCCTCATCAACAAGATGCTCGAGTGGCGCCAGCTCTCGAAGCTACTATCGACCTATACCGATGCGCTGCCCGCGTTCATCCATGGCGAGACCGGGCGCATTCACACGAGTTATGCGCTCGCCTCGACGACGACGGGACGGCTGGCCTCTTCCGACCCCAACCTGCAGAACATTCCGATCCGCACCAAGGAAGGCCGCGAGATCCGCACCGCCTTCATCGCCGATGCGGGAAACGTGCTCGTTTCGGCCGACTACTCGCAGATCGAGCTGCGCGTTCTTGCGCACATTGCCGATATTCCGCAGCTCAAAGGTGCCTTCGCGGACGGGCTCGACATTCATGCCATGACGGCGTCGGAAATGTTCGGCGTGCCGATCCAAGGCATGCCGCCCGAGGTGCGCCGGCGCGCCAAAGCCATCAACTTCGGCATCATCTACGGGATCTCCGCGTTCGGGCTCGCCAATCAGCTCGGCATCTCGCGCGAGGAGGCCGGCGCCTACATCAAGACCTATTTCGAGCGCTTCCCCGGCATCCGCGACTACATGGACGCGACCAAGAAGCGCGCGCATGACGTGGGGTTCGTGGAGACGATCTTCGGCCGCCGGATTCATTATCCGGAGATCAACACGAGGAATCCCGGTGTGCGCGGCAACCTTGAGCGCGCAGCGATCAACGCGCCGATCCAGGGCAGCGCCGCCGACATCTTGCGCCGCGCCATGGTCCGGATGGGCCCGGCGCTGGAGAGTGCCCGGCTCGAAACGGCGCGCATGTTGCTGCAGGTTCACGACGAGCTGGTGTTCGAGGTGGCGCAGCATGAGGCTGAAACGCTGATCAC
>NZ_DAIQCD010000043.1:0-20855 GCF_036780825.1 Hyphomicrobium sp. | reverse complement strand
AAAGCACGTTATAGGGAGGGCTTCCGGGAAAATTAGCTCCGCTGTTCAAAGGATGGGCGTCTGTCTCCATCCGGCGGAATGCTGCAGCTCCTGGCCAAGCAGGTCGCGGATCCGCTGGATTAGCCGATTGATATCGTAAGGCTTGCCGAAAAAGGCGTCGGCGATGCCCGTTATGTCCGGCTCGGGCGTGTTCGCGGACACGACGATCACCCGGATGTGCGGGTGGAGGGAGCGCACCGCCTGTGCGAGCTCGAGGCCGCTTCGCGATCCGGCGAGTTCGATGTCAGTCACGATGAGGTCGATGCGCGCTCCGGCCGCAAGGACTGTCTCGGCCTCGTCCACGCTGGCCGCCTCGCGCACGCGCAAGCCCGCCTGGTTGAGCTCCATGGCGAGCGTGAAGCGCAGAAGCGGCTCATCCTCGACGACGAGGATGGTAGCGGCCGGACTGCCCGGGGCGAGATTGCTAAGTTCTGGAATGGTCATCGGTTTCACCTATCCGCCAACGTTGGGCAGGCAGGGGGAGTTCCGTGGACCAGATAGAGAATTTCGCCGTCACGAAAGGGGGCGCGCGGCAAAGGTCGGCGTGGGCGAGCCGAAAGGCGTCAAGAAGAATGGCGGGGAAGGTAGGAGGGCGCGGAGATGACCTCTCCGCGCCTCTACAATCGTTCAGTGGCCTTCGACTTCGTTCGAGGGATCGGACTGGAGCAGTCCATAATTCTCGATCCCGATCTTGCGGATCAGGTCCAGCTGGGTCTCGATGAAATCGATGTGGCCTTCCTCGTCCTCGATGAGCTCCTCGAACAGCTCCATCGTGACGTAATCTTTGACCGAGTGGCAGATGTCACGGCCGCGGATGTAGGTCTCGTGCGCGATCAACTCGCCCTTGAGATCGCACTCCAAGACCTCCTGAAGGTTCTCGCCGATCATGAGGGGCGCCACATGCTGCAGGTTCGGCAGGCCCTCGAGGAAGATGATCCGGCTGATCAGCTTGTCGGCGTGGTGCATTTCCTCGATCGATTCGGCCCGCTCCTTCTTGGCGAGCTTCGTGAAGCCCCAGTCATCGAGCAACCGGTAATGAAGCCAGTACTGGTTCACGGCACCCAGCTCGAGCTTGAGAGATTCGTTCAGGATGTCGATGACTTCGCGTTTACCCTTCATGGGAGCCTCCGTCTGCCGAGATGATGGAGAGGAGACCCAGTGGCAGATCCTCGGCCATTCCCGGAATAGTTTAGAACCATTCTAATTTTGTAGTCCGGGCGCACGAGAAGGTCAATGCCCCAAAAGTGGTAGCCACGGGCAAGGTAGCGTGTCCGCGGGTTTGCGAAAACTTTCAAGGCTGCGTAATCAATTTTGGCTGGTGTCCACAGGACAATCGCATCACGGCTAGGGGCGAGCGCCGATCGCACGGCCGGGGAACGTCAAGAAGCGGCCTCTCCGTGTTCCAGCGGGAACAGCGCCATCGGAGGCGCTCCGACGCGTGAGCTTCGCCGAGGCGCCCGACTGGCACACAAGGCAGATGATGGACAGCGGTGACCGCGAGCATGGCGACGCCGATCAGGCAGTCGTCGCGGATGCGCCCGCGGAACCGCCTCCATCGACAGCGACACTCAACGCGCGGTTGAAGAGGAAACTGTAAGCGCTCCGTTCCGGATCTTGGCGTAGCGGTCAGGGCGGGCTGCTGCGCCGTGTATGTTCAAGTGGCGGTCTGAGAGCAGCGCCCTTGTCGAGCCCTCTCTTACATGGAAGTCGGCGTTCAGAAATGTCGACTCGTGTTCAGACCCAAGCGGCGCTTCGGCGCACGAATCACATGCTGCGGTGAAAGGTCCTTCGCGCGTCATCATCGCGCCATGACCGTGACAGGATCGCATGGGACGTGATCTTTTTCACAAGGCGGCATGGGCGACGGAATAAAAAGCGCATCCAGGCTCTGCGGCGCTGGACGTCGCAATGAGTTCAGCGCACAACACTCCCATTGTCTCATTGGAGAGGGATATGACGAAGAGGATCGCTGCCGGTAAGGCGCCGACGGCAGAAGCCCGTCCGGGCAAGATCATCCGCATGGCGCCCAAGATCGCCTATCGGAACCTCTTTCACGATCGCATGAGCCTGATCGTGACATTGGTCGGCATCGTGTTCTCCGTCGTTCTGGTCGCCATCGAGGTAGGACTCTACAAGGGCAGCGAGAGCAAGATCGCCACCGTTCTCGACAAGGCCCCCGCCGATCTCTGGATCGTGCCTTTCGGCACCAAGAGCTTCGACGATCCGTCGCTGCTGATGGGGCATGAGAAGTATGCGGCTCTCTCCACTCCGGGCGTGCGCAACGCCGAGGACATGATCGTGAGCTTCGCCTCCTGGCGGAAGCCCGAAGGCGGCCGCAAGTCGTTCATCCTCGTCGGTCTCGACTGGCCCAACGGCGGCACCCGGCCCTGGAGCCTCGTCGAAGGCACCGTGAACGATCTCCATGCTCCGAACGCCGTGGCTGTCGACCGGTCGTACTTCAAGGACCTCGGCATCGAGGCCCGCGGCGACTACGCCGAGATCAACAACCAGCGCATCAAGGTGACGGCCGTGACGGAGGGCATCCGCTCGTTCACGACGCTGCCGTATGTGTTCACGCCCATCAACACGGCGCGCAAGTTCGTCGGCGCCAGCGCCGCACAGGCGACCTACGTGCTCGTAACGCTGCAGCAGGGCGCCGACGTGGAGGCGGTGCGCCGCTCCCTCGAGGAGCGGATGCAAGGTGTCGAGGTGCTGACCCATGACGAGTTCACCCGCCGCAGCATCAACTACTGGATGTTCTCGACGGGTGCCGGCCTGGCGCTGATCACGGGTATGGTGCTCGGCGCCATCGTCGGCGTCGTCATCGTGGCGCAGACGCTCTACGCCAGCACCAAGGATCATCTGAACGAATTTGCGACTCTGCGCGCGCTCGGGGCCTCGGCAAGCTATATCCACGCCGTGATCCTCATCCAGGCCATGCTGAGCGCAGTTCTTGGCTATGCGGCCGGCATGCTGCTCGCGATGCTGGCGATCTACCGTCTGTCGGTGCGTGTGCCCACGCTCACCATCGTCATGACACCGAAAATCGCGGCCTACCTGTTCGCGCTGACGGTTGGCATGTGCATCTTCGCCGCCATCACGGCCATCCGCAAAGTCACGCGCATCGATCCGGCCGGCGTCTTCAACAGGTGATGAGTTCAGTGCGGATGATTCGTTGCTGGAGCGGTATGGCGTGATTGGCGCGTGCTGCCGCGTTTCTTGTGACAGATGTAACAGGCGCATGAAGCCGCTGCCGCTAAGATCGCGTCGGCACCGGTCCGTGCGTTGCTTATTCAGGAGACCTTGCTGACATGTCCAAGGCTGCAAAAGCGTCGGACGGGCCGCGCCCGCTGCTCGAAGCGCGCGACATCGTGAAGACGATCGGCACCGGCGCGGGCGAGCTTCACATTCTGAAGGGCGTCAGCATGGATCTGCGGCCGGGTGAGTTGACGCTTCTGATGGGCCCGTCGGGAAGCGGCAAGACGACCTTGCTCTCCATACTCGGCTGCATCCTCTCGGCGACCAGCGGCGAGCTGCATCTCGCGGGCCATCAGGCTGTCGGGCTGTCGTCGGAGGAGCTGGCGGAGATCCGCCGTCAGCATGTCGGCTTCGTGTTCCAGAGCTACAACCTGTTTCCGACCTTGACCGCGCTCGAGAACGTGCTTGTCGCGCTCGATGTCCGCGACGCGCGCTCGGCGGACCCCATGGAGACGGCGGCGGAAGCGCTGAGATCTGTGGGGCTCACCCACCGCATGCACGCCTATCCCTCGAAGCTGTCGGGAGGCGAAAAGCAGCGCGTCGCCATCGCCCGCTCGCTGGCGGGGCGCCCATCCGTTGTGCTCGCCGACGAGCCGACCGCCGCGCTCGACAGCGAGAACGGCAAGGCCGTGATGGAGCTGCTTCAGGAAGTGGCCAAGGACCCGACGCGCGCCGTCATGGCCGTCACCCACGATCACCGTACGCTCCATTACGCAGACCGCATCATCACTATCGAGGACGGCCGTATCGTCAGCGACGAGCGCTCGCCCAGCTCGGGCGGGCCCGACGGCTCGGCCAGAAACAAGAACGTTGCAGCCTAAGGAAGATCACGCGCCATGCTGAAGCCAATCAACCTCATCCTGCTTCTGGGCGTCGCCGGTGTCGGCGGCTATTTCGCCTACGACAAGGTGAACGAGAGCGCGGCAGAGGAGCCCGTGGCGATCGAGATCAAGGACTACGAGGTCGCAGCGCCGGGCCGCGTAGAGCCGAAGTCGGGCGAGATCCGCCTCGGCGCCACCTATCTCGGACGCGTCGACGAGGTTCTGGTCGCGGTTGATGACCGGGTGGAGGAGGGCGAGCTTCTCCTGCGTCTCGACGATGCTGAAGCGCGGGCCAAGCTTGCGTCCGCGGAAACCGAGGCCGAGGCGCTGCGCGAGGATCGTGAGAAAGCCTTCGCCTCAGGCCGCGAGGACGTTCGCAAGGCCGAGGACGCGATCTATTCGGCCGAGCGCGCGGTGACGGGAGCCCGCATCGAGCTCGATTATGCCATCTCCGCCAAGCGCAGTGGCAGCGGCAGCGATAGCGCCGTGAGCGATGCCCGCAACCGCTTGAAGGACGCCAACGATCGGCTCGAGCGCGAGCGCATCGCCTACGTGAAGGCGCAGTCGAAGCCCAATCTCCCGGCGCCGAGCCGTGCTGAATCCGCGGTCAGCGCCGCCCGCGCAGAAGTGCGCATGGCCGAGGCCCTGCTCGACAAGACGCGCATCCGCGCACCCGTCGCCGGCACCATTCTCGAGGCCAACGCCAAGGCCGGCGAGGTCGTCGCGCCTTCGCCGGAGCGGCCGCTCGTCGTCCTCGGCGACATGAGCGTCATGCGCGTCAAGGCCGAGGTGGACGAAGGCGACGTCCGGAAGATCAAGCTCAACCAGACCGCCTACGTAACGAGCATCAGCTCGGGCGGCGAGAAGTTCGAGGGCCGGGTGACGAGCATTGCGCCCACGCTCGGCGCGCCGCGCATCGGTCCGCGAGGCCCGTTGCGCCCGACGGACGTCGAGGTGATGGAAGTGACCATCGAATTGCAGGGCGCCGATCCGGCGGAGGCTCTCAAGCCCGGCATGCGGGTCGATGCCTTCTTTCGTGGGAGCTGAGGCGCCGACGCCAGCCGCAGTCCGTCTCCCTTGGTCCGCCGCCCGGACGCGTGCGGCGGCTGGGGTCTGTCCGCCGTTCCAGGGGCTGCCGGCAACCTTCCATTCAGCATGAAGTGGGGAACAACCCCCGCGGCGCGGTTTTTTGTAGCTGACCCGGGCTGTCTGGTTGACAGCCTTGAAAAGATTGGGAAGGTTGCGCGCGGACCAGCATCCGCGCGCCGTTCCGAGCGGTTTCCGCCTCTTGTGGCCTGTTACCCTGGCGCAGGGCGCACGATGCGGGACCAGCTCTAGAGCCGCCCTGGTTCGAGTGATGCGGGTACGGCTCTGAAATTTTGTTTCTGATAGTGCGTCTTTTCGGACACTCAGGCTGCTATGGCCTTGCCATGACCAGGTCCGAAAGCACTGTAAGAGATCTTCGAAGGCGCCGACCGGGTGACTTCGATCCCGCCGACGGACGCAATCTCCGCGTTTCGAGACTGGATAACTGCAATCGCGATAGGCCGCCGGCTCGGTCTGGATGTAGATTATCTCACCGAATCGCGCGTAGTCCGAAAGAAGCAGTCGTCTTGCTGCCGCGTGGCGTCTCCCGCCCGTGGCCGAGGCCGTAAAGCGGAGCTAACCGCCATGACGCAGGTCACGATGAAGTCGCCCGCCATTGCCGATACGGATGCCGAGGGTGCCATTGATACGAGCGATGTGCCGCGTGTCGGCGCGCGCGAGCTGGCCTTGGCCTTGAAGATTCTGTCTGCCGGCAACGGCCTTCTTCTGCCTGCGATCACCCTGTCCGATGAGGATCTGCGCCGTGTGGAGCAGGATTTTTGGCAGATCTCGCCGCGGGCCCGCGTCCGCAAGGTTGCGGTTCTTTTGCGCTTCCGCAGCTTCCTTGCCGCCTGCCAGACGCGCCACGTCAACGAGCTGATCTCCCGTCATGGGCAGGCGGCGCTGATCCTCGCGCTTGAGGCCGCAGCGAAAATGCGCCTCAACGCGAAGTGGGGCTTCAATCCGGTCAAGATGGCCCGCACCATGAGCGAGGCGCTCAGTGCGGCGGCCGAGGGCTACCCGGGACAGCCCGCCGCGGTTTGATCGCGCAGTCTGATTTTCCGCATCAGGGCGAGAGGCTGGACTGATAGAAATCCAGCACGGCATCTGTCATGCCCGTCACCGTGAACTTCTCTTGAACGACTTGGCGCAGCGCCGCAGCCTGCGCTCGTGCGCGCTCCGGGTCCGCTAGCACTCGTTCCATGGCGCTCACGAGCGCGCTCACCGAGCCGGGCGCGATGAGCGCGATATCCGTGCCGGCGACGATCTCCGGAATGCCGCCGACCTGCGTCGCGATCAGGGGCTTTCCTGCCGCGCTGGCTTCGAGAACCACGTATGGGAAGCTCTCTGCGCGCGACGGTACCACGAGACAATGCCCGAGCGGCAACGCCTCCCGCGCCGGCATAGAACCGGCGAACGTGACGTAGACGTCGAGGCCGCGCCGGCGCGCTTCGGCCTTGAGTGCCTCGCTTTCGGCGCCGGATCCGACGATGACGGTCCGTATCGGATGCGTGGGGACGATCCGTGCCATTGCTTCGAGAAGCACATCGACGCCTTTGAGCCGGCGCAACTCGCCGATGAACAGGAAGCTTGCGGCATCGGGCGCCGGAGCATGCGGGACGAAATCTTCCTCGCCGACCCCGTTCGGGATCACGCGTCGCGGCGCTCCACCCTCGCCGGCGAGCCGCGCATAGGCTTTTCGAGCGAAATCGGATTCGAAAATGAGCCCATCGGTGATGGGACCCATGATCCTCTCGAGCACGCCGAAAATCTGGCCGGCGGCAGTTCCCGGCTGATAGTGGAGGCTGCCGCCGTGCGGCGTATAGAACGCCTTGGGGTGCATGCGGCTCGCCTTGAGCCAGGCTTTGGCCAGCCGCGCGTAGGCGCCGCCCTTGGCGCCATGGCCGTGCACGATCTGAGGATCGGCCGCACGCAAGACCCTCGTGACGACGCGCACGGTCGAAAGATCGCCAAGCCCCGGCTTGCGGCTCATCGGGATCAGCGCCAGGCCGAGCTTGAGCTTCGGCTCGATGTCCGCCAGACGCTGGGCCGTGAGCGCATCTGCCGAGATCTTGTCGGCCACGATGCCGACCGAATGTCCCCGCGTCGCCTGCTCGCCCGCGAGATCCACCACATGGCGGAACAGGCCGCCCACTGGCGCGCGCATGACGTGCACGATGCGCAGCGGAGCCTCGTTCATGCCGGCACGCGGAGTGGCCATCAGAAGAAGCGCTCGTTGATGTAAACGACGT
This sequence comes from Hyphomicrobium sp., assembly GCF_036780825.1. Classification (GTDB taxonomy): domain Bacteria; phylum Pseudomonadota; class Alphaproteobacteria; order Rhizobiales; family Hyphomicrobiaceae; genus Hyphomicrobium_C. The sequence goes on along the minus strand of NZ_DAIQCD010000043.1, from coordinate 13,399 downwards.
CACCGGGACGCATCGGGAAATCCCCCGGCACGTCGATCTGGCTCGAGAAGCCGTCACGGCGGCGCGTGATGCGATAGCTGCGCAGGCTGGCGCGCTCGGTGTAACCGCCGGCGATGGCGACGGCGGTCTCCACCGTCATGCCGGACACGAACGGATACTGCCCGCCGTTGCGCACCTCGCCGTAGATGAAGAACGGCCGGTTCTCCAGGATGTCGACGGTCACCTGGGGATCGCGAACGAATTCCCTCCCCAAGCGGTGAGCGATCACCTGCTCCAGATCGCGTGTGGTTCTCCCTCGTGCGCGTACGCCATTGATCAGCGGCACGGAAATCATGCCCTCGTGATCCACCGTGTAGGCCCGCGAAAGGTTCGGCTGCCCATAGACGAAGACCCGCAACTTGTCTCCCGTGTCGAGCCGGTAGGCCCCGTCTGCATCCGCAACTCCAGCGCCGTCATAGGCGGCGGTATGCACAGTAGCTGTCCCCCACGCGACCTCCGCCGTTGGCGCATCCGCATAGACGACCGTTTCGGCCGGCTGGCCCGTGGTGCCGAGCGCTGCCGAGACGACGGTATCCGGATCGTGCGCGCAGGCGCCGAGCGCAAGCGCGGCGCCGCATGGGGCAAGGCGGAGAAGGAAGATTATGACGCCGAAGCGCATGGCGGACCGTTGCGAGAAAATGAGAGCAACGGGGAGTGTTAGGGGCGCACGGTTAAGAAAATCTAAGGACTTGCTCCATTACAGGAAACTTTAAGGAAACTCTAACATGCCGTGGCGTATCCAGAGTGGAGATCGTCGGCGGATGGAAGCGATATGGGGTCCCTCATCGCGAATACGGATGACATAGATCTGGGCGTCCTCTGGCGGGCCGCAATGCGGAGCCTGCCGAGCTTGGCCGTGCTTGCGCTGGCGCTTGGCTCTGCAACGTACGGCGTGCTCGGGCTTATCGCGCCGCGCTACGTATCGGAGGCGCAGCTCGCCATCGAGTCCAAGGGCACCGCCGATCCCTTTGCTGATCCCGTGCGTGGCAGCTCCGACAACGTCGTCGTGCGGATGGACAAGGAAGCAGTCAATACGCACGTGCGCGCGCTTCAGTCGGTCGATCTTGCTGAAGCCGTAATCCGCGACCTGAAGCTGACCGAGCGGGCTGAGTTCAACGCAGCGCTTGGTGCACCCGATCGCCTTTCCGCTCTGTTGCGCCGCATCGGCATCGGCGCGCCGCGAGCGTCGGAGACTGACCAGGACCGCGCGCTCGATGTCTTCTTCAAGCGCCTCGAGGTTTATTCGCCGAAGGAAAGCCGCTTCATCGGCGTGCGCTTCACGTCCATCGACCCGGAGCTTGCGGCCGCCGTCGCCAACCGCATCGCGGAAACCTACCGTGAGAGCCTGTCGCGCCAGGCGCTGGTCCAAACCGACGAGGTGCAGAAGGCGCTCGAGCCGAAGATCGCGCGCCTCGCGGAGGAAGCTGCCGCTGCCGAAGCCGCCGTCGAGCAATTCCGCGGCGAGGCGAACATCTTCAAGGGCGGACAGCAGGCCACGGGCCTCAACGAGCAGCAGCTCGCCGAGCTCAATGCCGAGCTGTCGCGGATCCAGGCCGTGCGCAGCGAGGCGGAAGCGCGCGCAGCCCAGGCGCGCGAGATGCAGGAGCTTGGCAGCGCCGAGACGCTCGCCGACGTGCAGCGCTCGCCGCTTATCCTGAGCCTCGTGCAGAGCCGTGTGCGCGTCGAGCGGCAGATCTCCGAGCTTTCGGCGACGCTCCTTCCCGGCCACCCGCGGATGCGCCAGCTCATGGCCGACCTCAAAGGGCTCAAGAGCCAGATCGAAGCCGAGGCGGCAAAGATCGTGGAGGGTCTCGGCAAGGAGGCACGGGTTGCCGCGCTGAGGGAAGAGGCGCTTCAGAAGAGCATCGCCGATATCAAGGCCCGCATCGTCAGCGCCGGACCGGAAGAAGCGAGGCTCAGGAGCCTCGAGGCGGACGCGCGCTCGAAGCGCACGGAGCTCGACCGGCTGCGTGCCCAGTTCGAAGCCAACCGCGTGCGCACGAGCGACAGCCGCGCGATCCCTGTCGAAGCGCAGATCGTCTCGAGTGCCCGTCCATCGGGCACGCCGGTCTTCCCCAGGAAGGCTGCGACCGCGATCCTCATGGCGATCGCGACGATGATGATCGGGCTCGCTCTCGTCGTCACGCGCGGACTGCTCCGCGATGCGCGCACTGCTTCGCAGCCGGGCGGCCGCCCGCCGCGCAATGGCCGGCGCGACCGGCGTCGGCGCGATCGGCACCAGCCCGCCGTGCCGGCGTCCGCTCCCGCGCGCCGCATCCCCCACGCCCATCCGGCTCGCGAGACGGCGACCGCATCCGCCGGCGCAGCCGTTACGCCGGGACCGGAGGATGAGGATCAGCGCGACGCAAAGTCGTCGTCAGACCCGGCCGGCGCGAGCCTCCTGCTCGAGGACGCCTCGGAGGACGTGCCTGCCGAGGGCAGCGGCATCGAGAAGGTGGCGACGGGCGCAGCCATGGCCGCCCGCATCGGCGACCTGCGCAAGGGCGCGACCTCCGGCTTGCGGACGCTCTTTACGGGTGCCGCCGACGTCTTTTCCCTGGCCGATGAGGCGGCCGCCATCTCCCGCACGCTCGCCGATGCGGGCAGCGCCGTGATCATGGTCGACTGGAGCCTCAATGGCAGCGGCATCGCCGAGCCCTTGGGCCTTCCGACCTGGCCCGGCTTCGCCGAGTTGGTCGATGGCCGAGCCCGCTTCGAGGACGTCGTCCGCTCTCTGCGCGACAGCGATGTTCATCTCATTCCCTGCGGACGTGGAGCCGAGGATCCTGGCGAGCCGCTCGACGGCGACAGCCTCAATTTCCTGCTCGACGCATTAGACGATGTTTACGAGCACATCATCGTCGTCGCCCGTACAGAGCCGGCGCGCCGCCTGTTCGAGGCTATCGAGGGCCGTTTCGACTGCGCCGTCACGCTCGTCGGCTGCGAAGCGGAGAGAAGCCGGATCGCGGGGCAGGGCAGCGGAACATTCCTCGGCTTCGATGTCGAGGGCATCGCCCTCTTCACGCTGGATCAGTCCGAAGGCCTCTCACGCTCCGGCGATAAGCTCGAGCGCGTCGGCTGAGTGAGGCTGGTCCATGGGGGCGGGTTAACAGGATTTGAACGATCCGCCGGCTTAGCTGGAGTGCTTCCGGAAAAGTGGGACCCGGTCATGGCGAAGCCGTGCACTTAAGGTATCCGATAAGAAGCACGAGGAAGCAAAAGCCTAGAGCCGTTCCCCGGTTCCACTTAAATCGGAACGGTTCTCGCCTCCCAGTACGAGCCGAGGCAGATCGGATATGCGCCGCACGACCACAGCGCTGACGCGAACCGCGCTCTCGATCCTCCACTATTCGGGGGTCGGGGCGCTGCTGGCGCCGCTCGCGCGCGGCAAGGGTGTGATCTTCACCCTGCATAGCGTCAGGCCGGAGCCGCCGCAGGCGTTCGAGCCGAACCGTATCCTGAAAGTCACGCCTGATTTCCTCGACGCCGCGATCACCACGGTGGAGGCCGCCGGCTACGATATCATTTCGCTCGACGAGGCCGGCGCACGCCTCAAGGCGGATACGCCGGCGCACCCATTCGCTTGCTTCACCTTCGACGATGGTTACCGCGACAACCGCGATTACGCCTATCCCATCTTCAAGCGACGCGGCCTTCCATTCGCGATCTATGTGCCGACGGCCTATGCGGACGGCGAGGGAGAACTTTGGTGGCTCGTGCTCGAAGCGGCAATCCGTAAGGCGGGCCGTGTGCGCGCCATGCTGGATGGCGAGGAGCGTACCTTCGATACCCGCTCGCTCGCCGGCAAGGAGCGCGCATTCGCGACGATCTATTGGTCGCTGCGGAACGGTGCCGAGACGGATCTGCGCGCCGCAGTCCGCATGATCGCCACCGATGCGGGCCTGGAATGGGCCACGCTCTGCCGCGATCTGATCATGGGCTGGGATGAGCTGAGAGCGCTCGCTGCCGATCCGCTGGTCACCATCGGCGCCCATACCTGCCGGCACTTCGCCGTGGCCCGCTTGCCGGAGGAGGAGGCGCGGGCGGAGATTTTAGAGAGCGTAACGCGCATCGAGCGTGAGCTTGGCCGGCCGTGCCGCCATTTCAGCTTTCCCTATGGCGATCGGGCGAGCGCTGGCGAGCGGGACTTCGCCATCGCCGCAGCGCTCGGCCTGGAAACGGCGGTCACCACGCGCAAGGACGTGCTCCGCGCCGCAAGCTCCATGACCGGCCTGCCGCGTGTATCGCTCAACGGTGACTTCCAGAAGACGCGCTACGTCTCAGCATTGATGACCGGCGTGCCCTTCGTTATGCGCGATGCCGCTGAGATGGCGCTCGCTGCCACACGCAGGCTCCGCGGTGGGGCCCGCACCAGCGGCGCCCGTGCGGGCTCCGCTACGCGTCCGGGCGCTGCATCCATCTGACGAGCCACATCGCCGGCAGCACCCAGAGCAAGCCGGCCACCGCGTAATAGACGAGCTCGGCCGTCTTGCTCACGCTCACCTGCAGCGCGATCGCGACCAGCATGGCACCGAGTGCGTAGACGGCAAGGAAGACGAGCAGCGCCACGGCGCCGATGAGCTTGCGCATGCGAAGAGACATGGGTGGCGCGAATTCCCGGAGGTTTGCGATCTCTTGGCGCGGACCGCGCAGATCGGATCCAGCGCCTGACATCGTATTGATCGGAGGCTCGCTTCGCCCTATCACACCTTGATGGCTTCAAGGGAAAAAAGCGCATGGCGGCCGCCGGGACCATGAACGGATCAGCAGCAGCGTCTGCCTCGCGCGATGGCGCGGTGCGGCTCTGGCTCATTTTCGTTGCCGGTCTGGTGCTGGCCATGATCACGGTCGGCGGCGCGACGCGGCTGACCGAGTCCGGCCTGTCGATCACGGAATGGCAGCCGATCCTCGGCGCCATTCCCCCGCTGACCGATGCGCACTGGCACGAGGCCTTCGCGAAGTACAAGGAAATCCCTCAGTACCATCTCGTCAACAAGGGGATGTCGCTCGAGGAGTTCAAATTCATCTACTGGTGGGAGTGGGGCCACCGCCTTCTCGGCCGCCTCATCGGCCTCGCGTTTGCGCTCCCGCTTGCGGTGTTCTGGTTCGCGGGTGCTCTGCGCCGCGGCTATCCTCTGAAGCTTCTCGGCGTGCTGGCGCTCGGCGGCCTGCAGGGCTTCATCGGCTGGTACATGGTGAAGTCGGGTCTGATAGAGCGGGTGGATGTCAGCCAGTATCGGCTCGCGCTGCATCTCACCGTGGCCTTCCTGATCCTTGCCCTGCTCGTCTGGCTGGCGTTCGAGCTGAGTGTACCGGAGCACGAGAGCGTCGCGGCGCGCGGCGCGATGAAAGCGCTGCCGGTGCTGATCGTCGCGGCGATCTTCGTGCAGGTGGTGATCGGCGCCTTCGTCGCGAGCCTCAAGGGCGGGCTTGTCTACAACACGTGGCCCACCATGAATGGGGCCTTGGTGCCGGATGATCTCTGGACGATCGTCCCCTGGTATCACAATCCGTTCGAAAACCCGGTGATGGCCCAGTTCAACCATCGCTTCATCGCCTACGCGATCTTTGCGCTGGCGGCCCTTGAAGCATGCCGTGCGTTCGTCACGCGCGCTCCGCGTGAGGTAAAGGCGTCGGCTCTCGTCCTGCTCGCCGGCGTAATCGGTCAGGCAGCGCTTGGCATCTGGACGCTGCTCGAAGCCGTGCCGATCGGCCTCGGCGTCGCGCATCAGACCTGCGCCGCCATCCTGCTGATCCTCGCCATGCGCCATCTCCACGTGACGGCACAGGCGAGTATCGGCCATGTCCGCCACGCGTGACCGCCGCGTGTTGGTCTGAAGGCCCCTTATAGCCCGAGCATCAGCTTGATATTTTGCACGGCCGCTCCGGCCGCGCCCTTGCCGAGATTGTCGAGCCTCGCGACGAGCACGGCCTGGCGCTGATCGTCATTGGCGAACACGAAAAGCTCAAGCTGGTCCGTGCCGTTCAGCGCCAACGCATCGAGCCGCCCGTTGAGTGCAGCTGCCTCCGCGGCGGGAACCACCCGCACGAGCGCCGCGTCGCGATAGTGGGCCTCGAGCGCATCCTGCAGGTCCTTCCCGGAGGGAGCCCCGGTCAGCATATCGAGGTGCAGGGGAATGCTCACCAGCATTCCTTGGCGGAAATTGCCGACCGAGGGCACGAAGATCGGCCGCCGTGAAAGTCCGCCGAAGCGCTGAAGCTCGGGCACGTGCTTGTGTGCGAGGCCGAGGCCGTAGAGCTCGAAGTCCGGGGCCGTGCGCGCGGCCTCGTAAGATTCGATCATCGCCTTGCCGCCGCCCGAATAGCCGGAAACGGCATTCACGGTGAGCGGGAAGTCCGCCGGCATGAGGCCGGCGTCGACTAGCGGACGGACGAGCGCTATGCCGCCCGAAGGATAGCATCCCGGATTGGCCACGCGGCGTGCAGTCCGGATGACGTCCGCCTGGCCGTGATGAAGCTCGGGGAAGCCATAGACCCAGCCCTCGGCGGTGCGGTGGGCGGTCGACGCATCCACGATCCGCGGCGCCCGTTCGCCAAGGCTGTCGGCGATGGCCACGGCGTCCACCGCGGCCGCGTCGGGGAGGCACAGCACGACGAGATCGACCTCGCCCATGAGCTTGCGCCGCGCATCGGTATCCTTCCGCAGTTCAGGCGCGATGCTCGCGACTGCGACGCCCGGTTCGAGCGCCAAGCGCTCTCGGATCTCGAGACCAGTGGTGCCGGCTTCGCCGTCGATGAAGACGCGCGGCTTTGCGGAATGAGGATGCGTGTTCATAGCGGGGCTCCGCCCGGTCCAAGGCCAAGCCGATGCAGCACAGCGTGCCACAGCGTTTCGGAGCAGCCGATGCCGTAGGTGGCGCAGGTGATCTTATGACTGTCCGTGTAGATCATGTCGAGCGCCACCCAGACGATGATGATGAGGCCGATCCATGCGATCCACGGATACCGCGCGAGCAGGCGCGCGATATAGGTCGATGCGACGGCCATCAGGATGATCGCCAGGCCGAGACCGATGATGAGCACCGGCAGCGGCTCCTGCGCGCCCTGGGCGACGCCTGCCACCGCGAGCACGTTGTCGAGCGACATCGAGACGTCGGCAAGAATGATGGTCCAGAGCGCGCTCCAGAAGCCGACCTCGCTAGCCTTCCTCTCCGTCGAGGCGACCTGCGCCTCGACGTCGTCGATGGAATGAGCGCTATGGTCGACGAGCTGGTGATACATCTTCCATGCAACGAACAGCAGCAGCAGTCCGCCGGCCAACGTGAGGCCGATGACCTGAAGGAGCTGCACGGCGATGCCTGAGAACAGCACGCGCAGAACCACCGCGCCTGCAATGCCCCAGAAGATCACCTTCGCTCTGAGGCTGGGCGCCACGCGCGACGCCGCCATGCCGACGACGATGGCATTGTCGCCGGCGAGGGTGAGATCGATGATGATGATATTGACGAGCTCGACCGCGTGTAGGGAAATCCACTCCAGCATTGATTTTATGTCCCCGGCCGCGGTGTCCTGAGCCCGCTGACTGGCATTAGGTGAGCAGTCGCGCCTTCGTCAAGGTCCGCCATAGCAAAACAGCCCGCCGGAGGGGCGGGCTGTTGGAAAATGGTGAAAGAGTCGCGGCAGATCAGCGCTTCGAGAACTGGAAGCTGCGGCGTGCTTTCACGCGTCCGTACTTCTTACGCTCGACGGTGCGGCTGTCGCGGGTCAGGAAGCCGCCCTTCTTCAGCAAGCCCCTGAGCTCCGGCTCGTAGTAGGTGAGCGCCTTCGAGATGCCATGACGCACGGCGCCGGCCTGTCCCGAAAGTCCACCGCCGGCGACGGTCACGATGATGTCGAACTGGGTCGCGCGGTCCGCTGCGGCGAGCGGCTGCTGAAGCAGCATTTGCAGCACGGGGCGTGCGAAATACTGCTTATAGTCCTTTTTGTTCACCGTGATCTCGCCGCGGCCAGGCTTGAGCCAGACGCGCGCTACGGCGTCCTTGCGCTTGCCGGTGGCGTAGGCACGGCCGAGGCTATCCAGCTTCTGCACGTGCACCGGGGCCTCCTGGACGACCTCCTTGAGGGCGCCGAGATCGTCGAGCGACTTGGTTTCCTGTGTCATGACTATCAGGCCCTCGCGTTCTTGCGATTGAGACCGGCGACGTCGAGCGCGATGGGCGTCTGCGCCGCATGAGGATGCTCGGCACCCTTGTAGATCTTCAGGTTACGCATCAGCTTGCGCTGCAGCGGCCCGCGCCGCAGCATGCGCTCGACGGCGAGCTCGATGACGCGCTCCGGGAAGCGGCCTTCGATGATCCGCCGCGGCGTAGTGGTCTTGAGACCGCCCGGATAGCCGGTATGGCGATAGTAGGGCTTGTCGTCATACTTCTTGCCGGTGAAGACGACCTTCTCGGCATTGATGACGATGATGTTGTCGCCGCAATCCACGTGCGGCGTATAGATGGGCTTGTGCTTGCCCTTGAGGCGCGTCGCGATGAGAGCGGCGAGGCGGCCGACGACGAGACCCTCGGCGTCGATCAGCACCCACTTCTTCTCGACCTCGCCCGGCTTGGCGACGTATGTCTTCATGGCGGGAAGCGCTCCTGCCTGGGGTTGAAATGCTGGCCGCGATTTTTTCGCAGCGAGATGTGCTGTGTACGCGGCGCTTCGGTGCCCGTCAATCGATCTCGATAAATAAATAAGCGATCTAAATCAACGCGTTGCCACGTGTGGTAATATGCGGCCACATATGCGGTAAAATAATACCAGATATTTAACGGCGCAATGTCCTTTGTTTTTAGATTAAGGCTTGGAGCAATCACTGCTGTAAGAAAACAGCGGAGACGCCCAGCCGCACGTCGGCATAGCGTAGCCTCTTTCTGTTCTTAGATCCGTCTCAGTTGTAATCTTAGAGTGGAGCTGCGACGCACCGGGGAAGCGACGCACCGCGATGCAAATCCTGAAGGGAGTTTACGCCTGATGAGAATGTTCCTGTCACGCCTCAAGTCGCTGGCTTTGATCATCAGCTTGAGTGTGGGTGCCGCGAGCGCCGGCGCGATGGGTGCCGCAGCTCAGGAGTTCAAGCAGATCGAGCTCAATGACAAGCTGGTGACATCGTTCATTGCCGCACAGAAAGATTTCGAGCCGCTTGCAAACAAGCTCATCGAGGGCGGGGACCAGCCGGACGCTGCCTTGACGAAGGAGTTGGAGGATATCGCCAAAAAGCATGGCTTCGCGAGCTTCGCCGAATTCGAGGACGTGGGGGCGAACATCACGCTCATTCTCGACGGGCTCGACCGTTCGTCGGGCGAGTTCACGGATCCCATTGAAAAGATGAAAAAGGAGCTCGAGGACATCAAGGCCGATGACTCGATCCCGGCTGATGACAAGAAGCTCGCGATCGACGATCTGACTCAGGAAATCGCGGCGTCTGAGCCCTTGAAGTTTCAGGCCAACATCGATGTCGTGAAGAAGCATGTGGCCGAGATCGAGGCGCTCATTCCCGAGGAGACGGGCGAGAGTGGCCCCGACGACGACGAAGCACCGGCGCAATGAGCTGGACCGCGCTATAAAATAGGAACGGGAACGACCTCGCGCGACAGCCGCGCGATTGAAACGAGCGACGCCGGGGCTATTCGTGACACGCAGCAATCAGTCCGAAACCGCTTTGGCAGCATCCGCTGCCGGTGAGGCCGGACTGGTGCAGATTGCGCGTCCGGAAACCGGCGTCGCTGTCGTCACGCTGAATGCGCCTGCGAGCCGCAACAGCCTCTCGCGCCGGATGATCGCCGCGCTCGATGAGGCGGTCGCGGAACTGTCCGCCGACGCCAGCGTAGCGGCCACCGTGCTCGCTGCGACTGGCCCCGCGTTCTGCGCTGGCCACGACCTCAAGGAACTCGCACGCCACCGCGCCGATCTCGACGGTGGGCGCGCGTTCTATGAAGAAACCATGCGCGCCTGCGCGCGTCTGATGCAGGCAATCGTGCGGTGCCCAAAGCCTGTCATCGCTGCCGTCGAGGGAGTTGCCACGGCGGCGGGATGCCAACTCGTCGCGACCTGCGATCTCGCTGTCGCCGTGGAGACGGCGAGGTTTGCGACACCGGGCGTCAACATCGGTCTTTTCTGCTCGACACCGATGGTCGCCCTGGCGCGCAACGTACCCCGCAAGCGTGCCATGGAGATGCTGCTGCTCGGTGAGATGATGTCCGCCGCGGAAGCCGAGCGCCACGGCCTCGTCAATCGCGTCGTCCCGCCCGGTCAGGCGCTCGACGAGGCGCTCGCAATGGCGCGCATCATCGCCGCGAAATCGCCGGCGACGGTGGCTGTCGGCAAGGAAGCGTTCTACCGCCAGATCGAGCAGCCGCTTGCCGAGGCTTACGATTATGCGGCCGCCGTCATGGTGGAGAACATGATGGCGCGCGATGCGGAGGAGGGGATCGCAGCCTTTCTCGAAAAGCGCCCGCCGGTCTGGAAGGGCTGCTGAGATGCAGCCGCGCCTGTCTCTCGTTACGCTCGGCGTTGCCGATGTGGCGCGTTCGCGTGCGTTCTACGAGCGACTTGGCTTCAAGGCATCATCGGCCTCTTCTGAGCACGTCGCGTTCTTCGACGCTCAAGGCGTGGTGCTGGCGCTCTTCAGCCGCGCGGACCTGGCGGCCGATGCTGGTGTCGCGGGTGCTGCCTCCGGCTTCTCGGGTGTTTCGCTCGCTCACAATGTCTCCTTGGAGGAAGACGTGGCACGCGTTCTGGCGGAAGCGGACGCTGCCGGCGCAACGATCGTAAAGCCCGCTCGGAAAGCGGTCTGGGGCGGCCGGTCCGGCTATTTCGCCGATCCGGATGGGCACCTCTGGGAAGTTGCTTGGAACCCGTTCATGCCACTCGATGCCGCCGGCCATATAAGGCTGCCCGATGGCGCCGGAGGTGCGAGCCCGAGCGACCAAGTCATTGCCGGCATCCTGCAAGCCTCCCGCACATTCGTCGTCATCGGAGCATCCGATAAGCCGAGCCGGCCGAGCTATGGTGTCATGGGCTATCTCAAATCTCAGGGCTACGAGGTGATCCCGGTCAATCCCTTGCTCGCAGGGCACACGGTCCTTGGGCTTTCCGTGAAGGGCGATCTCGCAGCCGTGGACCAACCGGTCGACGTGGTCGATATCTTCCGCAATTCTGCGGCAGCGCTCGATGCCGTGCGCGCGGCGGTCCGCGAGAAGGGCCGGCTCGGCATCAAGGTGGTGTGGATGCAGGTTGGCGTGATCAATGAGGTGGCCGCCGCGGAAGCCTGCGCCGCCGGTCTCGTCGTGATCATGGATCGCTGCCCAAAGATCGAGCATGCTCGTCTTTTCCGATAAATGTAGCATCTGAATACAGGTCGCTGGGCGATCGCGTCGGTGATTTTTCCGCGCCGGCGCGCGGCATCGGAGCCCTTGATGGCGGGGCGGCTGCGATGAATGATGAAAGTCAAGAAAGGCGGCCAAAAAGTCGGCACGCATCAATAAAACTCGTGAGGGTTATGCCGCGGCACCCGCGCTCTACCATCGCTCCGGAATGTGCTATACGGCCGCCAGCCCAGCGGCTATTTCGCATCTTGTGCGACCAGCCATGTGCTACGAAACTATTCGTCGCCCCCGACCAAGCCCGCACCGAGCCGGTCGAAGACTGAGGAGATCCCGATGCCGCTGACCGGCGTCCAGGAAAAGAAGCTCGATACCGACCGCTCCGCGCAGACTCTATTGCCGATCGAGCTCGATGGTGCCGAGATCACGCTTGAGGCGCGTGCCTACCAAGGCAAGGACGAGCACACTCAGGCGATGGCGCTCATCAACCGTGGCGAAGGCCAGGAGGCGGGCGAACTGCCTCTCGTGCGCGTGCATTCCGGTTGCGTGACGGGCGATATCTTTCATTCGCTGCGTTGCGATTGCCGGGCTCAGCTCCATTCGGCACTGAAGCGCATCACGGCGACGCCCAACGGCGTGCTTATCTATCTGCCGTTCCATGAGGGGAGGGGCATCGGCCTCTTCAAGAAGATCAAGGCCTACGCCTTGCAGGACCAGGGCCGCGATACCGTTGACGCCAACATCGAGATCGGCGAGCCCATCGACGCGCGAGAGTATGAGCTCGCCGCGGAGATCCTGCATGATCTGGGCTTTACGCGCATCCGCCTGATGACCAATAACCCGGCGAAGATCGCGGCGATGGAGGATGCGGGCATCGAGGTCGTCGATCGCGTGCCGGTTGTCGTCAGTCCCTGCGCGCACAACTCCCACTATCTCGAGACCAAGCGCCGCCGCATGGCGCATAAGCTTTAGCGCCGGACCGTTCCGCCAGAAAACACCTCGGCCTTTCCGGGCGCGGGAGTGCAGCGCTTGTAATCTCTCGCGCTCAGCGCCTTACCAGTGAAGCTCGCCCATAGCGCCGAGCGCCGTTGGTGTGCCGGGTGGAAACAGCGCTGCGAGCTTCGCGGGGATGATCTGCCCGTCGTCCATGGTCTCATGCCGATGGATGCCGCCCGCGACGAACAGGGCGTCGAGACCCGCTCTTTCGGCGCCCGTGAGATCCGTTCGCACCGCATCTCCGATGACGAGGATCCGCTCCGCCGGAATGTCCTGGCCGCGGATCCTCGCGGCTTTTGCCGTGGCGGACGCATAGGCGGTCGCATGCGGCTTACCGGCCCAGAAGACGGTGCCGCCGAGATGCGCATAAGCATCCGCCAAGGCGCCGGCGCATAGAAAAAGACGCCCCCCCACATCGACAACGAGATCCGGGTTCGCGCAGACAAATGGGAGCGCGCGCGCGTGCGCTCTCTCGAGCAAGTTCCGATAGCTGTCGACGGTCTCGTTCACATCATCAGTGAGGCCGGTACAGACGACCGCCTCGGCCGTCTCGAGCGGCGCGTCCTCGGCTTTCGCAGCCGTGAAAAATGCGGCATCCCGCTCGCGCGGTCCGATGAAGTGCACGGCGCGATAGCCCTGCTCTTGCATGTGGGCCAGTGCGATTTCGCCCGACGAGACAATCGCGTCATAAGTCTCAGCCGGCACATGGCGCGCTTCCAGCATGGCTTCCACGCGTGCCACGGGAACGGGTGCGTTGGTGAGCAGCACCACGGTGCCCCCGCCCTCTCGGAAGCGCAGCAAGGCGTCTGTTGCCGGTCCGTAGGCGCGGATGCCGTCGTGCACCACGCCCCAGACATCGCAGAAGAGCACGTCATAGCGGCTGAGGAGGGTTCCGGCGCCCGAAATGATCGGAGGAACGCGAGAGCCAAGAGGCGTGGACATAGGCTTCCGTAAAGAAGGAATTGGCTGCTGTGGAGCTGGAGAATGGTGCCGGCAGAGAGATTTGAACTCCCGACCAACGGTTTACAAAACCG
>NZ_DAIQCD010000042.1:22125-24288 GCF_036780825.1 Hyphomicrobium sp. | reverse complement strand
GCGCGTCGAGAAAATCTACAGCGTTGCCTATAACGGAGTGATGAAGGCAGCAGCCGAGGACCCGGACTACTGCTCCAACCGCAAGACGGCTGAGATCAAGGACGATCTCGGGCGGCTGCTCGCAGGCAATTTCGAGCCGGAGCGCAAAGCGGTTGCGGCCAAGAAGGACGACGGCGGGATGTTCAGCGGCTGGTTCGACGGCTCCAGCGCAGATTCGGGACCGTCGTTCGGTTCCGAGGACTGGTGGGACAAACAGCGCGACAAGGCCGGCAACTAAGAGTGCTTCCGGAAAAGTGGGAACCGGGTCATGGCGAGCGGCAGCATCGCTCGCTCAGAACCCATAACCGTAGGTGTAGCCGCCATAGAGCCCGCGCGGCGGGCGGCGCGTCGAGGCCGAATAGCGATGGCTGCGCGGCGGGTCATCATAGAACCCGCGCGGCGGATAGGCTGGTGCGCGGCCGTAATAGCTCGGTGGAAGATAACGATAGGCCGGTGCGCCGCGACGGAGGCGCTCCGTTCTTTCTCCGCGGCGCGGCGTGTCGGCGGCAACCTGCGCGTCTGGAACCCGATGCGTGGGCTTGCCATGCACGACGATCTGCGTGCGGTCCTTGCCGTGCTCGGTGACGAGCTTATAGAGCGTCGCTGCATTCTTCGGCGTAAGGCGAACGCAGCCGTGCGAGGCGGGCCGTCCAAGCGAGCGGGTGTCATACGTGCCGTGGATCGCCACGCCCTTGTGGAAGAAGATGGCGTGCGGCATCGGCGACATGTCGTACTGGCGCGAGTACCACATCTTGGACATCCACGTCGGCCGGTAGGTGCCGGTGGGCGTGTGATAGCCGTAGCGGCCCGTTGAGATGTGCCACGTGTGAAGCGGGTCTCCGTCCTCGGAGACCGTCATGACCTGACGCGCGAGATCGATATCGACGGAGAGCGTCGGCGAGGGCCGCGGCGCCGGTGCAGCCGTTTTCTTTTCGGCGGTTTTTTCAGCCGCCTTTTCACCGGTTGCAGCACTCGCGCCCGATCTTGAGACCGGCTCCTGCGCGGTGCGGGTGCTCTCACGCGGCGCCTCTTCCCCGGCGAGCTTCGCACGGGCCGGCGCGCTCGCTGGCGGCGTGTCCGGCGAGACCTCGAGCTCCGGCAGGCGAGGCTTCTGATCCCCCGCCGGATTCCCGTTCAAGATGGTCACCGTCGGGACCTTGGCGGCGCCACTCTCCCTGGCCTCTTGGCCGGCCTCCTGGGCTATCGCACCGCCCGTGAAAACGGCGGCGGCGAACATCGGAAGCAGGATGCGACCCGCTATCATGGACATCCAACGCATTACGGAGCCTCACCGAAAGCAGCACAAGCATGAACGCATGACGACGCCATTTGATCTCGTGAATTTGTCATCAACAGGCCGGAAGGATGGCTACCGCCCAATCGTGATGCGCGTGCGGGCGGCGCCATGCGACCGGACGAGCCCGAAGAACGTGCGCGCATGCGCCGGCGCGAGGCGTATGCAGCCGTGGGAGGCCGGGCGCCCGAGATGGCGCACCTCCGTGGTCGCGTGAATCGCGTAGCCGCCGCTGTAAAAAACTGCGTAGTGCATGGGCGCATTGCCGTATTTCGTCGAATACCAGCGCTGTTCGAGCCGCTGCGGACGAAACGTTCCCGATGGAGTTGCATAGCGGCCTCGGCCGGTGGAAACGGGCCAGCTATAGTAGTGCGTCCCATGCACGTAGACGTCCATCACCTGCCCGCTCTTGCTGATACGGGCGTGGACGCCGGCAGAGGCCGAAAAAGAGGCGAGCGATACCGCGAGGACAAGCGCGATCGCAGCTAGAACGGGGCGCATCTCGGTACTCCAGACGAAAAGAAGCGCGCGCGACCGCGTCCGCGGCCTTTCAGCAACAGAGCATAATTGCGTTAGGAGAGTGTTGCCGCCAAAACTTCGCCGATCCCGTCAGTAGACGGCTCCGGAGGGGCCAGAGAACGCCTCGCGTCTCCAGATCAATTGAAGAGGAACTCGAACAGCGTCTTCGGCTTTTTCTTGACGCGCTTCGGCGGCTGCTGGCCGAAGACACCGCCAAAGGGATTGTCCCAGGGAGCCCAGCCGGCTTCCGTCTGCGTGGTAACGGCTTGGCGGCGCCCCGTTGGCGCGCTACTGCCGGCCACCTGACTGGC
>NZ_DAIQCD010000042.1:19162-22025 GCF_036780825.1 Hyphomicrobium sp. | reverse complement strand
TACTTGGCGCCGCGCAGGACGACGCGCCAGGTGTCGATGCCCGCGCCTGGAAGCTCCGTCTCAACCGTCTCGGTCGAGGCGCCGAGCCGCTGAAGGGATTCCCGCGCATCGCGGTAGCCGGGCCGCAGGCTCTGGGCTTTCCTAAGATCCGCGATCGCCTGCTCCCGCTCGCCCTGAGCGTCCGCAATCTCTGCCTTCACCCAGTGGACTTCGGGCAGATCCGGGGCGAGCTTCTGCGCCACCTCGATGTCGCGCAAGGCGACATCGATCTGTCCGCCCTGCTTGTAGGCATACGCGCGATAAGCAAACGCCCATGCCGAGCGCGGGTCGATCTCGATCGCCTTGTTGAGGTCGGCAAACGCCTCGTCGGTGCTTTCAGCCAGCACGTAGGCGAAGCCGCGCTCGGCGAAGGCCCGTGCGTTCTTCGGGGCGAGCTCCGCCGCCTTCGAGAAATCCGTGATGGCGGAGGCGGTGTTGCGCATGGCGAGGTAGGCTCGGCCGCGCAGCAGGTAGCTGTCCACGTTGCTTGCATCGAAGGCGATGGAGCGGGAAAAATCCTCGATCGCCTCATCGAATTTCTCAACGGCGAGCCTAGCCTCGGCCATGTTGCGATAGGCGGCGGCAAAGCGCGTGTCCGCCTTTACGGCGCGCGAGAAGTCGCGGATCGCGGCGTGGGGGCGGCGGGCCGAAAGATGCGCCAGGCCGCGCCCGGTCAAGGGTGCCGGGTTCGACGGCATCAGCTTCACCGAGCGGGTGTAGTCCGCCACCGCGGCCTCGGTCTGGCCGAGCCGCATCTGGGCGCCGGCGCGATTGTTGTAGGCGGCGGCATAACCCGGTGCGAGCACGAGCGAGCGATCGAAATCCTTGATCGCCTCCTGGGTGAGCCCAAGCGACAGCAGGAGATTGCCGCGATTGTTGTAGACGGCGGCGAATTCGGGAAAGAGCTGGATGGCAAGGTTGAAATCCTCGAACGCCTGCCGCGTGTGGCCGAGCTTGATATTGGCGACGCCGCGATCGTTGAGGATGGCCGCGCGCCGGTCGTTCGAGAGGGAGGTGTCCTTGAGCGCCTCGGTATAGCTGTAGACGGCGGCCTGCGCTTCGCCGCGGACGAGCGCACTCGCCCCCTCCTCCGCAATCTGCGTGGGCTCCGTAGGCGCGGCGAGCGCCGGGACGCAGAGGCCCGCAGCCTGGAGCGCCAGCGCCAGGGCGATGCCAACCGGAACAGCATAAGCGGAGCGCAGTCGGGTCATTGTCCTCTTCGCGGGCACGGGGATCGCCATCATAAACCCTGGCCGGGCGGACCTTCCCCTGAATCTGGCCAGCCGGTCAATAATACCCCATTCTGGCGCAAGGCGGTCGCCGCTGTTCATCCGCCGCGCACGGGCGGCTTTCCGCATCTTGCATATGTAGCGCAAACGCAAGGCTGCCCGCGATGAACCTTTGGCTACGACTTTTCTGGCTTCTGTTGTCCGCGCCGTTCCGCCCCCGGCTCGCCCTTCCCGACGGCGCGTCCCTGCTCACACTGCGGGTGCTGCCGAACGACCTCGATCTCGCCCTGCACATGAACAACGGGCGGTACCTCGCGATCATGGACCTGGGGCGGATCGATCTCCTTCTGCGTAGTGGCCTGGCAGGCGCCGTGTGGCGCAACGGATGGACACCCGTTGCCAATGCGGCGCTGGTCCGCTTTCGCCGGGAGCTGCGCGCCTTTGCGCAATATCGGCTCGCGACCCGGATCGTCGGCTGGCATGAGGCGAGCGTGCTCATCGAGCAGACCTTCATCTTCGCGGGCGGAGCGCACGAGGGAGAGGTTGCGGCCCGCGCCCTCTTCAAGGGCGGCCTCTACGACCGCAAGGCGCGGCGCTATGTACCCGTCGCCGAAATAATGGCGGTCATCGGCCGAT
Source organism: Hyphomicrobium sp. (assembly GCF_036780825.1). Lineage (GTDB taxonomy): Bacteria > Pseudomonadota > Alphaproteobacteria > Rhizobiales > Hyphomicrobiaceae > Hyphomicrobium_C. Next base: position 20,121 of record NZ_DAIQCD010000042.1, on the reverse strand, counting down.
CCGAAGGCAGTCCTGCGCCTTCACCCGAGGTCGGTGCGTTCCTGGCCGCCGACGCCGCACTCCGCGAGAGCGGACGCGCCATGCGCTCGGGGGATGGCTCATAGAGCCGCCAGGACGCGCGGGAGCTGCTCGGGCAGGTCCTCGGCGATGAGGCCGGGCCCGAACGCGCTCGCCGCTTCGCCGTGCAGCCACGCTGCAGCGGCCGCAGCCTCGAAGGCCGGCATGCCCTGCGCCAGAAGCCCGGTTATGAACCCGCCAAGCACATCGCCGGAACCCGCCGTCGCGAGCCATGGGGGCGCGTTGGCATTGATCGCCGCGCGTCCGTCCGGAGCCGCGATCACCGTGTCGGCGCCCTTGAGAAGCACCACCGCGCCGCTTTCTACGGCACCTTTCCGCGCGCGACCGAGGCGGGAACCCGGCATGTTGTCGCCGAACAGGCGCGCGAACTCGCCGTCATGGGGCGTCAGTACGACGGAACGGCTCTCGCGGGCTGCAATGGCGCGCCGGAGCCGGCCGAGATCGCCGGCGAACGACGTCAGCGCATCGGCGTCGAGAACAGCGGCGGCCGGCGCGCGCAACACCGCATCGACGAGCCGGCACATGGCCTCGCCTACGCCGCCTCCGGGGCCGATGAGCACGGCGTTCTTGCGCTCGTCCTCGAGGATATTCGCAAGCCCCTCCGGACCTTCGAAGGGTTTCAGCATGATCGCCGTCAGGTGCGCGGCGTTGACGGTCACGGCGTCGAGGGGGCTGGCTACCGTGGCGAGCCCGGCGCCGGCGCGCAACGCCCCGCGCGCGCCAAGCCGTGCGGCGCCCGTGGCGTGCGCCGGGCCCGACACCACGAGAGCGTGGCCGCGTGCGTACTTGTGAGCACCGTGCGCCGGCCAGCGGAGCGCCGAGCGCCACAGCGCCGGCGTGTTGGCGAACGTCGTGACGCCGATGTCGGAGAGCACGGACGC
>NZ_DAIQCD010000042.1:15222-19062 GCF_036780825.1 Hyphomicrobium sp. | reverse complement strand
AGGCCTGCGCCAAAGAGGCCATCGATCACGAGATGAAGGCTCTCGAGCTGAAACGGATCGAGCGGCCGCAGCGGTCCATCGAAGCGGCGCGCCATCTCGGCGGCATCGCCCGTGAGGACACTCTTCTCGCCGAGCAGGAACAGCCGGACGTCATAGCTCGCCCGCTTGAGCAGGCGCGCCGTGACGAAGGCATCGCCGCCGTTGTTGCCCGGTCCGCACAGCACCGCGACGCGTGCGCCCGGAGCCACCCGGCGCCGCGCCGCCTCGGCAACGGCCCGCCCGGCCGCCTCCATGAGATCCAGGCTCCGGACGCCGCGGGCGACTGCCAGCCGGTCGGCCTTGCCCATCTCGTCGGGCGTGAGCAGCTCGACCGTCTCCTCCAGCCAGACCGTCCCGCTCGTCACGCCGCTCTCCTGCTTGCTGCCGCCGATCCTTGCGGCGAACCTAATTCCGTTCCCCCGCGCTGGCCACGGATTGCTTGCTCCGTGCGGATCACGCTCACTCTGCTGCGTGAGTTTTAATCACGGCGCCTATCTTTTAGGCCAATGGCCTGCGCTAGACTGCCTAGCGGAAAGGCAGTAATGCTCTAACCTGCTGACTAAAAAGGATTTAATTTCCGGCGAATGACTTGGCATGTCCCGTGCTACCCAATGGCCGGTCCGGCAATGAGGCTTGTGACCGGATTGCCGGACGACACTGGAGGACACCGGGCGCATGAAGAAAATCGAAGCTATCATCAAGCCCTTCAAGCTCGACGAGGTGAAGGAGGCGCTCCAGGAGATCGGCCTGCAGGGCATCACCGTGATCGAGGCAAAGGGCTTCGGGCGCCAGAAGGGCCATACGGAGCTCTATCGCGGCGCCGAGTACGTGGTCGACTTCCTGCCCAAGGTGAAGATCGAGGTGGTTCTCAGCGAGGACATGCTCGAGAAAGCCGTTGAGGCCATCCAGAAGGCCGCCAAAACCGGCCGCATCGGCGACGGCAAAATCTTCATCTCGACTGTCGAGGAAGCCATCCGCATCCGCACCGGCGAAACCGGAACGGAAGCCATCTGAGCCCACCCATCTGCAGCGACGCCAGCACGCAATTCCATCAAGGGGAGTGTTTATGAAAACGGTGAGCGACGTCTTTAGGACGATCAAGGACAAGGACGTGAAGTTCGTTGACCTGCGCTTCACGGACACCAAGGGCAAGATGCAGCACGTCACGGCCGACGTGTCCTGCATCGATGAAGGCACCTTCGAGGGCTACGCCTTCGACGGCTCGTCGATCGCCGGCTGGAAGGGCATCGAGAGCTCGGACATGTATCTGAAGCCCGATCCGGCCTCCGCCCACATCGATCCATTCTTCGCCCAGACAACGCTCGCCATCTTCTGCGATGTCATCGAGCCGCTCACCGGCCAGCCTTACGAACGCGATCCGCGGTCGATCGCCAAGAAGGCCGAGGCGTACATGGCGTCCCTCGGCGTCGGCGACAAAGTGTTTTTCGGCCCCGAGGCCGAGTTCTTCATCTTCGACGACGTGAAGTTCGCCTCAGGCCCCTACAGCGTCGGCTTCAAGGTGGACAGCTCCGAGCTGCCGTCGAACTCCGACACGGTGTACGAGATGGGTAACCTCGGCCATCGCCCGCGTGCCAAGGGCGGCTATTTCCCGGTCCCGCCGATCGATAGCTGCCAGGACATCCGCTCGGAAATGCTGTCCGTCCTTTCCGAGATGGGCGTCGCGGTCGAGAAGCATCATCACGAGGTGGCGCCGGCCCAGCATGAACTTGGCATCAAGTTCGGCCCGATGATCGCCGTCGCCGACCATCTGCAGATCTACAAGTACGTGGTGCATCAGGTGGCGCAGGCCTACGGCAAGTCCGCGACGTTCATGCCGAAGCCGATCTTCGGCGACAACGGCTCGGGCATGCACGTGCACCAGTCGATCTGGAAGGGCGATGAGCCGACGTTCGCCGGCAACAAGTACGCCGATCTCTCGGACACGTGCCTGTTCTACATCGGCGGTATCCTGAAGCACGCCAGGGCCATCAACGCCTTCGCCAACCCGCTGACCAACTCCTACAAGCGCCTAGTGCCGGGCTACGAAGCCCCGGTTCTGCTCGCTTACTCGGCGCGCAACCGGTCGGCCTCGTGCCGCATCCCCGTCGTCACCAGCCCCAAGGCGAAGCGCATCGAGATCCGTTTCCCGGATCCCGGCGCCAACCCCTATCTCGCCTTCACGGCCATGCTGATGGCGGGCCTCGACGGCATTCAGAACAAGATCCATCCGGGCGATCCGATGGACAAGAACCTCTACGATCTGCCGCCGGCGGAGCTCGCGAGCATCCCGACCGTCGCCACCAGCCTGCGCGAGGCGCTGACCTCGCTCGACAAGGACCGTGCGTTCCTCAAGGCCGGCGGCGTCATGACGGACGACATGATCGACGCCTATATCGAGCTGCGCATGGCCGAGAACATGCGCTACGAGATGACGCCGCATCCGGTCGAGTACGACATGTACTATTCCGTCTGAGCTCTGTCTCAGACGTGCCGCAACGTCAAAAGGCCCGGGTGACCCGGGCCTTTTTTGATTGTGCTGGCACCCGCATCAGTAAAAGACAAAAAAGGCGATGACGGCGGCGAGAAAGAGCAGACGGTAGAAGCCGCGGACATGGGAGAACAGCCAGCGCACGAAGCGGCGCGGCAGCTCTGCCCAGGAAACGCGGGCAAGAGCCGAAAGCACGACGCCGAGCACCATCCCTGCGAAAAGCGAGCCGAGGTGCACGCCACCCTCTCCAGAGCCGAGCACGGTGTCGAGCACGCTCCGGAACCCTGGGCCGGAGCCAATGACTGTCAGGACGCCTGCTGCGAGAAAGCCGAATGCGAGAAGCGAAAAGAAACCGATCGCCGATCTCATGAAGCCCTCTTGATACTTTGCGCACGACGTGCCGGAGCTGCAGTCCCGGAACGGACACGGGCACCGCGAGCGACAAGCTCCGAGTCTCACTCGATCCGATGCGGACAGCTTGGCCGCCCACCCGTCGCCCGATGACTGTCCGGTTTCCGCCGCGCAAGATGAGCGCGCGTCCAGCACAAGCCTCGCGCTGCCCTCATATGGCGGCAGGCAATTCGTGCACACTCCGGAACATTCGTTCGAGCCTATCGGTTCAGCGTCAACGCCCGGTTAACTGCGTCTTTTCTCTTGCGGAGAGTCCGCGGATTGACAGGCAAAGCAATGAGAGGCACACTTTCAAAAGCTCTCGAAAGGAGGTCTAAGAAAATGAGACCACCGGACCAGAAACTGCCGTTCGTGATCTGATCCAGATGCTTTAATGCATTGGAAATCGGCGAGCGGCCGAGATAAAAAACTTGTCTATTTCAGCGCGGAAACTTCGGAGATCTGCAGCTTTATTTGCAAAGCGGTGAAAGCGACTTGTGCGCCTCGATCGCGCGCCCCTTCCGCCCTGGTTGGTCCAGACCAGGGCGTGACGTAGCGGGCGTTCCTGCCTACCGGCTGAGCCACAGAATGGCCGCCGGAGGTGCAGGACGTAGGAGATTGGGATGGAGCCGGAGTGCACTTGCGCCGGCGCAGCGCAATTCGCGTAGGACCGCCTCGCGAGCCGAGATGCAGACCGCCGCAGACCGCGAAACATGGGATCGCGGCTAGGACAAGAAAGACGGACGCCCCATCGCTCCAGCGGCCATGCTGCCGAAGGTGGCAGGCGCAAGACCTGAAGCATTCACGCGGTGCCGTCGCATTATTGAACCGTCCTCGACCATGATCTTGCGAGCCCGCCGGAACCTTCCCGCGGGCTCGTTTCGTGCTTGACGCCTGCTCGACTGATGAGTTGAAAGTGTAAA
>NZ_DAIQCD010000042.1:0-15122 GCF_036780825.1 Hyphomicrobium sp. | reverse complement strand
TCCCCACTTTTCCGGAAGCACTCTAGAGCCGTTCCGATTTAAGTGGAATCGGGGAACGGCTCTAAGCTTTTGCTTCCTCGTGCTTCTTATCGGAAAACCGGTCCCCACTTTTCCGGAAGCACTCTAGGTCTTTGTTGGGTCGCGCTTCTTTTCTCGCGCGTCGTCTCGCATGCCTTCCCTTTTATTTCGGCAGCGCGCGGACGGACGCACGGTGGGACATCAAAAACCGCCACCGAAAAATGAGCCGAGGAAATCATCGCTGGCCGACGAGCCCGACCGGCGGCGGGATGCTTCCTTTACGGGGCGTGCTTCCAAGAGCTCACGATTGGGCTTCACGGGTGCCAGGTGATCGCGACCCTTAGCGATTTGCTGCCACTTGCCGTCCAGCGCCTGCGTCACGCGCTTCTCGTGGCCATAGATATCGCCGTAGGTCTTGAGCTTTCCATCGTCGTCCACCCACGCCGTGAAATAAGCGAGGTGCATGCGGATGCGCTTCTCCATGGCAATCTCGTTGTTGAGCTGCCCGCCCTTGGCGAGGCTGTCGACTTTCGCTGCGTCCCAGCCCTTATCCTCCGCCAGGACGATCTCCGCCACACGAAGCGGATTGCGCAGGCGCAGGCAGCCGTGGCTCAGTGTGCGCTGTTTAGAATTGAACATCCACTTGTCGGGCGTGTCGTGCATGAAGATGGTGTGCTGGCTCGGGAACGAGAACTTAACGTAGCCCATAACGCTCTTGCGTCCGGGCGGCTGCACGACCTCGTAATTGCGGATATCGAGGGTGCTCCAGTCCATGGTGCGCCAATCAAGGCGACGCCCGTCCTTGGTCTCGATCTCGAGATCGTACTGGCGCATCAGGCCGCCCCCGCGCACGAGGCTCGGCCAGATTTCGTGCACCTTGATGCTCTCGGGCACACGCCACATGGGACGGAACGTGATGCTCTTGAGCGAGCGCGTGAAGATCGACGTCTGCTTGCCGATCTCGCCGACGACGATGCGCTCGGTCAGGATGCGCTCGCCGTTCTTCACGACGTCGATCGTGTAGGCGGGCACGTTGGCCATCAGATACATGTCGCCGAGATCGTCGTGCATCCAGCGCCACATCTCCATGTTGGCGCGGAGTTTTTTGGCAGCGGCGTTGAGCTTGCCGTCCGCCGCGCGGGATTCCAGGAACTTCTCGCGCAGGCGATGGAACTGGGCATGCTTGGGATGCGTGCCGGCCACGTAGGCGGCCTTGTCCGTCGCGGCATCGAGGCCTTCGAGCACGGCGGCCGGCTTCAAAAGCTGCGGGCGCCGGTCGAGGTTCGAGTTGAGCTGCTCGGCCGGATGCACGATACGCCCGCCCCGCGCATAGCGGGCGTATTTCAATACCAGGAGCGAAAGCTCGACTTCAGCAGCCGCGGATGCGTCCGGCTGTTGCCCAGCAGCATCGATCTTGGGCGCGGGAAAATCGGCGGGATCAAGTCCCCAGTCACCTGCCTTGCCGAATTCGGCGAGGACGCCCTCGGCGTCGGCGTTGAATTTGTCCGATGCGATCCAGAGGGGCGCGTAGGCACGCCCCGCGTAGAAGGCTTCGAGCGCGCCCCGTTCAGCCTTCTCCTCGTCGGCGGAATCATTCGGCGCCATCGCGAGTCGCGCCTTGATCGCGCTGCCGAGTGGCGTTTCCGGCGCCCGCGCGGGTGACGCGGCGGCCGTCCCCTCGTCGTCTTTTGCTTGAGCCTCGGCGTCGGCGTCGCTTTCGAGAGGCCCCGCCTCCTCGGTTGCCGACGCTTCGGGGACGATCGCCGTCTCGGCACGGAGCGAGCCGGCACCTGCCGCGAGCAACGCCGAAATCAGCATCAGGAAACCCAGCAGCCGCCACATCGCACCTCTCCCGCAAGCTCCTGGGCGGGACGGCCCAGGCATCGGAAGCTAGGCGATTCGAGCCAGTCCGGAAAAACAGCGCCGCCGATCCCGACGCTTTGATCTCACCGCTTCCGTCCACGCCGAATAGCGCAAGGTTGCGGCTGCATTGCGCCGCTCAACCCGACGTCAGCCTTGCCAAGCCGGGGATTTTGCCCGAAAAACCGGGCGTTCCGCCTTGCAAGCGGGCGTCACGTCATCTACATGGCCCGTTTTCGCAAGGGGTCCCCTCCATGACCAAACGGCGCGCTGAAGTGGGCGTCATCATGGGCAGCCAGTCCGACTGGCCAACCATGAAGCTGGCAGCGGCCGTCCTGGACGAGCTCGCCATCGCGTACGAAACGCGGATCGTCTCGGCCCATCGCACTCCCGATCGGATGTTTGCCTACGCGCGCTCGGCTGCCGAGCGCGGCCTCAAGGTCATCATCGCGGGTGCCGGCGGCGCGGCGCATCTTCCCGGCATGACGGCCTCGCTGACGACGCTTCCGGTGCTTGGCGTCCCGATCGCGACCCGGACTCTCAGCGGCATCGACAGCCTGTACTCGATCATCCAGATGCCGGGCGGCGTTCCGGTGGGCACGCTTGCCATCGGAGACGCAGGGGCGACGAACGCGGGCCTCCTCGCGGCGCAGATCCTGGCGCTCTCAGATGCCGATCTCGCTGGCCGCCTCGCCGCTTATCGCGCACGCCAGACGCAATCCGTTGCCGAGGACCCGAAGCCCGAATGAGCGCACTCCCGCCCGGCTCGACGATCGGCATTCTCGGCGGCGGCCAGCTCGGCCGTATGCTTGCGCTTGCGGCTGCCCGTCTCGGCCTTAAAGCGCACGTCTACACCGACGTTCCGGGAGGCGCTTGCGAAGTCGCAGCAGCCGCGACCGTCGCGCCTTTCGAGGATACGGCGCGCATCCGCGCCTTTGCCGAAAACGTCGATGTCGTCACCTACGAATTTGAGAACGTGCCGCTCCAAGCGGCGGCGGCTGCCGAACTCGCGGCGCCCGTCCGCCCCGGTTCTAAAGCGCTCGCCGTCGCTCAGGACCGGCTCGAGGAGAAAACGTTCATCAGCGGGCTCGGGATTCCTGTGGCGCCGTTCGCTGCGGTCGATGGCGAAAGCTCGTTCGACGCGGCGATGTGCACGATCGGGCCCGCCGGCATCCTCAAGACGCGCCGCCTCGGCTATGACGGCAAAGGACAGGTGCGCATCAAATCCGCCGGCGAGCTCGTGCCCGCGTTCGAGAGCCTGGGTCGTGCGCCCTCGGTGCTGGAAGGCTTCGTTCCTTTCGCGTTCGAGGTCTCGGTGCTTGTCGTGCGCGCGCTCTCCGGGGAGACGCGTTTCTACGATATCCCGCTCAATACGCACAGGAACGGCATCCTCGATACCTCGACCGTCCCCTCACCGCTCCCGCACGAGCATGCGGCGCGCGCGCGCGAGATCGCTGGCGCGATCGCAACCGCGCTCGACTATGTGGGCGTGCTTGGCGTCGAGATGTTCTATGTGCCGGACGGAACGGAGCCGCTCGTCGTCAACGAGATCGCGCCCCGCGTGCACAATTCCGGTCACTGGACGATGGACGCGTGTCTCGTAAGCCAGTTTGAAAATCACATTCGCGCCGTTGCCGGCTGGCCGCTCGGCGAGACCGATCGCCACTCGGACGTGACGATGACCAATCTCATCGGTGACGACGTGGACCAGTGGCCGGCGCTTGCAGCCGAGGCTGGCGTGGCGCTTCATCTCTACGGCAAGCCTGAGGCGCGCCCGGGCCGCAAGATGGGTCACGTCAATCGACTGAGACCGCGCCGTTAAAGCCGACATTTGCACGGGCTTCAGCACGGTCCCATGCTTTCGCCGCGCTGCCTCAACGCTCTCGTCACGACGAGCGGATTTCAAAGACCGTCCCGGGGAAGAAGCTCGCAGCGCGCCGAGTTTTGAAAACGCACAGCGCGCGTTCCCATCGCATCATGAAACGCGGAGGCGACCTCAGCCGGCGGAGCCGCCTTCGTCGCTCGAAGCGCAGTGGCGCACGGGCTGCGGAGATCGACGCGCGCGGTGCTGGCGATTGACTGCGCCTGCGGGGCACGCCGCCGGCTCCTCGGCCCATGTCTCCGTGTCGTCGTTGGCCGCCTCGACCACGGAGATCCGTTCGCCGGGATAGACGGCTTTGAGCTGATCGACGTCATCGAGGGCGACCGCCCAGACATTGCATTTGCTCGTGAAGCGAATCTCACCGCGCTTGGCGATCGGCGTCGCGCCGAAGCCGATGGCGATGGCATCGCCATCCGGCCAGAATGCGATCTCGCCCTTGCTGACGACAATGCGCGCATCAGGTTCGAGATCGTGAGAAACGGGCGTCCGGAAATAGACTTCCTTGCCCCATGTCCGGACCGATCCGGAAATCGGCAGTGCGTTCCAGATGCGATCGGCGGTGGGCGTCGCCAACAGCCGCGCGCGAATCTCTACGTCTCCCGACCGGATGAGTATGTGCCGCACGACGGCCTCCCAAGACTGATTGGACAGCCGGCGCGAAGGACGCGTCCGTGTCCGCACATGCCCAGGGCCACCCGCCGAACTTGCGGGTTTGGCCCAGCCTCCCGTGGGTACCTTCTCACCAGCAAGGTTATCCTTCAAGAGGGTTGGAATGCGTGTTTTCTGGGCTTCTCACCCATATGGGTGGCTTATGGGTAGGCTCTTCTGCGGCTAAATCGCCCAAACATAATTCGAATGCCGATATAGGCACATTCAATGGCCGAAACGCGCCCTGAAGTGGTTGACCGTTGAGAGAAAGCTGTTCATCTTCGCCGGCGTCAGCGAAGGCTGCGGAAACAAAATTCAGCTGGATTTCGGGACCAGCTGGCCGGCGCCAAAAGATCAACCACCCCGGGTACTCTCAGGCAAACGGACCGCAACTCGATGACATGCCGAAAGGGCCGAGACGGCAATCCGCCTCTCCTATCGGTAAAATAACACGAGCCAGATTACCGTTTTAGCGGTGGCAGGGCTCAACAATCTTTCAAAATTTGCGGCAGGGGGGCTCGAAACTGCGTGCATCCTGTGCGCAGAGAGCAAGAGGAGCCCTTGGTGACCAACACATCTTCCGCCGATCCCGTTTCCGCTCTGAAGCGTACCCCCCTCTATGATCTCCATATCGCGAAGGGCGCACGCTTGGTGCCATTCGCCGGCTACGAGATGCCGGTGCAGTATGAGGCGGGCGTGCTCAAAGAGCATCTGCACACGCGTGAAGCCGCTGGACTGTTCGACGTCTCCCACATGGGCCAGATCGTCGTACGCGCCAAATCTGGCAATATGGCGGACGCCGCATTGGCGCTCGAGCGGGTCACCCCCGTCGACGTGCTCAGCATCGAGCCCAACCGCCAGCGCTACGCCTTCTTCACCAACGAAAAGGGCGGCATCCTCGATGACCTGATGATCGCAAACCGCGGCGATCACTATCTCCTCGTCGTCAACGCAGCCTGTAAGGATGCGGACGAAGCGCTTCTCAGGGACAACATCAGCGACGTCTGCACCATCGAGCGTCTCGACCGCGGGCTGGTCGCGCTGCAGGGGCCGCAGTCGGAAACGGCACTGGCGCGGCTCGTGCCGGCCTGCGCAGATATGACGTTCATGGATGTCGAGGAGCACTCCATTCTCGGGTCGACGTGCATCATCGCACGGGCCGGCTACACTGGTGAGGATGGGTTCGAGATTTCGCTGCCGCTCGATACGGCGGCCGCCATCACGGAAGCGCTCCTGGCCGATCCGCTCGTTGAGCTGGTCGGATTGGGCGCCCGCGATTCCCTGCGCCTCGAAGCGGGCCTCTGCCTCTATGGCTCCGATATCGACCAGACGACGACGCCCATCGAGGCTGCACTCGTCTGGGGCATCCAGGAGGCGCGGCGCGCAAACGGCGCGCGAGCCGGCGGCTTTCTCGGTGCGGACGTGATCCTCGATCAAATGGCAAACGGAACGTCGCGCACCCGCGTGGGCCTGCGCGCGGAAGGCCGCGCTCCTGTTCGGGCCGGCGCCCCGCTCTTTGCCGCCGCCGAGGGTGGCGAGCCGATCGGAACGGTCACGTCGGGCGGCTTCGGGCCCTCGGTCGATCACCCTGTTGCCATGGGCTACGTGCCGCCGGCTTTCGCCAAGCCGGACACCCAAGTTTTTGCTGAAATTCGCGGAAGACGCCAGCCCATGACAGTTGCGCGGCTACCGTTCGTGAAAGCTAGGTTCAAACGCGGCAAGAGCCGCCACGCCTGAGAGGAGACCCGCGCGATGAAATTCACTGATGAACATGAGTGGCTCACGCTTAACGGCGATGTCGTCACGATCGGCATCACGGAGCATGCAACGAGCCAGCTTGGCGACCTCGTATTCATCGAGCTCCCCAAGGTCGGCGCTAACCTGAAGAAGGGCGATGGCGCCGCCGTCGTCGAATCCGTCAAGGCCGCCTCCGACGTCTTCGCTCCGCTCGCGGGCGAGGTGGTGGAGATCAACGAGGCCATCACGCAGGATCCCTCCGTAGTGAGCTCGGATCCGTTCGGACAGGGCTGGCTCTATCGCTTGCGCGTCGCCAACTCGACCGAATTCGACGGATTGATGGACGAGGCTGCCTACAAAGCACTCATCGGTTAAATCACACAGTGGGAATTGTAATGTCCGGATCATACGACCCCTACGACTTTGCGAACCACCGCCACATCGGTCCGTCCGAGAGCGAAATGGCGGAGATGCTGAACGTCGTTGGCGCCAAGAGCCTCGACGCACTGATCGATGAGACCGTCCCGGCGGCCATCCGCCAGAAGTCTCCGCTCAAGCTGGGCGAGCCGCTCTCCGAGCGGGCTGCGCTCGACAAGGTGCGCGCGACCGCGAAGAAGAACCGCGTGCTGACCTCGCTGATCGGCCAGGGCTACCACGGCACCATCATGCCGCCGGTCGTCCAGCGCAACATCTTCGAGAATCCCGCCTGGTACACGGCCTACTCGCCCTATCAGCCTGAGATCAGCCAGGGCCGCCTCGAGGCGCTGCTGAACTTCCAGACGCTGGTCAGCGACCTCACTGGTCTCGAAATTGCCAACGCCTCGCTTCTCGACGAGGCGACCGCTGCCGCGGAGGCCATGGGCATGGCGAACCGTGTCGCCAAGTCCAAGGCGACGGCGTTCTTCGTCGACAAGGACTGCTTGCCGCAGACGATCGCGCTCATCAAGACGCGCGCCGAACCGCTCGGCTGGCAGGTCATCGTCGGCTGCCCGTTCGCCGACCTCAAGCCGGAGACCGTCTTCGGAGCGATCTTCCAGTATCCGGGCGTGTCGGGCACCTGCCACGACTTCACCGACCCGATCGCGAAGCTGCATGCGGCCGGCGCCATTGCCGTTGTCGCCGCCGATCCGATGGCGCTTACGCTCCTCAAGTCCCCGGGTGAGATGGGTGCCGACATCGCCATCGGCTCGATGCAGCGCTACGGCGTGCCCATGGGCTACGGCGGCCCCCACGCTGGCTACCTCGCAACCCGCGACGAGCACAAGCGTACGCTGCCGGGCCGCATCGTCGGCATGTCGGTGGACGCCCGCGGCAATCCCGGCCTGCGCCTCGCACTTCAGACGCGCGAGCAGCACATCCGCCGCGAGAGAGCGACCTCGAACATCTGTACGGCACAGGTTCTTCTTGCCGTCATCGCGTCGATGTATGCCGTCTTCCACGGGCCGCGCGGCCTCCAGGCGATCGCACAGCGCATTCATCGCAACACCGTGCGCCTCGCCGATGGTCTCTCGTCGCTCGGCTTCAAGGTCAGCCCCGACGCCTTCTTCGACACTATCACGGTCGAGGTCGGTGCCGATCAGGGCAAGATCATGCAGAAGGCGGTCGAGAACGGCATCAACCTGCGCAAGGTGGGTGACGATCGCATCGGCATCGCGCTCGACGAGCGCACGCTTCCGGAAACGGTTGAGGCCGTCTGGCGCGCCTTCGGCGGCACGAACCTCACCTATGACAAGAAGGATCCGGATCTCAGGCTTCCCAAGGGACTCGTCCGTACCTCGGAGATCCTCTCGCATGCGATCTTCCAGATGAACCGGGCCGAGAGCGAGATGACGCGCTATATCCGCCGTCTCTCGGATCGCGACCTGGCGCTCGATCGCACGATGATCCCGCTCGGCTCGTGCACCATGAAGCTCAATGCCACGACCGAGATGGTGCCGGTGACCTGGCCGGAGTTCGGCGAGATGCATCCTTTCGCCCCCGCCGATCAGGCGCAGGGCTACAAGGAGATGATCGACGACCTCTCGCGGATGCTCTGCGAGATCGCCGGCTACGACGCAGTCTCCATGCAGCCGAACTCGGGTGCGCAGGGTGAATATGCGGGGCTGCTTGCCATCCGCGCCTATCACCTCAGCCGTGGCGACACCCAGCGCGACGTCTGCCTCATCCCCGACTCCGCGCATGGAACCAACCCGGCTTCCGCTCAGATGTGCGGCATGGACGTGGTGGTCGTCGGCACGGACGCCGATGGCAACATCGACCTTGCCGACTTCCGGGCCAAGGCCGAGGCGCACAAGGATCGGCTTGCCGCGTGCATGATCACCTATCCCTCGACGCATGGCGTGTTCGAGGAGACGGTGATCGAGGTCTGCAAGATCACGCACGACAACGGCGGGCAGGTCTATCTCGACGGTGCCAACCTCAACGCGCTCGTTGGTCTTGCGCGGCCGGGTGACGTCGGAGCCGACGTCAGCCACTTCAACCTGCACAAGACGTTCTGCATCCCGCACGGCGGCGGCGGTCCCGGCATGGGTCCGATCGGCGTCAAGGCGCACCTCGCTCCGTTCCTGCCGGGGCATCCGGAAACGGATGGGCGCGAGTACACGGTCTCGGCTGCGCCTTATGGCTCGGCCTCGATCCTGCCGATCTCGTGGACGTACTGCCTGCTCATGGGCGGAAGCGGCCTGAGCCAGGCAACGCGGGTCGCCATCCTCAGCGCCAACTACATCGCGAAGCGTCTCGCGGGTGCCTACGACGTGCTCTACACCGGCCGCACCGGCCGCGTGGCGCACGAGTGCATCATCGATACGCGTCCGCTCTTCGAGAGCGCCGGCGTGACTGTCGAGGATATCGCCAAGCGTCTCATCGACTGCGGTTTCCATGCGCCGACCATGAGCTGGCCCGTCCAGGGCACGCTGATGATCGAGCCGACGGAAAGCGAGAGCAAGGCTGAACTCGACCGGTTCTGCGACGCCATGCTGGCCATCCGGGAGGAGGCGCGCGCCATCGCCGAAGGGCGTATGGACCGCAAGAACAATCCTCTTAAGAATGCCCCGCATACGATCGAGGACCTGATCGGATCGTGGGAGCGTCCTTACACGCGCGAGGAGGCGAGCTTCCCGGCGGGTGCATTCCGCGGCGACAAATACTGGCCGCCGGTCAACCGCGTCGACAACGCGTTCGGCGATCGTAACCTCGTCTGCGCCTGTCCGCCGCTGGACAGCTACAAAGAGGCAGCGGAGTAACCGCATCGCCAACTAAAAAGCGCCCGGTCCGAGATCATCGGACCGGGCGTTTTTTTGCTTCGTTCTCTGCGGCTTCCTGCCGGGGCCAGACCGCTATCTCTGGAAGACGTAGGTGCCGGGGGCGTCGGCGAGCGCTGGATAGCCCTGCTTGCGCGCTCCCATGCCGGGCGGGGTCACACGCCCGGACGAATGCGCCCCCAGCCATGCGGCCCATTCACCCCACCACGATCCAGCGTTCGGATCATGGTGCTCGCGCCATTCGTCGGGGCTGAGGTAGGCATCGGCCGTTCGCTTGGTGGCGATGCGGAAGCTTCGACGCGGATGTCCCGGCTCGCTCACGATGCCGGCGTTATGTCCGCCGCTTGTTAGCACAAACGTCACGTCCGTATCCGTAATCTGGTGGATCTTGTAGACGGACCGCCACGGGGCGACGTGATCGCGCTCGGTGCCGACGGCGAAGATCGGAACGCGAATATTCTGGAGCGCGGCCGGACGACCGTCCACCATGAAGCGGCCAGCGGCGAGCTCGTTGTCGAGATAAAGCTTGCGCAGGTACTCGGCGTGCATGCGGTAGGGCATGCGCGTGGTGTCGGCATTCCAGGCCATGAGGTCGATCATCGGCGCGCGCTCGCCCATCAGATAGTCACGCACGAGGCGCGACCAGATGAGATCGTTCGAGCGGAGAAGCTGGAATGCGCCGGCCATCTGATCGGCGGAGAGATAGCCGCGATTCCACATCATGCTTTCAAGGAAGTGCATCTGGCTGTGGTCGATGAAGAGCGCCAGCTCTCCCGGCTCGGTGAAATCCGTCTGTGCGGCGAGGAGCGTCACCGTAGCCAGCCGGTCGTCACGCGTGCGCGCCATGGCGGCGGCGGCGATCGCGAGCAGCGTTCCGCCGAGGCAGTAGCCGACCGCCTGGATCTTGCGATCTGGGACGATGGCGCTCACGGCGTCGAGCGCCGCCATCACGCCCATGCGCCGGTAATCGTCCATGGTGAGATCGCGATCCTCGGCCGTCGGGTTGCGCCACGAGACGCAAAACACCGTGTGGCCCTGCCCGACCAGATATCGAACGAGCGAGTTCTGCGGCGAGAGGTCGAGGATGTAGTACTTCATGATCCACGCCGGCATGATCAGCACCGGCTCGGCGTACACGGTTTCAGTCGTGGGCGAGTACTGTATGAGCTCGATAAGATGGTTGCGGTAGACGACCTTTCCGGGCGTCGCCGCCACATCCTTGCCGACGACAAAGCGCTCGGTTCCGACCGGCGGCTGGCCCGTAAGGAGGCGATTCACATCCTCAAGCCAGTTCTGGAATCCCTGGACGAAGTTCGCACCCCCCGTCGCAAACGTCTTGTCGATCACTTCGGGATTGGTCAGCGGAAGATTGGTCGGCGACATCATGTCGAGAACCTGCCGCGTCATGAAAGCGACCATCTCCTGGTGGTGAGGCACGACGCCGGGCACGTCGTGCGTGACGTCGTTCCACCATCGCTCGGTGAGAAGAAACGCCTGTGCAAGAAAGCTGAACGGCGGCTTTTGCCAGCCCGGAGCCCGAAACCGATCGTCGCCCGGCAGCGCCTGAACACAGGGCGCAGCATGGCCTTGCATGCTCGCGGCAGCGCAATGGATAAACAGGCGAGCGGCGTGGCGCGCCGCAGTATCGAGAACCTCCATCCGCTTGCCCGGCGCGGACGCGAGATGGATCGACCAGTCGAACATGGCAAGCGCTACGGAGGCGGGGGACAGGCCGCCAGAGAGCTGCGCCGTGAAGGCTTCCCGCATGCGGTCCACGGCGCGGAACGCCTCGCTGCCAGCGCCCTCGTCTCCCCGCGGCTCAAAGCGGGGAACGTCCTCAGGAGGCGCGATTTGCGATGCCGTCGCGATATCCATAGCCGTATCCTTCGATGCTGCACCCTCGCCGCGCGAGCCCGCGCATAGCGGCGAGATGCGCATGCGGTTCAGCCCGCAACCACGCAGCCGCCCGCCGTGGCCCTGCTCTTCAAACATAGGAAGGCACGGGCCGTTGCGCGAGGCGTCCGCGGGCCGTTTCCAGTGCCCACGATCTGGAGTCGATCCGGGTTAAGTGAAACTCGGAAAACAGCTCTAAGCTTTTGTTTTTTCATGAGTCTTTCCGGTGCTTTATCGTATGGCGCGCCGCGCTCCTAAATCCGCATGAGGCCGCCATGGCAGGCTCTCGTTCTGGAGGCGCCCTAAGGGGCGAGCCGGTATGCAGCGTGGCAGCTGATGCAGTTGCCCATGATATCGCGCAGCGCCGCCAGCACCTCCGACCGGGAGGTTCCACGGCGGGCAGCGTCGGCAAGCCGGTCGAATTTGTCATGCGTGTCGAGGCTCATGGACGTGAAGCCGATCGGCGTCTTGAGGCCCGTCAGCGGCGAGACATCGCTCAGCATACGGGCTCCCGACCGGGACGCGATCTCCGCCACGCTCTTGACGTCGTTCTCGGCGAGGGCCGTGACGATACCCTGAATGGTTTCGAGATAGGTGCGCATGCCGGCGAGCAGCTCAGCCGTCTCGGCGGGTGCGAGCGCGATCGCTTCACGCGGATCTCCATGCGCATGAGGCGGGTGCTGCGCCTCGCTCGGAGCAGGCCGCAGCGCGATGGCGACCAGACACGTGACGGCAAGGCAAGCAGCAGCAAAGAGACGAGCAGTTTTCACGACCGAACTCCCTCGCGTTCCAGGCCGGACGCGATCGAAAGGGCGGGCGCCCGGCGGTCGCGCTTACGGAAGCGTCAGCAGACCTGCCAGCCAGGCGGATGTCGTTGATCCCGATCAGTCCGGCCGCTGGCCGGTGCCCGCCGACGAGCAAACCGATTGACCGCAGTCAAATACAGCGCCGGACGCTCCGCATACTCAGAAGCAAGCTTGAACGTTCCGATAGAGGATCGCGAACCCGCCATGGCCATACCTCAGAGATGCTCTCTCTGCCCCGTACAGGCCTCCTCCCTGTGCGGTGCAATCGGCGAGGAGGCCGCACGGGCGCTGTCCGGCATTACCCACAGGGTGCGCGTGCCTCCAGGGCGAACCATCTACGGCGGGGCCCACCAGCCGCGCTCCTTCGCAATCCTCCTCTCGGGCGTCGTCAAGCTGGTGATTGCGAAGCCGGACGGACGGCATCAGATCGTCGGCCTCCAGTTTCCATCGGACTTCGTCGGGCGGCCGCTTTCCGATCCACCGAATCTTTCGGCCGAAGCGGCGACGCCTCTCGAGCTCTGCTCTTTTTCCGAACGGGCCTTCGAAGCTCTGCTCGCCGAGCATCCGGATCTCGAACGCGCGCTTCTGGCGCGGATCGCGGGTGATCTCGATACGGCGCGCGAATGGACGTTCCTCCTCGGCCGCACAACGGCGCAGGAAAAAGTGGCCACCCTCCTGCAGATCATCGCAGAGCGCATGACCCAGGGGAGCGGATGCGTGCACGCTGAGAGACCGCGCACCATCGGCCTGTCATTGCCGATCTCGCGCATGGAAATGGCGGAATGCCTCGGCCTGCGGCTCGAAACCGTTTCGCGGCAGCTCACGCGGCTAAAGTCGCACGGCATCATCGCCACCTCGGGCCGTCGCCGCTTCGAAATTCTCGACATGGACATGCTGAAGCGTTGCGCCTCGAACGCCTACGCGCTGAGCGGGCGTTTGCCGGCCGCGCAGCAGAGCGTCTACGGAAGCACGATGCCCTGAGGCGATCTCGTATCAGGGTCGTTCCAGTTTAAGTGGAAACGGGAGCGGCTCTAAGCTTTTGTTCGATCGTGCTTCTCTTCGGAAAACCTGTTCCCACTTTTCCGGAAGCACTCTAGGACACACTCTTCCGAGCCGCATCGTCCGCCTGATCGAGCGCCTTGCTTGCTGCGGACACCTCCTGCCCCGCGGATTGCTTAATCGCCTCCATCTCCTTGCGGACGAGATCGAGATCGGCTTCGCGCATGACCACGTTGAGCTCGGCGCGGAAGGTGTCGACCTGCCGCTTGGCCATGCCGGCATAACGGCCGATCGTCCGCATCAAAACAGGCAGATCCTTGGGGCCGACGACGACCAGCGCCACGCCAGCCACGATCAGGATCTCGCTCCAGCCCACGTCGAACATGCCTACCTCCGCATTCCACGCCAACGCCTTCCGGTCCGAGTGCTTCCGGGAAACCCGGGGTCTCGCGTTTCTAGGAGCACTCCAGCATCAAACGTCGTGGCCGGCTCGCTTCCGATCGGCGAGGGTCGGGTCACGATCCTGGGCCCGGGCGAGCGCCGGCGCCACATCCCCCTCATCCGCCAGCCCATGCTTAAAGCTGCGGATGCCCTTTGCGAGGTCCCCCATCAGCTCGGAGATCTTGCCGCGCCCGAAGAGCAGCAGCACGGCCGCTAGAACCAGAAGAATATGCGTTACGCTCAGGCCCATCATTCCTCTCCTGCAACAGGATGCTTGCGTTTCGTCGTGTCAGCGCTCGGAGGGTTTCGCCTCCTCAAGGATCTCCACGTCTGCGCGGATGATCGGATGAATCCAGCATCGGATGATCGCCGGGCCGGCGGCGCGCAGCGTAATGGTGCGGCGGCGGCCCGGGATCTGCGTGTCGAGATTGTCGACGCTGCCGTCGGCATAGGTGACGTAAATATTGTGCGCCATGTCGGACTGGTTATCGAACGTGACGACGTCGCCGACCCGCATGGTCTCCGCGATCTGCTCGAGCTCCATGTGATTTATGACGATCGTGTACTCCGCAGAGCGCGCCGCACCTGCCGAAAGCACCAGCAACGCAAAGACAGCGATCAACGGGACTACTCTCGAAAAGACCATACCATCTTCCCTCATACCGAGCTTCAAGGCAGCCTCGGGACGTGCACGTCCAGCGGAGGCCCTTGCAGCGTTTTCAGATAGGCGATCAGGTCCGTCCGCTCCTGCGGGCTGAGCTTGACCGCCTTCATCTCGGGCGACAGGCTCGGCCGCGCCTTCCCGCCCTTTTCGTAATGCTCGATCACCTCTTCGATCGTGCGCATGGAGCCATCGTGCATGTACGGTCCGGACATGCGTACATCCCGCAGCGACGGCGTCTTGAATGCGTGCCGCATGATCGTCACGCTCGGCGGCGTGAACTCGCCGCGGCCGATATCCTCGCTCTCGAGGCCGATGTCATGGAAGCTGTCGTCGGTCAGGCGCCAGCTGGAATGGCACTGGCTGCAGCGACCCTCGCCATTGAAAACGAGGAAGCCGCGCTTGGCGGACCCAGAGATCGCGGTCTCGTCCCCCTCGATCCACCGATCGAACGGCGCCTCCTCAGAGACAAGCGTGCGCTGAAAGCTCGCGAGCGCGCCGAGCACCGTGTCGATCTGGATACCCTTGCCGGGATAGGCCGCCTCGAACAACGGCTTGTATCCGTCGATCTCCTCGAGCCTCTCGACGACCTCGTCAAGGGTGAGACCCATCTCGTGCTCGGCCGTGATCGGCAGCGCCGCCTGCTGCTCGAGCGTCCCGGCCCTGCCGTCCCACATGAGGGCCGAAAGCCAGGCCGCGTTGACCACCGTTGGTGTACGGCGCGGTAAGGGCACCCCCGTCACGCCGACACCCTTCTCGCGCGCGTCCGACCAATCGAATGCCGGATTGTGGCAGGACGCGCACGAGACGCTCCGCGTGCTCGAGATCCGCGGATCGAAAAAGAGATGCCGGCCGAGCTCGACCTTCTCGGGCGTCAGAGGATTTCCTTTCGGCGACGGGATCGTCTCGGGGCGGCG
>NZ_DAIQCD010000041.1:0-24939 GCF_036780825.1 Hyphomicrobium sp. | reverse complement strand
ATTAATTTTCTTACCCTAGAGTTTTCCTGGCGGTCACTCTGCGGGAATTGCACTCGCAGAAATTTTGCTGGCCGTTGCAAAATATTTTGGGGGAATTGCCATGTCCGAATTGGAAACGCGGCTCGCGGCCAGGCCGCTTTATTTGCAGGTCCGTGACGTTCTGGTGCAGCGAATAGTCGTCGGACATTGGAAGCCGGGGGCGACGCTTCCAAATGAAACTCTACTCGCGCAACAGCTTGGAATTAGCATTGGTACGGTGCGCAAAGCCCTCGATCTAATGGAAGTGGAGCGCATCGTCACACGGCGGCAGGGTCGCGGCACGTTCGTCAATGATTATGCGTCTTCGGAGACGACCTTTCCATTTTCAATGTTCCACAATTTTGAAGGGAAACGCATTTCAGGCCAGAAGCGGGGGCGTTCGATCACGAGAGGGGAGGCGACGAGCGAAGAAGCCTCGCGGCTTGAATTGCGCCGCTCCGAGGAGGTGATTCGCGTCGAGCGCGTACGCGAGCATCAGGGCGAGGTCTTCCTTACCGAGGTCTGCTGCCTGCCGGGGCGGATCTTCACACGTCTGCCGGCGGATTTCGGAAGCTACCGACTTTCGGCGCTCGCACAAATCAACGCGATCCTCGTTGGGCGTGCTGTGGAACGGGTGGAAATCGCGACGGCGAATGCGGATCAAGCTCGTGAACTCGATGTTCCCGAAGGGACGCCGCTGCTGCACCTCGACCGGGTGATCTTCTCGGATCAGGATGAGCCGCTCGAGTGGCGTGTTGCGCATTGTTTCCTCCGAAACGAACGCTATCTAGTATGTTTCAATTGATTGTTTTTCTGGGTTCAGCGAAGGATCATTAGAAATGCGAGCTAAGATGTAATATGGCGGAGTGTTATTTTATCATTGAATGATTTGACTGGTGCGTAACTGCGAAAAGTATTTTCGCTTTGGCGGCTGCAGTTATTTAATTGCCGTTCATTGACCTTCCCTAGGCTGAGCCCTGCAATGTTTGAAGGGCTCAGCAATGGGTTTTATTCGAAGTTTTTCGCGTCGGGCTGCGGTTGTCGATGGTGGGGGCGCCGCCGTCGAATTTGCATTCGTGTTTCCTGTCGCTCTCGTCTTTTTTTGCGGGCTTCTTGCCTACGGAATGTATTTCGGTGCTGCGCACTCCGTGCAGCAGCTGGCGGCGGACGCGGCGCGGGCTTCGGTGAGCGGTCTCGATAACGCAGAGCGGACCGCGATCGCGCGAACCCATGTGGAGGTGAGTGGGGGGAGCTATCCGTTCCTTCGGGCGGACAGAATTTCTGTCCGGGCGGAGGCGCTGGAGGCGGACCCGTCGCAGTTCCGCGTGCATGTTTCCTTCAACTCCGAAGACCTGCCGATTTGGGCGCTCTCGGGTCTCATTCCGCTGCCGAGGAAAACGATCGAGCGGGTCGCAGTTATAAAACGCGGCGGGTACTGATCAGGAGGAGCCGATGTCCCTCGGACGACGCATGGCGCGTATGGTCTCCGATGCCGGAGGCGGGGTTGCGGTGGTGCTGGCGCTGTTCATGGTCGTCAGCGTCAGCCTGTGCGCAATCGCGATCGACATGGGTTCGCTCTATCTCGAACGACGGACGCTGCAGGGCGCTGCGGACCTCGCCGCCATTGCGGCCGCCGGCGATCTCGATCGGGCCGAGGCGGCAGCGCGGGCGACGCTCACGGCGAACGGGCTCGGCGAAGTGCATGCCCTCTCCGTCGTAAAGGGGCGTTACGAGCCGGCGCGAGAGGTCGCGCCAGAGGCTCGATTCGTGGCCGGACAGGAGCCCTTCAACGCCGTGCGGCTCAACGCGGCCACGTCGGGGCGTCTCTACTTTGCCAAGTCGTTCATGTCAGCACCGCAGATCTCCGTCTCGGCGATCGGCACTGCGGATGCGCAGGCCGCCTTCTCGATCGGCAGCCGGCTCGCTTCACTCAACGGCGGGGCTATCAATGCGCTGCTTGGAGCGGTGCTTGGGGGCAACGTCTCGCTCTCCGCTATGGATTACAACGCCCTGCTCGACGCCGATGTCTCGCTCGGCGGTTTCCTTTCGGCGCTTGCGGCCGAGGTCGGGCTGACGGCCGGAACCTACAACAGCCTCCTCAATGGCGAGATCGGGGTCGGCGACGTGCTCAATGCGGCCGTCAAGGCGGCCAATGCGGCAGGCGAGGCCGAGGGCGCGCAAGCCGTGGCGCGCCTGCTCGGACAGACGACGGCTGCGGCTACCGTGCCGCTTAAAACGGTCCTGGATTTGGGGCCGCTTGCACATGCGGAGGCCGGGCAGCCGGATGTGGGCCTGGCTGCCGATCTCAATCTCATGGCGCTGATCTCGGCGCTCGCGCAGGCAGGGAACGCCAAGAACCAGGTCGCGCTCGACCTCGGTGGGAGTGTGCCGGGCCTGCTCGCGCTCAAGGCCGATCTCGCCATCGGCGAGCGCGCTCAACATTCGGGATGGGTCACCGTGGGACAACCCGGCGCGATTGTCGAAACGGCGCAGACGCGCTTGCGGGTCATTGCCGAGGTCGCCGGCGCCGGTGCGCTCGCCGGGATTCGTGTGCGGCTTCCGATCTACATTGAAATCGCGCATGCGGAAGCGCGGCTCGAGGCGCTGTCGTGCCGCCTCGGGGAGAATGCCAAAGCTGTCATTGCTGCCCGCCCAGCCGCGGTGCGGGCGTGGATCGGCGATGTGAACAAGGCGCACTTGTCTTCGTTCGGCAGCAGTGTGCCCGTGTCACGCGGCGCGATTGCCGAGGCGCCGCTGATAACCGTGTCTGCCAGCGCCTATGCGGCGATGACGAACGCAACGGCCACATCGCTCGAATTCACGCAAGCCGATGCCGAAGGCCGAGTGGTCAAGACCGCGAGCACGCGCGACGTCACCTCCTCGCTCGTGGGCAACCTGCTGCGGTCGGCGGATTTGCAGGTAAATGTGCTGGGCCTCGGTGTCGGCGTGTCGGCGGTCAAAGGCCTCGTGACGTCGCTGCTCACGCCGGTGGCGGCGGCACTCGATCCGCTTCTTGCGGAGCTGCTCAAGGCCCTGGGCGTGGGCCTCGGCGAAGTGGACGTGCAGCTCAATGGCATCCGGTGCGGAACCGCCGTGCTGGCCGGATAGCGCAGTGGGGTGTTCCGCAGCCGTTGCCAGGCCGTGACCGCTGATGGCCGCCGTCAGGAACGGGGCGACAACAGGATGCGGCCATAGAGACCTGCGAAGCCGGCGAAGGCCACGATCCATGTTAGCCCGGCGGCGGGCAGTAGGATCATGCTCAGCTCCGGGTGGAGGGCGGCGCAGATCCGAGCGACGGCGGCAACCAGCACGGATGCGTAAAGCACAACCGTGCTCGCCGGAGCCGTGAGCGGGCGTCCGGTATGTCCGCGCGAAACCCGCGTCATCACAGCGAGGATCATGGTGGCGATGGCGCCCGAGGTCCAGGCGTGTAGGCCGGCGGTCGCGAAATCGTAATCGTCCCAGAGAACGGCCAGTCCGGAAAGCAGGAAGCCGATCCCCACGAACAGATAGGCGACGTGGAGAATGGCGAGCAGCGGCTCGGCAAAGGTGCGCTGCGGCGTCCAGCGCGCCTGGCGGACGATGTTGGCCACGGCCGCGGCGAGGAGCGTGATGCCGACGACGGTGCGCGCCTGCGGTGCCTCCTCCTCGAGGAGCGGCAACGCAACCCAGCCCAGCAGCGCCGCGCCGCTGAGGAACATGGCGGCCGTATCGAAGGGCGAAAACGGAGCGGGAAGCGCGCCGCCCGGCCGGTTGTGCTTCAACCAGTTGGTTGTGAACGCCGGTACGATGCGGCCGGCAATAATCATAAGGAGGAGAATGATCAGCGCTACGGCCAGCGTGTGCGCGAACTTGGTGCGTCCGAATTGCCAGATTTCGTAATGGAACAGCGCGTCAGCGGCGGCAATGCCGAGGAGAACGACGATGATCTTGAGGTTGCGCCGGTTTTGCGCGGCGACGATCTCGCGGCCGATGACTGCTGCCAGCGCAAGCGGAAAGGCGATGGAGAGGGCGGCCGTCGTGCCTGGGTCAAGGTGTGTCGAAGCGGCGATGGCGAGGCGGCCTGCGAGCCAGACCAGCACCAGGATGGCGAGCGGCCAGCCGGAGATGGGCGACCTGCCCGTCCAGTTCGGTACGGCCGTCAGAAGGAAGCCCGCGATGATCGCCGGCAGGAAGCCGAACAGGAGCTCGTGCGCGTGCCAGGCCATTGGCGGAAATGCGCTCGGGATGGCGATCAGCCCGAGGAACCACGGCACCCAGAGCGCGATCAGGATGGCAGCGAACAGAGAACCCGCAAGAAAGAACGGGCGGAAGCCGAGGCTCAGGATCGCCGGCGGGGCGGATTGTGCGGCATGGAGCGTGTATGTCTTGTTCATGGCACCTCAGCAGCCATCTTGCTCGAACGTTCGAGGGTTGCGGAAGAACGGCCAGTATACCTTCAACCACAGCAGGAAGGCCGCCGCCCAGAGGACGGCGACAAGGGCGTACGGCGCGACGGGCAGCAGATCCGTAGGCCAGATCTCCGGCACAGCGCGCAGTAGCACGGCGGCGGCGAGCAGGAGCATCGCCGCCCGCGTCTGGCGGACGAAGCCGAGAGCCTGGCCAGTGTGGCGCAGGCCGGCAATGGCGAATACAGAGAGGATGCCGAGGCCGAGTCCCCCCATGAGGGCGAGGTGCAGGCCGCCGAGGCGCGTTGCGGGCCAGCCGAGCTGGGCGGTTCCGATCAGCATTAGGCCGAGGCCGGCGAACGTGCTGGTGCCCGCAAGCGCCAGGATCTCAGCGCGCACGATCTTCTTGCCGATGAAGGCCTCGGCGACACGGTCCATGAACGCGGCGCCGGCCGCGATGAACAGGTAGCCGGTGGTCGGCTCCGACAGCCCCAAAGCTTCGCCGGCGACGAGCACGGCGACGAGCGCCGGCGCAAGGTTCATGCGCCCCGGATGGGGACGGAACGGGGAGGTTTGCTCGCTCGGATCGAGAACGAGATTGGTGACGGGCACGGTGATGCGCGCCAGCGCGATACCGAGGATGCCGAGGAAGATGAAGCCCGCAATGTGTGCGGCGTGACCCGCGAGTTCGGCATGGGTTTCGATCGTGAGGAACCCATAACGCGTGACAGCCTCGGCGATGAACAGTGCCGAGATCCAGAAGATGAATCCCACGAGCCGCGTGGTGCGTTTCAGGAACGAGACGCGCACGAGGTAGGCGATAAGGGCGGCGATCCAGAGCAGCTCGCAAACGGCTCCGAGGATACCGAGGGCCTCACCGCCGACGAGGCCGATAAGGCGCGCCACGCCCCATAGGGCCGCAAGCACGAGCAGGACGCGGCCACGAAGCCTCTCCGTGTCCGTCCACTCCGGAACGGCAGTGGTGATGAAGCCCACGAGCGCGGCGCCAAACGTGCCGATGGTCATCTCGTGCACGTGCCAGACGCCCGGCGGAATCTCCTTGGCGAACGGCAGCTCGAAGCCGAAAGCGACCACCCAGAGCAGCGGCCACAGCGCTCCATGAATGGCGGCGAGCGGAAAGAAAAGGCGGAAGCCCTCATCGCTCAGGATATCGAGCGCGCGGGAAACCGGGGCAAGCTTCGCTGGCCACGTCATCGTCATGGAATATGCCGCTCGCTGGTGTCGTGGATGTGGGCGAACAAGGGATCTTGCGTCAAGAAGGACTGTACGGCGTGAAACACAGCCGTGTCATTGCGCGCCGCCTGGGGAAGAGGCACGAAGCGCTCGCCGGCGATGCCGCGTACGCGCTCATCGAGCACGACGATGCGATCGGCGATTCGTACCGCCTCGGCAAGATCGTGCGTGACGAACAGGCCGGCGAAGTGCGATTGCCGCGCCGTGCTAACGACGAGGTCCTGCATCTGCCGCTTCAGCGCCACATCCAGCGCCGTGAACGGCTCGTCGAAGAAGACGAAATCCGGCTCGACGACGAGCGCGCGTGCGATGGCCGCGCGCTGGCGCATGCCGCCCGAGAGCTCCACCGGGTACTTTTCGAGATCGCGGCGATCGAGGGAAACGAGATCGGCTGCAAGCCGTGCGCGTTCCCGCCGCTCCGCACGGCGCATGCCGGCGATGCGCAACGGATAGGCGATGTTGTCCTCCGCCGTCGCCCAGGGAAGGAGGCGAGGCTCCTGGAAGATCATGCCGTGGCGGCGATAGCCGCTTGCGACGCGGCCGCGCTGCGGTTCGATCAGTTGCGCCGCGATATGCACGAGCGTGCTCTTCCCGCAGCCGGAGGGCCCCACGAGAGCGACGATCTGGCCGGCCAGCACGTCGAGGTGCACGCGATCGAGCACGGTGCGGCCAAAGTAGGCGTGTGAGATGCCGTCGAGCGCCAGCACGGTCATCGCTTGATCCCCCAGGGCCGCGCGGCATCGCGCCAGCGCTCGAGCTCGGCGCGGATGGGGTGCACGATTCCGTATTCGACGACGAAGATCACGGCGACGATAAGGACGACCCAGGCGATCGACTGGGCCACGTCGAGATTGGAGCGCGACATGGCGAGGGCGACGCCGATGCCGTCGATGTTGGCCAGGAGCTCGGCCATGACGGCGACCTTGAAGGTCGAGCCGAGCGCGACGGCGAGCGCTGGAAAATACTGGCCGGTCACATGGCGGATGACGATGGTCCAGAGCCGCTGCAAGGGGCCGGCGCCGAATGCCTTCGCCATATCCTCGAGCGCGCGATCGCGCGTTGCCACGGCTTCGGCCACGTTGGCGAAGACGAGCGGGAACGAGGCCACCACGGTGGTGGTGAGGATGGTTCCCGCGGTGGATCCGAACCAGATCATGGCGAGCACGATCCAGGCGATGGGCGGCACGCCCATGATGATCGTGAGCAACGGGCGCGCAAGTCGCATCGCCGCGGCCGAATAGCCGACCGCAAGGCCGAGCACGCCGCCGAGCAGCGCCGTCAGTGCGAAGCCCTCGAGGGCGCGTAGCGTCGTCGCTCCGGCGAGGCGCCACGTCTCGTCAGATTTGAGCAGCGCGACGGTGGCGTCGAAGGTCGCGAGCGGCGAGGGCAGGATGAAATCGCCGTAAGCCTCATGACCTTGCTGCCAGAGCGCGGCAAAGAGCGCGAGCCCGGCGACACCGACCCAGCCCGACCAGAGGAAGCGGCCCAGGCGGCCCATCCGGTCGAGAACGATGTGTCCCATTACGGCCTCACAAGTAGAACGCGGAGTCCGGGAGATGGCCTCCAACATAGCCTGGGTTGACCTCGAGCATGGCTTCGAGCACGGATTCGACGGCCGGGCGCGCCTCGGCTGCCGGCGTGGCAACCAGATTGCAATAGGGGATCGACGCCTCGATCACCGGCCATGGCATTTGCAACGGGCCGGCGGCGATGTTGGCGGCGCGGGCGGGATGGGCGACCGCGTCGGCCGCAGCACGGAGGAGTCCTTTTTGCAGAGCCTCGACGATGCTCCCGTTCGTCGCGCGGAAACGATCCGTAACGATGAGGCCCGCCTGCGGCAGATCGGGCGCCTTGCCCGTGAGCCGCTGCCATTCCGACTGCAGGTCGATGACCCGGTGGATCGTCTTTCCGGCGAGGCTGCCCTTGACGACGGCGGCGGATGCTGCCGGCTCGGGAATGAGGGCGGCGTCGACCCGGCCAAGGACGAGAAGCTGCATAGCTTCGAGCGGCGTGGCCGTCGGGACCTGCTCAACCTCGGTCTTCGAGTCGACGCCGGCGAGGCGGAAGAGCCGCTCGAGGATCAGGGTCGGCAATTCGTTGGGGAAGAGTACGGCGACCTTGCGTCCGCGCAAATCTTCAAGACGCGTCCAGGACGGATCGGACGCCATGACATAGAGGATGCCGTTCGTCATGACGTTGACGAGACGCACGCCGAGGCCGCGATTGTAGAGGTTGGCGGCGACGGGAACGGGCACGATGCCGACGTCGAAGCTTTGCGACGTGAGGCCCGCCCGGACTTCGTCCACCTGGCGCCAGATCCGGAGGCTGGGTTTGCGGGCCGCAGCATCGATGCGGCCGGTGGCGATCGCGTAAAGGACGGTGATGGACGGCCCTGCAGGCGGCCCCCAGATCTCGAGCTGGTGGAGAGGTGCTGCGAAGGCGGGCCGCCCCGGCACGAGCAAGGACGAGGCGAGGGCGCCGACTAGCGACGCCCCGCCTTTCATCGCGCTTCTGCGCGTGATGCCTTGCGCCGAGCGGCCAGACTGCCGCAAACGCGCGCTCGTCTTCATCAGAACCTCGCTCTGGCCCCGAGGATGAATGCCCGGCCGTCGCCCGGAAGGAACACGGCTTGGTCGGGGGATTGTACGCTCTCCACGATGAGTGTCGCCGAGGCATATTTCTCGTCAAACACGTTGGAGACCTCGCCGAAGATCGAGATGTTCTCTGTGATATCGTAATTCGAGCGCAGATCGACCAGGGTGTAGGCTTCATTGAAGAGCGTGTTGGCATTGTCGACCGGGGTATCGTCGGGCACCCAGTTGACTTCGGCCTCCACCCAGAGACCCGGCACGAACGTATAGCGCAGGGCAGCGTTCACGATGTGGCGGGGGGCGCCGGCTAGGCGGTTGTCATCGTACTGGGCGTCGCCGTCGAAGCGGAAATCCTGATAAGTGTAGGCTGCGCGTCCGGTCAGACCGTCCGTGATCTCGACGGCCGCGCCGAGCTCGATGCCGAAATGGGTCGTCTTGTCGGCGTTGACGGCGCCGAGCGAGTTGCCGAAGGAATCGCGCAGGTTGAGCAGCTCTCCGTCGACCCAGGAGTAATAGGCGATGGCCGACCAGGCGAGGCGAGACGTATTGCCTTTCCAGCCGCCTTCGAGGGTCGTCGCCGTCTGGGCGTCGAGATCGGGGGTCGCGAATACGGAAGCCACGACGGGAAAGGGGGGAGGACCCGGATTAATTTGCAATCCTGCGCTCGTATTGGGCGTCCCGTTGATAGAGGAGATCAGATCGTCCTGCGTCGGCGGCTCGAAGCTGCGGCTGACCGCTGCAAAGATCGACTGGTCGCGTGCCAACTCGTAGCTCAAGGCGAGGCTGGGCGTCCACTCATGGTAGGAGCGGTCGTAGCTCGTATCCTCGGGAGGCATAGCTGGAAAGATGTAGCCGCCATTTCCTGCATTGTATCTCGGGCGTGTGGCACCGGCGAAGACGTCGTCGTTTTCGCGGCTGGCATATGAGTAGGCGACGGCTGGCGACACTGTCAGGCGCTCGGTAAGTGGGATGTTGAAGCCGGCGTGGATCGACAGCGTCGTCGAATCGAACTTGTTCTCGCCGAATAGAAGGCCTTTGCTGCCGCCCTCGTTGATAAAGTAATCGCGGTCGGCCGAGCCGACGACGTATTGGCTCGTCAGTTCGAACAGGGGCAGCGCACGGGACGGATCGGGTGCGTAAGCATAGCGCGCCACCGCCGTGAAGTCGCCGCCTTCCGTGTCACGCACGCCGCTGCCCACCGGAAACGTGAAGCTGTCGTCCGTATAGGTGTAGCCGAGGCCCACATCGAACAGGTTCGCCCCGTAGCGAGCCGTCGTGCGCGAGCCGATGCGGAACTGCTCGGCCTCCCGGTGGGGATCGTCACGCAGCACGTTCGGCCCGCGGCAGAACTCGGGGCCTGGGGTCGGGCCCTTGCAGATCTGTTTGGGATTTTGCTCGAGGAGGGCGCGCGACAGCGGACCCACGACGTCGAAAGCGAGATCCGTATAGCCGAAGAACAGGCGCGTTGTGATGTTCTCGTTCACGCGGGCGCCGGCGTTGAGATTGAAGTTCGTGCGCTCAGATTCGTTGTGCTCACGGTAGCCGTCGCGCTCGGTGTAGCTGAGGCTCGCATGGGCATCGAAGTTGCCTTGCTGTGCGCCCGCCTGCGCCTGCACGGCGAAGTGGCCGAAGCTTCCGCCTTCCACGATCGCCTGGGCGCCTGGTGCGGTGAGGCCGGTCGGGGAGACGAAGTTGATGGCGCCGCCGAGCACCGTGGCGCCGAGCCTGTTGGCCGTGTAGCCGCGGTAGACTTCCACGAACTCGGCGCTTTTCGGATCGGCAAAGCCGACGATGTAGGAGCCGTCGGCGCGGTTGATCGGCAGGCCGTCCTGAAGGACGAGCGTGCCGCGCTCGGACGGGTTCTGCTGGAGACCGGAGCCGCGGATCTGCAGGCGCGGCTGATCGTTGCTGCCAAAGAAATTCTGCACGACGACGCCGGGCACGAAGGCCAGCATGTCCGATAGCGAGGCGCTGGCTTTCGGCGTCATCTCGGCATTCGTGACCACGTCCGTTCCGCCGGCGATGGCGTCGAGCTTTCTTGCGGCTTCCGCAGCGGGGCTCGGCCGCTCGGCGAACGCCGCCCCATCGCTTTCGGCGGGAACGCCCTCGGTGGCTTGGGCGCTGCCCGAGGATGCCACGCCTTGAGATTTCTTCTTGGCCGCCGGTGCCTTCTTCGGCACCGCGCCTTCGACGACCACGGCGGGAAGCTCGACTGACGTGCCGGGAGCTGCCGACTGGCTCAGAGCATCGCCGGGAAGCGACATCAACGCAGCAAGGGCGAAGATGCTGACCTCGAATGCAGCGACGGGGAGCCGCAGCGTTATCGAGGAGCGGGAACAATGTTTGTTGTAGGTATCTGAAAAATGCATCTTTTTTGCCGCTCCGGACTGATCATTGTTGACTATAGTAATCCAGTTCATCCGAGCGACACTTGTCCGAGGTCAAGTATGGAAATCCGGCTGGCCCTGTGTGTCCGTCACGACACGGCCAATTGGCACGCGTGCTCATGCGGGGGGCTAATCGACATCGTGACGCGGCAGAATTTCAGGGCTCGTTCCGATTTACGAATTTAGCCAAGCGGCCGACGTCCCTGACGGTGATCTTGCGGCGCCGGGCTTCGACGCCCACGCCTGCCAGGTCGGCGAGCCCACGGGAGAATGTGGCCGGAGTCATGGAGAGGCGCGCTGCGATGTAGCGCTGCTCCAGCGGAAGCTCGAAGTGGCAGGTGCCGTTCTTGTCGCCGCAGATTCGATGCAAAAATGCCGCGATGCGCCGCTGGGGCGACCATTCCTGATCCTGCTCGATACGCGACACGAGATGGCGCAACTTGCCGAAGACGGCGGCGATAATCGAGAGCGCTAGCTCCGGCGAGCGGGTGATGAGCGAGCGGAACTGGGCGGTGTCGATGCGGGCGGCGCGCAGGTCGGTGGCGGCTTCGGCGCTCACCGGGTAACGGGCCTCTGGGACGAGCATTGCCTCGGCGAACGATTCTCCCGGTCCCACCAGGTGGATCGCGGTGCGCTCGCCGTCGTCGCCCTCGCGGAATATCGCCGCCCAGCCGTCGAGGACGAAGTAGAACGCTTTCGCCGGGCCGCCCTGGTGAAAGAGGCTGCAGCCGGCGGGTACGGTGACGATCGGTGTCTCGGACGCAAATTTTTGAAATTCACTTTCGGGAAGGCCGGCCAGGAACAGCGCGCCTCTCAGCATCTCAAGGTCACGATCGGCGGCCATGGCGTCCCCTTGCATCCCGAGACCTGCTGCGACCGTCGCGTCGCAATAGCTCTTAATCTATACTATAAGAGTATTGTTTGATGTCGGGCTAGAGTCTGTTTTCAGGGCCTTCCGTCTTGACCCGGCGCAGACGACAGCTATTGATGACGTTCGATAAATTTTGCTCCTGTGCGGGCGTCCAGAAGGCGAAACAATGGATCCCTCCGACTGGCGGATCGTGCGCTCAACGCCACTTTTCAGCACGGTGTCGCAAGAAGCAGCGCAGTCGCTGATCGGCAATCAGCCGGTTAGCGTGCATAAGAAAGGGGAAACCCTCTTTCAGCAGGGGCAAGCCGCAGACTCGTTCTTTGTGGTGCTCGGCGGCTGGGTGAAGCTCTATCGCATCACGCCGGACGGAAACGAGGCCGTCGTTGGAGTGCTACGGCGGGGGGAGACGTTCGCAGAAGCGGTCATGTTCCTCGGGGGGCGCTACCCGGTGAGCGCCGAGGTCGTGACCGACGCGCGCCTCGTCAAGGTCGATGGCCATCTGCTGCGCCGGCGTATCATCGAGCAGCCGGAGCTGGCGCTGTCGATGCTTGCGTCCGCGTCCTACCATCTCAAATCCCTGGTCGAGCAGATCGAGCACATCAAGCTGCTCTCGGCGCCGCAGCGGCTCGCCGATTTCTTGCTGCGCCTGACGTCCGTGCGTGAAGGCGGCGCAACCATCGAGCTTCCTTACGAAAAGGCGTTACTTGCCAACAGACTCGGCATGAAGCCCGAAAGCTTGTCGCGGGCGCTTGCGAAGCTGCGTCCGCTTGGCGTCAGCGTCGATCGCGAACACGTCTCGATCGTCGACGTGGCACTGCTCGCGCAGTTCATCGAACCAAGCGACCGGGGAGAAGAAGGCTTCTGAGCCGCACAGTAGACACTGCTTAGCGCGCACCGGTTGACCGTGGTTAAGCGCTTCCCTGCGGCAAATACGTAGGCTGCACCGCCACTGAATAATGCGGAAAGGCTCCGAGCCTGCCGTGTGTGTGTCGGCGGTGCAGCAACGCGGAAGCGATCATGTTCTCACCCATTCCCCATGCCGCCTCTCAGCGGGTGATGACGGCGCGCCCGAGCTTCGATGCGATATTCTCTTACGGGTTCCGTCCATTCTTTCTCGGATCGGCCGTCTACGCGGCGCTCGCCATGGGGATCTGGATCGCCTGGATCGGCGCCACCTCTTCGGGGTGGCCGGGGAGCTGGCTGCCGGTCGCCGGATCTCCATTCGCCTGGCATGCCCATGAAATGGTGTTCGGCTTCGCGGCGGCCGCAATCGGGGGCTTTCTCCTGACGGCCGTGCCGAACTGGACCGGTGCGCTGCCGCTTTCGGGTCCGCCGCTCATCTTCCTGTTCATGATGTGGCTCATCGGCCGTGTGGCGATGGGGTTCTCGGCATTGTTGCCCTATCCGCTTGTCGCGGCGCTCGATGTCGCGTTCCTTCCCATCCTCGGCGGGTTTGCGGCGCGCCAGCTCTTCGTGCGGCCAGCGCCGCGCAATCTGGTTTTTCTGGTGCTCGTCGCAGCGCTCACGCTCTGCAACCTCGCCTTTCATGCCGGCAACGGAGACTACCTCGCCATCGATCCCGTGGGGGCGATCCGCGCCAGCGTGCTGTTCGTGATCGTCATGGTCGCCATCGTAGGCGGGCGCATCATTCCGGCTTTTACGCACAACTGGCTCCACGGCAACCGCCCCACGGCTCAGAGGCCGCAGCGAATCGTATGGCTCGATATCGCGTCGCTCTTATCCCTCGCCGTGTTCGCGCTTTTGTATGCAGCGGGCGCGGGCGGATGGCTTGCCGGTGCCGCGGCTCTCATTGCGGCGGCCTTCAACTGTGCGCGTCTCGTGCTCTGGCGCGGGCTTTCGACGCGCCGCGAACCGATCGTGTGGATCCTCCATCTCGGCTATGCCTGGATCGTGGTGGGACTGGCGCTCAGCGCGGTGGCGGAGTTTACCGGGCTCGTTCCAACCGCCGTCGTCACGCACGCCTTGGGCACCGGGGCGATCGGCACGATGATCATGGCCGTCATGAGCCGGGCCTCGCTCGGCCATACGGGACGCCGCCTGATCGCGCCGCGGCGCATTGTTTGGGCATATTATCTCCTCACGGCTGCGGCCCTTCTGCGCGTTGCGGGGCCGATGCTCGCGTCTGACATCTACGCGGCGACGCTCGCTGCGGCAGGGCTGCTATGGATCGGCGCCTTCTTGCTCTTCACTCTTGTTTATGCACCGATCCTGACCACGCCGCGCGTGCACACGAAGGTCGCGCGCGGCTGACAGCCTACCCTCGAATCCCTCTCTCCGGATGCAATTTGCGCGGCGCTTCACGCGTGCCGCAAGGTGCGTCCTGCGCGCTATGGTCGCGCTGCGGCGAGCGGGGGTTTGAATCTCTCCGGCGCTTGCCTTTCGTCAAGTAGCGCCCAATCGCTTCCAGCCACTGTGCGGCCTCCATGACCCTCGGCGGGAGGCAAGAGATATGCGCGAAGTCATGACGAAAGCCATGGCGCGGAACATTTTTTACGGCGGGTCGCTGTTCTTTATCCTGATCTTTGTCGGGTTAACGGCGCACAGCCACTACTACATCGTCACTCAATCCACGGCGTCGGTGCCGCTTTCGGACTCGGTGGCGCATGGCAAGCGGGTGTGGGAGGTCAACGCCTGCATCAATTGCCATTCGCTGCACGGTGAAGGTGCGTATTTCGCGCCTGAAGTCGGAAACGTCATGACCCGGTGGGGTGTGGTCGATTCACCGGACGATGCGTTCCAGGCCCTCAAGGGCTGGATGGAAGCGCAGCCGACGGGCGTTCCAGGACGGCGGCAGATGCCGCGCTTCTATCTGTCCGACGAGGACATCCGCGGTCTCTCCGATTTCCTCATCTGGGCCGACAAGACCAATACCCAGGGCTGGCCCCCGAATGATGCCGGCTGACGCGGACGCACGGAGCACAATGCGATGAAATATCAGACTCAGAAGATCGCCTACGCCTATTTCATAGCGGCGCTGGGGTTGTTTATCGTGCAGGTCTCGGGCGGGCTACTGGCCGGGTGGATCTATATCTCCCCCAACACGCTCTCCGAGCTGCTGCCGTTCAATATCGTGCGCATGCTGCATACCAACGCGCTCATCGTTTGGCTTTTGCTCGGCTTCTTCGGCGCAGCGTACTTCATCATTCCAGAGGAATCCGAGCGCGAGATCCACTCCACTAAGCTTGCTTATTGGCAGCTCGCAATCCTCGTGATCGGGACCCTCGGTGCCGTCGTCACGTATGTGTTCGATCTCTTCAACGGCAACATCCTGCTCGGCAAGGACGGGCGTGAGTTCCTCGAGCAGC
This sequence comes from Hyphomicrobium sp., assembly GCF_036780825.1. Lineage (GTDB taxonomy): Bacteria > Pseudomonadota > Alphaproteobacteria > Rhizobiales > Hyphomicrobiaceae > Hyphomicrobium_C. Next base: position 10,104 of record NZ_DAIQCD010000041.1, on the reverse strand, counting down.
CGCTGTGGGTGAAGATCGGCATCGTCGTTGCGGCGCTGATCTTCCTCTACAACGTCTCGCTGACCGTGCTCGCTGGAAAGAAGACGGCGATCACGAACGTGCTGCTCATCGGGCTCTGGGGTCTGGCGCTGCTGTTTCTCTTCGCCTTCTACAACCCGCACAACCTCAGCCTCGACAAGATGTACTGGTGGTACGTCGTCCACCTCTGGGTCGAGGGCGTGTGGGAGCTGATCATGGCGTCGATCCTCGCCTACCTGATGCTGAAGCTTACGGGCGTCGATCGCGAGATCGTCGAGAAATGGCTGTACGTCATCGTCGGCACGGCGCTCTTCTCCGGCATCCTTGGCACGGGGCATCACTATTACTGGATCGGTGCGCCCGGATACTGGCAGTGGATCGGCTCGATCTTCTCCTCGTTCGAGGTCGTTCCCTTCTTCCTCATGATGGCGTTCAGCTTCGTCATGGTCTGGAAGGGCCGGCGTGATCATCCGAACAAGGCGGCACTGCTATGGTCGCTCGGCGCGACGGTGCTGGCGTTCTTCGGTGCCGGCGTGTGGGGCTTCCTGCATACGCTGCACGGCATCAACTTCTATACGCACGGCACGCAGATCACGGCCGCACATGGGCATCTCTCGTTCTTTGGCGCCTATGTGTCGCTCAATCTCGCGATCTTCACCTACGCGTTCCCGATGCTGAAGAACCGCGACCCCTATAACCAGGTGCTCAATATGGTGAGCTTCTGGCTGATGGCCGGTGGCATGGCGTTCATGACGTTCGTGCTGACCTTCGCGGGCACCGTGCAGACGCATCTGCAGCGTGTCATGGGCCAGTACTACATGGACGTTCAGGATCAGATCATGCTGTTCCACTACATGCGCTTCGGCGCCGGTGTTGCGGTGGTGCTCGGTGCGATCCTCTTCGTCTACGCCACGTTCGTGCCTCGCCGGGAGATCATTACGTCCGGCACCGTGACGAAGCAACTGTCGCCGGCGGAGTAAGCCATCATGCATGCCGTACAACAACGCGCGAAGGAGGGAGCCCAGGCTCCCTTCTATCTCCCGCAGGCCGATGAGTGCGACGTGTTCGAAGCGGCTTATCGGAACCAGATGCCGCTTCTCATCAAGGGACCGACGGGGTGCGGAAAGACGCGCTTCGTCGCGCACATGGCAGCGGTTCTCGGCCGGCCGCTCTATACGGTGGCCTGCCATGACGACCTGTCGGCGGCAGATCTCATCGGGCGCTATCTGCTCAAGGGCGGCGAGACAGAATGGGTCGATGGTCCGCTCACGCGCGCGGTTCGGGAGAATGCCATCTGCTACCTCGATGAGGTGGTGGAAGCCCGCAAGGACGTCGCCGTGGTGCTGCATCCCTTGACGGACGATCGGCGGATGCTGCCGGTTGAGCGTACGGGTGAAGTGCTGCAGGCCGGGCCGCAGTTCATGCTCGTTGCGTCCTACAATCCCGGTTATCAGAACATCCTCAAGACGTTGAAGCCTTCGACGCGGCAGCGCTTTCTCGCCATCGACTTCGATTTTCCCGCGCCCGAGCAGGAGATCGAGATCGTCGTCAGCGAGAGTGGATTGGCGAAGGAGCGCGTCGCGCCTCTGGTGCGGCTCGCCGGCAAGCTGCGCGCGCTCAAGGGACAGGACCTCGAGGAAGGCGTCTCGACGCGGCTCATCGTTTACTGCGCGAGCCTCATTCAGGGCGGCATGCCCATCGAGCGGGCCGTGCGCGTGGCGCTGGTCGAGCCGCTCAGCGATGACGCCGACATCAAGCAGGGGCTGCACGATCTCGTCGCGACAATCTATGGGTGAGTAGGCCTGATGTCCGCACTTCCGTTCGAGCCGTGGGAACCAGAGGAAAGCGTCGGGAAGCTTTGGCACTCCTTCGTTAGCGAACTCGACGCACCGGGCGTCTACGAGGACGCGGCGGTGACACTCGAGGAAATGCGGGGCCGGCTCGGCGTTCTCTTCCGCGGATTGGGCGGCGCGCGCGACGTGGAGATCAAGGTGGCGACGGCGGCCGTCGCCACGCATCGGCTTTCCTGGAAGCGCGCGCTCGGTGAAGGCCGCGAGCGGATAGCGGAGCCCAGCTTCGACGGCGAGACGCTGCGGCTGCCGGAGCGCATTGCTGCATTTCCGGAGCGGGATGCGAACGTCGCTCTCTATCTCTGGCTTTCGGCGGCGGTCGTCTTCGCACGGAGGCCGCAGCGCGCGCTCGATCCGCTGCGGGCGGACATCCGGATGCTGCAGGCGGCGCATAGCATGACGCGGGACACCCTCGCCGAGTGTCCGGGCCTGCGCCGGGTGCATGCCGCGCTCGCGCTCGAAGCGAGGCAGAGGCGTCCCAAGCGGCATCTGCCAGCGGTAGAGGAAGCGGTCGAGACGGCGATCCTGCATCTTCTCGGCGCACAGCCTCCGAAGGGCGATCTCGCGGAAGCGATCGCCGTGGCCGTCCGCGTCCAAGCGGAGGATCTTTCGGCGTTCTCGGCACCGCGCGGCTATCGGCCGTTCCTGCCGGTCATGCTGTGGCCGGACTTGCGCGCGCTCGCCGAGCGGACGAAGGCTACGCATGAAGAGGCCCCTCATGGCGAGGGCGAGACGCCGCCCAATGCGGAGCCCGGAACGTTCAAGGCGTCACGCAAGCCATCCGACCAGGCGTCTCGGAAAGACAGTCTCATCCTGCACAAGTTCGAGGCCATTCTCTCCTGGGCGGAGCTTCTCAACATCAACCGCCGCGTCGATGATGACGATGAGGACAACGCCAAGAAAGCGGCGGACGATCAGGACGAGATTTCCCTGGTGCAGGTGCCGCAGCGTGCGCGCACGCGCTTGCGGCTGCATCTCGATCTGTCGCCGCAGGAGGCGGAGTTCGAGCGCCTCGCGGGCGTGCACGTCTATCCCGAGTGGGATCACCGCACTAAAGCGTACTTGCCGGATTATTGCCGGGTGCTCGACGGAATGGCCAAACCGCTGCCGGACCTCCCCGACACTCCCGAGAGCGCGCGCGCGCATCGGCGCATTCGCAGCGTGCGGCGCCAGTTCGAGACACTGCGTCCGAAGCGTGTTCAGCTTACGCGGCAGATCGAGGGGCACGACATCGACGTCGAAGCAGCGATCGCGGCACGCGTCGACCTCGCGACGACGGGGCAGCATTCGGATCGTGTCTACGTGGCGAGCCGCAGCCAGGAGCGGGATCTCGCCGTTTCCATTCTGCTCGATGCTTCCCGTTCGACGGAAAGCTACGTGGGAGGGCGCCAAGTCATCGACATCGAGCGAGAGGCGCTGATGGCGTTGGCCTGGGGGCTCGATGCATGCGGCGACGAAACGGCGATCGGGGCTTTCTCATCGCTGAGGCGTGACCGGGTGTTCGTTGAGACCTGCAAGGCGTTCGACGAGCCGATGAGCTCCGTGGTCGAGGCACGCATCGCAGGGCTGAGGCCCGGCCATTACACACGGCTCGGCGCAGCGATCCGCCATGTTTCGAGCGGGCTTGCGGAGCGTCCGCGTCAGCGCCGGCTGCTGCTCGTGCTGACCGACGGCAAGCCCAACGACATCGACCACTACGAAGGGCGGCACGGGATCGAGGATACGCATATGGCCGTGCGCGAGGCACGCCGGCGCGGGCAGTCTGTCTTCGGCGTCACCATCGACAGCAAGTCGCAGGCTACCTTCAGCCGCATCTTCGGGAAGGGCGGCTATGTCGTCGTTCCCGATCCCGAGAAGCTCGTCGCGGCGCTTCCTCAACTCTATCGCCATCTGGTGACCGGATGAGCGAGATAACAGACACGCGACCGGCCAACGACGGTTCCGATGTGCTCTCGGAACTGCCGGGCGAGCTCATGATGTGGGTGCTGATCGCGAGCGAGATCCTGGTGTTCGGCGCGGCATTGCTGGCGTTCCTCAGCGTCCGCGTCGGAGATCCCGCGAGATTCATGGCGGACCAGGCGCTGCTCAACCAGACCGCCGGGGCCATCAACACTATCGTGCTGGTCACGAGCGGCCTTTGCGCTGCTTTGGCGGTCCGCGTTCGGGAGGCAGGTCGGCGCAGAGCCGCGCGCCTCTGGCTTCTGGCAGCCGGCAGCCTCGGAGCCGTGTTCCTCATCGTCAAAGCTTTCGAATACGGGAGCAAGGCGGCGCTCGGGATCGGCATCGAGACGAGCCCCTTTTTCACCTTCTACTATCTCATCACAGGGTTCCACGCGGTGCACGTGATCGCCGGGATGGCCGTGCTGGCACTGGTCTCGTGGCGCGACAGCGTGCGCAATATGGAAGCGGCTGTCGCCTTCTGGCACATGGTCGATCTGGTGTGGGTGCTCTTGTTCCCCATCATCTACGTCTTGAGGTGAGCCGATGCCGGAGCGAGATCTCATTCAAGCCTGGATCGCCCTCGTCGTCCTCAGCATGGGTACGGTGCTGATCGCGTCTGCCGGCACCTCCGGGCACAGCGGCACGGTGATGGCCGTGAGCGTATTGGTTCTAGCCGGGCTCAAGGCCCGGGTCATCCTGTCACGCTATCTGGGGCTCTCGGGCTCAAGGTTCTGGACACGCACCTTCGATCTGGTGATCGGCACGTTCCTCACCGTCAGCTTCGGCCTCTATGTATTCGGCTCGCAGGCGGTGATGGGATGACGGGAGGCCACAGCATGACGGCAGGGGAACGCGAGCGGGAATCGCTGCCGCGAGGGTTGTTTCTGTTCTGCCTTGCGATGATGTGCTCGGGGTTCGCCATCAATGCCGCGTTCATTGCGATCGCCGTGCCAGCTATGGCGCCCTATGGAGTTCAGGGCCTCATCGTCGCGGGACTTGCGGGGTCTGTGTTTGGAGTGTTCCCGGCACGTTGGCTCGCCCGCAAGATCCACGAAGGCCTCCGCGAAGATTGACGCTTGAGGCGCATACCGTCGAACGTTGCTACCGGGGTCTGCCGATCCGGTGGAGGGTAACCGGGCCGTTTCCGGCCCCGTTACGAAACCTCTTCGGATGCAGGCAGCGGCGATAGCTCCGCCGCTTTCCCGGGCCGGCCGTTCTCGGCATCCGCATTGGGGAGTGCAGGCTTCTTGCCGGTGATATTCGGCCACAAATCAGCGTATTTGCGATTGACCTCGAGCCAGTGCGGTGTCGCCTGAGGCTCGCTGTCTGAGAAGATGGCTTCCGCGGGGCACTCCGGTACGCAGACGCCGCAGTCGATGCACTCGTCGGGATGGATGACGAGCATGTTCTCGCCTTCGTAGAAGCAATCCACCGGGCAGACTTCCACGCAGTCGGTATATTTGCATTTGATGCAATTCTCGGTGACGACGAAGGTCATCGCACTCCTTTCTCTCCCGCGGGGGCTCTATCCTGCGGGCGCTGTTGCTGCGGCACCGCGGGCCTCATCTCCCGTCATCTTACCAAGTGCTCCAGCGAGAACACATGCTGCTTATCGACCAGGGGCGCATGACATTGCCGGCAGGCATTCAGATCCTTATCCAGCCGCTTTCCATCCGGGCTGAAGATCGCGAAATCCCAGTCTCCGTTGCGGAGCTCCTCGGGAAAGCTTGTCCCCCAGCCGTCGCCCTTCTGCATGACGGCCACGGCGGCGAGCTTGCCGCGGATGCGCCGATCGAGGGAGCTTGTCACGACATTGCCGTCGCCGTCCTTCTTGGCGGCGTAGATCTCGCCGACGAGGATGGAGCCGCTCGGTAACTCCTTGCCGGCGCTCGCTGCATCGAGCGCCATGTCATTGGCGAAGAGCCGGATGATCTGATCGTGGTTCTGCACGCGGTCGAGGCTCAAATAATTGGTAAAAGACTTGTAGTCCGCCGGAAAGGCGATGCGCTCTTCCTCGGCTTGGGTTTGGGTCGCGCCCGCGGCCGCTAAGCATAGTATCAGAAACCATCCTGCCTTCGACATACCGATCTCTCCTCCCGTTGCGTTTTATTATGTGTCCGGCACATCCGTCAGCCTGCTCCGCTTGGCTGCCTGGTGCGATGGCCGCTTGGCATAGTGACGAAGAACGGCCCGATGCCGCCGCCATCGCAAGAGGTGAGGATGCTCGCAGATGCGATCTGCTGTTTCTTCCGATCTCAGCGCTGGTGGGGCGCTTCTCTCGGAGGGCGTGGACCAGGGCTGGCCGACAGGGCGGATTCGAGCGTTTGTCTCTTCGTTCCTGCCGTCGACCGAAATACCATCGCGCGTATGCATGATGTGCTCGATGCTCCTTGGCCCACGCTTCGATTGCTCAAAGGGTTGCCCACCTGAGACAAAGCAGACTGAAGCCGAGAAGGATCGCCACCGGTATGGACACGATCTGTACGACCGCCTCCCAGCGACGGATCTTGCCAGTCCAGACTTCGACAATCTGGCTCTTGGCCTGCTCATCCCTGATCCATCTTTGATCATGAGCAGCGCGCGTTTTCGCGAACACCGCCGGTAGGCCGAAGAACATTATGGCGAAGCCGATGCTGATTACGACGGCGAACAACGCCGTTCCGGTTCCGTGAAACGTCAACGTGGCATCGAGGAAAACCAGAGCGTAGCAGAGAACCATAATCGGGCCGGCCACGGCCAGCAGGCCGTCGTCGTGGTACCACCTCTCGTCAGTCGTGCCGTCAATCGTGCCGTCCGGATCTCGCGCCTCCGGCGTGGTTCCGGAGGTGGATGGCGTCAGATCGTTGCGTACGATGGCCATAGCCTCCTCCTGTTTTCTCGGATCAAAACCCGCGCCGCGGGATCAGGTGCTCGATCCTCTGGAACGGCTCGGACAATCCCTGGTTCACAACTCCAAAAGATGAACGTATTATGCACCTTTGGATTTCGAGCGTCCATGCAAAGGTACATGTAATATGTATCAAATGGGCGTGAGGGCTGCCGTACATGCGCCTGACAATGTTTTCAGATCTGGCCTTGCGGGTACTGATGTTTACGCAGGCCGCGGGCGGACGCCTCGTGACCATCGACGAAATGGCAAATGCCTATTCGATCTCCCGCACGCATCTGACCAAGGTGGTCAATGCGCTGACGCGGACTGGATATCTCAGCGCCGTGCGGGGCCGTTCGGGAGGCCTGCGGCTCGCCATTCCGGCGGATCAGATCGTTCTTGGAGAGGTGATCCGGGCGACCGAGCCGGATTTTGCGCTTGTTAGCTGTTTTACCTCGGGGGAGCAGTGCGTGATCGCGAACTGTTGCCGGCTCCGAGGCGTTCTTGATGAGGCGCTCGCGGCGTTCCTTGCCGTTCTCGACGGGAAGACTCTTGAGAGCATCACGCTCAAGCCGGGCGATTTTAGAGTTCTTGTGAAAACGGACCAAAACAGATGAGCACGCGATCAGATACCCAGTCCGGACATTCCGCACGGATCTTCATCAAGCGGGCGTACGAGGAGCCAAAGCCCGGAGACGGCACGCGTGTGTTGGTCGATCGCCTCTGGCCGCGTGGCGTTCGAAAAGATGGGGCGCACATTGATCTCTGGCTCAAGGACATCGCACCGAGTGCAGAGTTGCGCCGCTGGTTCAATCACGATCCGGAACGGTGGGCGGAATTTCAGCGCAAATACCGCGAGGAGCTCTCAAGCAACGAGTCGAGCTTCGACGAGCTGTTGAGCCTTGCCGGGGATGGCCCGATCACGCTCGTGTTCGGTGCGAAAGACACCGAGCACAACAACGCGGTCGTGCTGCAAAGCATCCTGAAGAAGCGGGTAACATCCCGGAAGCCGGCGAAAGGCCGGCACTGAATGAGCGCGGTGTGTCCTCTCCTGCCTTTACCAAAGCGGCACGACGAAGACATGAATCAGCAGAAATCCGGAGATCAGCACCGAAAGAAAAATAATGGTGTGAAGAGGATTTTCCTCGAGCTTCTCGCGCTCGTCCTGTGAAACGTCCTTCATAACTTTACGTTCCCCGTGATCCGAGTGAGTGGCGTAAGAGGGAAATGCAGGTCATCCCTGATTGGTTTCGGGCCCTGCTATCCGGCGGCCCAGAGCGAACGCCGCGTAGAAAAGCGATAGATTGGCCAGCAGGTGAACCGCGACGTGTTCAATCCCGTCGCTCCAGGTGATGGCGGCGACGGCCGGGCCCGTGGCACAGAACAACGCGGCCGGCGCAATCCAGTGGGATCTGACGAAGCCGAACCAGAGTAGAAGCATGGCCGCGAAAACGGCCGCAAAGGTCACGACCATGGCTGCACTCCCTGCTCAAAGCGCGGATGGGATCAGCTCCGATGCCTCCTGCGCCGCTGCCGCCAGTGCGAAATCCAAGTCCGCAATCAAGTCCGCCTCAGCCTCAAGACCAACGGAGAGCCGAAGCATTCCATCGGTGATACCGGCTTGGTGGCGGGCCTCCGCGTCCATGCCGGCGTGCGTCATGGTTGGGGGGTGAGAGACCAAGCTCTCCACTCCGCCGAGGGACTCGGCCAGAGTGAAAAGCCTCACGGTTTCCACGAACCTGCGCACGGCACCCACGCCGCCTTTCAACTCGAACGTCAGCATGGCTCCGAATCCGGACTGCTGCGCCTTGGCGGTCGCGTGGCCGGGATGGGATGGCAAGCCCGGATAGTGGACAGCGAGAACCTCGGGATGGCCGAGCAGGTGTTCAGCGATGGCTTGTGCCGTCTGCTGCTGGCGTTCCATGCGAGGGAAAAGCGTTCTGATGCCGCGGAGCGTCAGATAGGAATCGAAGGGCGACCCTGTGATGCCGACGATGTTGCTCCAGGCGGCCAGGGCTTCGGCGTCGGCTTTGTCGGCCGTGACGACCGCGCCGGCGACGACATCGGAGTGGCCGCTGAGGAACTTGGTCGTCGAATGGACGACGTAGTGGGCCCCGAGGAGGAGCGGACGCTGGAGCGCCGGAGACAGGAAGGTGTTATCCACCACCAGTTTTGCGCCGACGTCCCCGGCGTGCTTTGCGAGCGCGCGGATGTCTACGGTCCGCATGAGGGGGTTGCTTGGCGATTCCACGAGCACCAGGGCCGGTTTGTGAGCCATGGCGTCCGTGAGCCGCCGCTCGTCGTTCTGGTCGACGAAGATCACATCGAAATGACCCTTGTCGCGACGTGCCGAGAGGAGACGGTATGTGCCGCCGTAGCAATCATGCGGTGCCACGATGAGCTGGTCGGAGCGTAGCTGGCTGAAGACGAGGTCCAGCGCGGCCATTCCAGAAGACACCACCACCGCGCCGGCGCCGCCTTCGAGCCCCGCCAGCGTTTCGGCAAGAAGCGCGCGGGTTGGATTCGATGTGCGCGAATAATCGTGCATCCGGCTGCGTTCAAAGCCCTCGAACGCGAAGGTGGTCGAGAGATAGATGGGCGGCGTCACGGCTCCGAAAGCCGTATCAGTTGCGACGCCGTTGGCAGCCGCGATGGTCCTGGGATCTCGGTCCTTCACGATTGAGAAGCTCCGTCTGAGCCGATACAGAGGAGAGCAATCCTGCTCTCGCTAGAAATTTCCTCAGGCCATGCGCTGATCTGAGCGAATTCACACTATACATCGTGTTGCGATACATCAAGGCGCATCGCACTACGATCCATCAAGGGCCTTATCAATGCAGAAGCCAGCGCCCGATCAGGCGTTTCCCAAGCAGAATTATGAGGCGCTTGCCAATTTCCGGTATGCGCTACGTACGTTTTTCGCCTTTAGCGAGAAGGCAGCGGACGCGGCCGGTCTCAGCCCGCAGCAGTATCAGGCGCTGCTCGCAATCAAGGGCGCTCCGGACCGGTGTGAGCTCGGCATCCGGGACATAGCGGAGCGGCTGATGGTTCGGCACCATACGGCTGTGGAACTCGTCGATCGCCTGGAACGGAACGGGTTTGTCACGCGGGCCAAGGACGAGCGCGATGGGCGGCGCGTGCGCGTGCGGCCGACGGCCAAGGCCGAGAAGATCATGGATAGCCTGGCCGCCGCTCATCTTCGCGAGTTGAAGGGCATCCGGCCCGTGCTCGAGCAGATGCTGGCACGGTTCGACTGAGCGTGGTCGCGGGACGTTGCACGTAGACGGGCTCCGCCGGCTCCATTGAAGCCAGTTACCGCGAAACGGTCTGATGGAGCGTTGATGTCACACGGCAGCCAAGGCTGCCTGCGAAGGACGCTGGCGATGTACGAAGATAAGTGAGAGAGAAGAATGTTGGTTGCGGGGA
>NZ_DAIQCD010000040.1:0-25240 GCF_036780825.1 Hyphomicrobium sp. | reverse complement strand
CGACGAACGAGCTGCCGCCGAGAATGCGGGCGAGCGCGTTGGCGACGCCCATGCAGGAGTAGATCTCGGGAGCGAGCATGCCGTCGTAAACGGCGGGGCTTATGACGGCTCCGCTGGCGTTCGTCACCGCCGGTTTTACGAGTTGGCCAAGGCCGAGATGCCCTTGAAAGGCGAGCGGCACCAGAGTGAACACGGCGATGCACAAGAGGCCGGAATAGAATATGGCCCGGACCGTATCCCGTCGCGGGTCCTTGAACTCGCGCGTATAGCAGACGGCGGTTTCAAAGGCGTACGTCGACCAGGCGGCAATGAACAGTCCGCCTGCCATCAAGGCCCATCCATCGATGTTCCAGCGCCCCTCCACCACGTGACCTGTTGCGTCATAAGCCAGCGGCGCAAGGGGAAAGAAGTTGGAGGCCACCATGTCGCCGGTGATCAGCGGCGTCACGCCGATCAGCGTCAACGGTACGAGGCTGGTGAGGCCGAGGATCAGGGTCGTGCGGGCAGAGCGCAGGATGCCGCCATGCTGGATGGCGAAGACGGCGAGCAGCAGCGCGGCGCCGATGATGAAGGTGGCGTTGATGCGCAGCTCGAGCCCCGACTTGAGGCTACCGAGATCGAGCAGTGTGATCTGCCAGGTGTTAATCACGGCGTGGGGAGGAAACAGGACGCTCAGGATATAGCCGGCGGCCAGCCCCGAGCCGATGGCCAGGACCGGAGACCAGGCGAACCAATTGCACCAAACGGATATGGGCGCCGCGATCTTGCAATATCGCACCCATGCGACGGCGCCATAGACGGATGCGCCCCCGGACTTGTGGGGAAAGAGGCCGGCGATCTCGGCATATGTGAAGGCCTGAATGAAGCCGAAGGTGATGGAGATCATCCATACCAGCCAGGCCGGCTTCCCCACCGTGGCGGAGACCGCGCCCATCGAGAACAGAACCAGCGCGGGAACGCCGCTCGCGACCCAAAATGCGCCCGTCCAGCCGATCTTGCGGCGCAGCGTGGCGTTTCCCGCGATCGCCCCGGGGGGCATGGCGGCATGGTCCGCCTCAGAGGTCTTCTTCATATCTGTTTTCCCCCGCCCCGAACAAGAAACAGCGAGATCCCCGCACGATCTCAAGATCGTTCGCCGCAACGGGGAAAATTTCTGGTTTTATTTTTTCTTCGCTGAAAGGCGGTGAAAAAGAGTATTCCTGCGCGCGATAAACTGCACCGCGAAAACCTATTTCCGGAACCGGTCGCGGCCGCGGTTTGCAAGCGTCCCGCCGGCCATTACGGAAGCGCGACACGTCGCTCCCTCGCAAGGGATCAGCATGAACATCGCGACCATAGTAGCGCAACGTTCCGCGCAAAATAGTGTATCGAAGGAGTACTACCAAAGGGGTATCGCTTCGAGTTTCAGGTGTTTCTCCGCAGGCATCACGCGAGATTAAGTAGTTGTGACAGCTCGAATATATCGCGCTATATAAATCTTTCAGAGTTTTTTCAATAATTCGATAGGGGCTACCCCAAAGGGAGTAATCGCTTCGAGTAATGGACACCCCTTGCGGCCTTGCTACTATTTTGGGACGGGATGAAAAATCCTCAAAAAATAAACTTAAACAATGTCTATTCGGAGGACGCAGGAATGGCGAGAGATCCGCGGTTCGATATTCTATTTACGCCGCTGAAAATTGGCCCAAAAACCATTCGTAACCGCTTCTATCAGGTTCCTCACTGCAACGGCGCCGGAACGAACTCTCCCGGCATGAACATGGCTCACCGCGGCATCAAGGCCGAGGGCGGCTGGGGCGCGGTGAATACGGAGCAGTGCTCGATCCACCCCGAATGCGACGACACCCTGCGCATCACGGCTCGCATCTGGGACCAGGGCGATATGCGCAACCTGCGCGCCATGGTCGATCACGTCCATAGCCACGGTTCGCTTGCGGGTTGCGAGCTGTTCTATGGCGGCCCCCACGCACCGGGCCTCGAGACGCGCACGATCGCGCGTGGTCCGAGCCAGTACAACTCCGAGTTCGGCACCGTTCCGGGCTGCCCGGGCTTCACCTATAACCACGCGGCCGACAAGGACGAGCTGCTCCGCCTGCAGCAGCAGTATGTCGACGCGGCGCTGCGCGCGCGCGACACGGGCTTCGATCTGGTTAACGTCTACGGCGCCCACGCCTACGGGCCGATGCAGTGGCTCAACCCGTACTACAACCGTCGCACGGACGAGTACGGCGGCAGCTTCGAGAACCGCGCGCGCTTCTGGATCGAGGTCCTCGAGAAGATCCGCAGGGCGGTGAACGACGACGTGGCTCTTGTTACGCGCTGCGCAGTCGATACGCTCTATGGCCGCACGGGCCTCGAGCTTGAGGAAGACGGCCTCAAGTTCATCGAGATGGCTTCGCCCTACCTCGACCTCTGGGACGTCAACATCGGCGACATCGCCGAGTGGGGCGAGGACGCTGGTCCGTCGCGCTTTTACCAGATCGGGCACGAGAACGACTGGATCCGCCACATCAAGCAGGCGACCTCGAAGCCCGTGGTCGGCGTTGGCCGCTACTACGATCCGGAGAAGATGCTTCAGGTCGTATCGTCGGGCATCATCGATATCATCGGCGCGGCGCGTCCGTCGATCGCGGATCCCTGGCTGCCGCGGAAGATCGATGAAGGCCGGATCGACGACATCCGCACCTGCATCGGCTGCAACGTGTGTATCTCTCGCTGGGAGATGGGCGGCGTGCCGTTCATCTGCACGCAGAATGCGACGGCTGGCGAAGAGTATCGCCGCGGCTGGCATCCGGAGAAGTTCGAGCCTGCCAAGTCCGAGCACGACGTTCTGATCGTCGGCGCTGGCCCGGCCGGTTCGGAGTGTGCCCGCGTGCTCATGGAGCGTGGCTACACGGTTCACCTGGTGGACAGCCGTGACAAGGTTGGCGGCTACGTCAACGACGTCGCGACGCTGCCGGGCCTTGCGGAGTGGAGCTTCCATCGCGACTACCGCGAGACGCAGCTTCAGAAGCTCCTCAAGAAAAACAAGAAGAGCCAGCTGGTGCTCGGCCGCAAGCCCATGACCGCGGACGAGATCCTCAACTACGGTGCATCGCGCGTCGTCATCGCGACGGGCTCGCACTGGAGCACCACGGGCGTCAACTTCATGACGCATGATCCGATCCCGGGTGCCGATGCCAGCCTGCCCCACGTCCTGACGCCGGAGCAGGTTTTCGAAGGCAAGAAGGCAGTCGGCAAGCGGGTGATGATCATCAACTACGACTCCTACTACATGGCCCCGAGCCTCGCCGAGAAGTTCGCGCGTGCAGGGCACGAGGTCACCGTCGCCACCGTCTGCGGTCTGGCCGCCTACATGGACTACACTCTGGAAGGGGCGAACATGCAGCGCCTCATCCGCGGCCTGGGCATCAAGGTGCTGGGCGAGACCGGTTGCTCGCGTGTCGAGGAAGGACGGGTCGAGCTCTTCAACATCTGGGGCGACGGCTACAAGCGCGAATACAAGGGCGCGGGCCATCTCCCGCGTTCGGAGAACGCCACCCACACCTGGCATGAGTGCGATACGGTCATCCTCGTTACGGGACGTCAGTCCGAGGACAGCCTCTATCGTGAGCTCAAGGCCCGCAAGGACGAGTGGGAGAAGAACGGCATCACCGACGTGTTCGTCATCGGTGACGCGGAAGCGCCGCGGATCATTGCGGATGCCACGTTCGACGGGCATCGGCTTGCGCGAGAGATCGAGGACGAAGATCCGCAGCACCAGAAGCCCTACAAGCGTGAGCAGCGCGCATGGGGCACCGCTTACAATCCGGGCGAGAATCCGGATCTCGAGTGGCGCGTGTAAGCACTGGTGCGGACTTGTGAGGACATACCCAAGGACAAAAGCATCGAGGGCGGCCTTCCACCGCCGCCCTCGGCGCCACAGCCCAAAGGTGTCGCCGCCTCGTTCGCATGGGCGTGAGCCCACAACGGTCTCTTGAAGCAATCAACCACATCAGGATGCGCGTGATGTCCAATGTCGTAATGTTCGGCACCTACAGTGCCCCCAAATGCGAGCCGATCACCACGGACCTTGACGGCTGGAAGCCCCTTGAGGGCAACCCGTCCATGAAGACATGGATCGAGAACAAGACGGATGATGGCAAGTTTCTGACCGGGTTCTGGGAAGCCATGCCCGGCACGTATCACGTCACCTACAAGGCGGACGAGCTCATCCACCTGTTTGAAGGCAAGATGACCTTGACCGAGGACGGCACAGGCGAAACGAAGACGTACTCCGCGGGAGACAGCTTCCACATCGCGGCCGGCTTCTCCGGTATCTGGAAAACAGAAGAGAAGATCCGCAAGATTTTTGCGATCCGGATTAAGTAATAAACTGACGCTCGGACCACGCCTGGAAGGCACGCAAGAATGCCACGCAGGCGGTCCGAGTTTTTTTTCTAAGTTTGGTTCGACAGAGCGCCGGATCGCAGTAGCGATGGCGCTCTTCGCTTTTGGGCCAGAAGCCAGATGCGGCGCAGGTTACGTGTCTGTCGCGGACGAGATGGCGGAGGCTGTTAGAGCCGTTCGGGTTTAAGTGGAAACGCGGAACGGTCCGACTTCACCCTTCGATGCGCTTCAGCGCCGCCGTGAGCCGGCCGATGCGGTCGCTCGCGTCCGAGACGCGCTCGCGGTTGAGCTCCACCACATGCTCGGGTGAGCGGGCGACGTTCGCTTCGTTTGCGAGCCAGTTGGACGCCTTTTGACGGTCGCCCTCCGCCTTCTCGATCTCTTTTCGCAGGCGCTTCTGCTCGGCCTCCATGTCGATCACGCCTGCAAGAGGGAGCGCGGCGGTGGTCTCGTCGACAACGATCAGGGCCGCGCCCTTGGGCGCCGTCTCCGCGAAGGAAATACTTTCCAGGCGGGCGAGGCGGCGGATGGTGTCATCGTGGCGCTTGGCGCGTGTCCTCGTCTCCTCGCGCGCGCCCGTGAGCACCAGCGGAATGCGGGCGCCGGCGGGAACGTTCATCTCAGTGCGCACCGAACGGATCTCGGAGACGAGCTTGACGACCCAACCGATCTCCTCATCGGCGTCGGTGCTGGCCAGTCCGGTGAGGCGCGGCCAATCCGAAAGGCAGAGGAGCGAGCGCTGCTGCCCGCCTGGCTCGGAGCCGTGCGCCCATAGCTCCTCGGTGATGTACGGCATGAACGGATGCAGGAGCTTCAGGCATTGGTCGAGCACCCATGCCACGCAGGCGCGCGTCTCGGCCTTGGCGGGCTCGTCCTCGCCGGTGAGGATCGGCTTGATCAGCTCGAGATACCAGTCGCAGTAGACGCCCCAGACGAACTCGTAGATGGCGCCGGCCGCCTCGTTGAACTTGTAGGTTTCGATGCCTGCGGTCACGGCGTGGGCCGCGCGCTCGGTTTCGCCGACGATCCAGCGGTTCAGCGTATGCGTGACCTTGGCCGGATCGAAATCGGGCTGATGGAGGCAGGCGTTCATCTCGCCGAAGCGCGCCGCATTCCAGAGCTTGGTCGCGAAATTGCGGTATCCCTCGACGCGCGAGGTCGCGAGCTTGATGTCGCGGCCTTGTGCGGCCATGGCGGCGAGCGTGAAGCGGAGGGCGTCCGCGCCGTACTTGTCGATGAGGGCCAGCGGATCGATCACGTTCCCCTTCGACTTCGACATCTTCTGCCCCTTCTCGTCACGGACGAGGGCATGGATGTAGACGTCGTGGAACGGCACCTCCTTCATGAAGTGGAGGCCCATCATCATCATGCGGGCGACCCAGAAGAAGATGATGTCGAAGCCGGTGACGAGGACGCTCGTCGGATAGTAGCGGCTGAGCTCGGCCGTCTCCTCCGGCCAGCCGAGCGTCGAGAATGGCCACAGCGCCGAGGAGAACCACGTGTCGAGCACGTCCTCGTCGCGCGTGAGCGTGATCGGAACGTTTGCTCCAGCGTAGTGCTTCTCGGCGTCGGCTCTCGCCTCCGCCTCGTCATGGGCGACGAACACATGCCCATCGGGGCCGTACCAGGCCGGGATCTGATGCCCCCACCAAAGCTGGCGCGAGATGCACCAGGGCTGGATGTTGCGCATCCACTCGAAGTAAGTCTTCTCCCAGTTCTTGGGGACGAACTTCGTTTTACCACTCTCGACTGCAGCGATGGCGGGCTTTGCGAGCTCCGCCGCGTTGACGTACCACTGGTCCGTCAGCCACGGCTCGATGATGTCGTTGGAGCGGTCGCCATGCGGCACCGTGTGCGCCGTCGGCTCGATTCTGGCGAGCAGGCCAAGCGCCGCCAGATCCGCAACGATGCGCAAGCGCGCCTCGAAGCGGCCGAGGCCGCGGTAGGGTTCCGGCACATCGTCGGTGAGCTTGCCGAAGGCATCGAGCATGTTGATCTGCGCGAGCCCGTGGCGCTTGCCGACCTCGAAGTCGTTGAAGTCGTGCGCTGGCGTGATCTTGACTGCGCCCGTGCCCTTCTCGGGGTCGGAGTACGCGTCGGCGACGATCGGAATCTCGCGCCCAACCAGCGGCAGGCGCACCTTCGCTCCCGCCTTGACCAACGCCGCGTAGCGCTCGTCCTCGGGATGGACCGCGACACCGGTGTCGCCGAGCATCGTTTCCGGCCGCGTGGTGGCGACGATGATATGGTCGGCGTCGAAGCCGGGCACCTTCTCCGCCAGCGGATAGCGGAAGTGGTACATGTGGCCCGATGGATCCTTCTTCAGGACCTTCGCCAGTGCGTCCGGATCGAATGGTGTGTCGACTTCGGTAGCCTGATCGTCGCCTGTCTTCCGCGCCGACGGCCATACAAAGGAGCCCTTCTTCTCCACCTGCACGACCTCGAGATCCGAGATCGCGGTCTGGAACTTCGGGTCCCAGTTGACGAGGCGCTTGTCCTTATAGATGAGGCCCTGGCGGTACAGCTCGACGAAGACTTTGAGCACCGCTTCCGAGAGCCCTTCGTCCATGGTGAAGCGTTCGCGGCTCCAGTCGCACGAAGCGCCGAGGCGGCGGAGTTGGTTGACGATCGTCGATCCGCTCTCTTCTTTCCATGTCCAGACGCGCTTGATGAACTCCTCGCGCCCGAGCGTGCGCCTGTCAGGCTGCTGCCGCTCGGCGAGCTGGCGCTCTACGACCATTTGCGTGGCGATGCCGGCGTGGTCGGTGCCCGGCTGCCAGAGCACGTCACGCCCGCGCATGCGCTCGAAGCGCACGAGCACGTCCTGCAGCGTGTTGTTGAGCGCATGCCCCATGTGCAGGGAGCCGGTGACGTTCGGCGGTGGAATGACGATGGAATAGGGCGTGGCCCCGTCCACGCTGGCCCGCCCGCTTCGGAACGCTTCCGCGTCGTCCCAGCTCTTCGAAATGCGCGGCTCGATCTCGGCGGGCTGATAGGTCTTTTCGAGCATGGGTCGCGGTCGCCTTTGCGGAATGGATCTAACGGACGGGCAGGACGATTTGAGCCGCATGCAGCCAAAATCGGGGATAGGCGGGTCCTACGAACCCGCTCGATCCCTGTCAATGTGAGAGAAAAACGCTGCGAGCCGGAAAGCGTCCGCTCAGCTCTCGGGCGGCGTCCGTCCGGCAGAGAGGGTCTTACCGACCTCATTGCGGAGCGCGCGCTCGACGATGCGCGGCATGTTCTCATCGACCCACTGCTGCAGGATCGGCTTCAGCATGTCGGCAACGACATCCTCGAGAGTCCGTGCTGCCGGCGGCGAGGCGGTGGCCATCGCAGGAGCTGGCGCCGGAGCCGCTGGCTGCGGGGCCGTAGTGGCTGCCGGCAGCGTCGACGGCTCGGGTGCCGGTGTGGACTGCTTCGGCTCAGCTACGGGCGTCAACGGGATTGCGGCAGCACCCGCGACGGAGGCCGCGGCTGAGGCGGCGAGGCCCTGCGCCAGGGCGTCGAGGGCCTGATGGCCGGCCATGCTGGTCGGGTCGGAAGCGGTGGAGGAAGGAGATGACGCTTCCGATGTTGCGGGTGTGACGGGTGCTTTGATCTCCGGAGCCGGCGCGGCGAGCTTGGGAGACGGTACCGAATCCGACACGGAGGTGAACGCGGGCTTCGGGCGAGGAGGGCTGAACGGCGCCGGGGCCGGAGCCGGGTTTGCCATGGGTGCGGCGTCACGATCGTCGGGACGCAGTGAGGAGCCGGGCACGCTGTGCTCGCGATCCGCTGGCGACGTCATGGCCGGAGCAGGAGCGGCTTTCCCGTAAGGGCTCGTACCAGCTCCGCTCGCCCCCGGACCCGCCGCACGGGGCAAAGCGGAGGCAGGAAGCCGCGTCGCGCCTTTATCCTCAGCGTCGGCGGCCTCTGGCTGAAGGCGCGGCAGGCTTGCGCCTCCGGTCTGTGCATCACGGCGGGGAGACGCCTCGTTCGCGCCGGGCTGAGGCGGATAGAATCCTGATTTGCGCAGCGGCGGGAAGGCGCCCAATCCCCTGAGCGGAGTCTCGGCGGGAGCGGCAGCGGCTTCTGGCTCGGACGCGCCGAAGAACGGCGGCGGCGAGAACGGCTCGTCGGCTGCGAGTTGAGGCGGCAGCGCTGCGGCGGCCCCGTCAGCAAGCGGGCGTGTGCTATCGGCCTTCGGCGAGGGCACGAACGGCTTCGGCGTCATGGGATGCGAAAGCCCGGCCGGCATGCGCAGGTCCGGCTTCGGCGCGAGAGACGTGCTCTCGCCTCCCGCCTCCTGCTCGTCGAACATGTCGGCGAGATCCTTGTCGAAGGAGAGCGGCCGTTTCGATCCGAGCGGGCTGGTCGGCGGCAGCGGCCCGCTTCTGAGCACCTCGCTCAGCCGGTCACCAGCATCGTCATCGCGTGCCTGGGGCACGAGGGGGTTGGCCTCGATGTTGGGCTGGGGCCCGTCGATCGGCGGATCGTCGGCGATGATCTGGCGGATCGACGCCAGAATCTCCTCCATGGTGGGCTCGCCCGGCTTGTCCGGTTTGTTCATCCTTTACCTGCCGCTCTGCCTGCCTCCGACACGCTGAAGGGCGTGCGCTGTCCGACGCTGGGTCGAGCCGCTGGCCGGACTCGCGGGTGGAATCCCGTACGCCGAGAGGTAACCCGCCGCTGCCGGGGCTTCAATGCATCTCGGATGCCTGTCCGCACACTTCGGGCCTTATGCTCATGAAGGCGGGTATGGACGGGCATCAAGGCCGCGAGAGCCGTCCCGGTTCAAGCGAGATTGAGGAACGGCCCTAAGTTTTTGTTTGATCGCGTTTCTTTTGGAAATCCACTCGATGTGGCGGTTTCCGGACGGCGACCTCACGCCTTCTTCGGCCCTTTGAGGGTCTCTGCGATCTCGATATGCAGCGCCTTCTCCACCATCCGCGGCATGTTGTCGGCAAGCCACTGGCGAAGCATGGGGCGCAGGAGGTCGGCCGTCGCGTCGTCGACGCTCTCGGTTGCCTGCGGGTTGATCGCCGCCGCGGCCTCGGCCGGGCCCCGCTCTGCCGTCGGGGGAAGGGGAGGCGGCGGCGCCACACCCATTACGCGCGGCGCGGTTTCCACAACGCTCTCCGTTGCCGCGGGCTGGTCGTTATGATCGGGCGTGGCGCTGAGATCCTTTGCGTTCTCCTCGCGAGCCGGCTGTTTCGGTTCCGCCTGAGCTGCAACCGGAGCCGGGATCACGGGCAATTCCGCTGCCGCCGGCGACATGCGCATGAAGTGGGTATCCTTGAATGGTGCCATGACCCGCTTCGGCTCCGCGACGTCCGTCGCGATCGGTCCGGTCGGCGCTGCGGGAGCGACAGCTTCGCGGCCTTTTTCTGGTGCTCTGCCGTTGAGGGGCACGGGCGAACCCGGCTCGAAGGCGTTACCGTTCCGGATCGAGGCCAGGGAACTCAGCCCAGCGGACGATCCGTTCATGGCGCCAGCGCCGGATCTTGCCGGCTCGGGCTTGTGGGGCTCTTCGGCGTCCGCTTCCGCTGGGATCGTCGCGGCGCTGCGAATTGCATCCGTGAGCCGCCCGAGAAGAGGCGCGGGCCGTTCGGCCGTGACCGGCGGCGAGGCGCGGAAGATTGCCGGAAGATCGAAGTCGCTGGCGTCCTCGAGGACGGTGTCTCCCTTCAGCATGATGGGCGTGCCGCGAAGCTCGCCGCTATACGGATGGCTCTCGGGTTCCTCGGCAATGATCCTACGGATCGATGCGAGGATTTCCTCCATGCTCGGCTGGCCGTTCTTTTCTGTCATGTTCATTACGCCACTCCCTACGCACTCCACGACAAGCACAACCGGCAACCCTCCCGCAAAGGTGCCGTCCCCGCTCGGGCGCCGCGCATGTTTGCGGACGCCGCCGACTGCGCTGCACATGCAGCGCGCCGGCTCAGGCCTCGAGGCTGAGGGCTTCGGCCCGGCCATCGAGCGCCATACGCTCAATTGTTGTGTGTGGGGATCCCACCGCTAGGCACGCTAAGTGCCATAGTGGGCAACGATGTGGCAAAGCCACAGGACAACAAAAAAAGGTTAAGAAACGACGCAAGCTCACCTGATGTCGCCGGCTTGTTGATAAATGTGCCGACGCGATGGGCTTTAGCGCTCGTTCGACGCTGGGAAGGATTTGCCTCCAGCGCCCCGGTTAGCTTGCTGCTCGAAATGCTGCGGGAGGCTCTTTTACCGTCCATCTCCCGAGGACGTCAGTTCCTCGATGCGTCCGTCGGAGTGCGTGATCGAGGTTCCCCAGGGCTTACGCCGGACTTCCTGGTAGTGAGCTTCCGCGTCATAGGCAACCGACGTGAACCCGAGATTGATGGCATCCAGGCGACCCACCGCCGAGAGAACTGCATAGCTCGATACGACGACGTTGCGCTGTGTCGAGACAAGCTGGACTTGCGAGTTCAGAAGCTCGACCTCTGCGTTCAAAACATCGAGGAGCGTGCGCTGTCCGACGCGCTCCTCTTCGCGAACGCCGGTGAGAGCCGTCGTATTCGCCTCGACCTGGGAGCGATCGGACTGGATCTGCGCGCGCGCCGCCAAAAGCTGGGACCACGCCGCGACCACCTGCTCCTCGGATTCGCTGCGGGCAAGCTCAATCTCCTGCAGGCGACTCACGTGGATGTGCTTCTGCTGGCGTACGCGGGCGTAGACCTCGCCGCCTTCGTAGATCGGGACTGTCAGGCGCCCCGTCACCAATACGGATTCGGCTTCGTTGATCTCGCGTGACGTCTCGAAGCGGTCGGCGTAGGACGCTTCGAGCTGGACGCTCGGCAGCAGCTCGCCACGGATCCGGTCGACGGCGTACTTCGCCGCCTGTTCGAGGTAAAGGGCGTTCACCACTGCGGGGTTTTCATGCGTTCCCACCTGGATCGCTTCCTCGAGCGACCGCGGAAGGTAGCGCTCGAAGCCGCGCGGCTCGACGAGGTTGCCGGGCGCGTGGCCAACGACGCGCTCATAGGTGGCGCGGCTCGTCTTCAGGTTCGCCCGTGCGAGATCGAGATCGGAGACGGCGCCCGCGCGACGGGCCTGCGCCTGCGCAACGTCCGTGCGTGTCACCTCGCCCACGGAGAAGCGATCTTCGGTGGCCTTCAGCTCGCGGGTGAGGACGTTGACGTTATTTTCGCGCAGGCGAACGATCGCCTGGTCGCGCACCACGTCCATGAATGCCGTCACGGCCTGGAGCAGGATCGATTGCTCAACTGCACGCAGCGTCTCGCGCGCGGCGCGGACGTTGGCTTCCTGCTCGTTGACGGCGTTGATGGTGCGGAAGCCGCTGAAGATGGGCTGCACCATGTTGACGGAGTAGCCGGAAGGCTTGGTTTCCGACTCGAGCGTCGTGGTGCTGGTGCGAGTCTTCATCCAGTCGTAGTTGATGTCGGCATTGCCCGAAATCACGGGTCGGAAGCCGGATCGAGCCCGTGTTACCTCTTCGTCAGTGGCCCTGAGGCGCGCGCGCTCGGCGTCGAGCTGAGGATTGTATTCGTAAGCAGCGGCCAGCGCCTGGTTCAACGTCTCCGAGACGGCGGGCGACGACGTGAAAAGCCCAACGGAGCCCGCTGTTACCGCGAGGGTAAGGCCGGCAAGTCGGCAGATTTTCCGCCTGAGTATGAGCAAACTGCACCCCTAAGTTCGCTTCGCGTGAAGGGTCGGCGGCAACCGCTAGGCACCCGATGGGCGAACGGGCCAAGCCGAAAGTGTTAACGTCTTACTAGGACACGAACCCGATTCGCAGAAGCGCGCCGATGGGCCTTTTTAAACATGAACTTGCCTGCGTGGCCGCATTCCCACACAGGACCGGTTTCCGGGCTCGGTACCGATGTTGGCTTGTTTCAGAAATATTCTTCGAGAATGTCGATCAACTACTTGATTATGCCTGGGTAAAATTCATCCGCCCAAGGCTTTTTCGGATGCGGTCGCAACAGCTATTCGTTAACGAGGCGAAACGGGACCGCCAGCTTAGCTCCAAGAAACGAATCGCTTTGTGGGTGCGCAGACCGAACGGTCAGCCGAGGGCAGGGGAGATAGAGAGCGCGCCGCGTACGCTCACACTTCCAGCCCTCACGCAGCATGGATGCAGGTCGCGATCGCTAGAGCTGTACTCAGATTCCACTTAAACCAGAATGGCGTCAGAACGCGAATGCCGGCACGCGCTCGAAGCCCGGCAGAACATCAGCGCCGGCATCGAAGACGCTGGCGCGGCCGTATGCGCTACCGTCGCGGCGCCAGACCGTCGCGCTGCCCGAGGTGGTATCACCGACAATGGCGACGAGCCGTCCGCCGTCCTTGAGCTGGTCGAGCAGCTCGGGCCGAATGTCGTCGACCGCACCTTCGATGAGGATTGCGTCATAGGGCCCTTTGGCGGGCTGCCCCTCGGTAAGGGGTCCCTCGATGAGCGTTGCATTCGTCACGCCAGAGGCCATGAGGGCGTCACGCGCGACACCAATCAGCTCCGGATCGCTCTCCAGGGCGACGACGCTTTGCGCGAGGTGGGCTAGGACCGCGGCTCCATAGCCTGTGCCGGCGCCGATGACGAGGACGGTGGCATCTGGCTCAATCTCGGCGGCCTGGACCAGTTTCGCGAGCGTGCGCGGCGGCAGCAGGCTGCGGCGCGGATGACCGGCGCCGGAGATAAGAGGTACGGCCCCATCCATGTAGGCGAGCGGCTTGAGGCGCTCCGGCACGAACTGCTCGCGAGGCAGGTCGAGCATTGCGCGGATGATCCGGCGATCGGTTACGTCGCTCGGCCGAACCTGTGATTCGACCATGTTCTTGCGCTGGATCTCGTAGTCCACTGCATCCTCCGTAGGCGCTTTCGCCAACCTCGCACGCGGCGATGAATGGCGCGCCGGGACAATACTCAAAGTGTCCGGCGGCGGCCACTGTCCGCGACACCGCCGCATTGGGCTATTTTTTGCGACAGATCAACCATGGGGCCATAGGGCCCAGGCGATGAGTCCGGCCGCTGCGGCCCAGGCCGTGAGGACGATCACGGCTCCAAGACGGCTTTGCGGCCGCTCAGCTAGGCGTGCCGCCTCGGTGCGCAGGTCTGCCATGACGGCAGGGTCGACGAAGCGGACGATCACGGCTACGAGCACCGGGAGCAGAAGCAACTCGTCGACGAATCCGATGATCGGGATGAAATCCGGAATGAGGTCGATTGGAGAGAGCACATACGCCGCCACCAGGAGAGTGAAGAGCTTCACGCCCCAGGGGACGCCCGGGTGGCGGGCGGCGAGGTAAAGGGCCAATCCGTCGCGCCTGGCGCGCGTGGCCAGGGCCTCGAGGCGCGTGAGGCCGCGCCGTTCCGGTCGCCCGGGGGCATCCGTGCTCATGGTTTTCCTCCGGATCGGCGCCATTCCGAGCAGCGGGCACGACCGCGAGCTTGTGTAGGGCTTTGAGTGTATGATAGATGCCTCCCGTACGCGCCGTGTTCCGGCGCAACTCGGCAGCCCGCTTTTGGTCCGAGGCCCGGTAACGAGCTTTCCGCTCCGGGCGAAAAAAGAGAGGCCACGTGGCGGAGTGGTGACGCAGCGGACTGCAAATCCGCGTACCCCGGTTCAATTCCGGGCGTGGCCTCCATCTTTCCCTTTCTCCCACTTTTCCATCAAGCGCGGGTCCGCTCGCCTAGCGGGCGCCCGATCGATCCAGGACGCGATCCATTTTCTTGGACAACGATCACCGCCCCGGCTGTCGATGCCCGGATAGCTAGACTAAGAGCCGTCCGCTTTAGGCCGAATGGGGGAACGGCTCTAATTTTTTGTTTGATCGTGTTTCTTCTCGGACGCTTTAAACTTGCATGGCTTCGGCATGACGTGTTCCCACTTTCCGGAGCACTCTAGGCCCGCACCGGGGGCGTGCTCGCGAACGACTTTGCAAGCTTCTTCATGAGCTCGCGCACGTCCGGATGCTCGTTGCGGTCCCAATCGGCGAGCATCTCCTCGAGATTGGCTTCACGGCGGCGGAGCAGCCGCCCATACCCAGACTGGCCGGTTTCCGAAAGCTCATAAAGGTTGGAACTGGTGCGCACGGCTAGACCCGATGCCACCAGGCGATCGAGCAGGGCCCGGCATTCCGCGGTGCCAATGCGGGAGCAGGCCAGGATGTCGGCTTCCGTGACGCGCCCACCCTTCTCGCCCAGGCGCGCGAGCATCCATAGCTCATCCGGCTCGAGCGGCAGCCCGATATGGGAGGCGGCGCGCTGATAGACGCCCCAGCGGTTCTCGCGCGCCGTCATGCCCGTCACGATGCGGGCCAGCTCATCGAGTGAGGTCGCATCGCGCGGTGTCTGGAGGGCATCGCTCATGGATTCGGGGCGGATGGTGGCTCTGAGCGGCGTCTCGCGGATCCAAAGCGTGATGAGAAAGCCGGTGAATGCCAGCAAGGTTGCCGTGTGGAACACGGGGTGCAGCGCCTTCACGAATTCCGCCAGATAGGCCGAGCGCATGGGCTCGCCGAGCTGTGCAATGGCATCCGGGGCCAGCACGCCGCCGACCGAGGGCAGGGCCGCGTGCACGTTCTCTCCCAGGAAATAGGCGAAGATGCCGCCGAACAGTGCCGCGCCCACCGAGCCGCCGATGGAGCGGAAAAGCGTGGTGCCCGAGGTGGCGATGCCGAGCTGCTCATAAGGCACGGAGTTCTGCACCGCCATGACCAGGATCTGCATCACCATGCCGAGGCCGATGCCCAGGAGCAGCAGATAGCCTGCGGCATGGCTCGCGGGCGTCTGCGCATCGATGGTGGACAGCAGGGCCAGGGCCACGGTCATGAGTGCGGTGCCGCATACGGGGAAGGCTTTGTAGCGGCCGATGCGGGTGATGATCTGGCCGCTGGTCACGGAGCTTGCGAACACGCCCATCATCATCGGTGTCATGTAGAGGCCGGCGCGCGTCGGATCGAGCCCCTTGGCCACCTGCAGATAGACTGGCAGCAGCGTGATCGAGCCGAAGAGCGCCATGCCGACAATGAAGCCGACCGACGTGCCGATGAGAAACGCCCGATCGCGGAACAGCGAGAGCGGCAGTAATGGATCACGAACCCGCGCTTCGGCATAGACGAAGCCGGCGATGGCAAGGAGGCCGACCAGCGCGATAGCACTCAGGCTGACGGGCGCCTCTGTCGCCAGTGTCGCGCCGATGCTCGTGACGAGTACGATGGAGGTGAGGGCAAGCGTCAGCAGCGCGGCGCCTAGGTAGTCGATCGCGATCTCGCCCCTGCTTCCGCTAACCTGGCTGCGGATCGTGCGGTTGATGACCACGAGGGCCAGCAGGCCAAGCGGCAGATTGATGAGAAAGATCCAGCGCCAGGACCAGTGATCGACGATGAAGCCGCCGACGAGCGGGCCGAGCACGGTGGAGATGCCGAACACGCCGCCAAAGAAGCCCTGGTAGCGGCCGCGGTCGCGGGGAGAGACGATGTCGCCGACTACGGCGATGGCGGTGACGATGAGGCCGCCTCCGCCAAGCCCCTGTATGAAGCGGAACGCGATCAGCTCGGGCAGGTTCTGGGCGAGGCCGCAAAGAAGCGAGCCGGCGAGGAAGATGATGACGGCTCCCTGCAGCACGATGCGCCGCCCGTAGAGATCGCCAAGCTTGCCGTAAAGCGGCACGACGACGGTGCTCGAAAGCAGATAGGCCGTCACGATCCAGGACAGGTGCGAGAGCCCGCCAATTTCGTTCACGATGACAGGCAGCGCCGTCGCGACGATGGTCTGATCGAGCGAAGCGAGCAGCAGCACGAGCACGAGTGCAGAGAACGTTGCGAGAAGCTCGCGCCGATCGATCGTGCCGGCGGCGGCCTGCGAAGGGATATCCTGCATGGCGGATGAACGTACCTGGCCGTATGTTGGTTCGCGGGCGCGCGAGCATAGGCGCCGCGATGCCGTGCGTCGATCACCTGAAGGGGCCGTTGGCGCTTTCTTCTTCCTCGTCTAACCCCCTCCCGCGCCGGCTTTCGATCGCATAACGTGTCTTGATCTTTTTCGCGGGATCGCAGGAAACGGGACTGTATGACGTGGACTCGCGAGGGGCGTTCAGACTTTTGCCGATTCCTTTTCTAACCTGAAAGCCGGGATAAGCTTTCCCGGAAGCACGCTGACAGCGATCCGGATCCGGCGCGCCGGGGCGGACCACCAAAGGGGAACCCGCCAATGGCATCGGATGCCGCTGCGCTGATCGATAGGATCAAGCGCGATCCGGAATTTCTTGCGCTCGAGCGGCGCCGGGCGCGCTTCGCCTGGACACTGGCGGCGACCATGGCCGCCATTTACTTCGGTTTCATCCTGGCCGTGGCCTTCGCGCCCGGCCTGCTTGCGCGTCCGATCGCGGGCGGGGCGACGACGATCGGCATCCCGCTCGGCATCGGTGTGATTCTCGCCGCCTTCGTGCTCACTGGCCTCTATGTGCGCCGGGCGAACACCGATTTCGACCTTGTCACGCAGCGCATCATCGAGAGGCTCCAGTGAACCTCGCCGCCATCGTCATGTTTCTCCTATTCGTCGCGACCACGCTCGTCATCACGCGCTGGGCCGCCAATCGGACGCGCACCGCCGCCGACTTCTATGCCGCCGGCGGCGGCATCACGGGCGCCCAAAACGGTCTCGCCATCGCGGGTGACTACATGTCGGCGGCGTCGTTCCTCGGCATCTCCGGCCTCGTGTTCGCGTCGGGCTTCGATGGGCTCATCTACTCTGTGGGATGGCTGGTCGGCTGGCCGATCGTCCTCTTCCTGATCGCCGAGCGGCTGCGCAATCTCGGGCGCTATACCTTCGCCGACGTGACGGCCTTCCGGCTTCAGGCGACGCCGATCCGCACACTCTCGGCCGTCGGCACGCTGGCAGTGGTTGCGTTTTACCTGATCGCGCAGATGGTCGGAGCGGGGAAGCTGATCGAGCTCCTGTTCGGGCTGCCGTATCTCTACGCACTCGTCATCGTCGGCGTGCTCATGGTCACCTACGTCGCGACTGGGGGAATGGTCGCCACAACGTGGGTGCAGATCATCAAAGCGTGCCTTCTTCTCGGCGGGGCCACTTTTATGGCGCTTGCCGTGCTCGTTCACTTCGGGTTCTCGTTCGAGGCCATGTTCCGCGCCGCCGCCGATGCGCACCCGGATGGCCTCTCGATCCTCGGGCCCGGCAAGCTCGTCGCCGATCCGGTCTCGGCCGTCTCGCTCGGCCTCGCGTTGATGTTCGGCACGGCGGGCCTGCCGCATATCCTGATGCGCTTCTTCACCGTTCCCGACGCCAAGGCCGCACGCAAGTCGGTCTTCTACGCCACGGGCTTCATCGGCTACTTCTACATCCTGACCTTCATCATCGGCTTCGGCGCGATCACCCTACTCATGGGCGATGCAACCTATTTCGGTGCTATCGAGGGCGGCGGGTACGATCGCATCAACGGGCTCATCGGCGGCACCAACATGGCCGCCGTGCATCTCTCGCATGCCGTGGGGGGCTCGCTCTTCCTTGGCTTCATTTCGGCGGTGGCCTTCGCAACCATTCTCGCCGTCGTGGCCGGCCTCACGCTCGCGGGCGCTTCGGCTGTGAGCCACGATCTCTACGCCAGCGTTTTTGCACACGGGCGGGTGTCCGAGGCGAGGGAAGTGCGCATTTCGCGTGTCAGCGCGGTCGTCATCGGCATCATCGCCATCCTGCTCGGATACGTGTTCGAGAATCAGAACGTCGCGTTCATGGTGGGCCTCGCGTTCGCCGTGGCGGCGAGCTGCAATTTCCCGGTGCTGTTGATGAGCATCGCCTGGAGTGGCACCACAACGCGCGGCGCTGTGGCTGGCGGCTTCCTCGGGCTCGCCTCCGCCATCGGCATGGTGATCCTGAGTCCGGCCGTGTGGGTGAAGACGCTCGGCTTCGCGGTCGCGCCGTTCCCCTACGACAGCCCGGCGCTGTTCTCCATGCCGCTCGCCTTTTTCGGCATCTACGTCGTCTCGAAGCTCGACCGCAGCGCGGCCGCAAGCCGGGAGCGGGCCGCGTTCGAAGCCCAGCACGTCCGCTCGGAGACCGGCATCGGAGCCGGGTCTGCGGCGGCTCACTAGAGTGCTTCCGGAAAAGTGGGAACCGGTCATGGCGGAGCCGTGCAAGAGAAAGACCGGGCGAAGCCATGCAAGCTAAAATGTCCGAGAAGAAGCGCGATCAAACAAAAACTCGGAGGGGTTCCCCGATTCCGCCTAAAGCAGAACGGCTCTAGACGAGCGCGCGCTCACCCTTTATGGACTCGCAGTTGCGCCGGCGCGGAACGCGCACGACGCCTCCGGAGACAAGGGCGGAAAAATATTTTTCGGCCAACCCTCTGGCCCTTGCCGCCGCCGTCTGCTATGAGCGCGGCTTCTTGGCATTCCGCGGTAGCTCAGCGGTAGAGCAATCGGCTGTTAACCGATCGGTCGTAGGTTCGAATCCTACCCGCGGAGCCATCTAACTCCCTGAAAATATTATGAACTTTAGAAGTCTCTGATCTTCGGAGGCGGGCTCTTATCGTGCCTCACCGGGGACCGAACCTGGTGCCTGGCGGCCGCGCTCAGATCTCCTTCGAGCTTTCGGCCGCGAGCAGGCGCTGGAAGCCGCGGACGACCTCGTCGTCACCATCGCTCGCGATGTCGGTGATGAAGCCTTCCAGCGCGAGCAACTCGCCGGTGCTCGAGAACACGCCCTTGCCTTGCTCCCAGACCCACACGACATTGCCCGCGCGATTGATGATCCGGTAGAGTAACTGGAACTCCCGGTGCAGCGCCACCTGCTGGCGCACGAACTCCCAGGCGAATGTCCGATCCTCGGGGTGGATGATTTCGACATACGAGAAGTTCGGATCGCCGACGATCTCGTAGGGCTCGTAGCCGGTAACGTCGACGCATCCGTCGCTCGTGAACTCGAAGCTCCAGTTGCGGTCGTGCTTGCAGCGGTAGACCATGCCCGGGATGTTGCTGAGCAGCATGCTGAGGGAGCGGCGGTTGGCGCGCAGGCTTGCTTCCGTGCGCTTCATCTGCGTGACGTCGGTAAGCGTGCCGATGACGCTCGTCTTCTCGCCCTTGACCAGCGACAAGGATTTGGCGCGCAGCTCCACCCAATAGGACGTGCCGTTCTTGGCGATCAGCCGGGCTTCGATATGGCACCGGTTGCGCTTGCCCCGGGTGAGCGCCTTGACGTGCGCTTCGACGAGCGCCCTGTCCTCTGGATGCACGAAGGATATCAGCGGCCTGCTGAGACTTTCCTGGATCGTGTGATCGAAGAGCGCCGCCCACGAGGAGTTGAGGAAAATGAGCTCCCCATCGGGATTGATCTGGAAGACGACCTGCTCGATGCGGTCGATCAAGAGGCGGTGGTCATGCTCTCCGGTCGCTTCGCCGGCGACGGTGCGGTGTGACGACAGCACCGAGAATTGCAGCAGGTTGAGGTTGGACTTTCCTTCCTCGTGCAGTGGCGAGATGGACATATGGACGGGAACGGTCGTGCCATCCGCGCAGAGCATGCGCAGGGCGACCGTGTCGTTGTTGAGCGCATTGCGGACCGTCGCCGCGATAAACTTCGCCAGCGTGTGATGGTCGCTCGGGTGCACGAGATTGGACACGGGCATGCCGACGACCTGGTCGCTCATGCCGTGCATGCCAAGCTCGGTGAGAAACATCTTGTTCGCTACGATGACGGTGGCGTGCCCGTCGAGAATGGCCGCAGGCGTCGAGAGCTTGCGCGAGACGTCGCTGGCCCATTCAATGGCGTCCAGATTATTTTCCTTCGCGCGAAGCGGGACACCGGCCTTGGCCAGCGGGAAAATGGCGATTGCCAAGGTGGTGGTCAGGAGAACAACCATGGCGACGGCCAGAGCCGCGAGGTGAATCTTCAACGGGGCGCTGCCGTCCCACCACATGCCGAGGACGATCATAAAGACGATGCTCAGCACCGCCATACAGAAGACCTCCAAGCTCATGTCGACGGCCTACGGGTATCTGTATGGCGTCCTGGGCGTCCCCCTAAACGTTCTGCCATTATGGTTTCCGCGGATCTTCGCTAAGCTTCGAGCGCTCCGGCAGCATGCCATCTATGTCAGAATTCTCACGCTGCTGTTCTGCATAGCCTTTACGTCGGTTCTTATTCAGGCCGGATCGCTGTTCCTCATCGACTATATTCCGGTGAGCCGCTCCGTCACCAGCAAGATCCACGAGCGCCAGCTCTTGTGGACGGCGGGGATCATGCGCGCCAGGGCAGGATCGGAGGCCGAGGCGGAAGCTGCGCGGGGCCAACTCGAGACGGCCAGCCTGGACGCGCACGATCCCGAACTCGTCTGGCTCATCCGGCGCGACCACCCCAATCTCAGCGCGGAAATCGACAACATCAGAGCGGCCGAGCGCAAACTCAAGCGTGCGGCGGAAGAGGGAGTGCCTACCGCCGGCTGGTTGCCACTCGCGGATGACGTGGTAGCGTCGTACTCTCAACTGAATGTTGCATTGCAGCGTGATGTCGAAGTCAAGCAGTCCGTCATTGCGACGTTGCAACTGATCGGCCTGCTGTTTCTCATGCTCTGCATCGCCAGGATTGCATTGGAGACGCGGCGCGTGCTCGTCGAGCGGCTGAACAGGCTGGTGGATTTCATCCCGGAAAAATTTTCCTATGGCTCCGCCCCGCCGGAGCGCGACGAGTTTCTCCGTCTCGAGCACAAAGTCTCCGCCCTGACTGCGCGTCTCGAGGGGTACGCGGCGGAGGCGACCTGGACCAACAAAATCAGCGACCATCTGAGACGCGTCATCGGCGCCCAGGAATTTCTTTCCAGATTTGTCGAGCTGATCAACGAACAGCCTTTGAACGAGGCAATGCTGCGCCGGATGCTCTATGCGCTGGAGCGGGCGCTCGACGTCAGCAATGCGGCCATCCTCTATACCGAGGAGGAGCCGCCGACATCCACCGGCCGCTCGGTATACTCAAACCATGAGCCCCGCTCGCTAAACGAGACCCTCTTCAGCGAGCTGCACCTCTCCGGATCGTCGATATTCGTTGGCAAGAACCCGGACGGCGCCGAGGTGCGCTGCATCGCCGTGCCGTTCGTCGAGCCGTCGCGGGAGAAAGGCGCGCTCATCGTCGAGATGGAGAAAGACCGCTTCCTCGACGATACCGACATGCAGACGCTCGAGATCACCGCCGGGCTTCTCTCGGTCACGTCGAAGTTCCAGAGTCACGACCAGGAAGGCCGGCGCATTGCGGTGCTGGAGGAGCGGGCGGCCATCGCGCGGGAGCTGCACGATTCGCTCGCTCAATCGCTCTCGTTCATGAAGATCCAGCTGGCGCGCCTGCAATCCAGCGCCAACACGAGCGCCGACAGCAGCCACGCCATGATCCGCGAGCTGCGCGCCGGCCTCGACACCGCCTACAGGGAACTGCGTGAGCTGCTTGCCACGTTCCGCGTCCACATGGACGGGCGCGGGCTGAACCATGCCATCCAATCGGCGATCGACGAGTTCTCGCAGCGTTCGAGCCTCTCCATCTCCCTCGACAACCGGCTGGTGAATTGCCGACTGACCGTGAACGAAGAGTTCCATATTCTGCAAGTCGTGCGGGAGGCGCTTTCGAACATCGTGCACCATGCCCGCGCGAACAATGCGTTCATCGCGCTCATGATGCCGGCGAACGGGTCGGTCGTGATAACGATAGATGATGACGGCATTGGCTATAGCCCGTCGAAGGAGGCCCATGGGCACCATGGCCAGGCCATCATGAAGGAACGCGCCTATAGCCTCGGCGGCGACATCCAGGTCATGCCGAGGCGACAAGGCGGCACACGGGTGCGGCTGACATTCACTCCGCAATCCGTTCAATAAAAAAGAACATTGAAGGGTGAGGGAAATGATCAAGGTGATGCTCATCGACGACCACGCGTTGTTCCGCAAAGGTGTGCGGGAGATCATTTCCGATAACTCGAACTTTGAGGTGGTGGGGGAGGCCGCATCCGGGCAGGAGGGGCTTGATTGCGCCCACAGGCTGCAACCGGACATGGTCCTGATTGACCTCAACATGAAGGGAATGGATGGGATCGAGACCCTTCGCCGGCTCAAAACCACGGATCTCAATGCGCGCTATATCGTGCTCACGGTTTCGGACGCCGAGGAGGATCTGCTCGAAGCCTTGCGCGCCGGGGCCGATGGCTACCTTCTCAAGGACATGGAGCCCGAGGATCTATGCACCAACCTGCTCAAGGTGTCGGCCGGCACGACGGTTCTGCAGGACAGGCTGACGGAAGTGCTGAAAAACGCCGTGCTCGAGCCGCCCTCCAAGAAGAACTCCTGTGACGGCGAGCTTACGGAGCGCGAGCAGGAGATCCTGCAGTGCCTGGCGGATGGATTGAATAACAAGACGATTGCCCGCAACCTTGGGATCAGCTCCACCACAGTCAAAGTCCACGTCAAGAACGTGCTGCGAAAGCTAAATCTCACCAGCCGGCTCGAGGCCGCCGTGTGGAAGCATCAGAACAAGGCGAGATGCGAGCTGTCGGGCTGCTGTCCTTACGGGTCGCTGCGTGAGGAACGCGCGCCGCAAGGCGTGCCTGCTGCCGGCGGCAAGGTGGGAGCGAAGCCCGTGCCGGCGGGCCTCGGGTCCCTGGCGCCCAAGAGCCAGTCGGCGACACGCCGCGACCGGGCGCGCTTCTGATCTGCAGCCTCTGCTCGATGCGCCGGATCGTTTGCTTCGACGCCAAGCAAATCGAACCTTCTGGGCTGAAGCCGATTGAAGTTCGGCGAGCGGGCTGCCGGCGTTTTTTGAGAAATGCCGCGGTACCGCCGCAGGATGGCCGGTGATTGGCCGGGATCGCTTGCTAAATGGCGTTCGTAGCGAGCTGAAGGCCGCCAAAACGTTAAGTGTGGTTAACAGGCCACGCTTGCCGGATAGTCGGAAAACCGGAGGCCAGAAACGAGGAATGTTGCGTTAAGGCAACGAAACTTGATCGCAATGCCTCGTTTGAGCCACAAATAAGCGTAACGAAGGACTGGCGAGAACGGGAGCTTTGCGGGGGCTTCAGGTTCGGAAAGTGCGGGCCGGTTGCGGCGCCGCTGATCCAATCTTCCGAAGCGGCCTTATTGAACGCGGAATCCTACTCTTGGCCGGGGCATGCCTCAGAGGCGATGCTCCGCTGGAACTGTATGGAACGCGAAGCTCAGAAGAATGGACGTGATTTGATGGACGCGAGGACATTCGACAAATCTAAGTTGCCGAGCCGGCATGTTACGGAAGGTCCTTCGCGCGCGCCGCACCGCTCCTATTACTACGCCATGGGCCTCACCGAGGAGGAGATCCATCGGCCGTTCGTCGGCGTCGTCTCCTGCTGGAACGAGGCTGCACCGTGCAATATTGCGCTCCAGCGGCAGGCGCAGTCGACCAAGGCCGGCGTCAAGGAAGCCGGCGGCACGCCGCGCGAGTTCTGCACCATCACCGTCACCGACGGCATCGCCATGGGCCACCAGGGCATGAAATCGTCGCTCGTCTCGCGCGAGGTGATCGCGGATTCGATCGAGCTCACCATGCGCGGCCACTGCTACGACGCGCTGGTCGGCATCGCCGGCTGCGACAAGAGCCTACCGGGTACGATGATGGCCATGCTGCGGCTCAACGTGCCGTCGGTCTTCATGTATGGCGGCTCCATCATGCCCGGAAAGTATAAGGGCCGCGATGTCACCGTGCAGGACGTCTTCGAGGGTGTCGGCATGCATTCGGTCGGGCGCCTCTCGGACGAAGAGCTGCACGAGCTCGAGTGCGTGGCCTGCCCGACCGCTGGCGCGTGCGGCGCCCAGTTCACCGCCAACACCATGGCATGTGTCTCCGAAGCCATCGGCCTGGCGCTGCCGGGCTCGGCCGGAACGCCGGCTCCCTTCGAAAGCCGCGACCAGTATGCGCACGCCTCGGGCGAAGCCGTGATGAAGCTTCTCGCGCTCGGCATCCGTCCGCGCGATATCTGTACGCGCAAGGCGTTCGAGAATGCTGCGATCGTGATCGCCGCGACGGGCGGCTCGACGAACGGCGCGCTGCACCTCCCGGCCATGGCGCACGAGTGCGGCATCGAGTTCGATCTTTTCGACGTGGCCGAGATCTTCAAAAAGACGCCATACATCGCCGACCTCAAGCCCGGCGGAAAGTACGTCGCCAACGACGTCCATGAAATTGGCGGCGTGCCGCAGATCCTCAAGGCGCTGCTCGAGGGCGGCATCCTGCACGGAGACTGCCTGACGGTCACGGGTAAGACGATGGCCGAAAATCTCGAATCCGTGACCTTCAATACCAATCAGAAGGTCGTCTATCCGGTGTCGAACCCGATCAGCCCTACGGGCGGAGTGGTCGGCCTCAAGGGCACGCTGGCGCCGGATGGAGCGATCGTGAAGGTCGCGGGCCTCCACACGCTCAAGTTCCGCGGTCCGGCGCGCTGCTTCAATTGCGAGGAGGAGGCGTTCCACGCTGTCGAGGCCCGCGAGTACAAGGAAGGCGAAGTGCTCGTGATCCGCTACGAGGGCCCCAAGGGCGGCCCCGGCATGCGCGAGATGCTGTCCACCACGGCCGCGCTCTACGGCCAGGGCCAGGGCGATAAGGTCGCGCTGATCACGGACGGGCGCTTCTCGGGCGCGACGCGCGGCCTGTGCATCGGGCACGTCGGGCCGGAGGCGGCCGTCGGAGGGCCGATCGGACTCATCCAGGACGGCGACATCATCGCGATCGACGCCGAGACGGGCACGCTCGATCTCGAGGTCGATCCGGCGGAGCTCGAGCGGCGCCGCAAGGCGTGGCAAGCCCCGCCGAACGCGTACCAGAGCGGGGCGATCAGAAAATTCGCGGATCAAGTGGGAC
>NZ_DAIQCD010000039.1:0-25630 GCF_036780825.1 Hyphomicrobium sp. | reverse complement strand
ACTGTTCCAGCTACTTCAACGCCGCCGGATACGTATGATCGGAAAATGCTCTAGTTGCGATCCCCGCCCCGCTCACGCTTGAGCAGATCATCGAGAGCCGCCTGCTCCTCGAGAGAGAGCTTTGCCGTCCGCGCCACCGCTGCCGTCGCTTCCCGCCGTGCCGGAGAGAAAGCGCGCCACAGGATCAGCACGGCGGCCGCGAGGCCCAACAGCGGCATCAGCCACAACAGCAGCGTGTTGACCAAGAACGGCGGTTTCAGCAGCACGAACTCGCCATAGCGCGCCACGAGAAAGTCGCGCACCTGCTGATCGCTATCGCCTGCGCTCAGCCGCTCGCGGACCAGCACGCGCAGATCATGGGCCAGTGGCGCGTCCGAATCATCAATGGATTGATTCTGGCAGACGAGGCACCGCAGCTCGGCCGAAATATCGCGCGCGCGCTTCTCAAGCACCGGATCCGGCAACACCTCTTGCGGCGTGACGGCGTGAACCGCCGCCGGAGCTCCCCCCGCAACGAGGAGAGCCGCCACCACGATGGCGAACCATCGCCGCGCGCAGCCTGTCATGCTCCTGGCTTCCATGGCGTCCCTCACTCCGCCGGGGCGCCTGCCGGCACCCGTGAGGCGCGCCGCGGCATGCCCACCCGCAGGCGGCGATCGGATAGCGAAACCGCGCCGCCGATGAACATCACGAGCGCGCCGAGCCAGATGCAGCGCACGAGCGGATGGAAATAGAGGCGCACAGCAAAGCCGCCGTCCGGCTGCTGATCGCCGAGCACGGCATAGAGGTCACCCGTCCAGTGTGCGTAGATGCCGGCTTCTGAGGTCGGCTGCGGCGGCGCCGTGTAGAGGCGCTTCGAGGGCTCGAGCCGGGTGACCGGCACACCGTCCTGCGTCACGTCGAAGACGCCGATCGTCTCCGTGTAGTTCGGCCCCTGCGCCGGCGCCGCACCGCGGAAAGTGAGCGTATAGCCAGCGATCTCTTTACTCTCGCCGGGGCGCATGAGCAGGATTTCCTCGCTCTTGTAGGCGGTCGTTCCAACGATGCCGATGACCATGAGGCCAACGCCGAAATGCGCGAGCATGGTCCCGATTGCGGCACGGGGGAGATTGACCAGCCGGCGCAGCGAATCGCGGAGCGGTCCTTTCCCGAGCTTGATGCGAAACGCCGTCTCGGCCAGTGCACCGGCCATGACCCAGGCTCCGATCGCCAGGCAGAACGGCGCCAGCCATGGGCCCCGCTCCGTGGCCGCGAACGAGGCGACGAGCACGATGGCGGCAATAACGGCAGCCGCGATGAGACGCTCCATGGCAGCTGCGATATCGGCGCGCTTCCAGGCCATGAGCGGCCCGAGCGGCAGCACCAGCAGCAGCGGGATCATCAGCGGCACGAAGGTCATGTTGAAGTATGGCGCGCCCACTGAGATCTTCATGCCGTTCAGGGCTTCGAGCGCAAGCGGATAGAGCGTGCCGACGAGCACCGTCACGCATGCAACGGTCAGCAGCACGTTATTCAGCACCAGCGCGCCTTCGCGCGAGATCGGAGAAAAGACGCCACCCTGCTGGAGGTCGCGCGCGCGCCACGCGAACAGCGCCAGGCCACCGCCCGTAAACAGCACCATGATGGAAAGAACGAAAACACCGCGCCCCGGATCGACGGCAAAGGCATGCACCGACGACAGAACGCCGGAGCGCACCAGGAACGTTCCCATCAGCGACAGCGAGAAGGTCAGGATCGCGAGCAGCACCGTCCAGATCTTGAGCGCCTCGCGCTTCTCCATGACGAGCGCCGAATGGAGCAGCGCCGTGCCGGCGAGCCACGGCATGAAGGAGGCGTTCTCGACCGGATCCCAGAACCACCAGCCTCCCCAGCCGAGCTCGTAGTAGGCCCACCAGGAGCCCATGGCGATGCCGAGCGTGAGGCACATCCAGGCGAGCAGCGTCCAGGGCCGGACCCAGCGTGCCCAGGCCGCATCCGTTCGCCCTTCGATCAGCGCCGCGATGGCGAACGAGAACGCCAGCGAGAAGCCGACGTAGCCCATGTAGAGGAAGGGCGGATGGAAGGCGAGTGCCGGGTCTTGAAGAATGGGGTTGAGGCCGTTGCCGTCGAACGGCGCCGGATCGAGTCGTTCGAACGGGTTCGACGTCAGAAGGATGAACAGGAGGAACGCCAGCGCGATCGAGCTCTGCACCGAAAGCACGTTGGCCTTGAGCGTCGCCGGCAGGTTGGTCCCGAAGAGCGCCACCGATGCACCGAACACGGCGAGGATGAGGACCCAAAGGAGCATCGACCCCTCGTGGTTCCCCCACACGCCGGAGATCCGATAGATAAGCGGTTTGTCGGAATGCGAGTTCGCCGCAACGTTGGCGACTGAGAAGTCGGACGTCACATACGCGTACATCAGGGCCAGGAATGCGATCAGGATCAGGACCACTTGGCTCAACGCAGCAGGCTCGCCGAATGCCATCAGCCGCGGATCGCGCATACGCGCGCCCCAAGCCGGCACGATCATCTGTGCCGCCGAGACGAGAAGCGCCAGGATCAGCGCAAAGTGTCCGATTTCGATGATCATCCGCGCCTCGATCCCTGGTTCCGGCTCATAGGAGCGGATAGGTCCCGCCGGCTTTGGCAGCGCCGCGCTTCCGTCCCGCCGCCGTGCGCCGATAAGGGGTCGGTCCGTCTGCCGATGAGCCTAGGGGCCTTTCTCACTGCGTCATTCCTTCCGGATGGCGCGCTCCTTCTCCGAGCTTCACGCCCTGCTCCTCGAGTGCTTTCGCAACCTCGGGAGGCATGTAGTTCTCATCATGCTTGGCGAGCACCGTATCGGCGATGAAGTGCCCGTCGGCTCCGAGCGAACCCTCCGCCACGACACCCTGCCCCTCTCGGAAGAGATCCGGCAGGATGCCCTCATAGCTCACGGGAACCGTCTGCAGCGTATCCGTCACCGTGAAGGCAACTCTGGTGCCCTCGCCGCGCACCACCGATCCGTCGGCCACGAGGCCCCCGAGACGAAAGCGCACGCCCGGCTCGATCTTTTGCGTCACCACTTCGCTCGGCGTATGGAAGAAGACGATCGACTGGCGGAACGCGAACAGCATCAGGATCGCCGCGACCGACAGCACCCCGACCCCCAGCCCGATCAGAAGGCCTCGCCTTTGCTTGCGTGTCATGGTGGCGGCGCGAGCTCCTCTCCTGCGAGACCGAGACTTTCCTCAGCTTTCCCAATTTCCGCGAGCGGCGCGGCTTCTCCAGCGAAGTTCTTGCGGGCGCTGGCGATCGCCGCCCGGGCCTCTCCCTCTCGTCCGAGAACTTTATAGGCACGGGCGAGACGGATCCATCCATCCAGGTCCTTGCCGTTCTCCTCGAGACGCGCAGCGAGGCGGTCCACCATCCGCGCGATGAAGGCCTCCCGCTCGGCGGGCGCCATGGTAGAAATATCCGGCATCTCGCCAGCCGGCGCCGCTTGGGGTGCCCGTTCATTCAGCGCCGGCCCGACGCCAGAACCGTCGTTCACCGCCTCGCCCTTGAGCTTCTTCTCGACGAGCTCCAGGCGTTCCGCAACCGCCGTGCGCCATGGCGCATCCGCGGGAGCCTTGGCGTGGATGCCCCGATATTCCTCCGCCGCGCCTGCGAGATCGCCGTCCTGCTCCTTAGCCAGCGCCAGCCATACGCGAACCTGCGTTCGCTCGGGATCGAGTTCCAGCACGCGCAGGGCTGCCCTTCGCACGGGCTCTGTGACAACACCGCGCTCGGCGAGAAGCGTGGCCTCGGCAAAGCCGAGAAGGCGGCGCACGCTTTCCCCTTCGAGCCGGTTCGCTTCCGCGAACGCATGAGCCGCCTCCGCATAGCGCTCGAGCCGGAGATACACGGGTGCGATGACATCCCAGCCACGCCCGTCCTCGGGATGCGCCCGCAGCCGCTCCTCCACGCGCCCGACGAGATTGGCCACGGCGGCCTGGCCGGCTTCCGCGCTATTACGCTCGACAAATGGCCGGCTCGGCAGGTGGGGCGAACCTTCCAGGAGGTAGAGAGACACGGCGAAGACAGGTAGCAGGGTAGCGAGGACGACGTAGATCCATCGGGCCCGCGCGGGGCTCGCGGCATCGTGCGCCGCCAGCGCGGTATTGGCGTCTGCGGGGCTTTTCCCGGCCCTGCGCAAAAGCCGCCGGGCGACCTCCGCACGCGCGCTCTCGATTTCGCTATCGATGAAAAGGCCTCGGTCTTGCTCGGCCTCAAGCTCGCGAAGCTGATCGCGATAGACCGCAAGGTCCGCGGCGGCGGGCTCAATTGCCGAAAGCTGATCGGCCCGCAGCGGTCGCAGGAGAAAGACGACGACAGCCGCCGTCAGGAACGCGAAGCAGAGCCAAAGCAGCATTTAGAAGCCTTCTAGCCTATCAGCCCCGTTCAATAGGGGCGGGGGCTCAGGCTGGCAAGAGGTGGCCGGCTTGATCGCGCCATTTTGACGGCCGAGCCATAGCGCGACCGAGATTCGCACAACGGGGCGCCCGAAGCGCCACGACAAACGGCCGCGCCATAGTCATAGGGCTTTCGTCACGCAGAATTAGCCGACGTTGCTCCAGGTGCCGTCCGGATTACGGCAGGCCGTGCCCCGCATCGACTGCGGCCGGCCATCGACGAAGATCTTGTGCGTATAGTCGCGGCAATCGACATTTCCGCGCTTGTACGGCCGGCTCGGGACCACTTCCCCATAGCGGCCATTGTTCGGGTTGCGCCACTGCCGGGAGACGCCGGACTGGCCGCGCTCGAGCGCATAGAATTCGGCTTCCTGTGCGAGGCGCCGGTCCTGCTCGTCGAGCGAACGGCCGATCTCGCTACCGACAATGCCGCCGACCACGGCGCCGAGCGCGGTAGCCGCGATGTTGCCGCTGCCCTTTCCGACCTGATTGCCGAGGATGCCGCCGGCGACCGCGCCCACGACCATACCGGTGTCGGCCTTGCTCGGCCCCTCAGGACCGCAGCCAGCGAGCCCAACCGACAGCATGAAAAGCGCGGAAGCGCCGATAATGCGCATTGAAAGATCCCCGTTTCTCCCGCGGACCGGGCCCGACCCGACAGCGCAGGGCGGCGTCGCACCGACGCACGCCCGTGGCCTGCCGGGCCTTAGCAAGAGCCCGATGAACGCCCAGATGTGACTCGACTTCAAGCACATCCAGCCCACCGTTTCCACCGCCATTCAGGCAAAAGTTCGACGTTAGCCACTGGAAAATCGGCGTTTTGAGGGAGGATCGGCATTCGATCTGATCCTGATTCGCGATCAAAGACCGACGCCGTTGCCGAAGAGGCACATTTCGGTCCGGCGTGGCAAGCGGCCTGCTCACACCGCAGACGGCAGAACGATATCCACGCGCAGCCCGCCCAGCTCGGACTCCGACAGGCGAAGCGTGCCGCGGTAGGATTGCACGAGATCAGTGACGATGGAGAGCCCGAGGCCTGTCCCCGGCTTGGTCTCATCGAGACGCACGCCGCGCTTGCCGATGCGCTGGCGTTCCTCCGCCGAAAGGCCGGGACCATCGTCCTCGATCCGGATGGTCAGGCGCCCGGGCGGCCGCCGGCTCGTCGAGTGAGCGACGTCGACCACCACCCTCCCCTTTGCCCACTTGCAGGCATTATCGCAAACATTGCCCAGGATTTCCTCGAGGTCCTGGCGCTCGCCCGCGAAGCGGATGTCGTGCGGGCAGGCGATGGCAACGGCGATCTCGCGATCACGGTGGATACGCTCGAGCGCCCGTTTCAGTGGCTCGAGAACCTCGTGGACCTGCGTCGCCCGCCCGATGACAGCGCCAGTCCCGGCCGCCACCCGCGCCCGATCGAGATAGTGGTTTACCTGATCGCGCATGATCGCGGCCTGCTCGACGATCTTGCGCCCGAGCGGCCCCTTATCCTCCCGCGCCTCATTGGTGATGACGGCGAGCGGCGTCTTGAGCGCATGGGCGAGATTGCCCACCTGCGTGCGGGCCCGGTCGATGATCTCCTCGTTGGAGGCCAGAAGGGCATTGAGCTCCTCCTGCAATGGCTGGATCTCAGCCGGAAGCTCGCCGTCGAGACGTTCAGCCGTACCGGAGCGTATATTCGAGAGGCCCTGTTCGATGCGGCGCAGCGGAAGCAGACCGAAGCGCACCTGGAACAGCGTCACCGCGACCAGCCCGACGCCGGTAAGGAACAGCGCGATCGAAAGCCGGGTCAGAAACCCCGAAAGCCGGCTGTCGAGCCAATCTATGGGGCCGGCCACGATCACCGAATAGCGGGACCCCTCGCCGCGCGGGCCGGGGTTGTCGATCACCTCGATCATTCTGATGCCTTCGCCGGCGGGGCCGGTGGCATTCATCCAGCGCGCGCCATCTGCATCCGGCTTGATGGTGCGCTCGACGGGCGTCGCGATCGACGCGTCACCGAGCGATACCGAGCGCAGCGTTGGATGCGCGGTATCGTCGAGCGGCTTGATCTGCCAATACCAGCCCGAGCGAGGATCTTCGAACAGCGGCTCGTAGCGGTTCTTGGGCGCGATGGGCTCTGCCCCGCCGCCGCCCATGCTGTCGGCCGCGATGGAGTTGACGAGCTTCGCCAGCCGGGCGTCGAACGACGTCTGGAGATCGTCGCGGTTGAGATGATAGATGACGATGCCCGCGATCGGCAGCACCAGCAGCACCCAGGCTGCCGAGGTCGCGAAGAGACGGAACGCGAGCGAGTTAAACGTCATCGGGGCCGCGGCTCATGCGGTAGCCGAGACCGCGCACGGTCTCGATCACGTCGGCCGGAATTTTCTTTCGTAGCCGACCGATGAACACCTCGATGGTGTTGCTATCGCGATCGAAGTCCTGCTCGTAGAGATGCTCGACGAGCTCGCTGCGCGAAACCACGCGCCCGCTATGATGCAT
Organism: Hyphomicrobium sp.; assembly: GCF_036780825.1. Classification (GTDB taxonomy): domain Bacteria; phylum Pseudomonadota; class Alphaproteobacteria; order Rhizobiales; family Hyphomicrobiaceae; genus Hyphomicrobium_C. The sequence continues at coordinate 18,734 of NZ_DAIQCD010000039.1, read as the reverse complement.
GAGATAGGCGAGCAGCCGGTATTCGTGGGACGTGAGCTTGACCTGCTGGCCGTCGCACGTCACGCGTGAGGATTTGGTATCGAGCCGCACCGGCCCGCATTCGATCTCGCTCTTGGCGTGCCCCGAGGCCCGGCGCACCTGCGCGCGCACCCGCGCCAAAAGCTCCTCCATGTGAAACGGCTTGGCGACGTAATCGTCGGCCCCCGCATCCATGCCGGAAACCTTGTCGCTCCACCGGTCCCGCGCCGTTAGGATGATGACCGGCATATTGCGATTGGCGCGCCGCCACTGCTCGAGGATCGAGATCCCATCCATCTTCGGCAGGCCGAGATCGAGGATCACGACGTCATAAGGCTCCGTATCGCCGAGAAAGTGGCCTTCCTCGCCGTCGAACGCCGTATCCACCGCATATCCTGCGGCCGTCAGCGCCATATTGAGCTGGCGGTTGAGATCGTTGTCGTCCTCCACGACGAGAATGCGCACGGGGTCCCTCTGAATTTGCCTCACAGATCCCCGGACTATAGTCGCCGGCCCATGCCGAGCCTAGAGCCTGATCGTTTGAGGTGGATGAGGAAACGCATTCACCGAGAACGTGAACCAGTCTCTCAAATAAAAACCTAGAGTGCTTCCGGAAAAGTTGGAACCGGGTCATGGCGGAGCCATGCCAGAGAGAGACCAGGCGGAGCCATGCGGGCTCAAGTGCCCGACGAATGCACGAGGAAGCAAAAACCCGGGCCGTTCCTCGATTCCACGTAAGCCGGAACGGCTCTAAGCCTGATTGTTTGCGTGCCAGTTCCCACCGGACTGGAACCCCTCCCCCTTGTGGGGAGGGGCCGGGGGTGGGGGGAAGCCCGACAATCGTTACTCTGGAAGACGATGAGCAACCGCTCATGCTTCGACTATGATCGGAAGCGCCTCTCGGAGCCCCCGCTCAGCCCTTCGCCTTCAAAAGGCTGCGTTGGAGCGGCGCCGTCGCCCGCATGCGGCCATAAATCGTCATCAGTGTGCCAATCAGCGCGCCCACTGCCTGCATCGCATCGACGGCCTGCTCGCCGGCATCCCGCACGAGATCGCCCGTGACATCGACGCCCGTCACAGGCGCCAGCGCCGGCACCACAGTCGAGAGGATGGTCACGATCGTGCCCCAGACGGTGAGGGAATGCCCCCACCATTTTCCTGAGGCTAAGCCAGTCTCTATCGTCGTCATGTCTTCCACTCCTACGGGTTGAGATTGGGACGCGGCCGTTTCGGCGGCCAGCGTTTTGGCGCGTGCCAGCGTCTTGGTGACACGCGCGAGCCAGCCGCGGCCGAAACGCCAGAAATGGGGGAGCGCCCGATAGCGGCGACGCCGGATCTCGGCATAGGCCTCAAGGATCTGGACGACGTCCGCACGTGCGATGGCAGCACGCGTCTCGGGCCCGATCTCCCCATCCACGCCGGCACCGACCGCTTCCTGCAAAAAGCGGATCGCGGTGCCGAACCCCTGATTGACGGCGGTGTCGAAATGCATCAGCGCAAGCGCCGGCGCGAGCTCTCCGCACTGCGCCCGTTCCCAATAGCGGCGGCGATAGATCGCTCGCACCGTGGCCGCGTCGATAGCCTTGAGATCCTCGACCAAGCCTTGCCGGTTGGCGTCGGTCACGGCGACATTGCGCCAGGCAGCCAACACCGCGAGCGTGATGCCGCGATGGGTCGGCCCGCCGGGATCATGCGGATCGTCCGTATATCCGCCCTCCATCTCGAGCACGTGCGCGAGAGCACGCTCGAAGACAGCGTCACCATTGGCAGAGCTTCGCGCATCCGGCCAGCGCAAGCCGATGAGGCGGCTCTTGGGATAGCGCGCTACGGAAACGGAGTTGGCCTGGTTTCCGCCGAGCACGACAACGGCATCGTCCGTCTCGCCGAGCCAGAAGCCCACATGGCCGCTGCCCGGATCACTGCCGCGGGAGAAAACCGCGATGCAGCCGACGCGCGGCTCCGTAAGCGAGCGGCCCCACTTGAGATAGGAGCGTGCGAGCAGCGAGCGCGTCGACGCGAAGCCCGCCCGCTCGAGACAGGCGCCACAGAACGCCGCACACCAGGCCACCTCGTCCCGCACAATCCCCGGATGGCCGACATCGCGGAAGAAGGCCACGATGCGCGGGTTATGGCGGTCGCCTGCGCGCTCGGCTTGCCCGAATTCACGCCACGCTTCCTTGAGCCAGCATGCATCGGCCCAGCATGCGTCATCCATGTCCACCTCGGTATGAAAGGCTGAGTTTCTGTGACTCGGCCGCACACGCCGATCGGCGGCGCGCCCCGCGCGGATCACACGATCGCGCGCTTCGCCGTGCCCCGGCCGTAAGCCGGACTCATCTGATGCACGGCAACGGCAAGCACGGCTTGCGGCGAACCGAAATCGGTCACCTGATCAGCAGCGGAGTAAGCGCACGCGGGCGTTCTCGACGCGATCGTGCGCACCACCGCCTCCCCGTTCAGGATATCGACTTCGTAGCCTTCGCTTTCCTCGCCGAGCGGCACCTCTGCCCCGTCCCATCCGTCGCCGCCGATGCGCGTCCGGCGGATCCAGGTGAGCGTGATGTCGCCTCCAGTTTGGCGACGCGCCCGGACGTGGACCGGCGAAAGAGGCTTGAGACCGCGCCCTAAGAATGCGTGCTGCGCGGCGCCATACGAGCGATCGGCAATGTCCCGGTTTGCCGGTCCGTACCGCCACAGCAGCGGCAAGCCGACTTCGTGCCGAGCCAGATCGATACGCGCAATCTCCGGGCCGAGCAGCACGAAAGCCGCGCCCGCCGGCAGCGGAGCGCGCATCTCGCTTTCGCTGCCCGCCTGTCCGCGCAACAGATCGGAAAGCTCGTATGTCGCCTCTGCGATGAGTCTCGCACGTTCAAACTGCAGAATTTCCCAAGCGCCCGCCTCGTTGCGGACGGCGGCCGCATTGGCTCCGGCAAGGAGCTGCAGCCGCGTCACCGAATGAAGCTCGCCACCGCCGAGTTCGACGCGCACCCGCGCCGCATGATCGATCACACCGAGCGGACCCGCGGGCAGCGGATCCAAGGTGAAGCCTAGGATCGCCGGCGCCAGCGCGCTTGCCCGCAACAGATAGCCGGCATCCTCGGGTGACGCGTACACGTTCAGCCCACCCGGCCAGGGATGCTGGAACACTGCCGCATAGCCCGCTTCCGGTGGCTCGTCGCCGCGCAGAAGAGGGAGATCGAGGAACTCGATGTGTGGCTGGCCGTCGTAGACCGCTTCCCCTGGCGGGCTACGGCGCGGCAGCGTAACGGCACCGGCGTAGACCTCGGGATCAACACTCAGCCCTTCGATCTCCCGCACGCCCCGCTCGCCGACATCGATGACGCGCACCAGGAACTCAGTGTCGTCCTTTTCGATCGCAATGATATCTCCGGGCTCGACCGCGAGCGCGCTCGGCGGCAGCTTGAAGAGAGCGCGCTCCCGCGCCGCCCATGTCTCAAACAGCCATGCATCCGCGATTTGAGCCGCGGCCTCGTGCTCGAGCACGATCGGCAGCTCGGCCCGCGCCACACGCTCGCTCGCCACCGCCAGCCGCCGCGCCTCGGCAACGGCCTGCCGATAGTCGCCCGTGGCGGCGATGTGGCTCAGCTTCGCCGACATCGGAAGATCGGTCTCTTGCGCGCGCGTCAGCGTCAGAAGCGGGTCGTCGATGCGCTCCTCAACGAAATCGCTCTCAGAGAGAAAAAGGGCGGGCGCCTCTGATCCCCGATGACGGAACGAAAGCTGCCCCTCGCTCTCCACACCATCGAAGAAATAGGCAAGCTCCAACGGCTCGAGCGCATCGCGCGGGGACATGAGCCGGTCGATCACATAGCCATGAACGAGCCCGCTGAGACGGCTCGTATCGTGCCCCACGATGCCGTAGTCGGCGAGAATGCTGTCGACCAGAGCCGAGAGTGGCGCCGCTGAGAAGCGCCCGTTCAGCCAGTGCCCAAGACGCCAGTTCTCGCCATCACTCCAAACTTCGAGGTCATGGGGAAACGCCGGGTAAGGCCGCGCATCCCAGCAATAGACGTAGATACGCGCCGGATCGACCATGCGCCCGCCCGTAACCGCGGATACGGGATTGTTGGCCGCCACGAAGTGATCGCTCGTGGGATCGAACGTATCGATCATCGCCTTGAGGTAGAGGCGCTGCATCAGGTCGTCACGGATCCCGCGCGAGAAATACGGCATCGCCGATTCAACGCTCTTCGGATCAACGAAAACGTTCGGCTGGTTGGCGCCCTTGTCGATAGCCGGACAGCCGATCTCCATGAACCAGAACGGCTTCGACTGCGGCACCCAGGCCGTGGGCGCGGGATTTGCCACGCCGCCGATGCGGTTGAAATGCCGGTTCCGCCACCAGGACCGGATGTCCTTGTAGCGAAACACCCACGGCTGGCCCTGTCCGTCCGTGATCGGCGCGCGGATCTGCGCCTCACGATCCGAGGCGCTCGCGTAGTACCAGTCGTACCCTTCTCCGCCCTGCACGTTGCCGCGCAGATAGGCCTCGTCGTAGATCGAGCGCGTGCCCGCCGCATAGTCGAGATGCGCGGTGCCGTCGCGCCAGTCGGCGAGAGGCCAATAAAGATCGATGCCGATCGCGTCGATGGCGCTCGATGCCCAGAGCGGGTCGAGATGGAAATGCACGTCCCCCGAGCCGTCCGCCGGCTGGTGACCGAAGTACTCGGACCAGTCCGCCGCATAGGTGACCTTGGTGTTGGCGCCGAGAATGGCCTTCACATCCGCCGCCAGCGCGATCAACGCATCGACGAACGGATAGGTGGAGCGGCCGCTGCGCACCCAGCTGAGGCCGCGAAGCTCCGTGCCGATCACGAACGCATCGACGCCTCCCGCCGCCTTCGCGAGCCAGGCGTAATGCAGCACCATGCGCCGGAAAGACCATTCCTCGGGGCCTGAATAGACGACGCGCTCGCCCGAGATTGAAAATGCACTGGCCGAGACGGTGCCGACGAAGGCCGCGATCTGGCTTGCTGCCGCGCTCGTCCGATCTGGACTTCCCGGCTCACCGGGCGCGGGATGGCAGGTGATGCGCCCGCGCCATGGATAGGGCGGTTGGGACACTCCGCCGTAGGGATTGGCAAGCGCATTGCTTTCCGGCACGTCCATCAGGATGAACGGCGTCAGCACGGTCGCAATCCCGCGCTTCTTCAGATCCTTGATCGCCTGAACGACAACCTCATCCGACGGCGTCCCGCCGTAGGCCGCGCGTCCGTCCTTCCGGCTTACGAGATGGGCATCGCCCCGCTCCGCCCCGCTCACCCGCCACGTGAGCGGAGACGTGGTCTTGTCCGCGAGATCCACGCCGGGCTTCACCTTGCAATGCCCCGCGCGGAGATCCGTGCCGAACCAGCTCGCCACCAGCGACACCGAGGCCACATTGGGAAGCGTCGCCTGAAGCTGGTCGAGCGATACGCTCCAGTCGGCGCCCCCCTGCAGCGTGTGCACGTTCTCGGCCTCGCTGACTCCAAGACGCTTCACCTTGCTGACCGGCATCGTCCCATAGACGAACTCGCCCGAGCCAGGAATGAGAACCACGCCCTGGATGTTCTTGCCGAACGGCTCTACCGTGCGATGCACCTCGAAGGAGAGCTGTGGAATACGGTTGCCGAAGGCCGCGAGCGCCATGTCATCGAACACAATATACGCGACACCCCGATAGGCCGGCGCGGCCGAAGCTCCCTCTACAGCCACGATGGCGCTATCAGGACGCTGTGTTTCGGTACCGAAATAGACGCGGTGCGTCACCCGTGCGAGATCGATCTCCGCGCCGTCGGCCCACACACGGCCGATGCCGGTGATCTCTCCTTCGGCAAGGGCCACGGCGAACGTCCCGAAATACTGATACTCCGTGGTCTCGGTAGACGGTTCGCTCGATCGGCCACCCTTCGAGCTCCCGCCACCCGATCGCCGCGTTACCACGCGCTCCCGGATGGGTGCAGCCCAGATCACCTGCCCGCCGAGGCGCGTGCGGCCATAGAGGCGCGGGATCGGCGCTCCCTCCGTCGAGGACGTTATGCGCAGGTCGTTGAGGCGCGGCCCCTCGACGGCACGCCGGCGCCCCGAAGAGCCGAACAGCGCGTTGTCGATGTAGTTGCCGGCGAACGCGCCGATCTGGCTACCGATCGCCGCGCCTGACAGGGTCATGCCGAGCATGGAGATGCCGGACGGCAGGAGCGCGCCGCCGGCTGCAGCGCCGACCGCGGCAAGAGCAAGCGTGGCCATTAGCGTTCGGTCCCTGGAAAGGAGAAGACGGCGGCGAGGCGGTGGCGCCACCAGCCGCCGAACGGAACTTCGGACAAACGGCGATCCTCCGCCGCATGGATCATGGTTTCCGACGTCGCAAGAATGGAGGCGTGCTTTGCGATGGCGCCTGCACGCATGCGGAAGATCAGCACATCTCCCACCTGGGCCTCGGACGTATCCTTGGCGATGAGATGACGCGTCGCCGCAGCGAGCAGCGTCTCCTCGCCGGCCACCTCGCCCCAGTCACGCGAATAAGCCGGCGGCCTCTCTGTGGGCTCTCCGTAGAGGTCGGCCCAGACACCGCGGATCAGACCGAGGCAATCGGCGCCGACGCCCCTTATGCTCGCCTGATGATGGTAAGGCGTCCCGATCCACGCCCGCGCGGCAACGATCACGTCTCTCGCCGAATGCCGCCGCGCGCGCGCAGGGCGCCTCACCGACCACGCTCCCGTCGGGGATTGAGGGTCACCGGCAAACCTCGAACGTGCCATGTGCGTTTCCTCAGCGCTTGCCCGAGCCGGGGCGGCTGACGACGGTCAGGAAATCGTTGCCTGGCATGTGCGGAAAACCGCGAAAGTTGGCGACGTTTGAGAACTTCGCCGCGCACGTGCCAACCGCCTTGTCGCAGCCGGCGGTCACGGCGAATGTCTGGCCGCTCATAAGCGGCAACCGCGCCGCGCTCCACAGTTCAATGCTGACTGTGTTGCCTGCAACGGCGTGCTGCTTCACCTCGACGGACTGCCCCTCAGCGGCGCCCGACGTGAACGTCAGCAAGCCATGTGTGAACCAGCCGCTTGCGAAATTGCCGAGGCCGCTCACCGTGAGGCGGCGCGGGCTCGCCACCGACACCAGCGCGCCCAGGCCGAAGAATTTTGCGCTTGTAAGATCCACCCCGCAGCGCCGATCGCCGAGATCCGCATCGCACGCATACTGGAACAGTCGCCCGCGTGTCTCTTGCAGCGTATGTGCGAGACCACGCACCTCCGCCGTAAATGCCTGTCCTGCGCGCCTCACCTCGCCCAAGTTGCCCCGGCGCATCAGAACGCGCTGCTCCGGCGCGCTCCAGTTCACGCGGAAGATCTCTATCGCCGCGTTGTCATAAAGCCCCGCCGCAAGATCCGCCTCTGCGAGGCGCTCAGACGTGACCGCGCTCGTCACCTCGAGGTTGTCCACACTGAGGCCGGCCGAATCGCGGATCTCGCTCGCCGTCATGCCCGCCGCCGCCTCGAACACCGTATCGCCGAAGACGATATCGCGGTCATGGTCCGTAAATCCCTGTCGCACGCCGTCACGCCGCGTCAGCCGCCAGCACCAGCAAAGCATCGTGGCGCCGGACGCAATATGCGCGGCGAGCCCGGGATGAAGCTGTTTCATAGACGGATCTCGATGACCGGAATGTTGGGAATGGCACCGCTTGCAAAGCCGGAGAGATTGATCTCGAGCTTGTCGGTATCGAAGCGTACGGGTACGTCGAACTCGAACCCGGCCGTAACGATCGCGCCAGGCGCGGGCGTCACTCCCACTTCGAAGCGCACCACGCCACTTGTCGCATCGACCGTGAAATGCTCCCCCTCCGTGCGCGCCACACCATCAACTGCCACCTTGACCGTGCCGACGACCGGCTTGCGGATCTCGCGCGCATAAGGCGCATACGAGAGGCCGTAAATTTTCGTGAGCTGGTAGCTGCGCGTCACCCCATCGCCGACGCCGATCTCCTGATCCAGCGCCGTCGTCACGCTTGCCGGCGGGCAAGACTTCCAATCCGCATGATCCCGCCAGCGGAAGCCATGGAAGCGCCCGCGCCGTTCCTCGAAAAATGCGATCACCTCATGAAGCGCGTCCAGCGACGTCACGCCGTAGCCCGCATTGTAGCTGCGGCGAGACTCCGCCCAGCGGCTGTTGCGTTCCTCGAAGCCGGACCCCAGCACGACGACGTCCGTGCGCCGTTCCGGCCCACCCTGGGCGCCCCGCGAGATGGCGGTCGGAAAGCGAACCTCATGAAAGCTCACGATCTCACTCCTGTGGTGCGCGGCCACCCGCATGCGGCACGGAAAAGCCGGCGCGCGCCTTTGCGATGCGGAACCGGAATGGCTCTAAAGATTGCGCTGGCCGAACGAGACCGCCCGAGCCAGCATGGCCGCCACCTGCGTTTCCGAGCGCAGGAAGCTCTGCGCGTCCTGCGCCACGACGTTGAACGTTACGGACGTGCCGCCCCCGCCACGGGCCGCAATGCCAAGCCGTCCGTCGGGCCCGCGCGAAAGCGGGATGATGGCTTCCGCGCCGCGCTCGCCCGCAATACCCATCCGTCCCCCTGCGAGGGGAAAGGCGATCGGGCTCTGGATTACACCCCCGGCGGCGAACGGCACCGGCAGGCCCTGCTGCACGACCCCGCCTTTTGCAAAACCGATACCGCCCGACATCAGCCCAGACAGGAGGTTGCCAAACCCCTGCTCGAGCGGGCGCAATGCCGCCTTGAGAACGATGTCGGATAGCCGAAGCGCGAGCGTGCGCAGCACATCGCCCACGTTACGGCCCTTAATCGCAATGCTGTCGAACGCGCCGACGAGCGCGTTTGAAAACTGTCGCCCAAGCCCGGCCGCACGCCGCAGCTCGGCTGAAAGCGCGCTCGTATCGGCATCGACAGCGACGACCCAGGTCTCCACCGGCGCGTTAGGGTCCGCCATGGCGTCATCTCCTCATCTGTCCGGATAACGGTCTGAAAGCGCGGCAAGCTCGCAGCGCGATGGCGGGCCCTCATGGCCCACAGCGCCGAAGCGCCCCCGCACAGCAGCGTTGAGTTCAGGCAGCGTCAGGCCCCAGAACGCGCGCGGTTCGAGGCCAAGCAATCCAAAGCCGATGGCCATCACCTCGCCCCAGGGAAAGGGCCCGTGGCCTTCTCCCCTCCCGTCTCCATATCGTCGCCGCCGAGCTTCGCCCCGAACGTTGCCGACAAGAGGCGCGCCACGATATCGACGTATCCCGCCGCGCCGCCCTCGACTCTCATGGAAGCGACCGCCTGGTCGCTGATGTCGAACCCCGCGCCCCGCAGGCCGGCGCCGATGATGCGCTGGCAATCGCGTGCCGAAATCCGCCCTGCCTCGAAGCGCGTGGCGAGCGCCAGCATGTCCTCCTCGCCGAACGCTGTCTCAAGCCCCGCCAGCGCGCCGAGCGTGAGACAGAGCGTATAAGGCTTGCCGTCGAGGACGGCATCGATCTCGCCGCGATAGCGATTGGCCATATCTCTTCCCTCAAATTTCACGCAGCAGTGAAGGTCAGCTCGCCTGCCGACTCCAGGGCGAGTTCGAAGGCCACCTCGCCGTCGTGGCGGCCGGTCAACTCAAAGGAGGTGATCTGGAACGGCCCTTCAACGGTCCCAAAATCCGGCACCACGACTTGCCAGTCGCGAATGGTGCCCGCGAAGACATAGCTACGGATGAGCTCGTCGGACGCCGCATCCTTGAATATGCCCGAACCCGAGAGGCGTGCGCTCTTCACGCCGGCCCCGGCCAGGAGCTCGCGCCATTGGCCCGCGCTTTCCTGATGCGTGACGTCCACCGTTTCGGCGTTGAAGGCGATTGTGCGGGCGCGCAAGCCCGCCACCGTCGTAAAACTCCCGTCACCGTCGCTATCGACCTTCAAGAGAAGGTCTTTGCCCTTTTGCGCTGCCATGGCTCTGTTCCTCTGAGATGGATGCGTTTGTGCGCGGACGGGCTTCCGCCCGCTGCCTTCCGCACAAGGAGATGTGCTGTGCTGTCCCGTTCGCTACGGGTCTGGCTCCGTCACGGCGCGGAAGCGGGCGATGCCCTGATACGTCTCGCCGTCGGCATTGCGCAGCGTATCGCTGGTCTCATGACGTAGGTTCACCAGCCGATGGCCCGCGAGCGTCAAAGCCGCTCCATGCAGCGCCGTTCGGATTGCATGCATGAGGCCATGCACCTCCATTTCCCCCTTCTCCTTCGACCAAGCGCGCAGTGTGAACACGTGCTCGGTGCCGCTGTCCGTGCCCGTGCTCCAGTCGCGCGTCGTGCTGGGGCCGAACGTGACATAGGGAAACGGCGCGCCGCGCGGCACGTCGTCGTAAATGCGCGCGCCACCAAGCAGCGCCGCCAGCGCCGTATCGGCAATGAGCGCGCGATAGACCGCCTTCTGCAGCTCCCAGGCCGGGCTGGACATTCTCTTTACCTCGCAGGCTTCGGTGGTGGACTTGCATCGCGCTGGTTGGCGCGCGCATCCCGCTCCGTCAGAAGCCGCGCCTCCACGCGCTCGATGGCGCGGCGGCGCATCTCCTCAACACGCGCCTCGGCACGCGCGAAGCCGCCGCCTGTCACCCGCAGGCTCACCTTCACAGCACACGCTCCTCGACGAGGCAGCGCAGAAACCGCCGCCGCTCACCGGCATCGATGATCGCGCGAATGTCGAACACGCGCGGGCCAAGGACGAAGCGCATCTCCGGCACGAGTCCCTTCCGGTAGCGGATCCATATCTCGTGGCTCACGCGCCCTCTCAGTCCATCCGCCTCCACGCTCTCGCGGCCCGAGATCGGTCGCATCGCGCCCCAGACTTCGGCAACCAGCGCCCAGGTCTCTTTCGCCCCGCCGCCGCCGTCCGCCTCTGTGAGCGGCGCTTCGAGCGCGAGGCGATGGCGCATCTCTCCGATTGCGACACTCACAACCGCACCTCGTGATAGGGCCGCAGAAGCTCGGACACGGCCGCGGGAATAGCCGTGCCCGCCGTTCCGATTTCGAGCGGATCGCGATGCTCGTACCAATGGGCCACGAGAAGCAGGATGGCGTGGCGAATGGGCTCCGGAAGATCCTCCGCCGCGTCACCGATGCCGGCAGAAAAGTGGATCTCGATGCCGCCCGCCCGCTGCTCCGGCGGCGGCCATTTTCCCTCGCGCGCGATCAGGCGCGGCCGTAGCGCCTGGCCGTCGAGCTGGTAGTCCTCGCTCGGTATGACGGTCGGCGTCCCATGCTCGTCGAGCACCGTCACCGACGTTATGCTCTGGATCGGCCGCAGCGGAAAGCGAACGTCGCCGCTGTCCGGCCACCGGTCCATCTTCAAAAGCCAATCCTGCGTGATCAGCGCCAACCCGAGCGCCGCCTCGACATGCAAGCGCGAAGTCACGATCAGGCTGCCGATAAGAACATCCTCGGCGGTGCCATCGAAACGCAGATGAGCCTTCGCCTCAGCCACCGTCACCGGCTCCTGGGCAGGCCCGCTCGTCAACGCGAGGGTCATGCTGTCCTCTCATTGCTAAGATGCAGCTCCCCCAAACGAGCGAAGCCGCCGGAGGGGGTGGCCGGCGGCTTCGCTCTCAACCGGCGAGCAGGGAGGAAACCCGCCGGAGCTTGTCTGCGGAGGCTCGCTTACTCGGCGAATTGCAGAAGCTTGATGGCGTTGAAGTCCTGCACGCCGCCACCCACGCGCTTGGTCGTGTAGAAGAGCACGTAGGGCTTCGACGAATAGGGATCGCGCAACACGCGGATGCCGACCCGGTCGACGATCAGATAACCCCGTCGGAAATCGCCGAACGCCACCGAGTAGCTGTCGTTGGCGATCGTCGGCATGTCCTCGGATTCGACCACCGGATATCCCATCAGCAGCGACGGCTCGCCGGCCGCTGCGGCCGGCTGCCAGATGTAATGACCATCGCCGTCCTTCATCTTGCGGATCGCGGCCTGCGTGCCACGGTTGAAGATGAAGGTGGCGCCTGTGCGATACCCTGCCTTCAGCGTGTAGATGAGGTCGATCAGCTTGTGTCCCGGATCGCTCGCCGAGAAGCCACCATCAACGCCCGTCTTGATGCAGCCGATATTGCCCCACGACCACGACCCATCGGCGACCTTCGTGTAGGTGAGGAAGCCTTTGGGCTTGTTCGACCCGTCACCCGAGACGAAGGCGGTTCCCTCCTGCTGGGCGAAGGTGTCGCGCACCTCCTCGGCGATCCATTCATCGATATTGACGGCGCTGTCGTCCAACAGCGTCGCAGTCGCCGCCGGCATGGCATAGAGCTCCATGGTCGGAAACGACAGCTCTTGAAGCGTCGGCGTATTGGTCTCGGTGCGTGCCGCCGTCTCCGCGACCCAGCCGGTGGCAAACCCGCTGGTTGCGAATGGCTTCTTGTAGACGGAGCCCGACACTTGCCGCACGGACGCAATCGCTCGCATCGGCGAGATGTTTTTGAGCGCCGAGATGACCGCGCGTTCCGTTTCGGACGGCACCAGGTAGCCGCCGTCAGCCCCGCTGTTCGTCGATACGGCGAGCGCCTTCGCCTCGAGCCACGAGAGGTTCCCCGTCTCGCCCTTCCTCACATAGTCCTCGAAGGCGCGGCGATGCTCTCGCACATCTGCCGTCTCCAATACCGCGCCGGAGCCGAGATGCGGCCGCTGCGCCTTGATGGCCAGGCGGTCGGCGACACGCTTGGTCTCGTCGAGCGCTCGGTCGAGACGCGCGAGCTTATCGTCGATCAAAGGATCGGCCGCGGCGCGCCGTTCGAGCTCGGTGAGCCGCTCGTCGTTGGTGTCCTTGTAGGCCTCGAAGGCGCGCATGAACTCCTCGAAGGCCTCGCCGACGCTGCCGCCGGCCTTGGTCTCGAGATCGGTGTTGTCCGTCATCGGGAATGCATCCTTTTAAGCTCACTCAGTGCTTGAGGAGCACCAAGGCCGCCCGGCGCATCTGCGCCGCCAACCTCGCCTCCTCGCTCTCGCCTTGGCCCGCATCCCGCAGAGCCTTGAGGCCGGCGAGACCCGAGCGCAACAGCGCCCGCGCCTCGCTTCGCGTCAGCCCAGCATCCCGCGTGAGCCACCGCTCGAACTCGCGCTCGGTCGGCGGTGCCGACGCGAACGGTTTCGTCTTGGTCGTTGTGATCCGCGCTTCAGGCAGCAGCGGAAAGGTCACGATCGAGATCTCCCAGAGATCGATCTTCTCGAGCCGACGCACGCCCGTCACACGATCGCGGCGGGCACGGACGGCCTTGAAACCGATCGAGAGGCCGTCGAGAGCCCCGGCCCGCATCAGCGCCATCACCTCGCGCGCCCGGCCGACGTCCCGCATCAGGTGCCCCTGCGCGTAGAGCCCGCGACCGTCCTCCTCGAGCCTCGTCCAAATGCCGATCGGCTGGTTGGCGTCATGCTGGAACAAAAGCTTGATGCCGCGCGGCCCGCGCGCTGCCAGACTGTCGCGAAACGCGCCCGGCAGTACGATGTCACGTCCCAGGTCCTCGCGGTTGAAGAGGCTCGCATAGCCTTCGAAGCGGCCGTCCGCGTCCGTCTGCTTGAAGTCGAGGGACGTGAATTTCACCTCGGGCACCGGCCGCATCTCCGATGGCAGCATCGCAAATCCGTCCCGTTCCCATGTGCGCATGGCCATGAGGCGTATCTCCAGTTTGTGTTTATGCGGCGGTGCCGGCTCCGCTCACCGGCGAGAATAAAAAACCCGAGCAGGGCTCGGGTGGGTTGTCACTCAGAGTGCTTACGCGTCGCAGGCGCAGACGACACAGTCTCCGCCAACGGCGCGTAGCCAACCGCGGCGCGCTTCTCGTTCAGCGTCAGGAAGCTCACCTTCTCGACGCGCGCCCACAACGCCTCGCGCTCGCCCGACAACGCCTCGATCTGATCCAGGTCCGGACGTAGCTCGAGACGATCCTGTCCGCGCCCCGGATCATGGCTTGCCTTGCCCCGTCCCGCTTCCCACGCCGGCGCCAGCCACGACGACAGCGCCTTCGCCGTCCGCATCACCAGAGGCAGAACCGAGGAACGCCAGAAGGCCCGCTGCGCTTCCTGATAATTCGAATACGTATTGTCGCCCGGGATGCCGAGCAGCATCGGCGGCACGCCGAACGCAAGCGCGATCTCGCGCGCTGCCCCATTGCGGGCTGCGATGAAATCCATGTCCTTCGGCGAGAGCGAGAGCGGCTTCCAGTCGAGACCGCCTTCGAGCAGAAGCGGACGCCCCGCCCGGCGAGGACCTTGGAAGCCATCCTCGAGCTCCGCCTTCAAGCGCTCGAACTGCTCCGCCGTCATGCGCCCGTCAGCGCCGCCGTAGACCAGCGCACCGGACGGCCGCGCCGAGTTGTCGAGCAGCGCCTTATTCCAGCGCCCCGCCGTGTTGTGAATGTCGATCGCCTGCGCCGCCGCCTCGATCGGGCTCATACCGTAATGGTCATGAACGGGATGGAAGAGCCGCACATGCAGGATCGGGCGGACGCCCGCGACCGGCTCCTCCTCGAAGCGCACGGTGCGTCCGGCACAGGTGTATTCGTAAGCTTCCGGCCACCCCTCCGCGCCCGGCACCACCTTCATGCGATCCGGCCGCAGCGCGTGCAACTCCCGGATACGACCCTCGAGCGCCACCGCCTCCACATAAGCGTTGCCGGAAACGAGCAGGTAGCCATACCAGGCCTCGAGGAAATCAGCGCCCGTCTGATCCAGGCTCGGGCGCGCCAGGAGGTCGAGTAGCGGATGGTGATCGTGCTCGGCATCGCCCTCGTAGAGCAAAAGCGGCACCGACGCCGCCGCTTCCGAGATCATGCGCACGGCCCGGTAGACGATCGCGTTCTGCATGAAGCCTTCGCGTGCGAAAGCCTCGTAATCACGCGGCGTCCAGACCGGCCGGCCCAGCGTCTCCAACACAAACAGTGGCCCAGCCGCACTGGCCTTCATCTCGTCCGCACGGGCGTTAGCGGCCGTGACCGAAACGGCAGCAGACTTCGCCCGGCCAGGCCAGAGGCCCGCCAGCGTTTCCAGGATACGCGGCATCGAAAGATCCTTCATCTCGGCGAAATTCGTCACCCCGCCTCAGCAGGGAGGAACACTGCGAAGCGAGGCACCCCGTCACAGTTGGCGGATAGCCGGCGCGGCACGGTCGATCATAAGGTCCGTGAGCGCCCACACCAGCGCATCGACGCGATCGGGACTCCGTCCATGCGCAAGCCCATCGGCGCCGAAGGCCAGCATCTGCTCTTCCAGCGTTCCATGCCGGCCCACATGGACCACGCGGCCCTCAGCATAGAGCGCCGCCACAGGTTCCGCACGAAGCCACTTGCCGCGCGTCGCCCGCACGGTGCGCACCGCCACCGCCTCGTCGATCTGGCGCAGCACGGCGATCACGAGATCACCACCCTGGTTCACCTCGGCAACGACGCGATCGGCCATGAACTCGTGATAGGCGCCCACCGCGGCGCGCGCCCATATGGTCGGCTCGCGGCCCTGCAGCGTGCGATCCGCAACGACGTACGCACGCCCGTCCGCACCGACGCCGGCGATAACGATGCCACACGCGTCCGAGCGCGCGGTCGCTGTCACTGGCGGGTCCACGGCCACGACGATGCTTGTCAGCTCAGGACACGCGGCGACGCGATTGTCATCGATCCAGTCCCGCCGCCACAGGCTGCCCGACTGATCGTCGACGATCTCTCCGAGCAACTCCTGCCGGCCGAGCGCCGTGCCCACGTATCTCCGCTCCATTTCGGCGATGAACGCCGGCGCGAGATGCGCGGCGTTGGCCGACGTCGCGGCCCGCGTGATCGCCGTCGCCTGGTCGCCCATGATGCTTTTCAAAAGCGGCATGGGACGCGGCGTCGTGGTGACAGCAATGGTGGGGCTCTCGCCAAGCCGCATGCCGAACTGCAGCATGTCCCAGGTCTCCTCGGCGTACCGCCACTTAGCGAGCTCGTCGCACCACGCGGCATCGAACTGAGGCCCGCGCAGACTGTCCGGGTCCTCCGCCGAGAACATCTGCGCGATGGCGCCGTTGGGCCAGATGAGCTGCGACTTCGAGACCTCGAGCTCGGGACGCTCGCCGTCGCCATGGATCGCCAGTAGGCCCGATACGCCCTCGATCATCACCCGGCGCACATCCGCCAGCGTCTCACCGACGAGCGCGATCCGCCGCGCCGGGCTCGAGCCGAGAGGCGGAATACCAAGCGCCTTCGCCCGCACCCATTCCGCGCCAGCGCGCGTCTTCCCCGCGCCACGTCCGCCAAGAATGAGCCAGACGCGCCAGGCGCCGCCCGCCGCTGTGGTCGTCGGCGGAAGCTGATCGTCCCGCGCCCAAACCTGCCAGTCTGCAAGAATGAAAGCGAGCGTCTCAGCGTCGAGGCTTGCCAGATCCTCCGCGAGGCGGCCCGCTGCTGCCGAGGCGCTCAAGGCGTTCTGCAATCTCGCGCCGCATGCGCTCCGCATCGGCGCTGGTCGTGCCGGCGGCGCGGGTGGGGGCATCCCTATCCTTGTCGAGTCCAGCGACAGCCTCCGTGACCTTCTCGAAATTGCTGATCAGCGTCGCAAGGGCGCGGCTCTCGCGCTCCTCGTCCTGCGCCGAACGGTCTTCTCCGCTCGCCATTCTCTCCTCCATGTGCTCGAGCTTCAGACTGATCGCGCGATAGAGCCTGCCGATGAGCGCCCGCTGCGCGCCGCGGCTGGGCAGCGTACTCGTCTTGACGCTTCGTCCTTTTGGCCGCGCCGGCAGCCGGTTCGCCTTCTTTGCTGTGGCCCAGCCGCGTTGCCGCATCCGCGCCTCGCGCCCGGCCCAGCCTTCCCGCTTGGCTCGGGCCCCGATCGAGAGCGGCGTTGGCCCGAAGCGCCGCGCGATCTCGGCCAGCGGCACCGACGCATCGGCATACGCACGGCGCACCGCAGCCCACGTCTCATCGTCGACCTGCATGCGCCGCTCCAACTGGGCGGCCATCATCGCCGCTCAGCTTGCATTTTCAGATGATGTCTTGATTTCGGCCCGGCGCCGCCTTGGCGCACTCTGTGAGCCATACAGAAATACTACACAACCACCGCAACGCTGTCAACAATAAAAGAAGATATACTTTGAACTACGAAGCACATTTGAATTTATACTTCAAAACGCCAAAACATACCAAAGTATATCATCCAGCATAGACGGGGATAATTTTGCAATATTGTGCCATGCGCCGCAGCACCGGTCCCTTCCGAAGCACAACGCAGCGCCGCGAGCACCCTTCTCGCAGCCGCATAAATGACGATAATGGCGTATGTTTTGAGTCCGCCCAAGCTGGTCCACCGCGGACGCCCCGCGCACTCGCCGGCCGGATTTTTTCAAAAGCGGGTTTGCACGTTGAGCGACTGGTTCTTCAAGCGAGGTCGGCGCGAGGGCATCGATTGGATGAGCCTCGATTCACGCCTCGACTCCGCCGTCTCCGAGTTCTGGTCGCGCTGCAAGGATCTTTGGAACGCCGCATCGAGCTTCTTCGGCCGCTTCAAGCTGACCGGCTGGCGGCGCCTGCTGAACGAGGCCGGCTCCGAAACCCTGTCACTCGCCACGGGCGGATTGTTCGTTCTTTATGCGCTCGCGCTCCCCGCCTTTCTCGATTTCGACGAGGGCCGCTTTCTCACCGGCAAGTACAGCGTCAAGTTCCTCGACGCCTCCGGCAATGAAATCGGACAGCGCGGCATCCTGCATAACGACGCCGTGCCGCTCGAAGAGATCCCCGATGCGGTGATCAAGGCGACGCTCGCCACCGAGGACCGGCGCTTCTTCGAGCACTTTGGCATCGACGTGCTCGGCACGCTGCGCGCGCTCGTCGAAAACCTGCGGGCCAACGACGTCGTCCAGGGCGGCTCCTCGCTCTCCCAGCAGCTCGCCAAAAACCTCTTTCTCTCATCCGAGCGCTCGATCGACCGTAAGATCAAGGAAGCGTTCCTCGCCCTTCTGCTCGAGACGCGCTTCACCAAGCGGGAGATCCTCAAGCTCTATCTCGACCGCGCCTATCTCGGCGGCGGCGCGTTTGGCGTCGAGGCGGCCTCACAGTTCTATTTCGGCAAGTCCGTGCGCGAGGTGAATCTCGCCGAGGCGGCCCTCCTCGCCGGTCTTTACAAGGCCCCGACGACATATGCGCCGCACGTCAACCTGCCCGCCTCCCGCGCGCGCACCAACGTCGTGCTGCAGAACCTCGTTGAGACCGGCTATTACACGCCGGCTCAGGTACACGAGGCCCGCCTTCACCCGGCTCAGATCGTCGAGACACGCGCGACCACGAGCCCGGACTGGTTCCTGGACTATGCCTTCGAGGAGGTGCAGCGCCTGGCCGAAGGCAAGAACCAGTACGTGCTCACCGCGCGAACGACCATCGACCTCACCATGCAGAAGCAGGCGGACGAAGCCCTCGTTACGTTCCTCCGCCAGCGGGGGCGTAGCCTGCGCATGGATTCCGGGGCTCTCGTCGCCATGGAGACGGACGGCGCCGTGCGGGCGCTCGTCGGCGGCCCGGACTATGGCGAAAGCCAATTCAACCGCGCCACGCACGCCCGGCGCCAGCCCGGTTCGTCGTTCAAGATCTACGTCTATGCGGCGGCCCTCGAGAACGGCTATACGCCGAACACCATCGTGCGTGACGGCTCGCGCACGTGCGGGCGCTGGCATCCGCAGAACTACGGCGGCAGCCACGGCAGCGGGGCGCGCATGCCGCTCTGGATGGCGCT
>NZ_DAIQCD010000038.1:0-27340 GCF_036780825.1 Hyphomicrobium sp. | reverse complement strand
ACGAGTGAGCCCGAGCCGTCGACCAGGATGGCGGTGTTGTCAGACGCCTGCGACTGGCGACCGACGCTGATCTTGCCGAGGCTTTCGCTCTTCAGGAACCAGTAGCTCTGAAGCGGGGTCACCTTCGTCCAATCACCGACGAGGCCCGGCCGCTGATAATCCTGGTTGAGCGCGAGGCTGTCGTTGTTCGACATCTCGAGATGCAGAACGTAACCGGCGGTCCAGCCCGGAATGATGGTGGCCTGGCCGGTAAACTTCACGTTGGAAGCCAGCGTGGTGCCGATGTCGCCGACGTAGGTGTTGCTCTCAACACCGTCGTCCCACCACATCACCTGCTGGGCGACCCAGCCGGAAACGGTGAGCGAAACCTTGCGGTTACCCTTGCGGGCCGTCGTCGCTTCGAGCTCGGCGATGCGCTCCTCGAGGTCGGCGCAGCAGTTCCCCCCAAGGTCTGCTGCAGATGCGCTGGTTACGGACAGGCCACCAACAAGGAGGCCAGCCGCCGCCAAGGCGCATAGGCTTTGCTTTTTCATTTACCTTCTCCCGTCTACTAACTTCGAAACGGGCGCTTGACGCATCTCGACGCCACGCGCACACAAGCTCGAAAGACAGCGGTAGTACGACAGACGAATCACCGCCTCGGCGAAGATACTACGCAGATCTCGCTCGGGCTTGGAATGGCGAAGATGCTCTATCCAGAGGATTCCAACTGTCGTGTTGCGTGATTGCAACGGGTCGTGTGGCGCGCGTAACATGCTGAGGTTAAAATTTATTTTCCAAAGAATCGACGCCGTCACTGAAAATTATGTCCGTGTGCGTCATAGGCTGTGGCCGAGCATTACAGGTGACGCTTACGTGTGATCCAGGGCTGCATGGCCCGGGAAATCGGCCCGATATGACGGGAAGGATTGGACGGTCATGGACCGGCGGCACGCATCGAGGAGCAACGGGCTGAGGGCCGCCCGGAAGAGGCGCCCCGCGCGGCCCATGGCCCTCGATCAAGTGTGCGGCTTCATGCGTGCGGTCGGCCTGTCTGCACAACTCGCAAAGCTTGGCGGTTCGCCAGTAAATGTTGCCACAATCGAGGTTTATCTGCCTCTTGCGGCGCGGGCGCATCCTGTGCCGAGGGAGTCCGGACTGCTACGGGGGAACGTTCGAACGGCCTCGATTGGTGTGAACGAGACACCGATGCGAGTGAGGTTCGGCGCGCAGCAGGACGGAGGAGGACTATCTCCGGAATTGATTCACACATGAGCGATGACCGTGGCATGGGCTTGAGCCCGAACCGCCGCAGAGTATTGACCGGAGCCGGCGCGTCCGCGCTCGCCGCGTTCGCCGAGCAGGTGCTTGGCGTTTCGGAGGCGTTGGCCCAGGCCGCCGAGCCGCGCCCAGAGGCCTCTTTTGCGGCCGATCATGTGCAGAAGCTGGCCAAGGAGCTGGCGGCGCGCGATTTCGTAAAGCCGCGCATCGATCTGCCCGAGCCGTTCAACGCGCTCTCGGCCGAGCAATACCGCGACATTCGCTTTCGTCCCGAGGCCTCCGTATGGCGCGGAGAGAACCTCGGCTATGAGGTGCAGCCCCTGGCGCTCGGCTGGCTCTACGAAACGCCCGTCGAGATCTGGATCGTCGAAGCGGGCAACGCGCGCCTGCTGCGTGCCGACAGCACGAATTTCTCCATCGGGCCGTCGATCGAAAAGGCTCCCGACGCCGCTCCGTTCGCTTTCTCCGGATTTCGCGTCAACGGCCCGCTCAACACGGCCGATGCACTGTCCGAGTTCGTGTCATTCCAGGGTGCGAGCTACTTCAAGGCCGTTGGCCGCCAGCAGGAGTATGGCCTTTCGGCGCGGGGCTTGGCCATCAATACGGCGCGCCCGGCGGGCGAGGAATTTCCCGTCTTCCGCGCCTTCTGGATTGAGAAGCCGGCGCCCTCCTCTGACGAGATCGTCATTCATGCTCTGCTCGATAGCGAGAGCATCGCCGGCGCCTATCGCTTCACCATCCATCCCGGACGCCTGACGGAGATCGAGGTCGAAGCCACGCTCCATCCGCGCCGTTCCCTGCCGCATGTCGGCATCGCGCCGCTCACCAGCATGTATTTCCTGGGGCCGGCGCAACGGCGCATCGAGCGCGACTACCGGCCGGCCGTGCACAATAGCGAAGGTCTCGCCGTGGTGAACGGGAACGGCGAGCGGCTTTGGCGTCCGCTGACCAATCCCAAGATGCTGCAGACCAGCGCCTTCGTGGACAAGGACCTGAGAGGGTTCGGCTTCGTCCAGCGCGATCGCAGCTTCGCCGGCTATCAGGATCTCGAGGCGCGCTTCGAGCGCCGTCCCACGGTCTGGATCGAGCCGCGGGGAAGCTGGGGCGGCGGCTACGTCGAGCTGATCGAGATTCCGATCAGCGAAGAGATCCACGACAACATCGTCGCCTACTGGAAGCCTTCGAAGCCGCTCGAGCCGGGCACGGCCTATACCTACGCCTACCGCATGTCCTGGGGAGACGAGGTGCCGGCGGTCTGGTCCGGAACCTCGGTGCTGAAGACCCAGGTGGGGGCAGGGCGCGAACCCGACACCACGCTGTTCGTTGTCGACTTCGCCGGCCCCGCCGTGCGCGATGCCCGCGAGATGCCCGTCGCCGACCTCAACGTCACGGCAGGAACCACATCCGGGCTCAGCGTGCAGCGCCATCCCGACATCGCGGGCTTTCGCGTCAAGTTCGCGCTCAATGCGGCAGGAACCGAGTTGGTGGAGCTGCGTTTATGTCTGAAGCTGGCCGGCCAGTTGATTTCGGAGAACTGGCTCTATCGATGGACGAAAGCATGAACGATAAGGAGCCTGCCGTCGGTGCAGCGGATTCCTCCTCTATGCCAGTCCCTCCCCGTCCCGAAAGCCTTCATCACGACGCGAGCGATCCGGCACTTCTTCCGGAGCCCGCTCCACTCGCGATGCCGGTGCAGGATTTCTCCGAGCGTCGCGGGCAAGTAAGCCGTCGCCAAGGCGGAGCCAGTCTCCCGCGCATGGCAGTATTTCTCGGCGCTGCGCTCATGACGGCAGCGTTCGCTTACGAGCTCTACGGCGTGCTCGCGTTCGTGCAGGTTACGCCGATCCAGCTCTTGTTCCTCGTGCTGTCGACGATCACCTTCGCATGGATCTCCGTCGGCACGCTGTCGACGGCCCTCGGCTTCCTGCCTCTCTTCGCGGGCGAGAACGCCGACACCATCCCCATTCCCGACGCGGATGGCCCGCTCGCCGGCCGCACTGCGCTTCTGTTTCCGGTCTATCATGAGGAGCCGGCGCGGATCGCCGGCACCATTTCGGCCATGGTCGAGGAACTCGCCTCGCTCGGCAAGGCGGACGCTTTCGACATCTTCGTTCTGTCCGACACGCGCGGCGCCGATGTGGGCGTGGCCGAGGAGGCTGCCTACGCGGCGCTCGCCCACAGTCTCAGGGATGAGGCCCGCGTCTATTATCGCCGGCGCATCGAGAACACGGGCCGCAAGGCCGGAAACATCAAGGATTGGGTCGAGCGCTTCGGCGGCGCCTACGAGACGTTCGTGATCCTGGATGGCGACAGCATCATGTCGGGCGTGGCGCTCGTCCGTCTTGCGCGCGCCATGGAGAGCGACCCCGACGCCGGCTTGATCCAGACCGTGCCCAAGCTCATCGGCGGCAAAACGCTTCTGCAGAAGCTGATGCAATTCGCGGCCAACGTCTACGGCCCCCCGACGGCGGCGGGTCTCGCCTTCTGGAGCAGGGACCAGGGCAATTACTGGGGCCATAACGCCATCATCCGCACGGAGGCGTTTGCAAGCGCGGCGGGGCTGCCCGTCCTGCCGGGACCGGCGCCGTTCGGCGGACATATCCTGAGCCATGACTTCGTGGAGGCCATGGCGCTCCAGCGTGCGGGCTGGGGCGTGCACATGGCCTCGTCGATCGAGGGCTCCTTCGAGAGCATGCCGCCGAGCCTGACCGACCTGATCGTTCGCGACCGTCGCTGGTCTCAGGGCAATATCCAGCATCTGGCGCTCATCGCGCGCCCCGGCGTGCCAGGCATGGGGCGTGTCCATCTTCTGATGGGGGCACTCTCCTATATCATCTCGGCGGTGTGGGCTGCCGCGCTCGCGGTGGGCCTCGTGCTCGCCCTTCAGGGACAGCAGCTCCTGCCCAGCTATTTCACCGATGACAAGACGCTCTTCCCGATCTGGCCGACCATCGACCCTGGGGCGGCTATGCGCCTCTTCATCGCCACGATGGCGGTCGTCTTACTGCCGAAGGTGCTGGGACTGGCGCTCGAGCTGAAGCGTGCCCGGCGTGCCCGCGAGCTGTTCGGGGCCGCGCGCGCCTTTGCGGGGGTGGTGACCGAGACGGTGTTCTCGATGCTCTTCGCACCGATCATGATGATGACGCAGACGTCATCGGTGCTGCAGATCTTTCTTGGGCGCGACGCCGGCTGGAAAGCGCAACGGCGTGACGACGCTGCCATGGAGCTTGGCGAGGCCATGCGCTTTCATTGGCCGCACATGCTGGTCGGCATTGTCGTGACGGTGGTGTGCTGGGAGACGTCTCCGGGGCTGCTCGTGTGGATGTCGCCGGTCGTGCTCGGCCTCGTTCTGTCCGGCCCGCTCAATTGGCTCACGTCTCAGAATGCCGGCCCGGCCATGACGGCGATCCTGTCGACGCCCGTCGAACGGTCCCCGGCCTCGATCGAGCTCAGAACGCTGCGCCATACCGACATCTGGCGCGACCGCCTCGTCGCCCTTCAGCAGGAGCCCGACGCCACCAGAGAGCGCTCGCGCGAGCTCGTCGCTGCATAGAGCCTGATCGTTCGAGGTCGACGCGGACACGCGACAACCGAGAACGTGAATCAGTTTCTCAAATGAAAACTTAAGGTGCGTCCACGCCTTAAAGACGAGTCCCTCAGCGGCCGAAGCGCACCACCTGCACCGCCTCGCCGGCGCTTGCTGCAGGAACGTCCGGTTCGCGCCAGATCAGGCAGTCGGCGCGCGAAAGTGCACTCAGCAGCGAGCTATCCTGAGACGACAGCGGCGTCACGGTCGGTGTCCCGTTCATGCCGCTTCCGAGCGTCGCGCGCATGAGATGCAGGCGCGGGCCGTTGGGTTCGAGCGGCTTCGTCAGGAACGCTGGTTCGGTCGGGTGCTCCGCCGCGCGCGGCATGCCGAGCAAAGCGCGGATCAATGGCACGAGGAACATCTGCGCGGTGACCAGCGCCGACACGGGATTTCCTGGCAAGCCGAGCACGCGCATGGGGCCGAGACACCCGAACATCAGCGGTTTACCCGGCCGCAGCGCAATCTTCCAGAAGGCAAGGTCGAGCCCCGCTTTTTCGAGCGCCGGCCCGACGAGATCGTGGTCGCCTACGGATGCCCCGCCGATGGTGACCAGAATGTCTGCATCCCGCGCGGCGTCGATCCGCTCAGCCAGCGCCTCCATCCGGTCGGGTGCGATGCCGAGATGACGCGCGACGCCACCGGCGCGCTCCACGAGCGCCGCAAGCCCGATGGGGTTCGAGGAGACGATCTGGTGCGGCCCCGGCAGTGTCCCGGGCGGAACGAGCTCGTCGCCGGTGGCGAGCAAAGCCACGACCGGCCGGCGCGCAACCCGCACGGCGCCATGACCCATGGCAGCGGCGAGCGTCACCGTGTGCGCATCGAGACGCCGCCCCCTCTCGAGCAGCACGTCGCCTTCCGAAAAGTCGTTTCCAGCAACGCGGATGTTGGCGCCGCTCCGCGTCCCCTCGGTCGCGACGATCGTCTCGCCCTCGCGCGCGACGTTCTCCTGGATCACGACCGTGCCGCATCCTGCCGGCACCGGCGCGCCGGTGAAGATGCGCACCGCTTCTCCCGGGCCCACGGAGCCGGAGAACCCACGGCCCGCGGCCGACTCGCCGACGACCGTCCAGCGATCGCCGATGGTTGCCGCGCCCTCGCCATGGATTGCATACCCGTCCATGGCGGAGGCGTCGAACGGCGGCTGCGTGAGGCGCGCGGCAAGATCCTCCGCCAGCACGCGCCCGTCAGCCGCCTCGATCGCGACGGTTTCTTCCGCCGGCGGCCCGATATCGGCGAGCACGCGGGCAAGCGCGGTGGCGACGGGAAGCAGCGCCATGAGGCTAGTCCTTTTCTGCGCGCGGCGGCGCGGTGTAGTCGCCCGATCGGCCGCCGGATTTGACCACCAGGCGGATGGCGCCGATCTCCATGCCGCGGTCTGCCGCCTTCAGCATGTCGTAGATCGTGAGTGCCGCGACGGACACGGCCGTCAGGGCTTCCATCTCGACGCCGGTCTGGCCGGTGACACGCACCTCGGCGCGGATCTGCAACCCGGCGGGCTCTTCGGAGGGCGTGAAGTCGACGGCGGCCTTGGTCAGGGCCAGCGGATGGCAGAGCGGGATCAGCTCGCTCGTTTTCTTGGCGGCCATGATGCCGGCGATGCGCGCGGCGGCGAGCACGTCGCCCTTCTTGGCGTTGCCCGAGAGCGCGAGCTTGAGGGTTTCCGCCTCCATCGCGATGAACCCCTCGGCGACGGCTGTGCGTGTCGTGGCCTCTTTGCCGCCCACATCCACCATGCGCGCGCTGCCCGCCTCGTCGAGATGGGTGAGCTTGGTCATGGGCGACCCTCGCGATTACGCCGCCGTTCCTCCCCCCTTGTGGGGGAGGTTAGGAGGGGGGGAACCCAGAACGCTCGCGTTAGAGACGCGCCCAACCCCTGACCGCTCCCCAGATAAGGGAGGGCAAGCACTGCGTTGTTCCGTGGCGTCACCATCACGCGACCTCCCAAGTGAGCGGGAAGCTTTCTTCCTTCGTCATTCCGGCGAAGGCCGGGACCCACGCAAGTCGCCGCATTCGCCACGCCTGCCGGATCCTCGTGCGACGCTCCCGCGAGTCCTGGCGCTTTGCAATGAATGTCCATCACGCGGCCTCCGGAGCGAGGAGGGTGCGCGTCGCGGCTGTCACGTCGTCCTGGCGCATCAGGCTCTCGCCGACGAGGAACGTCTCGACGCCGGCGCGCTTGAGCCGCGTGATATCGGCGGGTGTGAAGATGCCGCTCTCGCCGATCACGATGCGGTCTTTCGGTATGCGCGGGGCAAGCTCTTCCGTCGTTGCGAGCGTGGTCTCGAACGTCTGGAGGTTGCGGTTGTTGATGCCGATGAGCCGGCTGTCGAGCTTGAGAGCGCGGTCGAGTTCGTCGGCATCGTGCACCTCGACGATGGCATCCATGCCCCAGTCGCGTGCGGCGCCGGCGAGATCCGCGGCCAGAGCATCGTCCACCTCCGCCATGATGATCAGGATGCAATCGGCGCCCCAGGCGCGCGCCTCCACCACCTGGTAGGTGTCGATCATGAAGTCCTTGCGCAGCACAGGCAGCGAGACCGCTTCGCGAGCGCGCGTCAGAAACTCGGGGGCGCCCTGGAAGGACGGCGCGTCGGTCAGGATCGAGAGGCAGGCGGCGCCGCCAGCTTCATAAGCGCGGGCGAGGTGAGGGGGATCGAAGTCGGCGCGGATCAGCCCCTTGGACGGAGATGCCTTCTTGATCTCGGCGATGAGCGCCGTTTCGCCGGCCTTGTGCTTCGCCTCGAGCGCGGCCGCGAACGGGCGCACGCGCGGCGCGCTGCGCGCGTATTCGGCCAGCACCTGAAGCGGCAGCGCGGCCTGCGCGGCGGCAACCTCGTCGCGCTTGTAGCGCGTGATCTTCTCGAGAATATCAACCATGAGGGAATGTTATGTCAGGGATGGGGGAATGCCAAACAGCCGCTGTGCCGGATTGTCATCCGGCTTGACTGATGGCGATGAGCTTGTTGAGCGCGGCGGTGGCGCGGCCAGAGCGGATTGCCTCCTCGGCGATCCCGGCGCCTTCGATGAGTGTCTCCGCGCGGCCCGAAACGATGAGCGCGGCCGCCGTATTGAGCAGCACGATATCGCGATAGGGACCTGGAGCGCCGGAAAGAAGATCCCGCAAGGCCTGGGCATTCATCGTGCAATCGCCGCCTTTGAGCTCGGCAAGCGAAACACGCTGTAGCCCCGCCTCCTCGGGGGTCACCTCGAAGGTTGTGATCTTGCCGCCCTCGAGCGCCACCACCGTCGTCGGCCCGGTCGTGGACAGTTCGTCGAGCCCGTCGTGTCCATGCACGATCCAGGCGCGCTCCGAGCCGAGCGAGCGGAGCACTTCGGCGATGGGGCGCTGCCATTCCGGCGCGAAGACGCCGAGCACGTGGCGGCGCACACCTGCCGGATTGCAGATTGGCCCGAGGAGATTGAACATCGTGCGCGCACCGATCTCGGCACGCGCCGGCGCCCAGGCTTTCATAGCAGGATGGTGTGCGGGCGCCCAGAGGAAGCCAACCCCCGCTTCCTCGACGGCGCGCACAATGCGCTCCGGACTGCAATCGATCTTGACCCCGAGGGCGCCGAGCACGTCCGACGCGCCCGAGAGCGAGGAGACGGAGCGCCCGCCGTGCTTGGCAACCTTGAGGCCGGCGCCGGCGGCTACGATGGCCGCTCCCGTCGAGACGTTGAACGTGCCATGGCCGTCGCCACCCGTTCCGACGATGTCGATCGCATCCGGGCTCACGGAAACGGCCGTCATCCGCCGCCGCAATGCCCGCGCGGCCCCCGCGATCTCGTCCACGGTCTCGCCGCGCACGCGCAGCCCCATGAGAAACGCCGCCATCTGCGCCGGCGTGGCCTCGGCCGTCAGGGCGTCGATGGCCTCGGCCATGGCGTCCGCGGAGAGTGTCTGCCCCGCGGCGATCGCTTGAAGTAGCTGCTTCACCCCGATGGTGCTGCTCATCTCCCCCGTCGTCCTCTCGCTACGCCGCGTCGCGCGGGCGCGGGGATGCGGACCGGCGGGGCGACAGGCCGGCGATCTCGAGGAAGTTCGCGAGGAGCGCATGCCCCTGCTCGGAGGCGATGCTCTCGGGGTGGAACTGCACGCCGTGGACGGGGTGTGTTTTGTGCATCATGCCCATGATGATCCCGTCCTCGGTCTCGGCATTGATCTCGAGGCAGTCCGGCAGGCTCGCCCGTTCGACGATGAGGGAATGATAGCGCGTCACCTCGATGCGGGGAGGCAGGCCCTTGAACACGCCGGTATCGGAATGCGTGATGGTCGAGAGCTTGCCGTGCATAGGCTCGGGCGCGCGGATCACCTTGCCGCCATAGGCCTGTCCGATGGATTGATGTCCGAGACACACGCCGAGGATCGGGATCTTGGCCCCGGCCTTGGCGATGAGGTCGAGGCAGATCCCAGCCTCGTTCGGCGTGCAAGGGCCGGGCGAGAGCACGATCGCCTTCGGGTTCATGGCAATCACTTCGTCCGCGGTGACCTTGTCGTTGCGGATCACCTCCGACGCGGTGCCGAGCTCGCCCAGAAAATGCACGAGATTGTAGGTGAAGCTGTCGTAGTTATCGATCAGGACGAGCATGGGCAGGCGGCCTCGCTGCAGCGGAGCGTCTGACGGTCAGCATAAATGGCGCGTCAGAGGACTTGACGTGATGTGGGTGTAGAAACCCCCGGCGCAAGCGTCAAGCATACGCCCGGTCTCCCTGCCCCTTCATAGAGAGCCGGGGAGGGGAAATTCCGTAGCTTTGCGGCAGCCCTCGCCCCCGGCGCCGGAATTCACTATAAACGCCGCCATGACCCAGATCGATGCTTTGAAACCCAATCCGCGCGTCGCGATCGGCGCGCTGTCCGTTGCCAACGATGCCCCCATCGTCGTTTTCG
This sequence comes from Hyphomicrobium sp., assembly GCF_036780825.1. Lineage (GTDB taxonomy): Bacteria > Pseudomonadota > Alphaproteobacteria > Rhizobiales > Hyphomicrobiaceae > Hyphomicrobium_C. Next base: position 17,603 of record NZ_DAIQCD010000038.1, on the reverse strand, counting down.
CTGGCCCTTGCCAGATGGAAAGCCGCGCGCACGCGCTGGAGATGGCCGGGGCATTGAAGGAGGTCGCCACCCGGCTCGGCCTCGGGCTCGTCTACAAGACGTCGTTCGACAAGGCCAATCGCACGTCTCTCAGTGGCAAAAGAGGGATCGGGCTCGATGCGGCCATCCCCGTGTTTGCCGAGATCCGCGAGAAGCTCGGTCTTCCCGTGGTCACGGACGTGCATGAGCCGGACCAATGCGCGCTCGTGGCGCCGGTCGTCGATGTGCTGCAGATCCCGGCCTTCCTCTGCCGCCAGACCGATCTTCTGGTCGCCGCTGCCAAGACCGGCCGCGTCGTCAAGATCAAGAAGGGCCAGTTCCTCGCGCCTTGGGACATGAAGAATGTCGTCGCCAAGGTGGTCGGCTCCGGAAACCCGAACGTGCTCCTCACCGAGCGCGGCTCTTCTTTTGGCTACAACACGCTGGTGGTCGACATGCGCGGACTGCCGCAGATGGCCGAGACAGGCGCACCGGTGATCTTCGATGCGACCCACGCCGTGCAGCAGCCAGGCGGGCTCGGCGGCAGCTCGGGCGGCGACCGCCGCTTCGTCCCGGTCCTGGCGCGCGCCGCCGTAGCGGTTGGCGTGGCGGGCCTCTTCATCGAGACGCATGAGGCGCCTGATACCGCGCCGTCCGATGGACCGAACATGCTGCCGCTCAAGAGCTTCGCGCCGCTGATGCAGGAACTGATGGCCCTCGACGCCTTAGCCAAGTCCCGGCCGGCTGCATAGTTTGCGATGAGCCACGCTATGGGTTGCCGGACAGCTTCATCATGACAATTCCCGTCACGATGAATGCCGCCGCGAGCAGGCGCATCGGCGTTGCCGCCTCGCCGAGAACGGCAATTCCGACGAGGAAAGCGCCCACCGCGCCGATGCCGGTCCAAACCGTATAGGCGGTTCCCAGCGGAAGTGATTTCATCGAGATCGACAGCAGCGCGAAGCTGGCGATCATCAACACGATGGTGATCGCAGCCGGGGTGATCTGGGTGAACCCGTCAGACTTCTTCATGAAGTAGGCCCAGGCAACCTCCAGCAGCCCCGCGCAAAACAAAAACGTCCAGGCCATGGCTCAAAGCTCCTCAAGTGGGGCCAGGCCGTCCTGGACGTTTTCAGATTGAGCGAAGAGGTCGTCCTCTTCGAAGCGTGTGTCTACGATCCACATAGATCGCGAGGCGGCTGTTTCAAGGGCCCGCCTTCAGCGGGAGGGCCGCAGCGCGTCATTGAGATACATGCAGGTCAGCATGCGTCCTTCGCGATGGCTGATGCCCACCTTTCCGGAACAGTCACGCCCTACGCTCCCGGTTGCCAGCGGGTGACGATGTCGGCGAGGTTCGGGCGCTCGCGCTCCTCGGACTTCTCCTTCGGCGTGCCGATGTGGATGAAGCCGACGATGCGCTCGTTCTCCGCAAGGCCGAGGCCGCTGCGCACCAGCGGACTGTAGGCGACCCATTCCGTGAGCCAGATGGTGCCGTAGCCGAGCGCGTTGGCGGCAAGGCATAGGCTGAAGGCCGCGGCGCCGGCGGACAGGATCTGCTCCCATTCGGGCGCACCGGGGCGCTTCGCGATGCGTGAGATCACCGCGACGACGAGCGGCGCGCGAAGAAAGCGGGCCCGCTCGGTCTCGATGCGGACATGCGACGGCTCGGACTCTTCGGCCCGGCAGGCCTCCGCGAACAGCTCGCCCGCCGCGGCACGCGCCTCGCCTTCGAACACCATGAAGCGCCACGGCACGAGCTTCTTGTGATCGGGAACGCGGGCGGCGATGGTGAGAATGCGGTCGAGTTCCGCTCCGGACGGGGCTGGTTCTTGCAGGCGGTCCGCCTTCACCGAGCGGCGGGTGGCGAGCAGGTCGAGCAGAGCTTCATTCATTGCGCAACTTTCCATAGCATGGGAGGTTGCGGGCCTCGCTAGCCCAGTTGCGCGTCTGATACAATCTCCCCGTCGCTTTCGTGCCAACCGGAGACTGCGCCCGATGCCGCACCGCCGACCCTTCGTGCTCCTGCTCCTTCTGCTCGCGCTCGCGGCGGCGGCTCGTCCATCCGTGGCGCAAACGGAGCTCGACCCGCATGGGCCGGCGATGATCGTGCTCGACGGATCGGGCTCCATGTGGGGCACGATCGAGGGCGAGCGTCCGGTCAAGTTCGAGCTTGCGCGCCAGGCGCTCAGCCAATCGCTCTCAGCGCTTTCGCCCGCTGTGCGGCTCGGCCTCCTCTCGTTCGGCCAGCGGCGGCGCGCCGACTGCAGCGACGTGGAGGTGCTGGCTGCCCCGGAGGCCGGCCCGCCGGAGCGCATCCTGGCCATCGCCGAAAAGATCAGCCCCAAGGGCAAGGGGCCGCTGTCGCTGGCGCTCCGTGAGGCGGCCAGGGCGATGCCTGCGGGCGAGCCCGGATCGATCATCGCCATCCACGACGGCCCCGACAACTGCGGGCAGGATATCTGCGCCACCGCTGCGGCCCTCGCTAAGGCCAATCCTGGGCTCAGGATCTTCCTGATCGGTTTCGGCCCCGATGCGGAGCCGGCCGCGCATCAATGCGTCGCCAAGGCGACGAACGGCAAGGTGCTCCAAGCTAGCAGCTCCACTGAGCTTGCGACCGCCGTTTCGGATGCGCTGATGCTCGCCAATCTCGAGCGCGTGGACCCGGCGACCGGCATGGCCGTTCCCGTCCCGAAGGCGGCTACTCCGCCGCCGCCCGCAGGTCCGCCGGGCCTCAAGCTCTCGGCGGCGCTCACCCCCGACGGCAAACCGCTCTCGGCCGCCATCGCCTGGACCATCGCCAGGGCCGAGGCGTCGGCCGACGTGGTGAAAAGCGCGCGGACGAAGGAGCTTTCCATCGACCTTTCGCCGGGCGCGTATGTGGTTGAGGCTCGCCTCGGCCAGGTGACGAAGCGGCAGACGGTCGAGGTGGCAGACGGCGGGCCCACCGTCGTCAAGTTTTCCCTCGATGCCGGCGTTCTGAACCTCAAGGCGCAGGCAGACCGGGACGGCAAGCCGCTCGCCAATCCCGTGGTCACCATCTTCGACAAGAACGGCGGACCACAGCCGGTGTGGATCGGCCGCGAGGCGGTGACCCAGCTCGTTCTTCCCGCCGGCGACTACCGCGTGCGCGTTGAGGACGGCCTCGCGGCGGAGACTTCCGAGGTGTCGCTGGCCGCGGGTGCGGGCGTGGACGCGGAGCCGGTGCTCGGCACGGGGCAGCTCTCGCTGGTCGCGGTGCCGGCGGCCGATGGTGAGCCCCTCGAGGACGTCACCTTCACGGTCACGGAGGATGATCCGGATTCGCCGGCCGGGCGGCGCGAAGTTGCCCGCTCCGCCGATACCACCGCCACGTTTATCCTGCCGGCCGGAACCTATTACGTCACGGCGCGCGCGGGCGCCGGGGAGACCAACGACCGCATCGCGCTCGGCAGCGGTGCCTCGATCCGCCACGAGATGATCCTCGATCTCGTGCCGCTCACGGTGGTGACAGCGGCGGATACCGGCCAGAGTGACGACGGCGGAGAGGCCGCCGGCACGGCTCGGCAGGTGGTCATCCGCGTGCTCGACGAGAACGGACGGTCGCCGGAGATCGCGCGCCGGCACGGACCGAGCGGCTCCTTCCAGCTTCCTCCCGCGCGTTACCGGATCGAGGCGGAGATCATGGGACGCAACGTCAAGGCAGCGGGGATCGTCGATTTGCGCAAGAGCCGGGGCGGCAGCGTGCAACTCAAGCTCGAGCACGGCGAAGTGTCCGTCGATCCCAGTGCCGCCCCGGGACGCCGCTGGCGGATCAAGGACAGCGACGGACGAACCGTCTTACATGCTGGGCACAGCGGCACGGCGACGGCGCAGCTCGCCCCCGGCCATTACGTGCTGACATGGGATGCGGAAGGCGGGCTCGGGGAGCAGCCCTTCGATCTCAAGACGGGAGAGCGCCGCCGGCTCAAGATCGGTACGCCATGAGCGCCATACTTCGACCACGGCGGACGGCGACATCCATCGCACCTCCGTCTCAGAGCGCGAGGTCGGATCGATGAGGCAACTGAAGGGTAGGACGGGATTGATCGGCATGCGGTACGCCATGGCGCTGGGCCTTGCGGGCCTCTTCTCCTGCGCGCAGGGCGAGTGGGCCCGCGCCCAATCCCCCGCCGACTGGCTCACGGGCCTGCAAGGCGCGGGCTCGGCACGCGAGGACGAGACGGAGATCGAAACGTCGAACGTGCGGATGCTGGCCCGTCTCACGGCGGACGGGGAGGAAATCGAGGACGGGCTCGTGTGGCGCGTCTTCTGGCATCCGCCCGGCGAAACACGCGCCTCGTTGATCGCCACCAAGCACGAGCCGCGGCCCACGTTCAAGCTGAAGTCTGGAGATTATGTCGTCAACGCCGCGCTCGGGCGGGCCCACATCACGAGGCGGATTACCGTCGAAGCCGGCAAGGACGAGACGGCCGTAGAGGAGTTCGTGCTCAACGCCGGCGGCCTGCGTGTCAAGGCACTGGTCGCCGGCCTCGAGGCGCCGAACAATACCGTGAGCTATGCGATCTACTCGGACCGCGACCAGACGGACAGCCGTAAGCTCGTGCTCTCGACGGCACGGCCCAACCTCGTCGTGCGCCTCAACGCCGGCATTTATCACATCGTATCGACGTACGGGGACTGCAACGCCGTAGTGCAGAGCGACGTCACGGTTGAAGCCGGCAAGCTCACCGAGGCGACGGTGACCCATTCGGCGGCGAAGGCGACGTTCAAGCTGGTTCAGAGGGCAGGCGGCGAGGCGTTGCCCGATACGCAATGGACGATCCAGACGCCGGCGGGCGAAGCGGTGAAGGAGAGCGTGGGCGCGCTGCCGACGCACATCTTGGCGCCAGGCAGCTACACCGTGCTCGCCAAGTCGCAGGGCCGCCAGTTCACGCGCGACATCACCCTCGCCAATGGAGAGACGGCGCAGGTCGAACTGGTGATGAACTAAGGGCCTTTTTCTGCGTGGTCCCGGGGCCGTCGAAACCGGAACGGCTCTACGGGATAACGACGGATGTTTCCGCCTTCACGCGGTCCAGGGCAATCAGGGTGCGGAAGCGTTCGACTAGATCGGTTTCCGAGAACAGCCGCCGCGTCAAGGCCTCGTACGTGCGCATATCCTCCGTGACGATTACGAGCAGGAAGCTCGTCCCGCCGGTCACATAATAGCATTGCTGAACTTCTGGGGCGCCGCGAAACAGCGCCTTGGCTGCATCAACCGACTCGGATCGCTCATTGCGCAGATGCACTTCGACGATGGCCGTGATGGCCAGTTGCACCGCGCCAGGATCGACGATTGCGACGTTGTGGGTGATGACCCCGGCCTCTTCCATGGCCGCGATCCGGCGCTGGACCGCCGCCGCCGAGAGGTTCACGGCCTCGGCAATCGTGCGTTGCGGCGTTTTGTTATCGTGCTGGATGATCCGCAGGATCGCCCTGTCGAAGGTGTCGAGGGAACGGCGCGTCTGCCGGGATTTGCTCATGCAGCGAGTTTTTGTTGCAATTAGAGGGGTATTTCCGAGCGCACCGCACGTCTCGCCGATGATAGTACTCGCTTGTCCCACCGCGAGCGAGCACCATCATGAAAGCCTCACATCACGTCTTTGGCAGCCCCACCCTGGTTGGAGTTGCCTTCGGCATGGGGGCGGGCGCTCTATGGGGAATGGTCTTTCTCGCCCCCGAGCTGGTGCGCGAGTTCGGACCGCTGCACCATGCGGTCGGCCGCTATCTCGCTTATGGGTTGCTGTCCGCGCTCTTGGTCGCGTCGCATTGGAAAAGCCTCGCCGCGAAGTTGACCCGCCGCGAATGGCTGGCCCTTGGCTGGCTCGCGCTCGCCGGGAACACGCTCTACTACATGCTTCTTACAAGCGCGGTGCAGAACGGCGGCATCGCCATGACCTCGCTCGTCATCGGCTTGCTGCCCGTCACCGTTACGATCATCGGGAGCCGCGATCGTGAGGCCGTGCCGCTGAGCAGGCTGGTGCCGTCGCTCCTGCTCTGTGCCATCGGAGTCGTCAGCATCGGCTGGGAGGCTCTGGCGCCGCGGGAGCAGGGCTTTGCCGCCGCGCAGTTGACGGGCCTCTTGTGTGCGATCGGCGCGTTGATCTCGTGGACTTGCTACGCCGTCGGAAACAGCCGGTGGCTCGGCCGGCTCAATAATGTGTCCGCCCAGGACTGGAGCCTGCTGACCGGGCTCGCCACCGGCGCGCAAGCCGTGGTGCTGCTTCCGATCGTGTTTTCGTTGGGTGTGGGATCGCACGATATGGCGGCCTGGGGCCAGCTTGCCGGCGTATCGATCGGCATTGCGGTGCTGGCTTCGGTGGTCGGCAACGGGCTGTGGAACAGGATGAGCCGGCTGCTGCCCTTGACCCTGGTCGGCCAGATGATCCTGTTCGAAACACTGTTCGCCTTGATCTATGGATTCCTCTGGGAGCAGCGCCTTCCCACGCCGCTCGAAACGTTTGCGTTCGCCTGCGTGGTGCTCAGCGTTCTGCTTTGCATTGCCGCCCACCGGAAGCCATCCCCGCCGCACGGGGCGGCCCACCCGGGCGCAAAGATCCCGGTTCCGGCTACGACGTGACCATGGCGGGCGCGCCGGTCGGAGACGTCGTCCGCTCAGTATCGGAACTGCTCGGCAAGGATGCGCTCGTCGAGGCTATGGCCCGGATCGAACATCATGAAGAGGTCGATGGAGCGCGCCTGCTCGATCTCGACGCGCTCCACGTTCCGCATCTCGACGGCGTCCGCGACGGCGCTCACGGGCCGCTTGTCGACCTCGAGCGCGGTGATCGCGATGCGCGCCCTGTTCGGCAGCAGCGCCCCGCGCCAGCGCCGCGGGCGGAACGGGCTGATCGGCGTCAGCGTGAGGAGCGGCGCGTTGATGGGCAGGATCGGCCCATGCGCCGAAAGATTGTAGGCGGTCGAACCGGCCGGCGTCGCCACCAGCACGCCATCGCAGATCAGCTCCTCCATGCGCACCTTGCCGTCGATGGAGATGCGGAGCTTCGCCGCCTGGAAACTTTCGCGGAAGATCGACGCCTCGTTGATGGCGAGCGCCTTGCTCGCTTTGCCGTGGATGTCGTAGGCCACCATCGACAAGGGATGCACCCGCGAGATCTCGGCCTCGGCGAGGCGCTCGAGCAGACCGTCCTCGTGGTATTCGTTCATCAGGAAGCCAACCGATCCGCGGTTCATGCCGTAGATCGGGATGCGGTCGTTCATGTGCCGGTGCAGCGTCTGCAGCATGAGGCCGTCGCCACCGAGCGCCACGATGGCATCCGCCTCGCGCACCTCGACTGAGCCGTAGCGGGCGGTGAGGCGGGCCAGCGCTTCGCGCGCTTCCTCCACCTCGCTCGCAACGAACGCAATCTTTTCGAACTTGTTTTTCGGTTTGGCCATGGCGACGCGATGCGGTAAGGCCACGTAAATGGCTATTGGAATGGGACGGCGGAAGTTTGCCGGGGCTCACTGGGGTACAGGCTGCCGAGGCTGGTGTCTCGGCTCGGAAAAGCGGAGGCTCGCCTACTTGCAGGAAAACGACAAGGCCGTTCTGATTTATGCGACCTTTCCGGATCTCGCCGTCGCCGAAGCGGAGGGGACGATCCTGGTCGAGCGCGGGCTCGCCGCCTGTGTCAACATTCTGCCCGGCATGGTTTCCATCTACGTCTGGAATGGCGAGCGCCATCGCGACGCCGAGGTGGTCATGATCATCAAGACACGGCGCGGCCTTGCGGCGCGGGTGGTTGCCGATGTGCGCGCCCGCCACCCTTACGAGAACCCCGCGCTCGTCGTTCTGCCTGTCGAAGGCGGATCGGAGCCGTTCCTGGATTGGATCGCGCGCCAGACGGCTGGCGGGCCTCCCGTGCGTCCGGCTGCTGGGGATTGATGGGATTGATCAGGACGAGCGATCAACACGCCCGTCCGCCTCACATCTGTCCCAGAGGGTGCTGGAAGAGGTGTTGCACCTGCCGGTAGGAGCTCTGCCCGCGGGGAGCGCGTCTGCGCTCCTTCGAGGAGGTGCTGGCACGGCGGACGCGCTGGACCGGTACGGCATCGCTATCGAACGAGGAGGGCGCCGCATCCTCCTCCTGCCGGCGTTCTGCGTACCGATTGTCATCCGGAGAGATTTCGAGCATCGCGGCGCGCTCGAGCGGCGGGTCCTTCGCATCCTCCGGCTTGGGCCCACCGATCCCCATCCGCCCGTACGGCACCGCGCGACGGTCCGGAACGGTCTCTGCAACCTGGGGCGTCGGCGCGCAACGCCCGCTGCCAGCGAGGCTTTGTCCGCGCGGGCACGACGATCCGCAGACATCGGATGTTTGTTGACGCAACAGCGAGAGCATGGCGACGTCCGGCTCGTCTGCGGGCAGCGCTGCGTTGACCCGGTCGACGAAGGTGAGCATCGCCCTCTTCGATCCGCCGCCCCACAGGCCATCGATCGCGCCGCCGTAACATCCGACGCGCTTCAGCTCGCGCTGGATATCGCGGGCCAGTGCGACACGGGAGATCGGCTCCGTCGGCTGGGGCCGCTCGGCCGATGCCGAGGGCGCCGTCGCCGGCGCGTCCTGTATGGTCACGCTTTTCCAGGTCGCTGCTGCAACGGGCACGGGCGGCGTGGCGGTGACGGCGGGTGGAGGCGTGGTCGGCGAGAAGGCCTGCGCCAGATGATCGAACAGCGTGCGTGGCTGCGCTCGAGGCTCAGCGGCGAGACGGTGCGCGCCCGGAGCGAAGGCTTCGACGCGCGAGGAAGAGATCGGCTCAGCCGCATCCGGGACCGTGGCATTGGCCATTGCGGCGTGAATCTCGGCTTCCGCCGGCTGGGACAGATCGGGCTCGCTCGGAAACAAGGTGTTGAAGCCGAAGACGAGACCAGCGGCGAGGATGGGATAGCTGACGTACCACCGCATGGGGCCACACTCCGAAACGCACATGCGTACAACCCGCCTGCGGCCGGAATGTTCGATGCGCGTCCCGGCGGCCAGACAGCCCCCCACATGAAAGCTTAGCAAACCAGCAGGCGGAGTACCATGAGGAACGGCGCTGCGGCCGCTTTCTCCAGCGCTTTCCTGTTTGCACCGAAACGCTGGGACGCCGAGAGCTGCGACCGAATGCGCTGTGGATAGCCTTCCAGCTTCTGAGGACAAGCAGTGCAAAACAAGCGATCGAGATGTGGATGATTCCACTTTGCAGCTCGGCCACAGCTGGTGCATTTATACAGTATCGCGCGCGCAATTTTTCTTAGCCGCCTGATTCCCTTAACAAAAGGTATCGTCGCCCCGCGAGAATCACATAGCCTCCACCGCCGAGGGATGTGTCTTGCGTGATTTCGCTCATGTACGCCTAAATTTTGCACATGCGGATCGAGCGGCGATCCGCCCTGTGCATAAATGAGAAGGGGCGTGAGCAGGGTTCAGCTCAGTGTGTCTGCCGAAGGGCAGTGCAGAGATGTCGGGGAGCCGCCTTGGGGTGGTGGTTCCAGCTCAACCGGCGTCCGATGCGCTTCCATCTCGGTCGCCACCAGTCTGCCGTCGGAGCTGATCCGGTCTGATTTCCTTCACAGACCCAATCGACATGAGGCCTCTTCCGGCTGTCATTCAGGCAGCCCGTACGGGGCCCGCAATGGAGAGGGCAATGAAGATACGACATGCTCTAGGCGTGTTCGGGATACTGGCTGCTGGCGTGCTGCTCGCCGTATCGGCGGCCATGAATTGGCGTTTCGGATACAGCTTGGGACGGACTGAACTCGACGGGATGATCTACGGATCGGCCAGCGTCGCGGCGGACTGCCTCAAAGCCTTGATCCCGTTTTTCCTTTTCGCCGCTATACGTAACAGGATGTGGTCCCAGGCTGCTGCTGCTGCCGTCGTTGGCGTGGTTGTCACGGCCTATTCGCTGACCAGCGCGCTTGGCCACGCAGCCTTGAACCGGTTCGACACCTCCGGGCATCGGATGGTCGAAGCCCAGGTCTATCAGGACCTGCGCAGCGATCTGAAGCGGGCCCAGGATCAGCTGTCGTGGATTCCGCAGCATCGTCCGGCCGCCGCCGTCGGGGGCGAGATCGAGGCTCTGAAGAGCGAGCGTGTGTGGGCAGCCACGAAGGGCTGCACCGATGCCACGCGGCCGCAGAGCCGCAAGTTCTGCCAGCAGTATCATGGTCTCACCGCCGAGATGGCGTCCGGCCAGCAGGCGGAAGCGCTTGAGGCACGCATCGCCGACATCCAGGACAAGCTCGGCAAGACCGATGCCATGACCGTGATGGGCGAGGCGGATCCGCAGGCGGCCGTGCTTGCCAAGATCTCAGGCGTCAGCATCGATCAGGTGCAGATGGCAATGACGATCTTCATTGCGCTGCTCCTGGAGGTGGGCTCCGCGTTCGGCATGTTCATCGCTTTCAGCCAATGGCGCCTTTACGAGCGCGAGGCTCCGGCCGCGCCGGCCGTGCCCGCGCTCAAGAGCACCGCTGTCGTGGAGCCCGTTGCGCCTGAAGTGCCGCTCGCGGCCCCTCAGCCGGCGGTGGCGATCGACAAGCCGCGGTTCAATGCCAACGACAACCGGTCGCTGCCGGCGGCCAAGCTGCTGGTTCCCGAGACGGACGTGGAGCGGTTCTACAAGGAAAACGTCGAAGCGAGAAACGGCCACACGGTCTCGGCTACCAAGCTCTTCGAGGCCTACTGTGAATGGTGTGAGGAACTCGAGAAGGAGCCCCTATCGCATCCCTTGTTCGGCCGCGAAATATCCGGCTTCGGCATAACGAAGGTCAAAAGAAAAGATGGCGTCATGTACGTCGGAATTGCGCTGAAATCCGATCTCGAACTCGAGGAGGATAAGAAGCTGACGGCCTTACGCGCCGAAGCCGCTTAGAGATAGAAAAATCTCACATGGAAAGGGCCCCCTTGCGGGGCCCTTTTTTTTTACTCCGTCCGGTCGGACGCAATCCGCGGCTCCGTCTCATTGTTCGGACGGCAAGATAGGCTCGTGAGAAAGTTGTCCTGCTTCATCGCGAGGCTGTGAATTTCCGTTGTCATCGATTTGCCGTAGTCTGATCACTCAGCATTGGAGGCAAGCGATGACACTGGCGACCCGCGCCGTCCTTTTCGCGGCATTGGCAGCCGCGCCCGCCCTGGCGCAACCCGCACCGGCCCGCGCCGACGCCGATCCCGCAGCCCTCGTCGACGCCTTGAATGCGGTGTTCGGCAAGCACGACGGCAAGCGGGCTGCGCACACCCACGGCTTTTGCATCAAGGGTTCATTCGCGCCGACCGCCGAGGCGGGCCGCCTCTCGAAGGCGCCGCACTTGTCAGCGAAAGGTCCCTGGCCGGTCGTCGGTCGCTTTTCGATGGGCGGCGGAAACCCCGCTGCGCCCAATACGCAGAAGGACAACACGCGCGGCCTCGCCATCCACATCGACCTTGGCGATGGCAACCAGACCGACATGGTGATGATTACGGCTCCGGTCTTCGTCGCCAAGTCTCCGGAGAAGTTCCTGGAACTGCTGCAGACAGTCGCGAGCAAGGATAAGGCGAAGATCGACGCGTTCTTCGCTGCCAATCCGGAATCCACACGCCAGAAAGCCTGGCTCACCGCGCGCCCGGTGCCGGCAAGCTACGCGACGACGAGCTACTTCGGCGTTCACACTTTCACGCTGACCAATACCGACGGCGTGCGCCGGATCATCAAATGGCAGCTTGTGCCGAGTGCCGGCGAGATCGGTCTCACGGATGAGGAAGCCAAGAGCAAGGCGCCGGACTTTTACAAGCCCGAGTTGACGGAGCGGCTCGCCAAAGGGCCCGTCGAGTTCACGCTGACGGCGATCCTCGGTGAGCCCGGCGATGCCGTGGATGATCCGACGGCGCTCTGGCCGGAGGAGCGCCAGCCCGTGGCCATGGGCACGCTCTCGTTTTCCGCGCTCGAGGACGATGCCGTCTGCGATGCTGGCATTTTCGATCCCGCCAATTTGGTGGACGGCATCGAAGGGCCGGCGAACGACGGCGTCTTCCAGATCCGCTCGCCGACTTATGCGGTGTCGTTCTCGCGCCGCGCCCAATGATATGGAGGCGGTCGGTGTGACAAGCGGGCGTTGTCCGGAGCTTACACCCGATCCTTGAGCCTCGTCCGAGTGCCGGCCGTCACGCGTCGGCGAGCCCCGCGATCTTCAGCGCAAACGCGTAATCGAGCGCCACCTCCCGCAGCCGCTCGTAGCGGCCAGACGCGCCACCGTGCCCGGCCTCCATGTTGGTCTTCAACAGGACGAGGTTGTCGCTGGTGTTAAGCCGGCGCAGCTTCGCGATCCACTTCGCTGGCTCCCAATAGGTGACGCGTGGATCGGTGAGCCCGCCATAGGCGAAAATGTGCGGATAGGCCTTGGCTTCCACGTTCTCGTAGGGGCTGTAGGAGCGGATGTAGGCGAACTCCTCGGCGCTCTCGATGGGGTTGCCCCACTCCGGCCATTCGGGTGGTGTGAGCGGCAGATCCTTGTCGAGCATCGTGTTCAGCACGTCGACGAACGGCACGTCGGCGATGATGCCGAGGAAGAGGTCCGGCGCCATGTTGGCCACCGCCCCCATCAGCATGCCGCCCGCCGAGCCGCCGTTGGCGACGATGCGGCCCCGCCGTGTCAGCCCTGCGGCCGCGAGATGCTCGCCCGCGGCGATGAAATCGGTGAACGTGTTGCGCTTCTTCGCAAGCTTGCCGTCACGATACCAGCGATAGCCCTTGTCCTTGCCGCCGCGGATGTGCGCGATGGCGAAGATGAAGCCGCGATCCACGAGCGAGAGTCGCGACGTTGAGAACGAGGCCGGGATCGTGATGCCGTAGGCGCCATAGCCGTAGAGGAAGAGCGGCGCCGAGCCGTCGAGCGGCGTGTCCTTGCGGTAAAGCAGCGAGACCGGCACCGTCTCCCCGTCCGCCGCCGGCGCGAGGAGCCGCCGCGTCACGTAGTCGTCTGGATTGTGTCCCGAAGGGATTTCCTGGCGCTTGCGCAGCACGCGCGTGCGCGCCGCCATGTCGTAGTCGTAAGTCTCGACGGGCGTCGTCATCGACGAGTAGGTGAAGCGCAGCATCGTCGTGTCGAACTCGTAGCCATCAGCGATGCCAAGCGAGTACGCTTCCTCGGCGAACGCGATGTGATGCTCGCCGGCGGCATCAAGGATGTCGGCATCGGCAACGGATCCGGACGTCACCGGCGTGATGACGATGCGTGGCAGCCCGTCCTCGCGCTCGAGGCGCACGAGATGGCCGCTGTAGGCCTGTGTGTCGATGATCAGACGCCCCGGCCGATGCGGGACGATCTCACGCCACGTGCTACGCTCGGGCCTGTCCACCGGCGCCGCGACGATGCGGAAATCTTCAGCGTCGTCCGAGTTGGTCAGGATGAAGAGATGCGCGCGATGATGGTCGACGTGATATTCGTGGCCGGTCTCGCGCGCAGCGACCAGACGCGGCGCACTCAGGGGCGCGTCTGCATCGATGAGATGCACTTCGCTCGTCTGGTGATCGTGCGCGTCGATGGTCAGGAATTTGCCCGATAGCGTCTTGTGAAGCGAGACGTAGAAGCCGATGTCCGTCTCCTCGTAGACGAGCACGTCCTCCGAGATAGGCGTGCCCAGGATATGCCGGTAGACAAACAGCGGCCGATGATGGTCGTCGAGCCGCGTGTAGAACAGCGTCCGGCTGTCATTGGCCCACTGCACATCCCCGCGCGTATCGGGGATTTCGTCGGCGAGATCCTCGCCCGTGGCGAGATCGCGGATCCGGATCGTGAACATCTCCGAGCCCTTGTCGTCGATGGCATAGGCGAGCAGGCGATGATCGGGGCTGTGGGCCTTGCCGCCGAGGTCCCAATAGGCCTTGCCCTTGGCCTCAGCATTGCCGTCGAGCAGGACCTGATCGTCGCCTCCGCCGCGCCGGCGCCGGCAGATGCGCGGATACTGCCCGTCGGCAATGAAGTCCGCGTAGTAGTCGAACGGGCCATCGGGAGAGGGAACGGAAGCGTCGTCCGGCTTGAGGCGTGCCTTCATTTCCGCAAACAGCTCCGCCTGCAGCGCCTTGGTGGAGGCGAGGGCCGTATCCGTGTAGGCGTTCTCGGCCTCGAGATAGGCTCGGATCTCGGAATCGAGCAGCGCCGGATCCCGCATCACCTCCTGCCAGGTCTCGGCGCGCAGCCACGCATAGTCGTCGGTCAGGGTGACGCCATGATGGATCGTCGTGACCGGCCTGCGTGCGGCCTCGGGCGGGGAGGAGAGGGCGGAGCGAGATACGGGGCCATGCATGGCGGCGACCTTCTGTAAGGCTTGAGGATTGGTACGGAATTCGTGACGTCGAAGGCGGAGCGGGCAGCGCTTGGTGCAAGACGGGGGAGCGGCCCGGGGGCGGCCGCGGGGAGAGCGTAGCCAGCCTTCAGGGAAAGTGCATCCGGACTGGACCTTCCGGAATGTCCGTGTCGATCAAATTTTCAATCCTGGCGACGTGCGAACGCAAGGCTTGCGTCTTCATCCAGAGCTCTGAAATCTGATCATTTGAGACGCGAGGTGCCCAAATGTCCAAGAAACCTTCACGGCAAAGACTGAACTTGTTGCAGCACACACTCAAGTGAGAAAGCAGTCATGTTGAATTGATCTTGAACGAAGTCTTAGTAGAGCTCAAATAGCCTTGAGTTTGACTTCAAACGGTGTAGTTTCGGCGTTCGCAATCTGCCGCAGGGGCGCCTGGAAGGATTTAACGATGGAGAATGGCTCACAATCGGAGCTGGTCGAGCTGACCGCCAGGATCGTTTCCGCGTTCGTGAGTAACAACACGATCAACGCCGAGAGCCTGCCGCAACTCATCAACGAGACCCATGCCGCATTGAGTCGCGCTACCGGTTCGGCCCCTCAACCCGAGCGGGAGGAGCTGCGTCCGAAGATTCCCGTCAAGAAGTCGATCATGCCCGATTACATCGTGTGCCTCGAGGACGGCAAGAAATTCAAATCCCTGAAGCGCCATTTGCGTACGCATTACAACATGTCGCCTGAGGAATACCGCGAGAAGTGGGGGCTGCCGCACGACTATCCCATGGTCGCGCCGAATTACGCGCGGGCCCGCTCGGATCTCGCCAAGAAGATGGGCCTGGGCACACGCCGCGCGACAAAATAGGCACGAACTTTATCTGTGACTGGAAAATCAGGGCGCGGCCGTAACGGCGGGCGCCCTTTTTCATTCGCGATGCAGAAGGCGTGCAAAACATGCGCTAAGCGAGGAAAATGTCGGTGTGAAGAATAGATGTGCTGCACCCAAGAACCAACGGGACCCACTTATCCTCGCCGTTCACCGCTCCGCTAGTTTGATCCTGGGCTGCACGATGCCGGTGTGTAAAATCCGGTGAGTACGGATCGATTGAAGGGGACATCGCAACATGAGGCTGAGATGCGTCGTTGAATGTGCTCTGGCTCCCGATCGCGGACGTGAGCGGCTCGCAGCGTGGTTCACGGAGCATCCCGCAGAAACGGTGCCCGACCCCCGAGTTCTCCCATGCGCGCAGCCTGCTTTTTCGCGCCGTCTTCCGAGGAGCGAGGCGCTGCGGATGCGCCGCCTGATCGAAGCCGCGATCGGCGACGTGTTTGGCGTACCCCAGGCCGAGCTTTCCGCGCAATCGCGGGGCAAGGCGCCGGTGGCGCTGGCCCGGCAGGCGGCTATGTACCTCGCCCATGTCTCCTGCGGACTGACCTTCACCGATGTCGGCCATATTTTCGCGCGCGACCGCACGACCGTCGCCCACGCCTGCGCGGTGATCGAGGATCGGCGCGACGATCCCGTATTCGACCGCGTGCTGGAGCTGATGGAATGGATCGTGCCGACCCTCGTCGGGCATGACCAACTGCATCAGGCCTCGTCAGGCGCCTAACTAAGCCTCGCCCTTCTCCAAGCTTATCGGAGTATTCGATGAAACGTTCAGCGTCCGCCCGCCGGGCGAGTGCCGCGGCGCGCCCCCGAAAGTCTGCCGCTCCCAGCCGTAACATCGCTGAAAGCCCGATCTCGTGGCTGTTCAACCGGCGCGACAGCGGGGGCAATCCGCTGATTAGCGAGGAACAGTTCAACGCTGGCGAAAAGCTGCGCGCCGATTTCTGGTTCGCGCAAATGTCGCCGAAAGTCACGCAGAGCTGGAGCCAGACGGCAACGACCGGCCGGGGCCGGCGCAGCGCGCCCGACAGCGGTGTCGATCTCGCCGACAACGTGGTGGCGGCGGCCGAGCGGGTCCGCAGCGCCCTGCGCGCCGTGGGGCCGGAGCTCGCCGGCATCCTGATCGATGTTTGCTGCCACCTGCGCGGGCTGGAGGAGGCGGAGCGGAAGGCAGGCTGGCCTCAGCGCTCGGGCAAGATCGTGCTCGGAGTGGCGCTTTCCGCGCTCGCCCGCCATTACGGCTTTTCAAAAGAGAAGCCGGCCTCTCCGGTCCGCGTGCGCCACTGGGGTGCGAGCGGATATCGTCCTCATCTCGATGGCCCGGACGATCTTGAAGAGCGTGCATGATCGGGCAATGCGTGTGAGACTTGACGAGCGAGGTCAGTCCGGAGCCTCCGCCAGCGCCGCGCGCGCGTCGGCCCGGATGCGCTCCACCATGGACGCGAGCCCATTCGAGCGCTGCGGCGTCAGATGCTCCTTGAGGCCGAGCGAGGTGAACACCGTCTCCGGCTCGATCTCGAGGATCTCGCGGGCTGGCTTGTCCTGATAGAGCGCAAAGAGGACGGCTACGAGGCCTCGAACGATATGCGCGTCGCTATCGCCTACGAAATGCAGCACGGGGCCGGCGCCATCATCGCCGCGCCGCACCTCGCTGACGAGCCACACCTGGCTTGTGCAGCCGCGAACCTTGGTCGCCTCGGTTCGAAGCGCATCGGGAAACGGTGCCAGCGCACGCCCCAGCTCGATGATGTAGCGGTAGCGATCCTCCCAGTCGTCCAGGAGATCGAAGTCCGATTGCAGGTGGGCGATCGTCATGCGTCCAGGGTCCCCTTGCGGCCGCATCGCGCGTCGGCCGCATCATCATGTCCTAGATTTAGGACATATAGTGCTTCAGGAAGGCCTGGAAACCCGTTTTCAGCGCGGGGCGCCTAGACGTCGTCGTGCTTGCGGCTCTCCGCGCGCCAGTCTGGTCGCAGATCCTCGGGCCGCAGCGTGCCGTGGTCGGTGGCGAGAACCGGGGCCGGAGAGACGCCTTCGGCATTCTCCAGCGACGTCCGGATGGCGACGTCATAGGCGAGCTTGCCGGCGAACTGCGCCTTGCGCAGGAAAGCGTCCCATACGTCGCCCGCGATCTCGCACTGCTGACCGTTGCGGTCGCAATAGGTGAGGGTCCAGTGGGCAGCGGTGGCGGCGCGCTGATAGAGCGCGTCCTGCTGCTCCTGGTCTGACGGCATCAGGGCGACGCCCAGCGAAAGTACGACGGCAATCCTGAACAGGGACATGGGTCTGACCAGCTCCGGTTGCGAGATGAAACGCGTGGGGCACGAAGGGCCCCGATACCCAGAAGCTAGGGTAAAAATTTTTAGGAAGCTCCCATCCGAGACGGAAAATTTGAATCATTGTTTCGCCAAATT
>NZ_DAIQCD010000037.1:0-27873 GCF_036780825.1 Hyphomicrobium sp. | reverse complement strand
CTAGTCGGAGCTCCGGGTCATGGCGCACATGAAGTCTGTCGGTTGACCAGCCGACCTGTCCGACGGACGAGCTGTGTTCAGTCCATATGCGCCCGTCAGGATGCAGCGCGAGGTACACAGCTTGGCGCTGCTCAAGCCAATCATGGACCTGGGACACTACTTCGTCAGTGGGATCGGGACTCACGAGAAGATCAAGTCCACCCCCGCAGGGGAGGCGGATATCGATGTAAGGCGATCCGGCGCCCAGCCTGATCCTCTCGGATGTTCTCCTGGCGATCGCACGCTGGGCCAGCCCAACCAAAGCGGCTTCTATGCAACCGCCGGACACCGAGCCTCGGAAGGAGCCAGTTTCGCTGACGGCCAAGTGAGTTCCAGGCGCTCCGGATGAGCTGCCAGTCACGTCGGTGATGGTCACCAGCGCCGTCCGTTCGCCACGTCCCGAGGCGTCAAGAAGGAACCGGAAAATGTCCAGGGGCGCCTTTCATTCGACGACCCTGGCCGCAAAAGATACGATATTCATGCTGGCAACGCAGCTTTCGATAGTCAACTCGAAGCACAATACTCGAAACGAAACAGGCAGGCCCGTCGCCGCGTGCCTACGACTTCGACAAGGCTATCTTGTCAGTTGAATGTCTCAAATGTCGAAAAAGCGACGATTTGGGTCAGCGACCCAAGCGCGAGGCGAGTGCTTAGGATGCCCGCGATTGATCGAGCCCAACATGGCCGGCGAAATCGAGCGACTGCTGATCCGCCTTGAGGCCGATACGGCGCAGCTTCGGCGCGCGCTCGCGCAGTCCGGTAAGGAGATCGGCAACTTCGCGAGCCGCACCAATCGCAAGGTCTCGAGCACTGAGAAGACATTCGCGCGCCTTGGCGCCA
The DNA here is from genome assembly GCF_036780825.1 of Hyphomicrobium sp. Taxonomy (GTDB): domain Bacteria; phylum Pseudomonadota; class Alphaproteobacteria; order Rhizobiales; family Hyphomicrobiaceae; genus Hyphomicrobium_C. The sequence goes on along the minus strand of NZ_DAIQCD010000037.1, from coordinate 26,994 downwards.
GCTTGAAAGCGGCCCTAGGCGGCCTTGCGGTTGGCGCAACGATCAAGGCAGCCGGCGAGATGGCCGATGCGTACACGCGCATGGGCAATCGGCTCGCCGTCGTGACGAAATCCGCCGGTGAGCTCGAATATGTGCAGCGGCGCTTGATGGAAATCTCGCAAGATGCACGCGTAGGCGTTGGCGACACTGCGGACCTTTATTCCCGCTACGCCTTCGCGCTTAAAGACGCCGGCGTTTCAACGAATGAAGTGCTGCAATTTACCGAGGCGCTCTCCAAAGCCGTCGTGGTTTCTGGCGCGTCTTCGGCCGAAGCTGCCGGCGCGCTCTTGCAGCTCTCGCAGGGCTTGGCGGCGGGCGTGCTGCGCGGCCAGGAGCTCAATTCGGTGATGGAGCAGATGCCGATCGTCGCTGATCTGATCGCGCGCAAGCTCGGGGTCACGACGGGCGAGCTCAAGCGGATGGGCGAGCAGGGCAAGATTACCGGCGACATCGTTGTGGACGCGGTGGTCGGCAGCCTTTCGGAGCTCGATGAGCGGTTCCGGAAAACGGCACCGACGATCGAACAAGGCCTGACACAGCTCAACTCTAAACTCCTCGAGTTCGTCGGAATCGCGGACAAGAGCGCGGGCGCGAGTGCCGCGATCGCCAACGAATTCGACAAGATGGCTGAGGCCATCGGCAATGCCAACCAAAAATGGAAGGATGGCGCCTCGTGGTGGACGTGGTTCAAAGCGTGGAAGGGTAAGGATTTCTCCGCCGCGTGGGACGCTGCCGCGGGTGTTGACCCCATGACGAATTGGCAGACGGAGGTGAGGCCGGGGGATTTCGATCCCAACGCCAAAGGTGCGAAGCGCACAGCCGCTGCGCCCGATCCGTGGGCCGCATCGATCATCCCGCCGACCTATGACGAGCAGCTTCGTGAGATGAAAGAGACCTGGGACGAAATCCGCGAGTCTCAGATGCTGACGCTTGAAGACCTCGTTGGCGATCAGATGCAGACCGCCGAGGAAAAGATGCGGGCCTTGAACGAGGCGGTGCGGCAAGGCTCCATAGGCTGGCGAGACTACGGTGACATGAAAGAGACCGTCGACCGGCAAGTCGAGCGTTCCCAGCGCGCCTTGCTTTCCACGACCGGACAGTTTCTCGACAGCATGTTCGAGGGCAGCAAGACCGCCGCGATCGCTTCTGCGCTCATCAATACTTTCGAGGGCGTTTCCAAGGCCCTGACGCTGCTGCCCCCGTACAGCTACGCCGCGGCATCGATGACGGCGGCTATGGGCTTTGCGCAGGTGCGCGCGATCCAGAACACAAACAAGGCCAGCAAGGGCGGCGCCACAGCAACGCCAAGCGCGGCATCGGCACAGGGCGCCACGGGAGCACAAGGCGGCGCCGCAAGTGTTTCCCGCTCGTTGTTCGTTCAAGGCATCTCTTCGGACCAGCTTTATTCCGGCAATCAGGTGGCAGGCATTGCGGAAGCGTTGCTTGAGTTCCAGCGCAACGGCGGCCAGGTGGTCTTGGATAGACGAGCATAACCATGAGCAAATTGACCCCCAAACGCGAGCTGCTCCTTGTCCTCGATACAGAGGTTGTTGTTGGTAAAGCCCGCATCGCTGACACGATGACCGCGATCGGACGTGCGGTGCTTGAAGGAAAGGACACGACGCAGCTCGTCGCGGCATGTCGGGCCTTCATGTCGGGCCTTCATGGCGACCGTCGCTAAGCTCGATGCGCACTGTGAGGCGCTGAGGCGCGAGACGAACGAGCGGCTGAACTGAGCTGCTGTTTCATCAAATCTTTTAGGCAAACGACCTCGGGGACCGCCGCCGGGGGGACACATTTTCAAATTCGCGAAATACCAGATTTTTCAAAAGGCTGTTTTAGATGGCAAAAAGAGGCAGGAAGCCGAAAAGCAATGTCATCCGTCTGCTCGAGGGCAATCCGGGCAAGCGGCCGATCGCGGATAACGAGATCATCGTAGAACTTCCCGCGCAGAAGCCCTCCGTCGTGGCCGCGGATGCGCTCGCTTCGGGGGAATGGGATCGCGTCCTAGCCGTCATGCCGCCGACGATGTACAGCGCCGCGCATGAGGTCGTCTTGAGCCAACATGCCTTGGCGTGGAGCATGCTGGTCAAAGCGCAAAACGAGATTTCCGAGGGTGGCCTTACGGTCTTCACAGCGAGGGGGCAGACGACCAACCCGGCCGTGCGCGTATGGAAGCTGGCCGCCGACACGCTGCACCGGACCGCAGGTCTGCTCGGGCTCCACCCTGGCGCTAGGCTCAGCATCCCTAAGCGCGGTGAAACGCCTTTTGTCGGAAAGTTCGCCGGCCTGCTCGGGCGGAAGCCTATCTAGTCTCGAAATTTGCGCGGTCATAAGCGTTCGGCCAGCCTCTCCGCATCGATAAGCGGAGCATCCCATGGCCGAAAGCATTCCCCTTCACAAACTTGCGAAACTCGCACAACGCTCGGAATCGAGCCTGCGCGCCTACCTCCACGCTAAGACCTTTGACGAAAGCCACGCCGACGCGCCCGAAGGGCACGTGACAGCGGTCAAGGCCATCGAGCTTCTGGTTGCGTCCGACCTCGAGCGCATGTGCGCGTCGCGTGTGGACCGCGTGCGCTTGGTCAAATGCCTCATGGCGGAGTTCAGCCAACCGCGTGACGCGTTCCCGGCGCTGTTCGCTTTCGATCCAGCCAGCGGGCGCTCACATATCGAGTTCAGCCGCTCCGTCGATATGGGTTCGCTGTCCTATCGGCTGACGGCCAACGCGCATCCGCACCCCGGCCAGGGCTTCGCGTGCGATGATCTTGGCATTGCGGCGAGCGGCTTCATCGTGCTTGATCTGAAGGAAATCACGCGGCGGGTGTTTGAGACGGCGGACTGAAGGAAAGCGGAGCAACGCGGGTTACCATGGGGTTGAGCGGTTCCGACGTATATGGGCTGTGGCTGCCCAAAAGAAAACGTTTTGTCGCAAGAAGAGCACTCGTAGCGTTCTCGTTGCGAGGTGTCGCGAATTAATACTGAAGAATTGATCGCGTTCGCTTCTGAAAACAATTGGGGCATGCGCGATGAAGAGGCTCCCCCTGATCTGGCTTTAGCTCATAAGAAAAGGTGTTACCGCCGTAATCTTTCAGCGCATACCGAGCTTCTGTGTTTTGCCATGCATCTCTATCGGCTATTTCAGCCTCAAGCATTTTGATGCAGTCTCTTGCTTCCGACGTTGCCTCTTGGGCCGAAAGAATCCTCTCTTGAAGATCGATGATAGCCGCGTCGAGTGTTACGCGATCATCAATGTCCTTCAGACCTTTGGCAATGTCGTAAGCTGTCTTGAGCGCAGTGTAGCCGGCCGCGATGTCAACCATCGTCACCCCCTTATCACTGATTAGAGGGTATGCGGAGTGGAGGTCAATCGCTCGTCCTGTATTGATGTTGTCCACAATCATCAAGGGACCCTACGGGACCCCGGTACAACACGAGTAGGTGTGAATATCAGCTAAAGTCTTGAAAAGACTGGCGCGCCCGAAAGGATTCGAACCTCTGACCCCCAGATTCGTAGTCTGGTGCTCTATCCAGCTGAGCTACGGGCGCTTTCTTTGCAAGCCGTTGTATGGCCGAAGCGAAACCGGGACGGGAGATGCCGTCAGCAGCCTCGCAAGGCCGCAACTCCTAATATGAGAGACAGGCAAGTGCAAGCCTCTTGATGGAGCCGAGGCGCTAAAGTCGCGAAACTCGCGGTGGGTGCGCGAATTCAGCGCACGGAGCGGTCGGGAAGCTCGATTAGGAACGTGGCTCCGATCGATGTGTCGAGAAGCTCGAGCTTGCCGCCGTGGACGCCGACCAACTCGGAAGCGATGGCGAGCCCTAGGCCCGAGCCATCCTTACGCGTCGAGGCCTGGAAGGGGCGGAAGAGCTTCTTGCGCGTGTGCTCCGGGATGCCGGGTCCGGTGTCGGTCATCTCGATGAAGACCTTGCGGCCGTCGCGCCAGGCTTTGACGTGGATCTCGCCCGTGCCGTCCGCGTGGCTTTCGATGGCTTGTACGGCGTTACGCGTCAGGTTGCTCAAGACGCGGAAAAGATGCTCGTGGTCGGCGTCGATCAAAAGCTGCTCGTCGGCATCGACGATCCAGCTGATTTTGCCTTCCGGTGAAAGGCCGAGGCCTTCGGCAACCTCTTCGAGAAGCGGCTTCAGACGCATCAGCTCGCGCCGTGGCTCGGCCTCCTCGGCGCGACCAAAGCGCAGCGACGTGTTGCAGAAGTTGATGGCGCGGTCGAGGGAGGCGATCAGCTTTGGGGCGAACTGCTGCACGGTCGGATCCGGGATGGCCGTCAGGCGGTCGGAGATCAGCTGAGCGTTGGCCAGCATGTTGCGCAGGTCGTGGCTGATCTTGCTCACGGCGAGGCCGAGCTGGGCGAGGCGGTTTTTCTGAATGAGCGCCTGGGCGAGCTGTCGCTGCATATGGGCAAGCTCGCGCTCCGCGGTGCCGATCTCGTCGGAGCGGCCAGATGGCGTGATGATGCGGCTCGCATCCTCCGGGTTTTCGCCGAAGCGCAGCATATTGCGCGAGAGACGCATCATCGGCCGTACGAGAAGCGCGCTGATGGCGAAATAGACGAGCGCGGCCGTAATCAGCGAGATCATGATCGAGAGATAGACGATGTTCATGCCGTAGCTGACCATGGCCCGTTTCAGCGGCTCCTCAGGCAGCACCACCTCGATCACATCGTCGAAGCGCGGACCGAGATGTCCGACGACGCGGATCACCCGGTCGTCGGGGGCGAAAAAGACGGCGAGCGAATCGCCAATGCGCGAGAGGCGCAGGCCGAGCTCCTGGCCGAAGGTCAGATCCGGCGGGTCGCGCAGGTCGAAGTGGTCGTCGATCGAGATCTCCGTCACGGGGGGCAGAACGAGACGGCGGATGCCGCCGCGGCGGATGGCGATCGCGCGGACCAGCGCCGTGCGGGTCAGCTCGTTGCGAAGCGCCGGAGGAACGTTGCGGCCCGGCACGGCTTCGGCGGCAAGGGCGGCAACGTTCGCGGCCGTGAGGCGGTCGTTAAGCCAGCTCACCCGATAGTTGGCGATCGAGGGTAGAAAGATCAGGATCTCGGCCAGCATGACGAAGACGGCCGTAAGGAAGAGCAGCTTTGCAGGTAGGCCGATGCGCAGCCAACCCTGCCGGAGCGTCGCAGCGCTCGCGCGCAGCCACGGCAAGACGGACAGCTGCCGTTTCTCCGTCGTTTCGATTTCTTGCTCGCTCGTATCGAGAGGCATGCTTCAACTCGCAGCAGCGGCCCCGGCTTTAAGGTTCGCCCGATTCTCGCATTTCGCGTTCAGCCTGTCATCTGCGCGGGCGGGCCGGATCCGTCCGATCGCGGAGCATGATCAAGATCCTACCCCGAGAGATATGGAGGCAGAAGTCCCGCTAGCCAAGCCTGGCAAGGAAGTTGATGAGCTTACGGACAATCGAGCGCGCTGGCAGGGCCGCGTAGTGGCGGAGGGCGGCGCGCTTGCCGGCTTCGCCCAGGGTTGGATAGGGCGCGACGTAGCCGGCCAGCGCCGAGATATGAAGCTTCTGGGCGACGGCGAGAGACCAGATCTGGATCAGCTCGCCGGCATTCGGGCCCACAATGGTGGCGCCGGCGACGCGGCCCTTGGCGGTGATGATTTTGACGTGGCCAAGGGTTTGGTGCTCGGCGTGGGCGCGATCGTTCTCGGTAAAGGGCCAGCGCAGCACCTCGATGCGCATGTTGGCGGCGCGCGCCTGATCCTCGCTCAATCCGACGTGCGCTAGCTCCGGGTCGGTGAAGGTGACCCAGGGAACCAGCGTCGGGTCGAACTTGGCCGGGAGCCGGAAAAGGATGCGCCGCAGCACGATCTCTGCCTGGTGGCTTGCGACGTGGCTGAAGCGGGGGCTGCCGGTGACGTCGCCGATCGCGTAGATGCGCCGATTGGAGGTTCTGAGCCCATCGTTCACGACAATCCCGTGGGGGCTAGTCCGAACGCCTGCTGCGTCGAGGTTGAGGTCGGAGACGTTCGGGACGCGGCCGGCCGCGACGAGGAGGTGAGAGGCCTCCACGGTCTCCGCGCCGTTGGTGGAGGCGAGGTGAGCTCGCACATGGCCGGCGATCGCCTCGACGCGTTCAACCTTGGCGTCCTCGCGGATGTCGATGCCTTCAGCGCGTAGAGCCCTCACGACGGCAGCGGCGGCTTCGGGATCGTCCTTGCCGAGGGCGCGGCCGGCGTCGACGACCGTGACGCGGCTGCCGAGGCGGTGGTGCGCCTGCGCTAACTCGAGCCCCACGGGGCCGGCGCCGATGATCAGGAGATGGGGGATCTTGCGGTCGGCGTCGAAGATCGTCTCGTTGGTGAAATGCGGGCACACTTCGAGGCCCGGGATGTCGGGAAGCGCGGGCGAGGAGCCGCTGGCAACGACGAAGCGGCGGGCTCTCACGCGATAGTCGCCGGCGAGCAGGGTGCGCTTGTCTAGAAAGCGGGCGGAGCCGTGAATGACGCGGACGCCAAGGCCCGTCAGACGCTCGACTGAATCATTGGGGGCCACGGTTGATATGACTGACCGGACGTGACCAGCTACGGCGCGGATGTCGATTTGGGGCTCTACCGCCGCGATGCCGAAGGCGGAGGCCGTCCGCATGGCCTGGGCGCGGCGGCCGGCGATGACGAGGGCTTTCGATGGGATCGATCCGGCGAGGCCGCCGCCGCCCATCCTTTGCTTCTCGACGAGAACGACTTTGCGTCCGAACGTGGCCGCCATGGTCGCTAGGGCGATGCCTCCGGACCCTGCTCCGATGATGCAGAGGTCGGCAGTCAGCTGCTCGCCGGCCAGCGCAACGGAAGGCTCGGCGGGCGCCCGTGCGGCCGTTTCGGGCGCTTCGGAGACGGGGTTGGCGTGCGTCATGCGATCGCTCCAAATCTTTGGTCGCCCTCCGGTCCAGGCGGTGCCTGATGAGCTTTCCCCGCTCCGCGCCGCCTGGCAAGGTTATCCGGTACCTCTCCGCCCTTGACTCACAATGGATTTCGGATGCCGATAGACGAAATGTCCGGCTGCTTGGCGTGCAGGATGCCGATTGACTTCGGCGAGCCTGCAACCTATAAGCCTGCGTCCCATAATGATGAGCCCTGGACGGCTGGTTTTGCCGGCGCCGGGCGCGCCCGCATTCAATTTCGATTGGAGTAACAGCCGTGAAACGGACCTATCAACCGAGCAAGCTCGTGCGCAAGCGCCGGCACGGCTTTCGCGCACGCATGAGCACGCCGGGTGGCGTGAAAGTTCTCGCGCGCCGCCGCGCAAAGGGCCGCAAGCGCCTGTCGGCGTAGAGTTTTTCGGCGTTACGCGTAAAAAACGCGGAAGCCCGCTGCCTCGTTGCTTTATGCCTGCCTGCCAGCGAAACACGGTTTCCCATGCGGGGAAGCCTTCTGACTCCGGAGCATCGCGCCTCCGGCCAGGGCAGGCGCAAGGCGCAGCCAGAGCAGAGCCCGCTCCGCGGGAGTAACGTCGTGGCTGTCGAAACGCTCAAGAAAAGATCTGAATACCTGAGGCTCCGGGGAGGCGCGCGCTGTGCGACGCCTTCTTTCGTTCTGGAAACGCGAGCCCGCGTCGTGGAGGCCCCGGCAATAGCCGCCGGCCCCCGCTTCGGCTATACGGTCACGAAGAAGCTCGGCGGGGCTGTTGTGCGCAACCGCATTCGCCGCCGACTCAAGGCTGCCGTTGCCCTCGTGGCGCCGGCACACGCGCGCGCCGGCCACGATTACGTACTTGTCGGCCGCGCTCTGGCGCGTGAGAGGCCCTTCGAGGATCTCAAGAAAGACCTTGAACGGGCCCTCCATCGCGTGCATCACCCTGCGACAAGCGCGGCCAGTGGCAAAACGACAAAACGGGCCGATGCGTCCGCGCGCAAACGCCCATAGTAGAGACCCCTGCACGGGTTGTAAGAGAACCAATCTAAAAACTTGCCGGCCGCCCGATTCGACGACAGGGCATGCGGTGCCGCCGTATCCGAGGTCTTTATGAGCCAGCGCCCAGACGATCAAAGAAATCTTCTCATTGCCGTCGCATTGTCGATGGCCGTGATGCTGGGCTGGCAGCTCTTCTATGCCGGACCGCAGATCAAGGACCAGCACGAGAAGGCGCAGCGCGAGCAGGTCGTGAAGGACGACGCCGGCAAATCCGGCGCGGCTTCTCCGGTCGTGCCGACGCTGCCGGGATCGGTTCAGCCGGCGCAGCCGGCCCAACCACTTCCGACGCTGGCGACGGGCACGCGGACGGAGGCGCTCGCCCGATCGGAACGCGTGCTGATCGAGACGCCGTCGGTGACCGGATCGATCTCGCTCAAGGGCGGCCTCATCGACGATCTGGTGCTGGTCAACTATCGCGAGACGGTGGATCCCAAGAGTCCCAACGTCGTGCTCTTCTCGCCGCTCGGAGCGCCGCACGCCTATTTTGCCGAATACGGCTGGCAGGGCTCAGTCGGCTCGCCGATGCCTCTTCCGGATAGCGAGACGGTCTGGCATGCGGAGAGCGGGGCCAAGCTGACGCCCGCGACGCCGGTGACGCTTACCTGGGACAACGGCCAGGGGCTCAAGTTCCAGCGCAACATCAGCATCGATGAGCACTACATGCTCAAGGTCTCCGACACGGTGCAAAACACCACGTCGGGCGACATCGTTCTGACGCCCTACGCCCGCCTCTACCGTTTCGGAACGCCGCTTACGTCCGGCTACAGCACCATTCTGCATGAGGGCCTCATCGGGGTGCCGGGCGATGCGGGCCTGCAGGAGATCCCCTTCGCAGACGTGCTCAAGGACGGCGGTGGCAAGAGCTTCGATAGCAAGGTCGGCGGCTGGCTTGGCATCACGGATAAATACTGGGCGGCGGCGCTGATCCCTGATCAGAAGACCGCCTATGCGGCGAGCTTCCGCGGCCAGAACTCGGGTGCAGCAGCGTCACAAGAGATCTTTTGGACGGACTATCAGCTCGGCGTCCAGCCGATCGCGGCCGGCGCGACGCATACCGTCGAAGGCCACCTCTACGCCGGCGCCAAGCAGGTGAAGCTCATCGAAGGGTATGAGGCGTCGCTCGGCATCGAGAAGTTCGAGCTCCTGATCGACTGGGGATGGTTCTACTTCATCACCAAGCCGCTCTACTATGTCATCGCCTGGCTCTACGGCATTCTCGGCAACTTCGGCCTCGCCATCCTTGCCGTCACCGTGATGGTGAAGGCGGCGTTCTTCCCGCTCGCCAACAAGAGCTATGCCAGCATGGCCAAGATGAAGAAGCTGCAGCCGCAGATGGAGCAGCTTCGCGAGCGCTACAAGGACGACAAAGCCAAGCAGCAGCAGGAGCTGATGGCGCTTTACCAGAAGGAGAAGATCAACCCTCTGGCAGGCTGTCTGCCGATCCTGGTGCAGATTCCGGTCTTCTTCGCGCTCTATAAGGTGCTGTTCGTCTCGATCGACATGCGCCATGCGCCGTTCTTCGGCTGGATCCAGGACCTGTCCGCGGCCGATCCAACGTCGCTCTTTAATCTCTTCGGCCTCCTGCCGTTTGCGGTGCCGGAGTTCCTGCATATCGGCGTTTGGCCGGTCATCATGGGCCTCACGATGTGGGTTCAGATGCAACTCAACCCGCCGCAGCCGGATCCCATCCAGCAGCAGATCTTCTCGTTCATGCCGCTCTTGTTCACGTTCCTGCTGGCTTCGTTCCCGGCGGGCCTCGTGATCTACTGGGCCTGGAACAACGTGCTCTCGATCGCGCAGCAGTGGTACATCACGACCCAGCAGGGCGCGGAGGTGCACCTCGTCGGCAACCTCAAGCGAACGTTCGTATCCCTGGGGCGGCTGATCGGGATCAAGGGCGAATCCAAATCCGAAACGAAGGGATGACCGACGCGGGCCTCTTTAGTCTGGAGGATCTGGCGGCGGGCGAGCGCCTCGTCGCCAAGCCCTGGCACTTCGTGAAAGGCGTCGTGGCGCTCGACGGGCTGCCCGACGACGGATGGACGGAGGTCGCGTTTGCCGGACGATCGAACGTCGGCAAGTCGAGCCTCATCAACGCCACGGTTCGCAATGGCGGCCTCGCGCGCACATCGAACACGCCGGGGCGCACGCAGGAGCTCAACTTCTTCGCACCCGCTGAAGAGCCGCTCTACCTCGTGGACATGCCGGGCTATGGCTTCGCCCGCGCCCCGAAGGACAAGGTGGCGGCCTGGACAAAGCTGGTCCGCGCCTATCTCCGGGGGCGGCCGACGCTTCGGCGCGTGTTCGTGCTCGCCGACAGCCGCCATGGCCTCAAGCCGCCGGACCGCGAGATCATGTCCATGCTCGACACGGCCGCCGTGCCGTACCAGATCGTGCTGACGAAAGCCGATAAGATCAGCGTCCCGGCGCTCGCTGCCGTGCGTGCGGCCACGGAGGCGGCCATCTCGAAGCACCCGGCGGCGTTTCCCATTGTGCTGACGACGTCGTCAGAGAAGGGCTCCGGGATCGAAGAGCTCCGCGCGACGCTGGCGGCGCTTCTGCGCGCTTGAAGGGCTTCCGGAAAAGTGGGAACCGGTCATGGCGAAGCCGTGCACTTAAGGTATCCGATAAGAAGCACGATCAAACAGAAAGTTAGAGCCGTTCCCTGATTCCACTTAAATCGGAATGGCTCTAAATTTTTATCAAGCTTGCGTCAGGCCAGATCGGACTTCCCGACGGCGAACGCCCAGTCGAGCCACGGCGTCAGGCGTTCGAGGTCGGCCGTCTCGACGGTGGCACCGGTCCAGATGCGCAGCCCGACCGGGGCGTCACGGTGGGAGCCGATATCGAAGGCGGCGCCTTCCGCCTCGAGACGGGCGACCAGCGCTTTGACGAACGCGGCTTGCTCCGCTTCCGGGCGCGCCAGGATATCCGCATCGACGATCCTAAGGCACACCGAGGTGTTCGAGCGCGTGGCCGGATCGACAGCCAGGTTCTCGATCCATGGCGTACGCGCGATCCAGTCGAATACGACGCGTGCATTGGCGTCGGCACGTGCCATGAGGCCCTTGAGGCCGCCGATGCTTTCTGCCCAGGCCAGCGCGTCGAGATAATCCTCGACGCAGAGCATCGACGGCGTGTTGATCGTCTCGCCTTCGAAGATCGCGGCGTTGAGCTGGCCCTTCTTGGTCAGGCGAAACAGCTTGGGCAGAGGCCAGGCCGGCACGTGGCTCTCCAGCCGGGCGATGGCGCGGGGGCTCAGGATCAGCATGCCGTGGGCGCCTTCGCCGCCGAGCACCTTCTGCCAGGAGTAGGTCACGACGTCGGCCTTCGACCAGTCGATCGGCTGGGCGAAGATGGCGCTGGTGGCGTCGATCAAGGTCAGGCCTTTGCGATCGGCGGGAATCCAGTCGCCGTCCGGCACGCGCACGCCCGACGTAGTGCCGTTCCAGGTGAACACGACATCGCGCGTGAAGTCGGCCTTGGTGAGGTCCGGCAGGACTCCGTAGTCGGCTTCCAGAATGCGCACATCGTCCACCTTGAGGTGTTTGACGACATCGGTCACCCAGCCCTTGCCGAAGCTTTCCCAGGCCAGGACATCGACTCCGCGCGCGCCAAGAAGCGACCACAGCGCCGCCTCGAACGCCCCGGTATCGGATCCGGGCACGATGCCGATATGGAAATCCTCCGGCGGGGCCAGGATTGCGCGCGTCCGGGTGATGGCGAGCTTGAGGCGGGCCTTGCCGTCCTTCGACCGGTGAGAGCGGCCGAGAAGCGCATCCGCGAGAGCGTCCCGCGTCCAGCCGGGGCGCTTGGTGCAGGGCCCCGATGAAAACCGCGGGTTGGACGGCTTATGGGCAGGCTTGGCTGGCATGGTCACGATCCGCATCCTCGATACCGGATGTCTTGCAGCAATGGCGATTAGAGCTCGAACGCCGAGACTTTATCGATTGCGGGCAGCGCCTCGATCTCGGCGAGAGCGTCTGGGGAAAGCGGTGCCGAGATGCTGATCAGCGCGATCGCCCGCTCGCTGCCGCCATTGGCGTCGAGGCCGACATGCATGGCAGAGATGTTGACACCTTCTCGCGCCAATATGGCGCCGAGTGCCGCGACCACGCCTGGCTGATCCGAATGGCGCGTGAACAGGAACGGCCCTCTCGGCACGGCCTCGACGTTGAACGAATCGATCCGCACGAGACGCGGCAGGCGGCCGCCGAGGAGCGTCCCGGCGACGGTCTTGGTCGCCGTTTCCGTGACGGCGCAGATCTCGAGCAGTGAAACGTAGTCGCGCGCCTGCTCGGAGCGCGATTCACGCACCTCGATCCCCTGAGCACGCGCGAGGTGCGCCGCATTCACGCGATTGACGGGGCCTGCGAGCCGCGCGCTGAGGAGACCTACGAGCGCGTCCGCCGTAATCGGGCGGGGATCGAGCTTGGACGCGGCGCCGAACACGCGCACCACAAGCTCGCGTATGGGACCGTCGCTCAACGCAGAGACGAGCCCTCCGAGCGCGCGCGCCAGCTCCTGGTAGGGGCGCGTCCGCCCAAGCTGCTCGTTCGAGATGCGGGGCAGGTTAAGGGCAGTCTCCGTCGCTCCGGTGGTGAGAAAGCGGGCGATATCTTCTGCGATACGCAGACTGACAGCTTGCTGCGCTTCCACCGTCGAGGCTCCGAGATGGGGGGTCATGACAACGTGGTCGAGCGCGAGCAGGGGCGAAGCCTTCGGAGGCTCCTCGGCGAACACATCGAGAGCAGCGCCGGCGAGATGTCCCGCCTCAATCGCCGCGGCGAGCGCCGTCTCGTCGACGAGGCCGCCGCGGGCGCAGTTGATGAGACGGGCGCCCGTCTTCATGCGTGCGATGCGGCTTGCGTCCATGAGATTGCGAGTCTTGTCGATGAGTGGGCAATGGAGGCTCACATAGTCCGCTTCGGCGAGCAATTCCTCGAGGTTGCGCGGCTCGGCTGCGTGCTCGGCCATGAGCTCTGGCTTGACGAATGGATCATAGGCCAGCACGCGCATCTTCAAGCCGGCGGCACGCACCGCAACCAGGCGGCCGATGGTGCCGAAACCGATGATACCGAGCGTTTTTCCGGCGATCTCCGAGCCGATGAAGCGGGCGGGCTTCCAATCTCCGGCACGCACGGAGCGGTCGGCCTGGGGCAGATGGCGTGAGAGCGACAACAGGTGTGCGATGGTGAGCTCGGCGGTGGTCGTCGCGTTGGCGTCCGGCGTGTTGAACACGACGATACCGCGCTCCGTCGCGGCCGCCACATCGATGTTGTCAACGCCGATGCCGGCGCGCCCGATCGCCTTCAGCGCGTGGCCGGCAGCGATCACCGGCGCCGTCACCTTCGTCTTCGAGCGCACGATCAGCGCATCGTAGTGCGGGATGCGAGCCACAAGGCTCTCGGTGTCGAGGCCCGTTTCCACATCCACGGAAAGCGGTCCGCCGCTTTCGAGAAGTTTGCGCCCGTCCTCGTGTATCGGGTCGGCGATGAGCACGCGAAAGGTCTCAGTCATTCCGTGAGCCCTCTGGTTCCTTCCTTTCTTTTGTGGATGCGTTGGCGATCGAGGGCAAGCCTCAACTCATGACATCGACCAAAGCAGCAAACGGGAACCGCAAGGGCGACGGTGCTGTTCAAGTGATGTGAGAAAGGAGGGTCCCATGCCCCGAGGAGACACGGCCAAGTAGGCTGATCATATCGCCGAGGGCTATGAGAAACGAGGTGTGGGGAAGAAGGAGGCCGAACGCCGGGCGTGGGCGACGGTCAACAAAGATGACGGCGGCGGCCTGATGCCGGGCGGCTCCGGACGCCGCAAGACGACGACGCGGCCAGCAGCGCGCAAGGGCGGCAAGCTCGGCGGCCAAGCCTCCGCGTCACGTCCGGCCGCAGCACGAAGCGCTGCGGCGCGGAAAGCGGCGAGAACGCGGAAGCGCCGCGCCTCGTGATCCTCGCCGGCTGAGTCAGTCGTCGTCGGGGCGGGTGCTGAGCACCTCGCCGGTCCCGGGATGAGCGTGGCCCTCAATCCGGTTGCCGGAAGCGTCCGTTCCCTCGAATTCATAGACGCCGTCATCGGCTTCGATCTCGCGTACGGTATATCCCGCCGCTTCGAGCTTCTGGACCACCTGCGAGATTGGCAGCCATTGTTCGCGCGGCACATTGAGCGGGCCAATGTAATCGTCATCGCCGGCGAGGGCCGGCGTGCCGAGCGTGAAGATGAGGGCCGAAACAGCCAAGAGCTTCTTCATGGGATCGTCTCCGTCTATATTGCAGGGCGTCCGGCCGCTTGCGACCGAACGCCTGCATCTTGCATCGCAGCCGCTGATTGCGCGCTGACCCGGGATGTCAGGAGATTGTCAGCCGCAAACCGGCATCAATTCGCCTATGAAGAGGCTCGCTTCGACAAGACGTTTCGTGCTGCTGAGTGCCATGGCTGCCGTGCTGTTGGCCGGGCACGCGCGCGCCGATGACAACGACCAGGAGATTGCGCGCCGGGCGCTCCTCGAAGGCCGCATCAAGTCCCTCTCTGAGATCACAAAGGCGGTCGAGCCCAAGCTCCCCGGGAAGATCCTCAGCGTCGAGATCGACGTCGAGGACAACGGGCAGATCGTCTATGAATTCGACGTCATCGATCCCGCCGGACGCCTTTACGAAGTCGAGGTGGATGCGGCGACGGGCAAGATCCTGAAGATCGAGGATGACGACTGATGCGCATTCTCGTGGTCGAGGACGAGCCCGCCATCGCGGCCTCGGTCTCGGAGGCTCTGGCCGCCTCGGGATACCAGACCCGCATCGCCGCCGATGGCGACGAGGCATGGTTCCTCGGCGACACGGAGGATTTCGATCTCATCATTCTCGATCTCGGGCTGCCGCGCATGGACGGCCTTTCCGTTCTCAAGCGCTGGCGAGCGGGCGGGCGGCACATGCCCGTTCTCATCCTGACGGCGCGCGGAGCGTGGCCGGAACGTGTCGAAGGGATCGATGCAGGGGCCGACGACTATCTCGCGAAGCCGTTCCAGATCGAAGAGCTCATGGCCCGTGTGCGCGCCCTCATCCGCCGTTCGGCGGGGCATGCGTCGCCGATCTTGGCTTCGGGGCCGCTTGCAGTCGATACGCGGCAGATGCGCGTCATGGTGGACGGCAGCAATGTGGCCGTCTCGCCGCTCGAGTACCGCCTCGTCGCTTACCTCCTCCATCACCAGGGCCGCGTCGTCTCGCCGGGTGAGCTGATCGAACATCTCTACGGCGACGACGACGCCCGTGACGCCAACGCTCTCGAGGCCGTGGTCATGCGTCTGCGCAAGAAGCTGGGCGCGGGTGCGGTCGAGACGCGGCGCGGCTTCGGCTATATCATTCCCGCAGGTTCGGAATGACGTTCCGCTCGCTGCGCCTGCGGCTGCTGCTCGCGGGGGTCATCTCGACGGGCATCGCCCTCACGCTCGCTGGCTATGGTCTCGCTGTGCTGTTTGAGCGCCACGTCGAGCGGCGCATCGATGCCGAGCTCGTCGTTTATCTGAACCAGATCACGGCCCATCTCGAGCCGGGGGAGGGTGGGCGCCTCAAGCTCTCGGGGCCGGCGGCCGATCCGCGCTTCGAGGTGCCGCTGTCGGGCCTTTATTGGCAGATCGTCGACGAGCAGACGGGGACGGTGCTGCGCTCCCGCTCGCTGTGGGATGCGGAGCTCGCACTGCCTGTAGAGGCCCGCGTGGATGATGAAGTCCGGCACCATCGGATTCCCGGACCGGACAACCAACAGCTTTACTTGCTGCAGCGGCGCATTGAGCTGCCCCCGCGCATGGGCGGCGGCACGGCCCGCATCGCGGTCGCCTGGAATACGGCCGAGATCTCCACTGCGGTGCGCGAGTTTGCGGCGGATCTGACGCCGCCTCTGGTCCTTATTGGCGTGTTGCTGCTTGCGGCGGCCTGGGTCCAGGTCTCCGTGGGCCTGCGTCCGCTGGCCGCCGTGCGCGCGCAACTCGCTGCGGTGCGCTCGGGCAGGAGCCGTCGTCTCGGCGATTCCTTTCCGGACGAGGTACGCCCGCTTGCGCAGGAGATCGATGCTCTTATCGAGGCCCGGGATGCGGAGCTTGCTCGCGCCAGGGCGCGCGCCGGAGATCTCGCGCACGGCCTCCGAACTCCATTGCAGGTGCTGCAGGCGGAGATCGAGCGCTTGGCCAAGGGTGGCGATGAGGCAGCGGCCCTGCATCTCTCCACAGTAACGCGCACGATGCAGCGGACGGTCGAGCGTGAGCTGGCGCGCGCGCGGCTCGCGGCGCCGCATCCGCACTCCGAAGCGGATGTCGGCGTGGTTGTCGGAGAGGTGGTGCGCGTCGTCCAGAGAATGCCGGAAGGCGAGCGGCTGGACTGGATCACCGAGTGTCCGGACGGCTTGATGGCGCCGATCAACAGGGATGATCTGTCGGAGGCGCTGGGTAATCTGATCGAGAACGCTGCCCGCCATGCCCGCACCACTGTGACGATCACGGGTGAGCAGCAAGGAGACGAGATCAGGCTTTCTGTCGGCGATGACGGATCCGGCATCCCTGAGGATCGCCTTGAGGACGTTCTTCGCCGAGGCGGCCGCCTTGACGAGCGAGGCTCCGGCTCTGGGCTCGGTCTCGCGATCGTAACCGACATCGCCGAATCCTGGGGCGGGGCGCTGACGCTCGAAAGTGGCGGCGAAGGCACCGGATCGGGGCTCGTGGCAATCCTGACATTCCCATCGGTGACTGGGACGAGGCGTGTCTGACATAAGACGGACAGGAACAGTCAGCCTGCCGTCAGGAGGCCTGAGTTAACGTTCTGCTTGCTGTGCTCGGGCCCCATAAGAACCATTTGGCACATGCAAACGTTGTTGGTGAATTGCAGCAAAGAGAGACGAGCCATGATGAAAAAGATGATGACGTTCGGTCTTACCACCATCGCCGCGGCGGCACTCGCGACAGGTGCAATGGCCGACGATCGCCCGGCAACTCCGGCGGAGGAAGCAGAGATCGGCGCCATCCTCAAGGCCGCCGGCTTCAGCACCTGGAAGAAGATCGAGTTCGACACGGACGACAACAAGTTCGAGGTTGACGATGCGCGCCATTCCGATGGCCGGGTGTATGACGTCGATATCCGCGACGGCAAGATCATCGACAAGGATCTCGAAGACTGAGGACGGATCCGAGACGATTGTCCCGATAGAGAAAGGGCGAGAACCGCAACGGTTCTCGCCCTTCCGCTTGTTGAAATTGGGGACGATGAAGCCTGGAACTCAGCGGGTCGGCACAGGCTTCTCGCCGCGGTAGTCATAGAAGCCGCGGTTGGTCTTGCGTCCAAGCCAGCCCGCCTCGACGTATTTCACGAGCAGCGGGCAGGGGCGGTACTTCGAATCCGACAGACCTTCGTAGAGCACCTGCATCACCGCGAGGCAGGTATCGAGGCCGATGAAGTCGGCAAGTTCAAGCGGTCCCATCGGATGATGGGCGCCGAGCCGCATGGCCTTGTCGATGCCCTCGACCGTGCCGACGCCCTCGTAGAGCGTGTAGACGGCCTCGTTGATCATCGGCAGCAGGATGCGGTTGACGATGAAGGCCGGGAAATCCTCGGACACCGTCGTCGTCTTGCCGAGGCTTTCGACGAAGGCGCGCGCAACACCGAACACTTCGTCCTCGGTGGCGATGCCCCGGATCAGCTCCACGAGTTCCATCAGCGGCACCGGGTTCATGAAGTGCATGCCGATGAAGTGCTCGGGCCGGTCCGTAGTCGAGGCGAGCCGCGTGATCGATAGCGACGACGTGTTGGTGGCTATGATCGCCGACTCCTTGAGCTTGGGACATAGCTCCTGGAAGATCGTGCGCTTGATAACCTCATCCTCGGTTGCCGCCTCGATCACCAGATCGCAATCGGCAAAGGACTCGAGGCTCGGCGCGAACTTGATACGCGAGAGGGCCGACGTCATGTCGGCTTTCTCGACGAGACCCTTGGCGACCTGACGGCCCATGTTTCTCTCGATGGTCGCCATTGCCTGGTCGACGGCTTCCTTGCGGAGGTCATTCAGCAGCACGTCATATTTGCCGAGCGCGATGACATGGGCGATGCCGCTGCCCATCTGCCCCGCGCCTATGACACCGATCAGCTTGATGTCCGGGATCGGCCGGGCTTCCGGATTGGCTTTGCTTTCAGCTTTCACTGCAACATCCATGGCGAATGTCCTTGTTTCCCGCACCGGCATCTAAAGCCCGGCCTTACCGAGCTCTGCTTCGAGTTCCGGCAGCGCCTGGAAGAGATCGGCGACGAGCCCGTAATCGGCAACCTGGAAGATGGGCGCTTCGGCGTCCTTGTTGATGGCGACGATGATCTTGGAATCCTTCATGCCCGCGAGATGCTGGATGGCTCCCGAAATGCCGACGGCGACGTAGAGCTCGGGCGCCACGACCTTGCCAGTCTGGCCGACCTGCCAATCGTTGGGCACGTATCCGGCGTCGACGGCCGCGCGCGAGGCGCCCATCGCCGCTCCGAGCCGTGTTGCGACCGGCTCGAGATAGGTCTTGAAGTTTTCGCTGTTGCCCATGCCACGACCGCCGGAGATGACAATCCGAGCAGCCGTCAGCTCCGGGCGGTCCGACTTCGTAAGCTCGGCGCCGACGAACGAGGAAATGCCGGCAGAAGCCGCCGCCGCGACGCTCTCGATCGGGGCAGTGCTGCCTTCAGGCTGGGCGGCGAATGCGGCGGTCCGCACCGTCACGATCTTCTTCGGCTCCGGCGACTGGACGGTCTGGATGGCGTTGCCGGCATAGATCGGCCGCTCGAAGGTGTCCGGCGAAATCACCTTGGTGATGTCCGAGATCTGCATGACGTCGAGCAGTGCGGCGACGCGCGGCAGCACGTTCTTTCCTGCGGCAGTGGCTGGTGCGACGATCGCCTCGTAGGCATCGGCCAGCGAAACGACGGTCGCGGCCACTTCCTCGGCAAGCCCGTTGGCAAGATGAGGCGCATCCGCGACCAGAACCTTGCTCACCCCGGACAGCTTCGAGGCCGCTTCCGCGGCCGCGGCGCAGCCGTGGCCTGCAATGAGGACGTGGACGTCCGGCCCGATCTCCCTGGCTGCGGTTAACGCTTTGGCGGTGGCGCCGTTGAGCGCCGTATTCGTATGCTCTGCGAGAAGAAGAACGGCCATCAGATCACTCCCGCCTCGGTCTTGAGACGGCGCACGAGCTCCGCCGCATCCGCCACCTTCACGCCGCCCTTGCGCTGCGGCGGCTCAGCGGTCTTGAGCACCTTGAGGCGCGGCGCGATATCGACGCCGAAGTCCGCCGGGGTTTTGATGTCGAGCGGCTTCTTCTTCGCCTTCATGATATTCGGCAGCGATGGATAACGGGGTTCGTTGAGCCTGAGATCCGTGGTGACCACCGCCGGAAGGTTGAGCTTCACCGTTTCGAGGCCGCCATCGACCTCCCGCGTCACGAGCACGGCGCCCTCTTCGGGAGCGAGCTTGGATGCGAAGGTGCCCTGAGGCCAGCCGAGCAGTGCGGCAAGCATCTGGCCGGTCTGGTTGCAGTCGTCATCGATGGCCTGCTTGCCGAGCACGACGAGGTCCGGCTTCTCGGCCTCGGCGACAGCCTTCAAGAGCTTGGCAACGGCGAGTGGCTCGACGGGCGCATCGCCGGTGGTCTCGATCAGGATGCCCCGGTCCGCGCCGATGGCAAGCGCCGTGCGGATCGTCTCCTGGGACTTGGCGGTGCCGATCGAGATCGCCACCACCTCGCTCGCAATGCCCTTTTCCTTGAGCCTCACGGCTTCTTCGACGGCGATCTCGTCGAACGGGTTCATGGACATTTTTACGTTGGCCAGCTCGATCCCCGAGCCGTCCGACTTGACGCGGATCTTCACCGCAAAATCGACGACACGCTTCACCGCGACGATGAGCTTCATGATGCGCGGCGCCCCCAGGCACACTGCCTTGCTCTTCTCATGTCCGTTCTGGTTCTTCTGTTCGAAGCTGCGTCCGCAGGAAGTCCGCCAGCGTTATGGGTGCGCCGCCAGCTTCCGGCTCCAGTCCAACGTCGCCTTTTGCTAGCCGGTGACGCGGATTTCCTTGTTCTTCGCAAGTGCGAGAAAAGAAAATTACGAGTCGTCCTCCGGCAAGTCAATGCGCTGAGCGAAAGCTTTTCTTCAACTCTTCCTTTCGCGTCAAACGGGGGATCTGAGGCCACGGTCGAACAGCGGCACGCCGCGGCGGCGCAGAAAGACGACGAGGACGGCGCCGGCCATCAGGCCGCCGATGTGGGCCCACCATGCGACAGGCCCGACTTGCGGAAGCAAGACCATGGCAACCTGCATTAGTATCCACAACCCGAGGGCAAAGGCTGCGGAGATTCTGAGCGGAATAACCTTGAGGGCCAGCACCCACACGCGCACGCGCGGGTGCAGCACGAGGTAAGCTGCGATGACGCCGGCCACTGCGCCGCTGGCGCCGATGAGCGGGACCTCCGACGTGGGATCGATCCACGCATGCAGGAGGCCGCCGAACACGCCGCAGGCAAGATAGAAGACAAGATATTTGAGGTGGCCCAGAGCATCTTCGACGTTATCGCCGAACACCCAGAGGAACAGCATGTTTCCTGCGAGATGCAGGACGTCGCCGTGGAAGAACATATAGCTAAGAAGCGTCAGCCGCTCGGGAAAGCGAGGCCCGACGGTCTCGACGGAAATCGGCAGCAGGCTGGTGTCGAACAGTTCCTTGGGAATGATCGCAAAGCCCGCGATCGCCAGCTCGTCGAGGCGCGCCGTCTCCAGGAAATAGACGCAGACGTTGATCGCGATCAGAAGGATCGTCACCCAGGGGTAGCGGATGTTCTTCAGCGAGTTTTCGTCGTGAAGGGGGACGAACATGGTTCAGCGCTCCCGGCCGGCGTCGGCTGTGGCGCTCATCGGTTTTGCCCCGGCACCCACAGCACGTCGGCTAGGCCACGGTCGTTCACGTAACGGCCCGCGACGAAAAGAAAATCAGACAGACGATTGATGTACTTGAGGGCTGCAGGGCTCACCGGCTCGCCCTCCTGTGCTGCAAGCGCCACCATGTGCCGCTCCGCCCGGCGGCAGACGGTGCGCGCCACATGCAATGCGGCCGAAGCCGGCGACCCGCCCGGAAGCACGAAGGATCTCAGCGGCTTCAGCTCGGCGTTCATCTCGTCGATTTCGGCCTCGAGACGGACGACCTGCTCGTCGGAGACGCGTAAGGGCTCGAACGCGAGCTTCTCTCCCCGGTCCGGCACGCAGAGGTCCGCGCCGAGATCGAAGAGATCGTTCTGTATGCGTCCGAGCTTGATGTCGAGACCTTGATGGCCAGCCAGGTGGATGCGAACCATCCCGATCGTCGCATTGGTCTCGTCGACCGTCCCGTAAGCCGTGATCCGGAGCGCATCCTTGCGGACGCGTTCGCCCGTTCCGAGCCCCGTGGTGCCGGCATCGCCGGTCTTGGTGTAGATTTTATTGAGCCTGACCATGGTGCTCCCGATCCAATGCCGGCGAAGCACCTTAAAGCGCTTGGTTAGGAGTGGAAACCGATTTTCCGAGCGCGGGCGGCCCTACCGGTGCACGGGCGCCAAGCAGCCCTGGCGCTCGCTTATGCTCCCGGCAAATTCCCTAGTTGTTTGCTTGGCGAGCCTCTTCACCCATTCGGGCGATTCCGTCCGAATGGAATCTCCTCTAGAGATGCTGAACGTAAGCATAGGCAACCAGCAAAACGATGGCCGCAAACTGGAGGCCGACGCGCCAGCGCATGAGCTTCTGGCTTAGGTTGGAGCTGCGGCCGGTCAGCATCACCCACAGGCCCGCGAGAAGCACTGCAACCACGGCGAACATGGTGCCGGTCGACAGATAGTACATGGTCGTTTCCATGGGCGGATGGCCTTTGAAACAGGGCGATGACCACGTTCATATACGGCTTAGAAGCGCCGAATGCCACGGATCTGCCACGGGTCTCGGGTTGATATGGGCGCGGCACGTGGTCTCCGCCACCGGGTCTTTTCTCCGCGCCCTAATTCCAACCACAATACAGGCGCGTGGTATTCTTAGTGGAGGACCTCCGGTCTGGCGCCAGGCCTTTTGGGAATGGGCGACCGAGGGCGTCCGGGCTCGGCGGACATAGATCGCAGGCGGCTGGGGTTCTGCTTCAACCCCGTTGGCCATGATCTGGACCATCGTTCGAGAGTATGATTTCCGTTCTCTCTCATGCGTTCGCAAGGCCGGCGCCGCGCCTTGGGCCGGCTCATCGGCAGAGAGCGGGGAAGGAGCGGGCTTTTGGCGGGTAAATGGATAGGGATTTGAACCGGACCGTTGCAACGGCAGTCCTGAAAGGCAGCCGGGTTCGCCTCGCGGCGGGCGCCGCGATGCTTGCCGCGGCCGTTTCCGGGATGCCGGCTGCGCTCCGCGCTGAGCCGCCGAGTACGGCCGAGGAGGCGACGAGCCGGCTCGAAAGGCAGAAGAGTGAGCTGGCCGCCAAGGAAACGCGCAAGCGGGAGATCGAAAGGGACCTGGATAGCATCGCCACCGAGCGTCGCGAGATCACCCTGCGCCTCATGGATATGGCCGCCCTCGTGCAGAAGAGCGAGGAGGAGATGACGGCCATCGAGACGCGCCTCGCCGGGCTTGAGCGTCAGGAGCGCGATATCCGGACTTCGCTGGCACGCGAGCATGGCAAGATTTCTGGCATCCTGGCGGCGCTGCAACGGATGGGGCGCAACCCGCCGCCCGTGATCGTCACCCGGCGGGAGGATGCGCTGCAGATGGTGCGCAGCGCCATGCTGCTCGGGGTCGCATTTCCGGGCCTGCGATCGGAAGCCGAGGCCCTCACCGGCAAGTTGACCGATCTCGTCTCCATCATGGACAGCATTCGCCGCGAGGGTGACAGCCTGCGCGCCGAGCGCGAGCGGCTCACCACGACGCAGGCGCGTCTCGCGAGCCTGCTCGAGACCAAAAAGCAAACGCTCGCTGAGCGGCAGGCCGAACTGCGGCAGGTGCGCGAGGCGACGGCGGATATCGCAAAGAACGTCACTGATCTGAACGAGCTCATCGCCAAGCTTGGCCGTCAGGTCCGGGCGGCGCCTGTGCACGTTGCCGAGCCAGAGCCGGCGCGCGAAAGGGTCGTCGCGGTGCTTCCGCCGACGCCGGCGGCGATTGCGCCCTCTGAGCCTGCGCCCGACGCCACAGCAGAAGGCGCGTTGCACGAGGCGGCCGTTGCCGACCCGCCGGAGCGGTTGATCTCCGGCGGCGAGCAGGAGGTGGCCATGATGACGCCCGAAGCGTCCGAGGGCCCCATCCGCCGGTCGCCTTCCGTTGTCGAGCTCGCCCCCGCGGCGACGGCGCTCAGTCCCGGGAAGCCCGACCGCATCACGCCTGCGATCCCCTTCCAACTGGCCAAGGGGAAGCTCTCACTACCCGCCCGCGGCCGCCGGGCCTTGGGTTTCGGCGACAAAACCCAATATGGAGGCACATCCAAGGGTATCGTGATCGAGACCCGCTTCGGGGCCCGGGTCACCTCGCCCTGCGACGGATGGGTGGTCTATGCCGGCGAATTCCGCAGCTACGGGCAACTCTTGATCATCAATGCCGGCGGCGGGTATCATGTTCTGATTGCAGGAATGTCGCAGATGGACGTCGGGCCAGGGCAATTCGTCCTCGCAGCCGAGCCGATCGGGACCATGAGCGGCGCGCCGCGCACAGCTGAACTGACAGCCGGAAGAACGGGCATGAGTCAAGGGCCGCAGGCCAGCGCACCGGTTCTCTACATAGAGTTCCGTAAGGATGGGGAGCCTATAAACTCCAATCCCTGGTGGATCTCCCCCCATGAGAAGGTACAGGAATAATGCGCAAGACCGACTTCGTGTTCTGGGCGTTTCTGACGATGACGGGTCTCGCCGGCGCGACCACCGTTCTGAATGTTACGCAGACTTATTCCGCCAACTCGCCGAATTCTGAGCTTTACCGGCAACTCGATCTCTTCGGAGACGTGTTCGAGCGCGTCCGCTCCGACTATGTCGAGAAGCCCGATGACACCATGCTGATCGAGAACGCGATCAACGGCATGCTGGCGGCGCTCGACCCGCATTCTTCCTACATGAGCCCGAAGAACTACCGCGACATGCAGGTGCAGACTCGCGGCGAGTTCGGTGGCCTCGGTATTGAGGTCACGATGGAGAACGGCATCGTCAAGGTTGTCGCCCCTATCGACGATACGCCGGCCTCCAGGGCCGGCATCCAGGCCAACGATCTCATCACGCACCTCGACAATGAGCAGATCTCCGGCCTGACGCTCGAGCAGGCCGTCGAGAAGATGCGTGGGCCCGTCAATACGCCGATCACGCTCACGGTCGTCCGCAAGGGGCGCGACGAGGCGTTCGACGTCAAGATCGTGCGTGACTTCATCCGCATCAACGCCGTGAAGGCGCGCACCGAGGGCGATATCGCCTACCTCAAGGTGACCACCTTCAACGAGCAGACGCATGCCAATCTCGTCAAGGCCATGGACGGCCTGAAGAAGGAGATCGGCCCAGATAAGCTGCGCGGCATCGTCCTCGATCTGCGCAACAATCCCGGCGGGTTGCTCGATCAGGCCATCGCGGTTTCGGATGACTTCCTCGATCGGGGCGTCATCGTCCTGACCAAGGGCCGCAACAACGAGGAGACGCAGCGTGCGCAGGCGCGTCCGGGTGACACGGCCGAGGGCAAGCCCATTGTCGTCCTGATCAATGGCGGCTCGGCGTCGGCGTCCGAGATCGTGGCCGGTGCTCTCAAGGACCACAAGCGCGCCACCGTCATCGGCACGCGGTCCTTCGGGAAGGGCTCTGTCCAGACCATCATCCCGCTCGGGGCCAACGGCGCTATCCGGCTGACCACAGCGCGCTACTACACGCCGTCCAACCGCTCGATCCAGGCCAAGGGCATCGATCCCGACATCGTTATCGAGCAGGAGCTGCCCGATGAGTTGAAGGGCAAGACCGCCGAAAAGCCGAGGGGCGAGGCAAGCCTGCGTGGCCACTTGCGTGGCGAGGGCGAGAAGGATCCCGCGAAAGCGACGGAGACCGAAGGCGCCGACACCGAGGGTACCGAGGTCAAGGAGGAGCCGAAGGAGGAATCGGGCTCGTCCGCCTACGTGCCGAAGGAACCCGAGAAGGACACGCAGCTCCAGTTCGCGCTGAAGTTCCTGCGCGGCGAGGCGACCGGGGAGACAGTGGCCAAGCCCGCCATGCCGCCGCCTGGGGCCGAGGCCTCCGACAAGCCTGTTCCGAACTGACGCGAGCCTCTGGCACGCTTCGCAGAGATGCGAACAACGGTGGGCGCCGACCGGCGCCCGCCTTCGATCGTATCCTGTTTGTCCCATGAGGTCCGGCACCCCCGGACCCGGTAAGCATCCGGCAGGCGCCATGACCTTTCCGCAGTCCGACTCCTCCCGTCTCGCCTACCGGCCCTGCGTGGGCATCATGGTGCTCAACCGCAGCGGACAGGTGTGGGTTGGCCAGCGTGCCGACATGCCGGGAGATGCCGAGGGGCGCGGCACGTGGTGGCAGATGCCCCAGGGTGGTATCGACGAGGACGAGGATGCGAGCCGCGCGGCATTACGCGAGCTGCGTGAGGAAACGGCCATCAAGAGCGTCGAAATCTTGGGCGAGACGCCAGGCTGGCTGACCTATGACCTGCCTCCCCATCTGCTCGGCGTGGCGTGGGGCGGCCGTTACCGCGGCCAGCGTCAGAAATGGTTCGCCGTCCGCTTTCTTGGAGAGGACAGCGAGGTCGATCTCGGTGTTCCAGGCACGCCGCATGCCGAGTTTGTCGCTTGGCGGTGGTGTGCGCCTGCCGACCTGCCCGCTCTGGTCGTCCCCTTCAAGCGCGACGTCTATCTAGGGGTGATGCGGGCGTTCGCCCCTCTGCTCGGGGCCTGAGCGCCTTCGAGCAACGGGCTGAGTGAGGGAAGCGACCGTTAATCTGCTTCTAACGACATGTGCCTTGGTTTCGCTGCCAAAGGGCACGATAGGAAAACGATGACGCATGTGCCGATAGATTCGGGCAGAGAGGTGCCGGACCTTCCCTACAGGTTCTGCGTGGGCATCATGCTCCTCAACAGCCAAGGCCGGGTCTGGATCGGACGCCGCCTTCCGAAGTGGGTCGGAGACAAGTCCGCATACGTTTGGCAAATGCCGCAAGGCGGCCTCCTCAAGGGTGAGGAGCCGATCGAGGCCGCTTATCGGGAGCTCCGGGAGGAAACCGGCGTCACAAGCGCGGATGTCATCGCCGAAATTCCGCAGTGGCTGACGTACGATCTGCCCGAGCCCCTCGTCGGGGTGGCGCTCAAGGGCCGCTATCGCGGACAGCGCCAACGCTGGTTCGCGATGCGGTTCCGCGGCGACGACAGCGAAATCGATATCTCGCCGCGCGGGGACAAGGCGGAGTTCGACCAGTGGCGCTGGTGTGACATGGGCGAGCTGCCGGACCTTATCGTTTCCTTCAAGAAGCCTGTTTACCAAACCGTGGTCGAGACGTTTGCGCATCTCTCGCAAAGCTGAAATGAAAGGAGAGGCGGCGCTTCGGGTCGATCCGTGTCAGGCTTCGCTTCCCAAGCGGCCATAAGCCGCGTTTCCATGCACGCCGCCAGCTCGCAGAGCTATATCTCCTTATCCGCTGATCCGCCGAGCCCTTTGCCATGTCCGAACGCACCCTGACGAGAACGCTACCCCCCTTCAACGACGGCGCCGATTATCAGTCTGGGCAACCGTTCGACGCTGAGGAGTACGAGCGTATCAAGGAGCTTTGGCTCGACCACATCGCCGCCGAGCACCGCGGAGACATTCCCGGCCTTCTCGCGACGCTGACCGACGATTGCGTCTATACGATCCTGAACAATGGCAAGGTCTGGCACGGACACGAGGGTGCGACGCAGTTCTACGACGGCTTTCTCAAGGCCTTTCCCGAAAACTGCTTCTCTGTCGTCAACGTCTTCATCGGGCCGCAGGGCGTCGTCGAGGAAGCGCACTTCAACGG
>NZ_DAIQCD010000036.1:0-28755 GCF_036780825.1 Hyphomicrobium sp. | reverse complement strand
CGCAGCGCCGCTATTTGCGAATGAGGCTTTTGCCGGCCCGGCCATTGGCCAATTCGAAATCAAGTCGCTCAGCGCCGAGCCAGGCGAGATCGAGTTTCAAAGCCAGAACGCCTATGCCACGGGGAATCCGCGGCGGCGCACCAAGGGTAGTTCCGCCGACGGCATCGAAGCCGATGACAATTCCATTGTCAGGCAGCGGCACGCCTTGGAGATTGAGGTCGGTATAACGCGTTACCTCAAGACGAGGATCGGCATTGAGTATGAGCGCGAACGTCATGACGACGTGGCGTCGTTCCGTGATGCGAATGACTTCGGCGCCATCAAAGTGGACGAGTACGCAGCCGAAGCGGTCATCGTGTTCGTGCCGCGATCGGGAGACGGATGGGGCCTCGGCATGTCCGTCGAATACGAACATCCGGCCGACTCCGATGAAGCGAAAGTGTTCTATGCGGGTCCGATTCTGGAGTTTGCTCAGGGCAAATGGCTCGCGACCTTCAATCCCGCGCTGGTTCAATTCTGGGGCGGCGAAAGGAACGAAGCCGGGAAGCGTGACGAAAAGATCGACTTCAGCTACACCGCCCGCGTTCTCTACCGCTGGTCGGACCAGCTCGACTTGGCGCTCGAAGCCTACGGGACGATCGAGCGTGTGGGAGGACGCGGCGGACGGTCGGATGCCGCCCAGATTTTTGGAGATTTCGACCAGCACCGGATCGGTCCGGTCGCTTACTGGAACGTCGATGTGGCGGATGCGGAAGCCACACTCGGGCTCGGTGTACTCTTCGGCTTGAACGACAGCACGTCCGACCAAACGCTCAAGGCCAGTTTCGAGCTGACCTTCTGATGCGGGTCCAATAGAGCCGTTCCAGTTTAAGTGGGAAGGGGGAACGGCTCTAAGTTTTTGTTCTTCGTTCTTCTTGTTGGGGAATCGGTTCCCACTTTTCCTGAAGCACTCTGGGCCGTCATAAAACGATACGATGCCGTGCGGGGGCCTGATGAGCCGGATTCCGGCGCATTTTGGTTTCGGCCAAATATTTCAGAATTCTGATTATTATCGCGCTTGATATCTAACCTCCTAAAATCGCTTGTATTATATCATGATTGGAATTGGCGGATTGTCTCCGCGGCTTTCGTGATAGTAAATAATCTTCAATGTTAACCGTAAGTTATAATGTGCAATTGACCGTATGGCATGCTCAGAATTACCAATAAATTAATAATACGCGAGGCCTGTTGTGGTCATTTTCCGGATTTTTCCGCTCGCGCTTATATTGGCCGTAAGCCTTGCTGTTTTGCAGCTTTCGGCCAGCATGGCCGGCGCTGCTCCAATGCCAGTCAAAAGACAGATCCTCGCGCTCTATGACAAGGCCGAGGAGGGCGAGCCGGTCGAAACCCGCATCCACAGAGCGGGCGAGCTCCCGCTCAATCATCTCGGCTACTATTTGCATTACATCGACGTCAATTCGCCGCTGCCAAAACCGGCGGACGTCGCCAGCCAGTATGTCGCCGTCGTCACTTGGCTCACGACCGATCCGACGTCATCGCGCTCTTATCTTCGTTGGCTGCGAGCCATATCGCGGCTCGGCGTGAAGATCGTCATCATCGATCGGATCGGAAGCGACGACACATATCGCGATCTCGAGATCATCAACGAAATCTTCGCGCCCATTGGGCTGCGCCATACGGGCGACTACGTGTCGACGACGGCCGGAGCCCGCATCTCTCGGCTGGACCCGGCCGCATACGAATTCGAGCGCAAGCTGGGAGGGGCGCTTCCTCCGTTCGAGGCGATCTGGAGGATCGAGGGAGGGCCAGCGCGGCCAATCCTCGAGGTTGAGCTGGCCCGAGGCGGGCAAAGCCGCTCGTTTGCGCTGGCAGCGACAGGACCTGGCGGAGGATACGCCGCCTCCCAATATGCCATGCGCTATGATCCCTATTCGGATCGCCTTGCGTGGCTGCTCAATCCTTTCGCGTTCTTCAAGGCGGCCCTGGGGCCAGATGTCTTTCCGATTCCCGATGTGACGACGGTGTCGGGGCGACGCCTGTATTTCAGCCATATCGATGGCGATGGGTGGAACAATCTCGCCCGCATGCCGGAGCACCGCGGAAAGAACATGCGGGCTGCGGACGTATTGTTCGAGGAGTTGATCAAGCCCTATCCGGACCTGCCGGTTACCGTTGCGCTGATCGCTGCCGACGTTCTCAGTGCAGAAGGCGGAGACGATAGCGCGGCGGATAGCGCGCGCCGCCTGTTCTCGCTGCCGCAGGTCGAGGTCGGCAGCCATACCTGCACGCATCCCTTCGAATGGCAGTTCTTCGAGAAATACGATCGCGAACTCGAGAAGCAGGCGGTCTCGAAAGTGGAGCACTCCTCCGTGTCGAGGCTGATGGCCACGCTGATCGAGCCACGCTCGCCGAGCGCGTTTGGCGCAGAGATCGCGGATCTGCCGCGGGCCTACTTCAAGAACCCATTCGATCTTGGCATCGAGGTCGAGCGTGCGATCGCCTTGACCGAGAAGCTCGCTCCCCCCGGCAAGCGGGTCAGAACCTATCAGTGGAGCGGAAACGCGCGGCCGTTCGAGCTCGCCGTCAAGCGCACGCGTCTCAGGGGGCTGCGCAATATC
This sequence comes from Hyphomicrobium sp., assembly GCF_036780825.1. Classification (GTDB taxonomy): domain Bacteria; phylum Pseudomonadota; class Alphaproteobacteria; order Rhizobiales; family Hyphomicrobiaceae; genus Hyphomicrobium_C. The sequence continues at coordinate 26,134 of NZ_DAIQCD010000036.1, read as the reverse complement.
AACGGCGGGGACACGCGATTGGACGCGGAGTATCCCTCCGTCATCTATGTTGCGCCGATCGCGCGCGAGGTCGGGCAAGAGCGGCAGATCTATGCGGTCAACAGCAACGAGAACACCTATACCAACAACTGGCAGGGACCGTATTTCGGCTTCCGAAATCTCGAACACACGGTACGAAACACCGAGCAGCCCCGCCGCTTGAAGGGCTTCAACATCTACTATCACGTGTATTCGGCGGAGCGGGCGGCATCGCTGGAGGCCGTCAAGGCGATGCTGGCGCTTGCAAGGTCGATGCAGATCGCGCCCATTACCACGTCCCGCTATGCCGAGATTGCCGATAGCTTCTTCTCGACCACCATCCGTCGCGTCGGAGATGGGGTGTGGGAGATCGGAGAGCGCGGCGCGATGAATACCGTGCGGTTCGACGATGCCGATGGATTGGACATCGATTATGATGAAAGCCGTGGGGTGCTCGGCGGGAACCGGCATAACGGATCGCTTTACGTGGCGCTGGATGGTGCCGTTTCCACGGCGAGGCTCGCCATCAAGCCCCGGGGCGAGCCGGGGAAGCAGGACCATATCGCCCTCGTACAAGCACGGTGGACCATCAGGGATCTCAGAGCGCCGTCGATGTGCCAGGCCTCGTATCAGGCCGAAGGCTTCGGCGATGGGGAATTTTCATGGCAGGTTGAGCCGCGCGAGATCTACAACGTCGCCGTGACGCGGCGCGGCGCAAGCTTATGGAACGGATCGGCCAAGGCCGATCAGGCCGGCCGGCTGGACATCTCTTTCCCGAACCAGGGAGCCGAGCCCGTTACGGTCGCGCTTTCCTGTCAATCCGTCGAGCATGCGGTGGGTCAATGAGCCATCGGGCAGCGAGCATCGCTCTTCTCGGGCTCGTGGCTCTCGCTGCTGGAATCGCGCTGCTGCCGCACGAAGAAGAGCGCGCTGTCATGGCTTATCGTGACGGAAACATCGCCGGTGCGATCGGCATCCTCGATCACCTTGCAACGGTCGACAGCGCAAATGCCGCGGTCGGAATGCAGCTCTACCGGCTGCATGAGGAGGCCGGGCATGCGGACGCTTCGATCGCCGCGCTGGAAGCCTATCTCGCGCGGCATGGCCCAGATATTCCGGCGCTGGAGAAGCTTGCCGACCTTTACCGTGCGACGATGCAAACCGAGGCGCGGACGGAGGTGCTGAAACGCCTCCTGCCGGTAGCTGCTTCGGAGGCCAGGGTGCAGGAGCTTCTCGGGCTCTACCGTCTTGGGAATAACGAGGACGCGGAGTTCGCTCTCCTCGTAGATCCGCGGGTGGCCTCGGCGTTGTCGCGCCAAGATATCGAGCGGCGTGCGGCGCTGGCCCGGGCGCGCGGCAAGGTCGACATTGCGCTTGCCTCGTTTGCGGAAGCCGATGGGCATGCTCCGGCCGAAGCCTTCGAAAGCCGTCTCGCTTATCTCGATCTCCTGCTCGGGCAGAAGCGCTTTCGGGAAGCGGCGGAGCGGATCGTGCACTGGTCCAAAGGCTGGCAGAATGGCGAAGACAGGATCCTGATCGCGGTCTTGCAGTTCGCGCGGTGCACCGAGGCCTCGGTCATCGCCGATCTCGTGAGGCGCATCGGTGCGGTGCGGCCAGGTCTCGACATGTGGCTTGCGCAGTCGCTGGCGTCCCGCGGGCATCAGCATATCGCGCGAAGCGTCTACAGAGCGGCCGCATCGAGCATCGACGCAACCAACAGCGAGGCGATCGTGAGTTTTATCGCAGCAGCGGCGGCCAGCCAGGACGTCGAGGCGGCAATGAAGCTGCTGTACCGCTATCTCGACAGCCCGGACGGATCTCTCGCCGCGGCGCGCACAGCCGAGGCGATGAGGGTTCACTTCGGCAGCGATGCCCTTCTCGGGGAGCCGCGCGTGCTGAATCTGTCGTTTCTGTCACTCAGGCCGCTCTTCGGTGCGGAACTTGCCTTGGAGGCGGGAAATCCGTTGTTGGCTTCGCGCGTGCTGAGCGAGGGGGCGCCCAAGGCCGTGCCGGTGCGTGAGACACGGCGCTATGTGCAGCTCCTATTCGAGTTCCTCGGCCCATTCGCCGCGACGCAGAAAATCATCCAAGCGGCCGATGCCGGACCCCTCGACCCTGCGCTTGCCACAGCGATCCAGGACGAGGCGCGACGGGTAGGTGTTGAGATCGGCACGAGCACGGCGTTGCGCGGCGCAGGCGCGCGAAAAGTTGCCCAGCATTGAGATGTGGACATAGGCGATGACCATTCACGACCAGCGCGCTGCAAGCCATCAGGCTCTTGCCCCTTATGGTGCGCCCGGGCAACGCGATTGGTCGAGGGCGGCGTTCGATGCCGGATTGATGCTCATCGTTCTCCTCGCGGGCGCGTTGCTATTTGACGGTTCGCTCGGCCAGTCGCACCCCTGGCCACATCCGTTCTGGATCCCCGTCATCTATGTGACCGTGCAGTATGGAACCCAGTGCGGCGTCGCTACGGCGGCGGTGGCGACGGCAGTGCTGCTGGCCGTCGTCCAGCCGGAAAGACCGACGTCGCTCGACCTCTACGAGTACAATCTCTCGCTCCTGCTCGAGCCGACGCTGTGGCTTCTCTCTGCGCTGACGCTTGGGCAGATCTCCGACCGGCGCGCCGCAGAGAGACGGGAGCTCCAACAGCGCCTGGCGATTTCCCTGGAGCAGCGCGAGCAGATCGCCGCGCACGGATGCAAGCTGCAGGAGCGGCTTGCGGACGTGGAGCGCGTGCTGGCGGCGGGTGCGATGCGGTCCGTGGAAGCGGCATTGACGGCGACGGCGCGCTTGCGCTCTGCTGCGTCCACTGAGGTCGAGCCTCGCCTCAGAATGGCAGCGGCAGCGCTGCTCGGCCCGTGCGTCCTCTCGCTTCATTTCCTCGACGACGGGCAGGATCGCTTCCTGGCCAGCCACGGCATCATCTGCGGAGAAGCGGGCCTCTGCGGCGGCCAGGTGGACTATGTCTGCTCGCCATCACTCGTTACCCTCTTGCGTGCACGGTCCGCGCTCGTATCGATCCTCAGTGATGACGAAGTGCCGGTGCGCGAGGGCTTCGTGTTCGCAGCGCCCTTGTTTGAAGACGAGAAGCTTCGCGCTGTTCTTTGTCTGCGTGATGTGGTGCCGGGTGCGCTCCTTCCCTGGGCGGAGGAGGCATTTTCGCTCCTCGCCTCCGATCTCGAGCATGCCATGGCTTTGACGCCGGATGTGAACCCCGCCGAAGAGAGCATCGTGGCGAGCAGGGCCGTGGGGTGACCGAAAAATGCGCCACGTTGCGGCTGCCCTTTTGGAAGCGCCTTAGGCTAACGAGGATGAAAGACATGCTTCGCCACGTTGCAGCATCTGGCAGGATGGCAGCGCGGGCGACTGCATGCGTCCTTGCTATAGCGGGCTCAGTCGAGCTCATTTTCGCCGCCGGCTTCTATTGGATGGGCGCCACGCTGCCCCAAGTGTTAGGGCTGCATCTCCTGATCACGGCAGCCGTGGCGGGCGCGTTGCGGGCTCTTCACGGCAAGGGCGCGCGGGATCTGCAATTCTTTGCCACGCTTGCCTTTGGCTTTCTCGGCGGTTTCGGCGCCATCGTGGCGGCCATGGCTCTGCTGCGCGGGCAGGAGCGCCGCTTCGAGCCGCACGTGCCATGTGCGCATGCAGGTGAGGCGGAACGGAGCGCGGCGTACGGCGCTCGTGTCGTCAACGGGCGGGCGATGTGTGCCGGCGGCTCGCAGGCGCCGGTCTTTGCGGAGATCATGGGCAGAGGATCAGCGGATGCGCAGCTGGATGTCCTCGGCGTTCTTGCCCAACGCTACCATCCCGACTTTCTTCCCACATTGCGCGCGGCGCTCACGTCGCCGCATCTTTCGGTGCGTGCATCGGCGGCGGCCCTCGTGACGGCCCTGCGCCTCGAAATGAAGGAGCGACTTGCGGCCGCCCAAGCCGGGCTCGAGCGCGCCGGCGGAGACGCGAGCCGCGAGCTTCTCGACGAAGCGGCGCGGTGCCTGCAGTCGGGGCTGTGCGATGCCATGCAGCTCAAGAGCGTGCAGGCCGTTGCCGTGGCCTCCTGCCGGACTGCGCTGGCGTGTGGAAATCTCGAGCCGTCGCGCGGGGATGGCTATGTGAGCCTCCTGATGGCAGCGGGGGCGCATCGCGAGCTTACGGAACTTCTATCGTCGTCCCGGCTTCGTCTGAGCAGCGAGGCGCGCGCTGCCGTGCTGACGAGCCTCATGAAAGCGGGGCGTTTCGATCTGGTGCGTGACACGCTGCGCGAGCCGGCGTGGAACCAAGGGGGCGGCTCGCCGCTCCTTGTGGTCATGGATGCCGTATGATGCACATGAGCAAAGCTCCGTCATGGCCTGGCGATGGCGCCCGCACGGCGAGCGACGTATGCCTCATCGTGGAGGGATGCTACCCGTTCGTATCGGGTGGTGTGTCCAGCTGGCTGAACTGGCTCATGCGGAGCCAGGGAGACCTCACGTTCTCAGTCGTCGCCATCACTGCCGGTCCCGGACCGCGGCATGCCCGTTACGAGCGGCCGGATAACCTGATCGCCTTTCACGAGCTGAACCTCAGCGATCCCGCCGTTCTTGCGACACACAGTCCAAAGGTTACGGATCGCCAGCTTGCAGACTGCGGCAGGCTCGCGGACACGTTGAGCCGTTTCATTGCCGGCGGCGGCATTGCGGAGTACCGGGAGGCTTTGAGCGCGATCCGGGCGCTCGGCCCCTCGTCGCTTGCCGCGCTCCTGAATTCGCCCATGGCATGGCAAATGGTGCAGCGGATGTATGCGACCCTCGCGCCGCAAGCCTCGTTCCTTCAGTTCTTCTGGGCGTGGCGGTCACTGGTCGGCGGCCTGTTCACGGTCGCGACATTTCCATTGCCCGAGGCCAAGGCCTACCACTCCATTTCTGCCGGCTATGCGGGGCTGCTCTCGGCGCGTGCGGCGATCGAGACGGGAAGGCCCGCGCTTCTGACCGAGCATGGCATCTATACGAACGAGCGGCGCATCGACCTGATGCTGGCGCGATGGCTGTCGGACACCATCGAGAAGGGCTATTCCATCGATGATCCGCGCCGCGACGTCCGCGACGTGTGGATCGAGGCGTTTTCGTCGTTCGCGCGGTGCTGCTATCAGGCAAGCTCGCACATCATTGCGCTCTTTCAGGGCAATCAGCCGATGCAGCGGGCGCTCGGCGCGGATCGGGAACGCATGCGCGTCATTCCCAACGGCATCGATGCCGCCTCGTATGCGGCGATCCCCCGGCCCGGCGCGGCGCAACGCCCGACCATCGCCCTCATCGGCCGCGTGGCGCCGATCAAGGACGTCAAGACCTTCATCTCGGCCATCGATCGCATCCGGGGGGCGCTGCCCGAGGTGCATGCCTTGATCATGGGGCCCACCGACGAGGATCCGGCCTACTTCGACGAATGCAGGGATCTCGTGAGCGAGCTCGGGCTTGACGAGCACATCGAGTTCACGGGCAGCGTTCGCGTCGCCGACTATATGCCCTTTATCCATCTCATCGTTCTCACGAGCCTGAGCGAGGCGCAGCCCCTGGTGCTGCTCGAAGCGGGAGCCGCTGCGATCCCCTGCGTCACGACGGATGTCGGGTGTTGTCGCGAGCTTATCGAAGGCGGATGCAACGATGAAGGGCCGATCGGCGCTGGTGGCATCGTTACTGATGTCATCGCTGCGGATCAGGTGGCCGAGGCAGTCTTGCGCCTCTTGACGAACGACGCGGAGCGCGAAGCGATGGGCCGCGCGCTCAGAACCCGTGTCTCGAGGTCCTATACGGAGAAAGCCGCGCGCAACGCCTATTCAGATCTTTACGCCGCCGTCACCGCGCAACAGACGGCCTCGATCGGGGAGGCCGTGCAATGAGCGCCGCGGGGGCTGAGGGATTCCGGACACGGAGCCGCGGTGATCTGGCCGTCGTCCTTCTGGAGATGGGCCGCTCGATCGTTGTCTCGGTGGGGCCTTGGCTGTTCACCATTGCGGCTCTTCTCCTCGTCACAAAGCTTGCGCTGAACTTCACCACGCGCGACGTGCTTGCCGACTTCCGTGCTCTGCTGATCTACGCGTTCGCGCTCTCGCTCATCGCGACGGCGCCGGTGGCCATCACCTTGAGCCGCATTCTCGCGGATACCGTCTATGGCGATGCCCGCAAGGAGATCGCCACCATCTTCCTTCCGGCGCTGCCCTTGGCCTGGGCCCTATCCGCGGCGCTGGCGCTCGTCGTGTGCTGGTTGGCGGCGGCGTCGTTCGAGGTCCAGCTCGCACTCGTGCACGCCACCGGCATCATCGGCATGACGTGGGTGGCGCTTGCAGCCTGCAATGCCTTGCGGGATTTCGTGGGTATCGCGGTGACCTTCCTGGTTGGTCTCGTCATATCCGTTGCAGGCAGCTTTCTGGCGGCGGCATACGGGTTTACCGCAGACGGCATGCTGGTCGCATTCAGCGGCGGGCTGGCCGTCGTTTTCGTTGCCCTTTGCGCCCGGCTGCTCAAGGGCGCGAGCGTACCGGATTTTGCGCTCGGCGCGTCGCTGCGTGCCTTCGCGGCCAGCATGGCGGACTATCGCCTGATCGCGTTCGGGGCGCTTTTTGGCGCTGTGGCGCTATGGGCCGACAAGTTCGTGATCTGGATGGGACCGGCCGGAGAGCACGTATCCTCTGGCATCGTGCATGCGCCCCTTTACGACAGCGCGGCCTTTCTAGCTTCGCTCGCGATTATACCCTCGCTCGCGCATTTCATACGCATTCTCGATACCGAGTATCGCAGCATCTATCGTGGCTATTACGATGCCATCGGCGATCATGCCACCCTCTCTGACATTGAGATCCGGAGCGCCGCTCTCAAAGACAAGACGCTGCGCCTGCTCGACAGGATCCTCGTCAACCAGATCGCCATTTCGGCCATCGTCGTTTTCCTGGCGCCGGCCATCGTCGGGGTCGTGGGGCTGCCCTACAGCGGGATACCGATCCTTCGGTCTTGCGCCATCGCGGCCGTGTTTCTGCTTCTGTTCCTGGCGACGACGTCGCTGCTTCTCTTCTTCGACCGGCACCGCGAATTCCTGTGCCTGCAAGTGCTGTTCGCCGTGCTCAACACGGCCGGAACGGCGGCGGTGCTTTTTCTGGGTCCCGATTACCAGGGGCTCGGCTTCCTGGGGGCGTGCGTGGCCAGCGGAACTGCGGCCTACATGGTGTTTTTGAAGATCATCGACCGGCTCGACTACCACACCTTCGTCGAGGGAGCGGTGCGCCAGCAACGCGTTGCTCTCGCGGCGTCACGGCAAATGTCGGCCGATGGGCCGGCGTTTTGAAAGAATGCGTCAGCTGTTTTTTGCGTCCGGAGGACCAGTCATGTTCGATCCATTCCAGGCATGCCTTCGTAGATCCGTCGTTGCAGCCGGTGTGTGCATCGCCTGCGCGGTCGTTATGATCCCGGCCCAGGGGGTGGCGGAGCCCCGAGATGCGGCGGGCGCGGGTACCTCTCAGGCAACGCCCGTCTGGGCGGGAGAGCGCCTCGTCCACGGCGATCGCATCAAGATCATGTTCTTCGAGCACGTGGACTTTCCGGATGAGGGAAAAGCCGGAGGGCCGCCAATCAAGTCCTTCTATCAGCGCGCCGACCTCAGCGGCGAATACGCGATCGAGGCGGATGGCTCTCTTTTTCTGCCAAGGCTCGGCGGCTTCGAGGCCGAGGGCCAGACGACGCATGATATCCAGGACCGCCTCGCCGACACGTTCGAGAAGCAGTTCGGGCGCGCTTGCGACGTAACGATATCGCTGATTGATCGTGAGCCCGTTTTTGTAACCGGGGAGGTGCGTAACGCGGGCTCCTATCGCTACGTCAAGAACATGATGGTGCTGCATGCCGTGGCGCTCGCGGGCGGCGCCGATCTCGGACGCGGGCGCGAGTCGATTGCCGTCGAAGTGATGCGCGAGCGCGAGCGCCACGATGCGGCGCTTCTCGATCTCAAGCGGCTCCTTGCGGAACGGGCGAGGCTCGAGGCGGAGCGGGATGACAAAGATACGATCTCCGTCCCGAGCCGGCTGCAGGAGATCGCACTCGGGAGCGAGATAGCGGACCTCGTGGAGGCCCAGACCGCACTGCTCAGGCAATCCCAGAAGATGTTCGCCGAGGCTGAGAGGCGCCTCACCGATCACGTCGCGGCCGCCCGGCGCGATGTCGACGCGGCGCGGGAGCGAGCGGGGAAGCAGGGGAATCTGATATCGCTCCGAAATCTTCGTCTCGACGATCTGCTTCTTCTCAAGCAGCAAGGAGATCTGCGCTCGACGAACGTCACGCTTGCCAAAGTGGAGCTTGTGGAAGCGGAGGCCCGTCTGCTCGATATCACGTCCGAGCTCCAGACCCGCCAGTCTTTGCTGGCACAAAAAGAGCACGAGCTCCGTGAATTGCGGGACGAGCGTCAAGGGCGCATCGCGGCCGATCTCGCGCACAACCTCTCGCAACTGACGGCGAGCGAGAGGCTTGTCGCGTCGATCAGCGCCATTTCAAACGTCCTGGCGGCCGGCGTCCCCATTCCCGGGGCCAAGAACCAGAGGTCATCGCTTAAATTCGAGATCGTCCGCCCAGGCGGGCGCGCCACGCCGACGGCGATGGCTGCGGACGAGATGACGCCGTTGATGCCGGGCGACGTGCTGCGCGTGCGGATCGGATCGACGTCGCCGACGGGACGGGACGGGACGGGCGACATCAACGGACGTTTCAGCAACTGACGGCAAGGTGCGTGCCCCATGCGTGACGTGTCCCGGCGTTCCGTTCTCGCACGCGCATCGGCAACGCTGTTGTCGGGATTGTTCGGGCGTGCTGCGATGGCGAGGGATCCCGTATCTCCTTCGCCGCCGAGTTCACCGTTCCCGGGTGGGCCTGTACTGCCGGAGGAACGACGGGCGGCGATCAGGCTTCTGAGCGCGGCGCGATATTGGGGATGCCAGTACCAGAATATCGATGTCGATCGGTTGAGCGCCTCGGCGCTTGATTTCATCGTTGTCGATCATGCGCTCGGCGTTCCGGAAAGCATCATTGCATCGCCGGAGGATGTCGCGCGGCTGAAGCGGAAACCGGACGGCGGGCGCCGCATCGTGCTCGGCTATCTGAGCGTCGGAGAGGCCGAGAGCTATCGGCCTTATTGGCGCGCGGAATGGAAAGAGCGGCCTCCGGCCTGGCTTGCGGCGCCCAATCCGGACTGGCCGGGAGCGCATGGCGTGCGGTTCTGGGATCCAGCGTGGCAGGACATCGTTTATTCGGGCCGCCACTCCATTCTGAACTGCATCGTCGACGCAGGATTCGACGGGGTGTTCCTCGACCGTGTCGATGCCTATGCCGACTGGCTCCGAACTCGGGCCCGCGCCGTGGACGACATGATCGCGCTCGTGGGGGGGCTCGCGGCGCATGCGAGAGAAGCGGCGCCGGGATTCCTGGTGGTCGGCCAGAATGCGGAAGGACTTCTGCGTGATGCGCGCTATCGCGGCCATATCGACGGCGCGGCCAAGGAAAGCCTCCTGTTCGGACTACGCGGTGCGGGCGTCCGCAATACGGATGCGGATATCGCCTGGAGTCTTGCCGGGCTCAATGCCGTGAAGCGCGACGGGCTGCCTGTGTTCGCGATCGAGTACATCGACGATCCGGCGCAGATTGCGCGCGCGCGGGATGAGCTCGATGCCATGGGGTTCCAGCCGTTCTTCGCGCGGCGCGCCCTCGATGAGCTGCCGGTCTCCTACGTGCGCTGATGCGAGACGAACCGGGATCGGCTCGAGCAAGCCGGCATCTCCCGGGGCATTGCTGCGCGCGGCTTCGAGGAACTGAGATCAACGTGCTGCGTTCACAGAGGAAAGCCGTTCCATTGCTGAGCGACGGACCAGCCGGCACGTGACGGCGGCCAGCTCGGAGAGGACTTCGACGTGAGCCTTGCGTTCGTTGATTGGCACAGCGTCTTCGTGCCGGAGATCGGTGTGCCCGAAATCGTGGTGCGCGGCACCATCATGTACCTCGCGATGTTTGCCATTCTTCGTTTTATCGCCAGGCGCCAAACTGGAAACTTCGGGCCGGCGGATCTCCTTGTCATCGTGCTGATCGCTGACGCCGCGCAAAACGGTCTCGGAAAGGATTACAGCTCGGTCACGGAAGGCATCGGCCTGGTTCTAACGATCGTGGCTTGGGAATATGCGCTGGATTGGCTCGCATGGCGCTTTCCGGCTCTGCGTCCCTGGCTCAGCGTTCCGCCTTTGAAGATCATCGAGGATGGCCGGGCGATCCAATCGGCTCTGGATCGGGAGATGTTGTCCGAGGCTGAGCTTCTCGGGCAATTGCGAGAGCACCAGATCGAGCGAGTGAGCGACGTCAAGGTGGCGCGCCTCGAGGGCGATGGCCGGCTCAGTGTCATAAAGAAATCGGGCGCCTAAGTGCCACCGGAACAGTGGGAATAGCTGGAACGGCTCGGAGTGCCTTACCGCCTCATCTCGCGCTTCAGCGCTGCCGGAAAACTGCGTGCCTTGAAACAAAAGATCGCCGCCGGCGGTTTACCCAGCAGGCGACACAACGAATGGAGGATTATCATGGCACGCGCCACCGTTCATCCCGATCACCGCCTGATCTCGAGTGAGGACGTTCACGGCACCGACGTGATCGGCGCCAGCGACGAGGTCATCGGTGAGATCGACCACCTACTGATCGAGAAAGTCTCAGGGCGCGTCGCTTACGCGGTCATGAGCTTCGGCGGTATCCTGGGGCTTGCTCATAGCCATTATCCGATCCCCTGGTCAGCGCTGAAGTATGATGCCGCGGTGGGCGGCTATCGCACCGGCATTACGGAGGAGCAGCTTCGCAACGCGCCCGAGTTCAGCGATGATTCCTGGTCCGATCGTTCCTGGGAAACACGCACGCACGAGCACTATGGCGCTCCCGGCTATTGGACGTAGCTCGGCCTTGCAGTGCGCACGAGAAATGGCGCAATGCGGCTGACCTCATCCGCATTGCGCGCGATGGCGGAGCAGATGATCGGCGAGAACAAGCGCCATCATCGCTTCGCCGACCGGCACGGCACGGATGCCGACGCAGGGATCGTGGCGGCCCTTGGTGATGATGTCGGTTTCATGGCCCGCTGCATCGATGGTGTGGCGGGGCGTCAGGATCGACGACGTCGGCTTCACGGAAAACCGGCAGACGATCGGCTGGCCGGTTGAGATGCCGCCGAGGATGCCGCCGGCGTTGTTCGACAGGAAGCGCGGACGCCCATCGGGGCCGATACGGATCTCGTCCGCGTTGGCTTCACCGGTGAGTTCGGCCGCAGCCATGCCGGCGCCGATCTCCACTCCCTTCACCGCGTTGATGCTCATCATGGCCGAAGCGAGATCCTGGTCGAGCTTGGCGTAGAGCGGAGCGCCGAGGCCCGCCGGCACGCCTTCGGCTATGACCTCGATTACGGCGCCGACCGACGAGCCGCTTTTGCGCACCTCGTCGAGATGCTGGGCCCATTCGGGAACCGTGCCGGGATCGGGCGAGAAGAACGGGTTCGACGAGACCGTCTCCCAATCCCAGCGGGACCGGTCGATACTCATCGCCCCGATTTGGACCAGGGCGCCGCGAATGACGACGGAGGGGCCGAGGACCTTGCGTGCAATGGCGCCTGCGGCGACGCGAGCCGCCGTCTCGCGTGCCGAAGAGCGGCCGCCGCCGCGATAGTCGCGGATGCCGTACTTGGCCCAGTAGGCATAGTCGGCATGTCCCGGGCGGAACGCAGCCTTGATGTCCCCGTAGTCCTTGCTGCGCTGGTCGGTGTTGCGGATCAGGAGCGAGATCGGGGTTCCCGTCGTCACGGTAGGGCCGTCGCCGTCGGTAAAGACGCCTGAGAGAATCTCGACGGCATCCGCCTCCCGCCGCTGGGTGGTGTAGCGGGACTGGCCGGGCTTCCGGCGGTTGAGATCGACCTGGATCTCCTCGGCCGTGAGCGGGATGCCGGGAGGGCAGCCGTCGACGATGCAACCTATCGCGGGGCCGTGGCTCTCGCCCCAGGTCGTCATGCGAAACAGATGGCCGAAGGTATTGTGTGACATGCGGCGCCGCTTTGCGGGGCTTGCCTCGCGAGGGGGCCCCAGGATGAAACGATGGCATCGACAACCTTGGCCGATGCGGCTGTCCCCTCTCATAAGTGGCCCGCAGCGAGGGGGCAAGGAAGGACGACGTGCGGTTTTATTTTGCAAGATGCGGCGACGCAGGTATGCAGGCAATTGCCCCGTGCATGCCGAGCGCTCGGACAAGAGGCTCGCGCATAGGGGAAGCGGACCCGGGACGGTCATTCAGGCCGTTAATGGGTCGCCTGCATGTTCCGCGTAATTGGCGTATCTGTACGTGTCGAATGCGTTTCAGCGAGACTTTCCTCGCGGCCTGAGCAGCCGCCGTCGAAAGCCTTGCGCTTCTTGTATGCATGGGGAGAGCCGAAGCTGCCGCTGCTTCGGCTCTCTTTCTTTTTCACTCGAGATCAGACGCGGGCGAAGGATTTAATCGCTGCGCGGGAGCGGCCGGAACGCTCCTCGATCTCCCGGTCTTGGGCTTCGAGGGCGGCGCGGGCGGGCTCGTCGCCGTCCAGTCCGCCGAGGATCTCGCCTGGCACGCGGCGATTCGAGGTCTGTGTTCCGTCCTCATAGACGACATTGAACAGTACGAACTCGGCCTTGGGGTTCGGTTTCTTGCGGGCCATCTGTCCTCCTCCATGACAAGACGCCGGACGCGAGAGCGAAATGCTCTTGCGTCCGGCCAGATCGAAACAGCGCGCCGGGAGCCGTCATGCGCCAGAGTGCTTCCGGAAAAGTGGGAACCGGTTTTCCGAGAAGAAGCACGATCGAACAAAAGCTTAGAGCCGTTCCCCGATTCCACTTAATCGGAACGGCTCTAGATTTAAGCGGTCTCAGCCGACGTCGCGGCGGCTCTGTCCTCCGGACTTCGGTCCGCGTGGGCGTCCTCCTGCCGGACGACGGCCCGGCCGGGCGAAACCTCCGGCAGCGTGTGACGCGCCCTGTGCATCTCCTGTCCGCGAACGGTCGTTCTTGCGGCGTGCCTGGTTTCCGTTGGCGCCGGCCTTACCGTTGATGCCGGCCGACGCGGATCGATCCTTGCGAAGGCCTTGCGCGCCTTGCCGGTCAGAGCCAGAGCGAGATTCGAGCTGCGGCCTACCGTTGGAGCGCCCGCGGTGGGGCCGTGCACCGTAGCGCGGGCCCTCCGTGCGCTCGCCATCCTCCCGGCGTGGCGGTGTACGGTCGGCGACGATCGAGGGATCGTTGCGCCGGTCCTCGTGAGGAATCTGCTGGCGTGTCAGGCGCTCGATGGCGCGAAGCTGGCCGCGCTCCTCGGCATCGCAGAACGAGATGGCGATGCCCGATGCACCGGCGCGGGCCGTGCGGCCGATGCGATGCACGTAGGCTTCGGGAACCTCGGGCAGCTCATAGTTCACGACATGCGTCACGAGGTCGATGTCGATGCCGCGCGCCGCGATGTCGGTCGCCACCAGCACGTTGATGCGCGATGCCTTGAAGTCATCGAGCGCGATCTCGCGCTGGCGCTGGCTCTTGTTGCCATGGATGGCCGCAACCTTCGTGCCGCCGCCTTCGAGATGGCGCGCGACGCGGTCGGCGCCCCGCTTGGTGCGCGTGAAGACGAGGGTGCGCCGCATGTCCGGATCGGCCAGCAATTCGGCGAGAAGGGCGCGCTTCTTGCTCGCCTCGATATGGATCACGCGCTGGCGGACACGCTCGGCGGTGGTCGAGACCGGAGTAACCGAGACTTTGACCGGATCGTGCAGAAGCTCGTTGGCGAGGCCAGAGATCTCGTTCGGCATGGTGGCCGAGAAGAAAAGGTTCTGGCGGCGGTGCGACAGGTGCGAGACGATGCGGCGGATCGGCTTCACGAAGCCGAGGTCCAGCATCTGGTCGGCCTCGTCGAGGACGAAGATCTCGGTGCCGGAGATGTCAGCGGAGCGCTGATCCATGAGATCGAGAAGGCGTCCGGGCGTGGCGACCAGCACGTCGACGCCGCGGGCAAGCGCCTGCACCTGCGGACGATGGCCGACACCGCCGAAGACGATGGCGACCGTGACGCCGAGATGGCGTCCATAGGCGCGGAAGCTTTCGGCAATTTGGGAGGCGAGCTCGCGAGTCGGCGACAGTACGAGTGCGCGGCAGCCCTTGCGCGGGGCCGGGCGGCGGTTGGCGGCGAGCCGCGTGAGAATCGGCAAGGCAAAGGCCGCAGTCTTGCCGGTGCCGGTCTGGGCGATGCCGAGCAGGTCACGGCCTTCGAGAACGGAGGGGATGGACTTGGCCTGAATCGGAGTCGGCGAGACATAGCCTTCCTGCGCGAGGGCCTTCAGGATCGGCTCGGCGAGGTGAAGATCAGAAAATGATGACAAAGGAATGGGTCTTTCTCTGTGGCCGCGCACAGCACGGCGTGCGGCGCCGCGTAGGTGCGGAGCATCGCAAGGGCTTCTATGACGCCCCGCGTGGCCTGGGCAGTCGGATGGGGAATTTAATCTGGGCGCGGTCAACAGGGAGACAAATGGGCTCAATGGGCCCGGAACATGTCCCTTCACGCGGCTGGAGCGCCTGACGCCCAAAATGCATCGGGCGTTGCGCGGCTTCTCTCATGTTGCGGGTGCGAAGTCAAGGAAGCCGCCTACGCCGCGTCATCATGGCCGCTGCCGAAAAAAAGCCGCCGGCGAGGGCCAGCGGCTTCGAATCTCGGTTGATGCCGAGGCAGCTGACTAAACCAGCTGCACCTGGCCGGCCTGCTTGCCGCGGCCCTTGCGGTCGTCCTCGAGGACGAACGACAGCTTGTCGCCCTCATAGACGCCGTTGATGCCGGCCCGCTCGAGCGCCGACACGTGGATGAACACGTCCTTCGAGCCATCCTCCGGCTGAATAAAGCCGAAGCCCTTGGCGGTGTTGAAGAACTTCACGGTGCCCGTGATGCGTTCCATGTGATGCTTCCTTCAAATGCGTGCACAAAAGATAGCCAGTTCCGGGCGGCACGCCGCAAGCCCGGAATCTCAGTCAATCAGGAATGGGGTAAACGGCCGGTGGCACGCTCTCTCATTCAACTTCGTGAGGGCGCGATCCACCTCGGAGCGCACCGGCGGACGCTATATGCGGGCAGTCTGTGGCGAAAGCAAGGAGCATCTGATGCGCCCTGCACATAACGCGACTGAGCAGAGGCCCGCGGATACCGCCACAACCAGTTTAGCTGGCCTCGATTGGTCATGCAACTGCGGGCGCCGCAGCATTCTTCCTGACGGTTGCTGCATTGCGGAACGTATCATGAACCTTGTTGGAGCGACGTGTTCGGACTATCTAAACAGAGAGACGAAACGAGGAGGCAATCGCCAATCGAGGGGTGGGTGTGATGGAGAACACAGAGACTCGCGAGATTACCAAGGCGGATGTGGATGCGTTTCTGTTCGGCAAACACCTGACGAGCTGCGCCGTGTGCGGACGGTTTCGCTCCGGATGCGATCTCGACGTTCATACGCTGAGTTGTCAGCGGGGCGCTTCGCCCGGATGCTCGTCGAGTTCGGTGCTTAATGTGCTCGTGATCGTTTGCCAGAATTGCGGCGCGATCGAATTCCACGACCGGAGCGTCATTGCCAAGTGGCTGGGGAGCCGGCGGGCGCTTGTATGATGATCAAAAAATTCCCCGCCTGATGCAGCGGCGCCCGCATTTTTTGATCTGATCACGCGAGCGACGCAGGAACCTCCAGCCTTATTGGGGAGGCGTCCGCGTGTCCCTGCGCGCGCCCGCTGAAAAGAACCGCTCGGCCGCGCTTCGCCATCGTTCTGCTCCCGTTCATCTTGAGAGATGTAGCCGTATCGACTCGCGTCGGACCGTGGGGTTCGCCGTGATCAGAGGATAGTTTGAGATCGGAAGCTCTCTTCGCGCGTTGTACCTGGTGTGCGAGGCGTATCGATAGATCGGAGACGTGCATCACATGAGCACAAGCCGGCGAAAAGAGCGGGACCTGCGGATCGATTTTTTCCGCGGACTGGCGCTCATCTTCATTTTCATCGACCATATCCCCGACAATGCCTGGGCTTCCGCAACACTCCGGAATTTCGGTTTTGCGGATGCGAGTGAAGTGTTCGTTCTGCTGGCGGGCTATTCGGCCGGGCTCGCCTACTGGTCGATGGCGGAGCGTGGCGATTTCCGCGGCGCGTTTGCCCGTGCGAGCCGGCGTGCCAGCGAGATCTACGTCTGGCATGTCATCGTCTTCATCGCGTCGGCGATCTTGCTTTATGGCGCCGCGCGCATCTTTCAGAACCCGTCCTATGTGACCAATATCGCCATCGGCAGCCTTGCCACGGATCCCTGGCGCACCCTCGGCTCCGCGATGGTGCTCTTCTATCAACCCAACCAAATGAACATCCTGCCGATGTACGTCGTGTTGATGTTCTGGCTGCCGGCGGTCCTGATCCTGCTTCGGCGCAGCGTGGCGCTGACGCTCGGTATTTCATTCGCTATCTGGCTCGCCGTGAATGTGGCGGCCCTCAATCTGCCGGCGCATCAGCGTGAGGCGGGATGGTTCTTCAACCCGTTCGCCTGGCAGCTTCTGTTCACGTTCGGAGCGGCGGTCTCCGTCATCGTTCGGCGCACGCAGTCCGAGGAACGGATGCCGATGCCGATGCAGATGCAGGCTTCGCCACGTGCTGCCTTTCTCGTTCTGGCTTCCGGCTACGTGCTTTTCGCTTTCATTGTCGCGGCACCGTGGGAGCAGATCTCGTGGCTTCCCGATGGGCGCCTTCTGGCGCGCGAGCTCGTCGAGCCGATGGACAAGCATTATCTCTCGGCCTGGCGCCTCCTGCATGTGCTGGCACTTGCCTATCTCGTGGCGGCGATCGTGCCCGCGCGGGCGTCCTGGCTCCGGCAACGGTGGGCTCAGACCGTTCAGACGTGCGGGCGCCACTCGCTCGAGATCTTCTCGCTCGGAACGCTCCTGTCGTTTCTCGGCTGGATCGCGCTCACGCAACTCGGAACCAGCAAAGCGGTCATGCATGCGGTCAACGTCATCGGCATCGCTATCATGGCCGCCGCCGCGTGGGAGATGTCACGCCGCAAGGAGCTGCGTAAGCTCTCGATACAGCCCAGGCGCGCTCCTGCGCTTGCGTCCTCCTGAGGCGGAAAAAAGCGCCGCCGCGTGATCAACGCGTTGGGCTGATCTCATGCAGCAGGTGGCTGATGACGGCATCAGGCTCCGTACCGGTGAGGTGAGGTGCGAGGACGAGCAGGAGCAGGCACAGGGTGCCGAACGCTAAGCTCGCGACATCTCCGCCGCTGATGCTTGCGCGCGCCGGAGATGAGGCGACGGCTGGAGGCGCAGCTGGCGCAGGGCTCATGGCTGCCGAGGAGCGGCTGCGGAACCGGAACGCTGCCTGTGCGAGGCGCAGCACGTCGTCCGAAGTCAGCACCACGATGCGCAAGGTGCGCTCGATGATGCCGAAACGCGCGGCGGCCTGTAGCCCGCGTGTGGCCTGCCCGGCCCGCGCAGCCTGACCGAGGCCGAGCAGCCCGAGGACGTGATCCGAATAAACGGCGACCACGAGCGCGAATAGGACAAGGGCAATGTCGAGCTTCACTTCCCACAGAGCGTGGGCGAGGGGACGTCTCGCGCCGAGCAGGCGGCCGCGGATGATCTCGAGCACGAAGTGGACGAGCATCAGCACGATGACCCAGAACAGATTGAGCCAGATGCTGAGCGCGATGGCGCCGCCGATGTAGAGAATCACGAAGGACAGGCGGTCGTCGTGGTCCCTGATCCAGTTCAGCGCGTGTGCCATCGAACCCCCCAGCCCCTGCGTTGCAAACGGGCGAGCCATCCCATCATGGGAGAGGTTTGAGCTTCGCGCGATTCCAAGAAGCATAATCCCTCTCGACGCAGAGTTGTGAACAGGCTTCCGCGCATCTTGCGCTGCTCATCGCGAGCATAAGGATCCACCTGGGTGAGGCGCCGTCATCTCACGGGCGCGAGATCGCGCATGTTTTCCGGCCAACAACGGCTGGGAACACGCGCAGGCATGTGCTCTCCATGCAGCAAACACATGAAAAACTTCGTCAAATTCGAAAGAATCAGTTGAAATGCTGTGGCGCCACGGAGGACATCCTTATGAAAGCCACACTTCTCGCAGCCGTCGTGCTCGCGTTTTCAACCAGCCATGCCCTTGCCGTCAGCCTGACCGTCAAGCTCGCCTGCAAGGACGACTACTACGCTCATTGCAGCCAGCACGCCGTCGGGAGCCCCGGCGTGCGCAAGTGCATGAAAGACGTCGGGCCTCGTCTGTCCACCCGCTGCATCAGCGCGCTTGCAGATGCGGGGATGATCCAGTCGAAGGCCGTTACTCAAAAGTACCGGACGAAGACGACGGCGAAGACCAACGTTGCCCGCAAGCACACTGCGAAAAAGCAGTACGCAAAAAAGAGCCAGGCCAAGAAGCACTACGCTGCGAAGCCCGATGCCACGAAGCGGGTCGCAAGCAAGGCGTCTTCAGCCAAGAAGACGGCCAGCAAAAAAGATCTGAAGAAGCAGCGCTACGCCAACAAGGCATCGAAGAAGCGCGTGGCGAAGAAGGACCGCGTGCAGCCGAGCCATAGCCGGAAGCATATCGCCTACGTCGATTGATCGGTCTTTTCGCTTTTCACGGACCGGCCGCTTGCGCAACGCCCCGCGCAAGCGGCTTTTTTGGAGACGCCATAAAGGGGCTGCTCTACACCAGCCTCGACTGCTCCACGGCGGCCGCGATGAAGCTCTTGAAGAGCGGATGCGGCTCGAAGGGGCGGCTTTTTAGCTCGGGGTGGAACTGGACGCCGATGAACCAGGGGTGATCGGGGTACTCCACCGTCTCCGGCAGCAATCCGTCGGGTGAGAGGCCGGCGAAGTGCAGACCGGCGGCCTCCAGACGGGCGCGGTAGTCGGTGTTGACCTCGTAGCGGTGCCGATGGCGCTCGGAGATCTCGGTCGTGCCGTAGATGCCGGCGATGCGGCTGCCCTTCGCGAGAGATGCGGAATAAGCGCCGAGGCGCATGGTGCCGCCAAGGTCGCCGTCCTGGCGGCGGCTCTCGAGATCGTTGCCCTTCATCCACTCGGTCATGAGACCTACGACGGGCTCATTGGTGGCGCCGAACTCCGTCGAGCCCGCGCCGGCGATGCCGCATAGGTTGCGGGCTGCCTCCAAGGTTGCCATCTGCATGCCGAAGCAGATTCCGAAGTAGGGGACGCGGCGCTCGCGCGCGAACTTGGCGGCCAGGATCTTGCCTTCCGAGCCGCGCTCGCCGAAGCCGCCCGGAACGAGGATGCCGTTGACGGCCTCGAGATAGGGCGTCGGATCCTCGCGCTCGAAAATCTCGCTCTCGATCCATTCCAGATTGACCTTGACGCCGTTGGCGATGCCGCCGTGGACCAGCGCCTCGATCAGGGATTTGTAGGCGTCCTTCAGGCCCGTGTATTTGCCGACAATGGCGATCGTCACCTCGCCCTCGGGCGAGGCGATCGAGCGGGAGATCTTCTCCCAACGGGAGAGGTCGGGCTTCGGCACGCCGGTGATCCCGAAGGCGGCCAACACCTCGTCGTCGAGCCCCTCACGATGATAGGCGAGCGGCACGTCGTAGATGGACGCGACGTCGAGAGCCTGGATCACCGCCTCCTCGCGCACGTTGCAGAAGAGGGCGATCTTCTTACGCTCACCCTTCGGGATCTCGCGATCCGAGCGGCAGAGGAGAATGTCGGGCTGGATGCCGATCGAGCGCAGCTCCTTCACGGAATGCTGCGTCGGCTTGGTCTTGAGCTCGCCCGCCGACGGGATGAACGGCAGCAGCGTTAAATGGATGTAGATCGAGGAGTTGCGCGGCAGCTCGTTGCCGAGCTGGCGGATGGCCTCGAAGAAGGGCAGACCCTCGATGTCGCCCACCGTGCCGCCGATCTCGACCAGCACGAAGTCGACGTCCTCGTTGCCGCTCGTCACGAACTGCTTGATGGCATCGGTGACGTGGGGGATTACCTGCACGGTGCCGCCCAGATAGTCGCCCCGGCGCTCGCGCGCGAGAATGTCCTGGTAGATGCGGCCCGTGGTGACGTTGTCGGACTTCTTCGCCGGGACGCCGGTGAAGCGCTCATAGTGGCCGAGGTCCAGATCCGTCTCGGCTCCATCGTCCGTCACGAACACCTCACCGTGCTGGTAAGGGCTCATGGTGCCGGGATCGATGTTGAGATAAGGGTCGAGCTTGCGCAGCCTGACGGCATAGCCGCGAGCCTGAAGAAGCGCGCCGAGGGCGGCGGAAGCGAGACCTTTTCCGAGGGAGGAGACCACGCCACCGGTAATGAAGATGTACCGTTGCATGGGCTTTAACACTACAGCTCTAGGGGTGTGATTCGAAGAGGTTTTCTTGTCTCATCCACGGCGGTCGTGAGGCCTGGGAAAGCTCGCGCCCCAACGGCCGACCCAAGCGACCGCGCGGGGGCTGGGCGTGGCGCGCCGCGGCCCTGTTCCTCACACGCCAGACGACCGGCCCGGTTTAGCGGAGCTTGTCGAGAATGCCGCCTCTCGGCGCTCCGTCGCCAGCGGGCGCGGCCGGAGATGCCGGCTGGGCCTGACCCGGTGCGGGAGCCGAGACCGGGGCATCGAAGGCGGAGCCGACCGGACCCGGACGCTTCGACGCGATGGTCAGCAGGATGCTCGTCAGAAAGAAGCAGGCGGCGAGTACGGCCGTGGTGCGCGTGAGCAGGTTCGCCGTGCCGCGTCCGGTCAAAAAGCCGCCCGCGCCGCCGCCGCTGCCGCCAATGCCGAGCGCCCCGCCCTCGGAGCGCTGCCACAGCACCACGGCAACGAGTGCAGCCGCAACCATGATGTGGATGACGAGTAGAACCGTGATCATTAGAGCGAGAACTCCATGCCTTCGGCATTCGCGAGCATCTTCGGGATGTCCCGGCTTCTACACCAGCCTTGCCGAGAGGGCTAGGGCTGATCGTGAAATGCCACCGCAGAGGACACCTCCGCCGCCCGGGAGGGAAAGATTTCTATTATTATCTGGAGTGCTTCCTGAAAAGTGAGAATTGATCTTGGCGGAGCCATGCAGGTTAAAGTGTCCGACGAGAAGCAGGAAGAAACGAGAACGTAGAGCCGTTCCCCATTTCCACTCAAACCGGAACGGCTCTAGCGCGCCTGCCGGTTTCTGGCGGCGCTCGCCGCGCGGGCATCCTTGCGCTTCGGCAGGGGAAACCCGCTCGTTACGGCCTTGGCGGGCGGCGGCTCGCTGATCTGCGGGCGGGCGGTCAGCTGCTCTCCGCAACGGAAGCTCAGCTGCTCCTCGGCGTTGATGAGGCGCTCGATCCGCTCCAGCCTTTCGGACGGCAGGTTGGTCTTCGCCCAGTCTGCTCCACGACTCATATCGGCCTTGGCGCCGGCCGCCACGAGGGCCTCATACTCCTTCCGCAGCGTGGCGCAGGCCTCGGCATCGAGCGGAGCCGCCGCCGATGGCTGCCAGAGAAAAGGCAGCAGGAGAGCCGGAAGAAGCGTCCGGGCGATGCGCATCTTCAGCCTCGTTCTGTTTTCAGCTTTCGTTTTTACTCATCGGGGTTCCTCGGCCCTCGGTTTTGTCGATCTACGCAAGCGCGCTGCCGGTTTCCGGCATGGCGGCGCGGATGACGGCCAGGAAATCCTCCGCCCGAAGGCTCGCGCCGCCGACGAGGGCGCCCCCGACCTCGGGTAGCGACAGCAACTCGCCAGCGTTGCCGGGATTGACCGAGCCGCCATAGAGAATGGCAATCCGTCGCCCGGTTTCGCCGAGGCGTGAGGCCAACTCGCGCCGGATGGCCGCGTGGACCTCGATCACGTCGGTGAGGCTCGGTATGAGGCCAGTGCCGATGGCCCAGACCGGCTCGTACGCGATTGCGGTGTTCTCTGCCGTGGCCCCTTCGGGAAGGGAGGCCACGACCTGGCGGCGCACGACGTCGAGGGTCAGGCCGGCCTCGCGCTGGCCCTTGGTTTCGCCAACGCAGACGATGGCGAGCAGGCTGGCGCGGTGGGCCGCTGCCGCCTTGGTGCGGACGATGCGGTCCAGCTCGCCATGACCGGCGCGACGCTCCGAATGGCCGACAATGACGGCCGTGCCGCCGGCGTTCCGAATCATCTCGGCAGAAATATCGCCGGTATAGGCGCCGGACGGCTCCCAATGACAATCCTGGGCTCCCACCCGGAGCGCCGAGCGCTCCATGCGGGCGGCAAGAGCCGCGACCAGCGTAGCGGGCGGACAGATGAGGACAGAGGGGGCGCGTCCCCCGAGTGCTGCGACTCCGTCCCGGATGGCTTCGGCTTCGCCCAAGGCGTCTGAAAGCCCGTTCATTTTCCAGTTGCCTGCGACCAGGGGGCGAATGGAGGTCGTGGTCATCCTTACGGCTGCTCCCTCATCCAGTTTCGTCCGGCCCGCGCCGACGCTCTGTCTGCAGATGGCGCCGGAGCCCAGCCCCGTCCGTATTTGGGCGCGCTCCGGATTAACTTGTTTTCAGCTTCCAAGCACGGTCTTGCATTCGTGAGCGGGCTGGGTTTCATATCAACCGACACCCCCCGTCATGGACGGGTTCATCATTTTCTACAAGCGGTGACGGTCGTATCCATGCCTCCTATGCGTCCGCGGCCCCGCATTTAACAGGAAGACGCTTCTCGATGCTCGACGCCATGCGCCGCGGCGCCCAAGGCTGGGTGGCCAAGCTTCTGTTCGCCGTTCTGATCGTGAGCTTCGGCGTTTTCTGGAACGTTTCCGATGTGTTCCGCGGCTATGGACGCGGCGCGGTGGCGACGGTGGGCGACGAGGAAATTTCCGTCACGGATTTCCAGCGCGCGTTCCAGAATATGATCCGGGGCGTGACCCTCCAGGACGGAGGCCGGCTCACGACCGAGCAGGCGCTCATGCTGCGGCTCGACAGGCAGGCGCTCGAGCAACTGGTCGCCCAAGCGGCGGTCAAGGCCCACGCCGACAAGCTTGGCCTCTCCCTTTCAGACGAAACTCTGGCCGAAGGCGTGCGCAACGATCCGAATTTCCACGGGCCCGACGGAAAGTTCTCGCGCCCAGGCTTCGATGGTTTGCTGAGGCAGCTGAACCTCACGGAACATGGCTTCCTCGCACTCCGCCGCGACGACGAACTGAGAGGGCAGATCTCGGATGCGCTTACCTCGGCGGTCGTCGTGCCGAAGCCGATGATTGACGATCTCCATGCCTGGCGCGACGAGACCCGCACCATCGACCTGGTGCCGATCGACGCCAAGAAGATCACGGTTGCGGAGCCCGACGAGGCGAAGCTCAAGGAGACGTATGAGGCGCAGAAGGCGAGCTTCATGACGCCGGAATACCGCAAGGTTGCCGTGCTGATGCTTTCGGCGGATGCGCTGAAGTCCGAGATCCAGCTCACGGACGACGAGCTCAAGGACTACTATACCGAGCACAAGGCGACCTACGACAAGCCGGAGCGCCGTCGCCTGCAGCAGATCGCTTTCAAGGACAAGGCGGCGGCGGAAGCCGCCCGCAAGGAGATCGTCGAGGGGACGAAGAACTTCCTCGATGTCGCAAATGAGCAGGGCGCGAGCGAGAGCGACGTCAATCTTGGCATGCTGACCAAGAGCCAGCTCATCGATCCCAAGATCGCGGACGCGGCTTTTGCGCTCGAGCGCGACAAGCTGTCCGAGCCGATCGAGGGCCGCTTTGCGACCGTGCTCGTGCGCGCGGTGGAGATCGATACGGGCAAGGAGAGCACCTTCGAGGAGGTGAAGGACACAGTGCGCGATACGCTCGCCCGGGAGCGTGCCTCAGGTCTCGTCCAGGAACGTTACGACCTCGTCGAGGAGGGCCGCAACGCCGGCAAGACGCTCAAGGAAATTGCCGAGGAGCAGAAGCTTACCTTCATCGATGCCGAGGCCGTGGACCGGGACAACCAGACGCCGGACGGCAAGACGGCCATCGATATCCCGGATGCGGACGTTCTCATCAAGGAGGTCTTCGCCACCGGGGTGGGCATGCAGCCGGATGTGGTGGAGATGCCTGGCCCGGCCTACGCGTGGTTCGACGTGCTCTCGGTGACGGAGCGCCAGCAGAAGCCCTTCGAGGACGTCAAGGACGATGTGAAGACGCTTTATGTGGAGAAGGAGACGGCACGGCAGCTCGACGAGCTGGCGCAGAAGCTCGTCGATCGCCTGAAGGCTGGCGATGCTTTCGCAGCGGTTGCCGCGGAGGCGGGCGGCGAGGCGGACGTCTTGGAGAATATTAAGCGCAACATGTCGCCGCCGGGCCTCACGACGGAAGCCGTGAAGCAGGCCTTCGCGCTGCCTAAGGGGGGCGCGGGCTACGCGGAAACGAGCGACCGGGCGAGCCGCGTCATATTCCAGGTGAAGGATATCTTCGCCGCCCAGCCGCCGAACAAGGAAGAGGCCGACAAGCTCGAAGACGAGCTTGCGTCGCAGCTCGCCAACGATGATCTCATCGCCTATGTCGAGGCGCTGAAGCAGGGGCTGAAAGTTTACGTCAACGAGACGGAGCTTGCCCGGGCAACCGGCGCCGCCTCGGAGAGCGTCCAGTAGGAAGGCGGTTTTCTTGACCACGCTCTCCCAAGGAGACGCTGTGCCTGACATCGAGGCGCTGCCGGCGGGTGATACTTTTGCAGCCCGCTACAGGGCGGGCGAGCCGCAGGTTTTGTGGACACGTCTTGTCGCCGACCTCGAGACACCAGTCTCCGTTTATCTCAAGCTGGCGCTCGGCAAACCCTACTCATTCCTCCTCGAATCCGTCGAAGGCGGGGCCGTGCGCGGCCGCTATTCGGTGATCGGACTGGCGCCCGACGTGGTCTGGCGCGCCAGTGGGCACACGGCCGAGATCAACCGCGATCCCGCGAACGCGCCTGATGCCTTTGTGGAGGACGCCGAGCCGGCGCTGACGTCGCTCCGGGCGCTGCTCGATCGTTCGCGCCTGGCGCTGCCGGACGAGCTTCCGCCTATGGCCGCCGGCGTGTTCGGCTACATGGGCTACGATACGGTTCGGCTCATCGAGCGGCTCGGCGCAGGCAAGGCGGATGAACTCGGCGTGCCGGACGCAGTGCTCGTGCGCCCGACGGTGGTCGTGATCTTCGATTCGGTGAAGGACGAGATCATCATCGTGACGCCGGTGCGGCCCGATCCCGAGACCGACGCGGAGACGGCCTACGAGCGCGCGTTGAAGCGTCTCCGGCGGGCAGTCTTGGCGCTCGATGCGCCGTTGCCCCACGCGCCGGCGCCGGCCGCCAGCACGCTCGCGCAGCCCGAGCCGCGCTCGAATACCACCGCGCCCGAATACATGCAGATGGTCGAGCGCGCCAAGGAGTACATCCGCGCCGGCGACATCTTCCAGGTGGTACTGTCGCAGCGTTTCTCGGCGCCGTTTGCGCTGCCGCCGTTCGCGCTTTATCGGGCGCTGCGGCGCACGAATCCGTCGCCCTTCCTGTTCCATCTCGATCTCGGTTCGTTCGCGCTGGTGGGCTCCTCTCCCGAGATCCTCGTCCGGCTGCGGGACGGAGAGGTGACCATCCGACCTATCGCAGGCACGGCGCCGCGCGGCGGAACGGAAGCCGAGGACAAGGCGCTTGCGGACGCGCTCATCCGCGATCCCAAGGAGCGCAGCGAGCACTTGATGCTGCTCGACCTCGGGCGGAACGACGTGGGCCGTGTGGCGGAGGTCGGCACCGTCGAGGTGACGCAGAAGTTCGTCATCGAGCGCTACAGCCACGTCATGCACATCGTCTCGAATGTCGTCGGCCGGCTCTCGGGGTCGTGCGATGCGATCGATGCGCTGATGGCTGGGTTTCCGGCCGGCACCGTTTCGGGAGCCCCGAAGGTGCGCGCCATGGAGATCATCGACGAGCTCGAGAAGGCGAAACGCGGGCCTTATGCCGGATGCGTCGGCTATTTCACGGCCGATGGCGAGATGGATACCTGCATCGTTCTGCGCACGGCGCTGATCAAGGACGAGACGCTGCATGTGCAGGCGGGCGCCGGCATCGTCTACGACAGCGTGCCGGAAAAAGAGCAGCAGGAGTGCATCAACAAAGCCAA
>NZ_DAIQCD010000035.1:0-28962 GCF_036780825.1 Hyphomicrobium sp. | reverse complement strand
TGGCGGAGAGAGTGGGATTCGAACCCACGGTGAGCTTGCGCCCACGCCGGTTTTCAAGACCGGTGCCTTAAACCACTCGGCCATCTCTCCAGAGCGCGTCCCGGCTTCGGCGGCGCTGGACCCTACACAGTCTTAGAGGCTCGCTCAAGGATAGCTCGCTGCGGCCCTGCGCGCGCCCATTCCTGCAGATGCGCCTGCTTAACGGGATCGCAAGCGCCATCTGACATCCTTGCTCACGGCCACGGAATCCCGGGTCGATATCATGTGCGACGCGCTAGAGCCAGAGGCTCTTCAGGGTCGCGCGAGGAGAATTATCGGGCGCTGAGGCAACTCGTTAGGGCATCATGCCGAATACAACACCTGAAGCGCGACGTGAACGCGCTCTAAGTTTTTATTTAAGAGACTGATTCACGGTCGCGGTGAATGCGTGTCCGCATCCACCGAGAACGATCAGGCTCTAGGAAAGACGAGGCTCCGGCAAAGGAGCCCACGGGATGGCGTTGATGTTGCGTAAACAGGGCAGGGGCGCGCATGCACCCGGGCGCCGGCGTGGCGCGTTTCAGAACGTTGTCCGCGATGCACAGGTCGCGATGTCGGCCTGCATCGCGGCCGTGGTCCTCGGCGGCTGCGCGAGCACGGGTGGAAGTCCCTCTGCGGGCCTCTCGGGCGGCGCCGCTCCCATGTTTCCGGAATCGAAATGGGGCGTCTCCGCCAGCCGCCGCGTGGCCGGGGCGGGAGAGCGCATTCCTAAAGGAGGCGGTACCTACAAGGTCGGCGTGCCCTATCAGGTCGGTGGCCGCTGGTACAATCCGCGCGAGCAGCCGAATTACGACCGTGTCGGCACGGCGTCCTGGTATGGGAGTGATTTCCACGGCCGCAAGACGGCGAACGGCGAGGTGTTCGATATGCACGCGCTGACCGCGGCGCATCCGACGCTTCCGATGCCGAGCTATGCTTACGTTACAAACCTCTCCAATGGGCGCACCATTCTCGTGCGCATCAACGATCGCGGGCCCTATGTGGGCGATCGCATGATCGATCTGTCGCGGGAATCGGCACGCTCCCTCGGAGTTTTCTCCAAGGGAACGGGCCGCGTGCGGGTGCAGTATGCCGGCCCCGCGCCGCTTGACGGCAACGATACCCGGGAGCGCCAGTTCCTGGCCAGCCGCGCTGGCGCTGGCGGTTCGGATATCGCTGCGCGCGAGCGGGAGCAGTCGGCCCGCGAGTGGGCGGCCTACCACGAAAGCGGGGCAGGTCAGGGATACCGACCGCAGGCCGCCGGCCGGTTGCGGAGCTATGCCGATGCCGGTTCCCAAGCCGCGGGTGCTTGGTCTCCGGTTCCCTGAGACGGTTCACGTTCTCGATGCGAGCTGATTTGCCGGGAAAGAGCGCTCGCATCGCAAACGGTCAGGCCTAGTCGGCGGCGAGGCGCTTGCCCGCTGGCCGCCGCCGGCGCAACGGGTCTCCCTGTGCCGCCCTTCGCGGTCTCTGGCCTAGAGCCGTTCCAGGCTAGGTGGAATCGGGGAACGGCTCTAAGTTTTTGTTTGATCGTGCTTCTTCTTGGACACTTTAACTTGCATGGCTTCGCCATGACCGGTTCCCACTTTGCCGGAAGCACTCTATATCCTGCGGCGGAACAGGGTACGGAAACCGACGGAATGACGCGCATCACCAAGCAAATCGCAGCGCTGCTCGGAGCCGGCGCGCTCAGCCTTCTCGCCGTATCGGGCGCCGATTGGCAGGCCGCCGCTCAGCAGGAGGGGCTGCAGCGGATCGTGCCGCCCTCGCGCGAGATCGTGCAGTATTCGTTCTCGCCGATCGTGCGCCGCGCGGCGCCGGCTGTCGTCAACGTCTACGTGCAGCGCCGCGTGCGGACGTTCTCGTCGCCGTTCGCCAACGATCCGTTCTTCCGCCAGTTTTTCGGAGATGCCTTCGGCCAGCCCTCGGAGCGCATCCAGAGCTCGCTCGGCTCCGGGGTCATCGTCAGCCCGGACGGCATCGTCGTCACCAACACGCACGTCATCCGCGGCCGGGGCGAAGCCGAGATCCGCATCGCGCTCGCCGACAAGCGCGAGTTTGATGCGCGGGTTCTCACCCAGGATGACAAGACCGACATCGCCATCCTCAAGATCGACGACGGCAATCAGCGCTTCCCGACGCTCGAGTTCGAGGATTCGGATACGCTCGAGGTGGGCGACATGGTGCTCGCCATCGGCAATCCGTTCGGCGTGGGGCAGACGGTGACCAGCGGCATCGTTTCGGCGCTCGCCCGCAGCGAGATCGGCAATTCGGATTCGCAAGTCTTCATCCAGACCGACGCCGCCATCAATCCCGGCAACTCCGGCGGCGCGCTGGTTGACATGTCGGGCAAGCTTGTCGGCATCAACACGATGATCTTCTCGCAGTCGGGCGGCTCGCAGGGCATCGGTTTTGCCATTCCGTCGAACCTCGTGCGGCTCTACGTCCAGGGCGCGGCCGAGGGGCGAAAGGTCGAGCGGCCGTGGCTCGGGGCGCGCCTCGAGACCGTGACCCGTGACATGGCGGAAAACCTCGGCCTCGACCGCGTCGCGGGTGCGGTGGTTGCGCGCGTGTCGGATAATGGGCCTGCCGCGCAGGCCGGCTTGCGCGCCGGCGACGTCATCGTCCACGTCGACGGTTTCGAGGTCTCAGACGCCCGCGCCGCGCACTACCGGCTGACGACACGTGGTGTCGGGCGGACGGCGAAACTCGGCATCGTGCGCAACGGGGCCCCGCACGAGATCGAGCTGGCGCTGGTGGCGGCGCCTCAGCCCGGACGCAACGACGTGCGCAATCTGGCGGGCCAGCATCCGCTCGACGGCGCGCGCGTCTCGAACATCCTGCCGGGTATTGCGGACGAGCTCGGGCTCGACGAAACGTCCGGGGTGGTGGTGGTCTCGGTCCGGCGCGGCTCGACCGCTGCGCGCCTCGGCTTTCTTCCGGGGGACATCATCGCGGAAGTGGGGGGTGTGGCCATCGCGAACGTGAGCGATCTCGAAGGCCTCCTCGCCACACGCCAGCGCACGTGGCTCGTTGCCGTACGGCGCGGCGACAAGGTGTTCAACCTGCAGGTGCCGGGCTAGAACTGCGGCGGTTTAAGTGGACTCTCGCAACGGCTCTAAGCTTTTGTTTCCTCGTGCTTCTTGTCCGGAGCTTGGCTCGCCAGGCCCGCCATGACCGGGTTCCCGCTTTTCCGGAAGCCCTCTGGCGCGGGCCTCTCCGACTAGGGGCGTTGTCGGTAAGCCAATTGAGATGCCGGCAAGGCTTCAAACCCAACAGGAAACCTTTTAGCATTCGCCGATGAGCAACCTTTTTGAAGCCGCCGGACTCGAGAAGAGCGCCCCGCGCCCTCTGGCCGACCGGCTCCGTCCGAAAACGCTGTCCGAGGTGGCGGGCCAGCCGCATCTCGTCGGCCCCGACGGTACGCTGACGCGCTTCCTCGCGGCCGGCCGCTTGCCGAGCTTGATCCTCTGGGGGCCGCCGGGCTGCGGCAAGACCACGATCGCACGCCTCCTCGCCCATGAGACGCACCTCGAGTTCGAGCAGCTCTCGGCGATCTTTTCCGGTGTTGCCGAACTGCGCAAAGCTTTCGACCGAGCCAGGGCGCGGCGGGAGCAGGGGCGCGGCACGCTCCTCTTCATCGACGAGATCCACCGCTTCAACCGCACCCAGCAGGATAGCTTCCTGCCCTATATGGAAGACGGCACGATCACGCTGATCGGAGCCACGACCGAGAATCCATCGTTCGAGATCAACGCCGCCGTGCTGTCGCGCGCGTCCGTGCTGACGCTGAACCGTCTCGATGACGGTGCGCTCGAGGATCTTCTGCGGCGCGCCGAGGCCGAGGAGGGGCGCGCCCTGCCGCTCGAAGCGGATGCCCGCGAGGTGCTCAAGGGCATGGCGGACGGCGATGGGCGGACGGTGCTCAATCTCGCCGAGGATGTCTTCGCCGCCCTCAAGCCAGGGGCGGAGCCGCTCGACCGGGCGCACCTCATGGGCCTCGTGCAGCGGCGCGCACCGCTTTACGACAAAGGCCGCGAAGGTCACTACAACTTGATCTCGGCGCTGCACAAAGCGGTGCGGGGATCCGACCCCGATGCGGCGCTCTATTACTTCTGCCGGATGCTGGATGGCGGCGAGGACCGGCTGTTCATCGCGCGGCGCATCGTGCGCATGGCCGTGGAAGACATCGGGCTCGCCGATCCGCAGGCGCTGGTCATCGCCAACGCGGCGAAGGAAGCTTTCGATTTCCTCGGAAGCCCCGAGGGGGAGCTGGCGCTAGCCGAAGCCGTGATCTATGTGGCGACGGCGCCCAAGTCGAACGCCAATTACGTGGCCTACAAGGCGGCCATGCGCGCCGCCAAGGAGCATGGCTCGCTCACGCCGCCGAAGGTCATCCTCAACGCGCCGACGAAGCTGATGGAGGACGAGGGCTACGGCGAGGGCTACCTCTACGATCACGACCAGCCGGATGCGTTCTCCGGCCAGAATTACTTTCCCGATGAATTCAAGCGGCGGCCGAAGTTCTACGATCCGCCGGAGCGCGGATTCGAGCGGGAGCTCGCCAAGCGGCTTGGCTATTGGGAGAGCCTGCGGAAGAAGCGCAATAGTGAGTGAGGCGGCGTGCGGCCCGATACGAGGGCTGCGGATGCCGAGAGGGCTCGATGGGTTGCAACGCGCAGGCCGAAGAAGAGGGACTCCTGACGGCTCGTGGTGAGCCGGAGACGGCCCTCCTTACGGCGAGACCGCTCGCATCCCGAAGCGGCACGCCCTATAGTCCGCCGCGCACGAACGGGGAAGCCAGCGTTGCCGGGCAATCCGGGTAGGGATGCGTTTTATGATTGAATTCAAGGATCTATGGCGCGGACATCCGATCAACGAGAGCGTCCAGGCACCCTGTATCGCGCCCCACAATCTCACCAATCTCGAAGGCAAGCCCGTCCTGCTCGGTTTCCCGGTCTTCTCGAACCAGTGCGCCATACGCATGGGCATTGCCCTGCGGCGGGCCGGGGTGCAGCCGGCCCAGCTCTCGGGCATCACACATTGCGCGGTTCATCCGCGAAGCGACATGCATTTCATCAACGCCAGCCAGCTCGCCAACGCGATCGCGCGGGCGAGCATATCCGGCGTCGGCTCGACGGAGAGATATACGGGCGCGGAGGCGGCCAAATTCTATCCGAAGATTTTCGGGCGCACGGGGATTATCTACGTGCAGGACTATTGGCGCCGCTCGTCAGACGCGGGCCGCCCCACCGGCGATCACATCGACGTCTGGAACGGCTATCGCTCGTCGGCGAAATGGCTCATGGAGTGGTTCTCGTGGCTCGGCTATTATTCGAATTATGCCGACGCTGGCGAGATCTGGTTCTGGGAAGTGAAGTGAGCCCGGCCACCGGCCCGGAGGGACCGAATGCGCTATCTCGTTGCCATCGTCTTTGCGATTGTCGGGGCGGCTTTGGCCATGCACTTTCTCAGCGGGCCGGTTTCCAACTGGGCGGCCCTGCAATTCAAGTTTGAAAGCTCCGACGAGGCCGAGAACATCAACCAGCTTGCGTTCATGGCGGTCAACCTGGCCGGCCTGATCGTGGGCTGGACGATCGGATGGGCGGTCGGCACGCCGCTGCGTGACACGCCGCGGTCGAAATAAGCGGGCGGAAGTCCCAAGGCAGCGTGAAGAATGACGAATGACCGCGCAAGCGAGCGCGTGGAGACGATCGAGGTTGCCAGGTCCGACGCAGGCATGCGGCTGGACCGCTGGTTCCGCATGCATTTTCCGAGCGTCACCCACGGCTATCTGCAGAAGCTCCTGCGTTCCGGCCAGGTTCGTGTCGACGCGCGCCGCGTCGAAGCCAACGAGCGGCTCGAGGCCGGTGCGCGGATCCGGGTGCCGAAGGCTGCGCGCGCGCCCCGCGAGGACAGCCCCGCCGCCAAGGCGCTCGCACAGCAAACCTCGAAGGCCGACCGCGAGCTGATCGAGCGCATCATCCTCTTCGAGGACGAGGATGTGCTGGTGCTCGACAAGCCGTTTGGCATCGCGGTGCAGGGCGGCACGGGCACGCGCCGCCATATCGACGGCATGCTGGCGGGCATGATCGACCGCTTTGGCGACCGGCCGCGCCTCGTGCATCGCCTCGATCGCGATACGACCGGCGTGTTGCTCGTCGCCAAGCATCGCGATGCGGCGGCCAAGCTCGGGCGCGTCTTCCAGACCCGGTCTGCCGCCAAGACCTACTGGGCCCTCGTCAAGGGTGTGCCGAAGCCGCAGCAGGGAAAGATCGAGGCGGCGCTCGTCAAGGCTGCTGGCCCCGAGGGCGATCGCGTGCGCCGCGCGCGTCCTGGGGAGCAGAAGGAGGCCATGCATGCGACGACACACTATTCGGTTGTCGATCGTGCGGCCCACAAGGCGGCGTGGGTCTCGCTCAAGCCGGTCACCGGCCGGCAGCACCAGCTGCGCGCCCACATGGAGCTGATCGGCCACCCGATCGTCGGCGATAATAAGTACGAGGGCGGGCTCGACCTTCCGGCGGAGAACATCGAGCCGAAGCTGCATCTGCATGCGCGCCGGCTGATCATCCCGCATCCGGCAGGCCGCACGAAGATCGACGTCACGGCGCCGCTGCCGCCGCATATGCGCACGACGTGGGACTTGCTCGGCTTCGACGCCCGCCGTTTCGACAAGGATGAAGGATGACCGGACCGTCCCCCAAGCTGATCCTTTTCGATTGCGACGGCACGCTCGTCGACAGCCAGCACGCCATCGTTGCGGCGATGGCCGACGCGTTTCTTTCGGAAGGCCTGCCGCCTCCGGCGCGCGAGCGGGTGGTCAGCGTCGTCGGCCTGTCGCTCGCAATCGCGGTGGCGCATCTTGCGCCGGAGGGGAGTGATCAGGCGCGGATCGACCGGATGGCGGAGGCGTACAAGGACTCGTTCGCAGAGCGACGGCTCCGTCCCGACTATGTGGAGCCGCTTTATGATGGCGTGCGCGCCACGCTCGAGCGGCTCGCAGCCCGCGAAGGCGTCGTGCTCGGCATCGCCACCGGCAAGTCGCGGCGGGGCCTCAATGCGGTGCTGGAGCGTGAGGGGCTGGGCGGCTACTTCTCCACGCTGCAGACGGCCGGCCTGCATCCCTCGAAGCCGCATCCGTCGATGATCCTCGCCGCCATGGGCGAGGCCTTCGCGGAACCCGCCGACACGGTCATGATCGGCGATACCACATTCGACATTGAGATGGCGGGCGCAGCCGGCACGTCCGCCATCGGCGTCGCGTGGGGCTACCATCCGGAAGCGGCGCTGTGGGAGGCTGGCGCGCACCACGTGACGGCGGACTGCCTGGGACTTGAGCGTGCGCTCGACCAGGTGATCTTGCGGCGGGCCGTGTCATGACCCGGCCCGGCGAAACATCGGGCAGCGGGAAAGAAGACCCGAAAAGCCCAGGCAAGGAAGCCCTTCGTCCGCCGCTTTCCAAGCGCTTCTACACCGCGGCTGCCGTCGAGGCGCGGGACGGACGGTATGCGATCCTGCTCGACGGCCGGGGCGTGCGTACGCCGGCAAAGGGCGAGCTTCTGGTTCCGGATGAGGCTCTCGCCTCCGCTATCGCAGCCGAATGGAACGCGCAGGGCGAGCATGTCGATCCCGCCAGTATGCCGCTGACACGCCTGGTCAACACGGCCATCGATGCGGTCGAGGCGCGTAAGGGAGAGGTTGCCGACGACATCGTGGCGTTCGCGGGCAGCGATCTTCTCTGCTACCGGGCGGACGCGCCGGAAGCGCTCGCCGAGCGTCAGGCGGCGGCGTGGAATCCGATTCTCGCCTGGGCCGCGCGCGATCTCGGCTGTGAGTTCAGACTGCGTGCAGGATTGATGCCGATCGACCAGCCACCGGAGACGCTTCAAGCAGTGCGGGCCGCGCTGGTGGGCGCCGATGCGCTCAGTCTCGCTGCGCTCCACGTCCTGACCACGATCGGGGGCTCGGCGCTGATCGCGATCGCCCATTGGCACGATCGACTCTCGGTCGACGATGCATGGGCGGCGGTGACCGTTGACGAGACCTGGCAGCGCGAGCACTGGGGCCGCGATAGCGAGGCCGAAGCCCAAGCCGCGATGCGGCGCGCCGAATTCGAAGCGGCTAGCCGCTGTCTCCAGCTTCTTCGTTCTCGTCGATCAGCGTAAGGCGCGGCGGCGTCTCGAGCCGCGAGAGCGTGAACAGGATGACGAGCGAAAGCGCGGCCGCCATCACGGCAAGCCCGTAATAGCCAGCACCCGCGGCCACGCCGAGCGCGCCGGCCATCCATATGCGCGCTCCGGCCGTGACGCGCTTGCGGGGCTTGTCGTGTCCTTGACAGATCGTGCCGGCGGCGAGAAGGGCAATGCTTGCCGTCACGGCGGCGATGATGCGTGTCGGATCCGAGGTCACCGCGAGGTGCGGACCCGCAGCCTCGAGCATCGCGAGCGCCAGCACTGTGAACACCGCCGCTGCCAGCGCCACCAGCATGTAGGCTTTGAGGGACGTCAGCCGATCCTTGCTGTCCAAACCGGAGATGAGGAGTGCGGCCAGACCGGCGGCAAGCACGAGGCGAAAGGAGATTTCGAGATAGGCGAGGAAGCCCACCGGGAACAGGAGCTGGAAGACCGTCACCTGCCGAACCTCCAAAGGACGTAAGCAGAATGACAGGATACGCCAAATCGGTGTTCAGAGAAATGGCAAATGTAATTTGATCCGTCTGCGCTCAATCGTTGTGCTCGTCTTTCGGAACGGTGATGTCGACGCCAGGGGCTTGGATGCGCGTGCCGCTGCGATCCGTCTCGACGCGTGTGCCAGGTGCCTCCACCGTCGTTCCCTCCGGGCGCGAGATGGCGGTGGTGCCGTCAGGCTCATTCACGGCCATCATGATGGTGCCGGCAAGCACGACGGCGCAAGCGATCAGCACTACGAGCGCAACATTCTGCATAAAGATAAAGCTCCGCAGTTTCGGTATGCAGAGGGAACGCGCGGGATGCGCCACGGTTCCGCAGCGGACGGAAGCGGGTCATCCGTTAGCGTTTCGTTTACTCCGTCGGCGCCTAATAGGAGAGGTGAAACGAGAGGAGTGGCCAATGGTGCCGAGCCGTACTGCGTTCAAGCGCAAGCAGCGCCCGAGTCGGGCCGCGGCGGCGATGGCCGGTGTTATTATGCTGGCGGCCGCGCCGTTGCTAGCCCCTGGAGGCGCGAGCGCAGCGGATCTCGTGGTCGCCTACGATCAATCGCAGCTGCTGCGCTTGCCGCGTCCGGTGTCGAGCGTGATCATCGGCAATCCCTCGATCGCCGACGTGGCCATCCAGGGCGGTAACCTGCTCGTCGTCACGGGCAAGACGTTCGGCGTGACCAACATCATCGCGCTCGACGAGGAGCGCAACATCATCCAGGACCAGCGTGTCATCGTGCAGCGCGACGAGGTGCGTACGGTCAATCTCTCGAAAGGTGGACTGCGACAGTCCTATAGCTGCACGCCGAACTGCTCTCCGACGCTCACGATCGGCGATGACTCGGAGTACTTCGAGACGATCTCGAAGCATGCCGCGGCCAAAACGAAGTTTTCGGAATCGACCAGCGGCGGCGGCGACGGACAGCAATAAGTGCTGCGAACGCGTGAGAACCGGGCGTTTGCGAACGCACGGCAAGCCCGAGCGT
Organism: Hyphomicrobium sp.; assembly: GCF_036780825.1. Taxonomy (GTDB): domain Bacteria; phylum Pseudomonadota; class Alphaproteobacteria; order Rhizobiales; family Hyphomicrobiaceae; genus Hyphomicrobium_C. The sequence goes on along the minus strand of NZ_DAIQCD010000035.1, from coordinate 19,278 downwards.
GCGTCCGCAAACGCAATCAGAATGGATTCCAGGTGGGACGTGACGAGAAGCGCACGTAGCCGATGCTGGCGCCGATCCTGAGGCCGAGCCCGGAGCGGATTGGAGCCATCGTGACGTCGCCGCCCTTGAGCAACGTCATGCCGACGCCGCCGACGAGATAGGCAGACCCGTCGACCCCGGTGAAGCGGCGGAACAGCGCATTCGGCTCGTGCAGATCGTAGATCAGGAACAGCGTGCGCGAGCCCGAGGCGCCCACGTCATAGCCGAGAGACGGCCCGTGCCAATAGACCTTCTGGCTGCCGCCGGACCGTAGGTAGAGCGTGCCTTCGCCGTAGCGGAGACCTGCGAGGAAAGCGCCGCCGCCCTCGTTGCCGAGGACATAGGCCGTCGGGCGCCCCGCCTTCTGGAAGGTGTGCTCGATCACGCTTGCAAGCGACGTCGAGACGGTGCCGAAGAACCCGCGGGAGGCTTCGCGGATCTCGTCCACAGTATAGCCCCCGCCATCGGCGTCGAAGCCGGACGCCTCCTCGTCAATGGGAGGCGGCAGAGCATAGGGCGCCCCCGGCGGCGGGGCGTCGTAGTTGGGCTCCCGCGGCACGGGCGGGGGCTCATGATCATGCTCGTAGGCCATGGGTGGCGGGGGGATGACGGCCTGCGCCGTTGTCGTGTTCCAGCTCGAGGTGCGCTCGTCTCCGTCAGTCTCTTCCACGGCGTGCGGGCCGGGCGTGAAATCGGCCGGCGGTGGGGCCTCCGCAACGGCGGGTGGCGTTGGCGGGGATGATGGGGGCGACGGGAGCGGCGCTGCGGGTGCTGTTTCTGTTTTTGCGATGGCCGGCGGCGCTGGTGGAGTGGGAGCGGCGTTTGCGGCCGGCGGCTGCGCCGGCTCTTTCACCGGAGCGGTTCTGCGCAAGGGCGAAAGATCCGGCTGCGGCTCTGCCGCCATCGTGGACCTCGATGCTTCTTCCGCCGGGGCCGGCGCATCCGTGGCGAGCCCGCGGAATGCGGGGGCGGCGTCGGGCGCCGAGGGCGTTTCGGTTCTTGCCGTCTCGGTCGGCCGGCCGGGCCCCGATGCCGCGATCTCGCGATCAATCTTGGCGATGAGATAGGCGGACTTGGCGCGCATGACCGTCATCAGCTCGCTCGAGGCGGCCTTGAGCTCGGCGAGATTTTCACAGGTGGCGCTGGCCTCGGCAGCATCGGTTTCGGGGCTGCCTAGCGTATCGATCTTGCTCAGGAGCTCGCCCGCCTGGGCATCGAAGGCATCGAGCTCGGCGTCGTGGATGAGCTTGAGGCCCCGGGCCTCGTAGGCGGCATCCGTCCAGCCTTTGTGATCGCGCAGCTCCTGGAGCTTCGCCTTGAGCTTGGGTTGCGTCTCGGCGCTGAATACGCGCAGCTCGGCGGCTGAGGAATCCACGGCTTCGCCAAAGCTGTCGGCGGAGCACGTCTCGGCGCGCGCCGGAGCGGCGCCCAGCAGGGCCATCGCAAAAACCCAGGCGGCGAGCCGCGTTGTCCGTCTGATCATCATCAAAACTCTCTCAAGCCGACTTTTGGCCTTTTTAGGGAGTTTAGCGACGAGAGGGCGGGAACGGCATGTCTTTTTTGGGATCTGTTCGGCGGTACGCCGTTCCGGATCAAGTCAGCATAGCTCGGCCATGATCGAAACGTCACGTTTGCGACTGGCCGGCTGGTCCGTCCTCCTCGGCGGAAGCGGTGCGTTGGATCGGAAAAAGGCGCGGGCGGGTCAGGGCACGGTCTTGACGACGCTCGACATCGGCCGCTCGCTGCCTACGGCAGGAAGACCCTTTACGTCCTTCTCGATGAGCGTGTCGTATTCGGCGAGCGTCGTGAGGTCGTCCTTGGCGGTGATGTGCACGACCTTGTAGCCGCCCTTCTTGAGAGCCGCCAAAAGAGCCGGCATGGCCTTGGCGGTGTGCGGCTGGATGTCATGCATCAGGATGATCCCTTTGCCGCGCTTCTCCACCTTCCTCATTATGCTCTCGACGAGCTTTTCCGCCGTCTGGCGCTTGAAGTCGAAGCTGTCGAGATCGGTCGAGAACATGGCAATGTTGCGGCTCGCGAGGTAGGCGAGCGTGGCTGGGGAATCGCGCAAGTAGGGATAGCGGAAGAAGGGCGCGATTGGACCGCCTACGGCCCGGTGCACGGCGCTGATGCCTTTCTCGATCTCATCCTTGGCGTCCTGATCGGACTTTTTGCGCAGGTCCTGGTGCGACCAGGTGTGGGTGCCGACGGTATGGCCGCGGCGCGCCACGTCCCGGATGATGTCCGGCAGACCGAGCGCCATCTTACCGAGGCTGAAGAAGAGCGCTTTCGTGCATTCCGCGTCGAGCGCGTCGAGGATGGCTGGGGTGGTTCTTGCCTGGGGGCCGTCGTCGAAGGTGAGCACGACCTCCTTGTCCGCCAGAAAATCATAGGCCTTGTAGTGGTCCATGCCAAAACCGGGGCCCCCCGTGGTGTCAATCTGGACCGTGCGGCCGACGCCGAGGGCGTCGGGATTTGTGCAGGTCGGTGTTGGCGATGCTTCAGGGAGAGCGGCAGTTTCGGTAGAGGCGGCCGTCTCTTGGGGCGGAGGTGCTTGGGATGGCTCGGCAGCCCCCGCAGCGGTGGCGATCAAAGCGAGCAATGCGGGCAGCAGGATGCGCATTCGTGTCCTCCCCATGTCGTTGCACCATTTTTAACAGCAAATGGCGTTGCAGGGGAGGGCGGAGAGAAAGCGTGGGGATAAGCCCGAGCGCGGACGATCGCCTTTTTTCGTTTGCTTTCGGCAAGGCTCTCAGAGTGCTTCAGGAAAAGTGGGAGCCGGTTTTCCGAAGAGAAGCACGATCGAACAAAAGCTTAGAGCCGTTCCCCGATTCCACTTAAATCGGAACGGCTCTAAAGGCGCTTGCCGGCCAGCTTGTTCAGAAATCGCGCCAGATCGACGACAACGCGCGTGTGCGTTGCCTTGCCGATGGGCTCGACGTCGTCCCGTGCGGTGATCTCGAAGGTGAGTTTCCGTCCATCGATCTCGGTCAGGGTCGCGGTTGCCGAGACTGTGCGTCCAGGCGGTGTCGCGGCCGTATGACTGAGGTCTAGGTGCACGCCCACGCTCGCTTCGCCCGCCGCGAGGTGGCTTTCGATCGCGGCGACGGCCGCCTGCTCCATGAGCGCGGCGAGGGCGGGGGTCGCGTAGACTGCTATCGTGCCGCTTCCCACCGCGGGTGCGGTGAGATCGTCGGTTACGAGTGTGCTGGCTTCGCCCGCGAGACCGATGGCAAGGCTGCGGGTCGCTTCGGGATCGGAGGGCGCCATCGGGTTCCTTTCGCTGAAAGACGGACGGGAAGGGTGAGGGGCGGCCCCTCGAGGGCAAAGCACGCCGCCGTTCGAACAAGCGATCAGGCGCTCAAATAAAAACTTAGAGCGCGCTCACGTCGCGCACTCTGATTCCGATAAGAGTGAACGCGCTCTAGCGCTGGAGGCGCAGCTCCACACGCCGGTCGAGCTGGTAGAGCGCCTCGCCCCGGTAAGCCGACCGGTCAACGCCCATGTACGGCTCGGTCTTGCCCTTGGGTGTCAGCTTGAGCGTGCCAGCGTAGCCGCCATCCTTGAGGAGTACGGCCACCGCGTCGAGACGCTCGCGTGAAAGCTCGTAATTGTAGGCGTCGCTGCCCCGTTCGTCGGCATGTCCTGTCAGCTCCACGGCGTCGAGCTTCTTGAGCGTCAGATATTCGAGCAGCAGTGCCGCCGCGCGCCGACCCTCCGGTGTCAGGGTCGCTTCATTGTAGACGAACATGATCGGAACCGGAATTACATCCGTCCGGGCCGCCGCTGACGTGGATTCCTGCGTCGTGCGGCTATGCTCCGACATATCCCCCGCAGCGGCGATCCGGGCCTCAGTATGAGCGCTGGGCTCCGGCTTCGTTCGAGATGCAATCTCTGCGGATCCATGATCTGCGGCTGTTTCGCTCTCCGCTGCTGCGTCCGTGTCGCTCGCGGTGGCGCCGGCCTCATGCGCGTCCTCTGGAGCCGCGGCGGATGCGGCGGCGGCAGGTTCTTCGGCCGGCTCAGAAGGCGATGCGGTAGCGCGGTCCGGCCCACCGTCGTTTGCCGCGGTGCCGTCGTTCGCGGCAGTCTCGTTCTGCTTGGCTTCCTCACGCGCCGCTTCGACGAGGTTCTCGAACTTGCGCATCACATCTTCGGCAGCCGACGTCGTTGGAGGGAGCGCAGGCTCGGCAGGGACTGCTGCCTCGGCCTCAGCCGCGGCGGGCTCAGGCTCGATCTGCGCCTGAGGTTGCGACGGCGGCTGCGCCTCGGTTTGCGCCTCCGCCATGTCCGTCTTGGCTTCGGGCGCGGGCGGCGTGCGGCTCACCTCGTAGGTGAGATGCGGATCGATGCTCGCAAAGCGGTGCTCGGTGAAAAGGCTCCATTCTCCGTTGGCGTCTGCTTTCGCGGTGCCGGCGCGGCGGCCGTCTTCGATGACGGTCACGTAGCTATCGGGCGCGGCGCGTCCGGCGAAAACCGATGCGCCGTCTGCGGAGATGCGAGAAATATCGATGGTGACGCCGCCTTCGGCCGGCTTCGGCTGCTCTGCGTCCGGCCGCTCGAGAGCCGCCTGCGTCTCCTCGATAACCGGTTCGGCTGCGGGAGCCGACGCCTCGGGAGTGGCTGGCGGCGCGGTCTCTTCACGACGATTTGATTGAGCTTCAGAGGGCGCTTCGGGCTCAATCGTTGCCGCGTCCCACGGCAGGTTCACGCCGAGGTGGCGGGCGCCAACGAGCGCCCCGGCGGAAACGATCAGCAAAAACAGGACAATTGCAGCGCGCCGCAGCATCGCTAGCATACCTCATGGCGTGATGGTCCAGTCATCACGATGGGCCAGGTTCAGCGAGTTATCAAGGCTTTGGCGGCGATTTTCACGGATTTAGACAGGGAGCGGAGGACCTCTCGGTCCTCCGTCCGCTGCAGGGTCGGGTCAGGTCAGGTCTTGTCGTCGGGGTTGGGGCCGCCGTCCGGAGCACGCTCGTTGCCGGGGCCATCCTGCGGGCCGCGGTCACGCTTCCAGTGGCGCTTGCCCTTGTCGCCGCCCCGGCCGCGCCGCTCGAGCTTCTGCTTCTGCTCATCGGAAAGCGCTGCGTAGAACTTCTCAGCCGCGGGACGGAACGTCTTCAGGGCTTCAAGCGACGTTTCAAGGCCGGCCTGCGTCTGGGCGAGACGCTCGACGGGATTGCGCTTGTGGCGCTCGCCGTCCTTGGCGTCCTTGGCTTGCTCGGCCGGCTTGGGGCAGACCTCGTGCAGCTTCTGGGCGGCGGCCCGGGCTGCGGTCTTGAATTCCTCGAAGACGCCCTTCTGCTCCTCGGTCGGCTTCACCCGGTGCTCGATGCGCACGAGCATGTGGTCGGCCGCTTCGGCAGGGTCTCCCCGGCAGATGCGATAGTTCGGTCCGCCGAAGGCAAGGCCCATAAGTCCCATGCTCCCGCCGCCGTGGTGGCGGGCATGCCGCTCCTTGCCGCCCCACTTGTAATGATCCCAATAGTGGCCGCGCTCTGCCATTGCGCCCGCCGCAGCGAGCCCCACCGTGGCGGCCGCGATGCTGGCCAGAACGTACTTTCCCTTGCGTGTCATGCGTTCGTTCTCCTTGTTCGAGCGGCGCGGGGCCTTCGTAACCGGCCGAGTGGTGCCGGTCTGCGCCGTCTTGGAGAATGAACGAGGGAGCGCCTGGTTTCCGTCGCGCTTTCTTTGCGGAAGCGATGCAGCACGCCGTGGTCCGGCGTGCGGTCACCCGCAGGAGAGGAGATCGCGGGAGCCGGTTTCGTCCGTCACCGTCAGCGTGGCGCCGGAGACGGTGAGCGTGAAATCATACGGCTGGGTGCTGCCTTCGACCGTACATACGGACGTTACGCGCCAGTCCCCGTCCTCCCCTTCCACCGAGGTGAACCGGCAGTGGGTCTCGTGCTGATCGTAGCCATCCTTCGAAATCACGAGCGGCGCCTCCGGCCGGTCCTGGGCAACACTGCACTGGGCGAGATCCGACGCCCAGGTGCCGACATAGGCCGGATCGGCGGCGTGCGCCGGAAAGGCCGCCAAAGCCTGTGCTGCCAGGCTGATGGCCAGGGCCGTGAGCGTGAGTGCAACGGATGGTTGTGCGGGGCGCATTGGGTCAGCTCTCCTTTTCAGCCGGGCGGCTGCATGACCTGATTTTAACTCGCAGGGAACCGCCCCGCTCGCCAGCGGTCAAGCGTGGCCCTCGGGACAGAGCTGTTTCGAGCGGCAGCTTGAGATTTGAACCTTGCCAGTCTGCCGGGTCCCGACGCATCGCGTGCAATCAGGCTCACGCGCTCGTTTGCCGCGCCTTGCGGTTGAGAGCGGCCATGAAGGCCTGGGCACCAGCGGGTGCGTGCACTTTGCCGCCATGAATGAAGTAGACGAAGACGTCGCGCGGCCGTTTCGCGCCGCCTGATTTGGGGCTTACGGTATCGTCCGTAATGCGTTTCGGCATGCCTCCTTCGGCCCATGTTCTCGCCGCGGAGACCCAGGAGGCGATCTCCTTTTCGGGATAGCAGGTGGGATTGCCGTCCTCGCCCTTCTGCAGGCGCGCATAGACGAAATCTCCCGCGGGATCGGCGATCGCCGGGTATGTCGGATGGTCCGCATAGACGACGGGTATGCCGAAGCGGCGCACGAGGGCGATGAACTCGCCGCTCTTGAACGACGGGTGGCGCACTTCGACCGTGTGGCGGAGGGGATGCCCATCGAAGTGCGCCGGCAGAAGCTCCAGAAAGGCGCCGAAATCGGCGGCATCGAAGACCTTGGTCGGTGCGAACTGCCACAGCAGAGGGCCAAGCCGATCGCCGAGCATGGTCGGCCCCGAATCGAGAAAGCGTCGGATCGAGTCACCGGCCTCGGCGAGCACGCGCCGGTTGGTGGCGAACCGCGGGCCCTTGACGGAGAACACGAAGCCGTCGGGTACCGTCTCCGCCCACTTGGCGAAGGTGGCCGGCGTCTGCGACCGGTAGTAGGTGCCGTTGATCTCGATGGTGGAAAGCGCGCGGCTCGCAAACTCGAGCTCCTTCGCATGGGGGAGCTTTTCAGGATAGAACGTGCCGCGCCACGGCTCGAACGTCCAGCCGCCGATGCCGGCTCTGATGGTACCCTGCTCGCCCATGGGCTTCGCGGTCCTTGGTCTTTTCGACCTGCAACATAGGGCAGCGGCGCTAAGCCGGGCAACCTCGCAAGCGGGCCTCCACGCGAGGTGCCGCCCGTTGAATCGCGCTTCGGCGCTTGGCGCGCGAACGCGTTCCGCCGCGTATAAGGAAGCCGGAAGCGGCGAGGCGAGGCCGGAGGCCGCCTTGAATGCGGGCCAAGTCTGAGGCAGGAAGGCACGTCTCCATCAGAGCGCCGATGGACAAGCGCGCCGGTTTTCCGGAATCTGGACTATAAACCAACGTAATAGATCCGTTCCGCACATCTCGTCATGGGAGATGGCTTGTCGGGCGGAACGAGGGCCTGAGACATGAGCGAACGGGAAACGACACCAAAGCAGCTTCTGTATCTCGTATTCGGCGGCGAGTTGCGCGATCTCGACGGCGTCGAGTTCCGCGATCTCAGCCAGCTCGACGTTGTCGGTATCTATCCGAGCCACGAGGAAGCGCTGGCCGCCTGGAGGTCCGTGGCGCAGAGGACTGTGGATAACGCCGCCATGCGCTATTTCATCGTGCACCTGCACCATCTGCTCGAGCCGGCGGCAACCCGCACGGAAGTCGATGCCTGACGGCGACTCGCAAAGCGCGCCTCTCGGGAGCGGCAGGCTGGAAGCTGCCCATTAGAGCCGTTCCCCGTTGCCCCTTAAACCGGAACGGCTCTAGCAGGCCGCACAGATCCAGGAAACGCAAAGAGCGATGGCGAAGACGAGAGGCGAGGGCGCCGATGGGCGATCGGCACGGCGCGAGAAGAGAGCGCTCGACGCTCATTCCAGGCGTCTGCTGGCGCGGTTCCTCTCGGAATGGATGTGGCCGCGCTGGCGCGAGCTTCTGGTGGCGCTTCTGCTAACGGGGGCCCTCGCGCTGGCCACCGGCGCCTATCCGATGGTGATCAAGTTCTCCTTCGACAGCCTGCTGGGCGGAGATGTGACTTGGCTGCCCTGGGTGCTGATCGGCATCATCACGATCACGCTCGCACGGAGCGTCTTCCTCTACCTGCAGACGGTGGCGACGCAGCGCATCGTTCTGCGGCAGACGGCCGACATGCAGAGCGTCACGTTCCGCCACCTGATCGATGCCGACTATGCGCGCCTCACACGCGACACACCTGGCCGCATGATGTCGAAGCTCACCAACGACATCCAGTTCATCCAGCAGGCGACGCTCGCCTCCATGAACTCGATCATGCGCGATACGCTGTCCGTGGTCGCGCTCGTGGGATCGATGTTCTATCTCGACTGGATGATCTCTCTCGTCGTGCTCGGGGTCTATCCGTTCGCCGTGTTGCCGATCGCGGCCATCGCGCGGCGGGTCCGGCGCAATTCCACGCGCACGCAGACCGAGCTCGGCGGCATGACGGCGCTCCTTGCCGAAAAGCTCGGTGCGACACGCCTGATCAAGACGTTCCGGCTCGAGGACTATGCGGCGGGCCGCATGAACCACAGCTTCGAGGAAGTGTTCCGCTGGAAGCTCAAGGGCGTGGCCGTCAAGGCGCGCCTCGAATCCTTGCTCGAGGCGCTGGGCGGCGCAGCGGTGGCGGGCGTGATCTGGGTCGCCTACTGGCGTATCTCGAGCGGCGCCTCGACCGTCGGCGACTTCATGGGCCTCACCGCCGCGCTGCTGATGGCGGCTCAACCCTTGAAGGCCGTGGGCGGGCTCACGGCGCGCATCCAGGAGGGGCTGGCGGCCCTCGAAAGCGTCTACGGCATCCTTGACGATCAGCCGAAGACGACGGATCGGCCCAACGCCAAGCCGCTCGCCATCAACAGTGGTGCGGTGAGCTTTGACCGGGTCTCGTTCCACTATGAGGATACGTCGATCCCCGCCATCTCCAACTTCTCCCTCGACGTGAAGGGGGGGCAGACGGTGGCGCTGGTCGGGCGTTCTGGCGCTGGCAAATCGACCATCGTCAACCTTGTGCCACGCCTTTTCGACGTGACGGGCGGGGCCATCCGCATCGATGGGCAGGATATTCGCGATGTGACGCTGGCTTCGCTGCGCACGTCGATTGCGCTCGTCAGCCAGGAGGTGACGCTGTTCGACGATACGATCCGCGCCAACATCGCGCTTGGCCGTCTCGGGGCTGATGAGGAGGAGATCGTGGCCGCGGCCAGAGCGGCGGCGGCGCATGATTTCATCATGAGCCAGCCGCAAGGCTACGACACGATCATCGGTGACCGCGGCGTGCGTCTTTCCGGCGGACAGCGCCAGCGGCTGGCCCTCGCCGCGGCGATCCTGAAGGATGCGCCGATCCTGCTCCTCGACGAGGCGACGAGCGCGCTCGATACGCACTCGGAGCGGTTCGTGCAGCAGGCGCTCGAGGATTTCACCAAGGGGCGCACGACCATCGTCATCGCCCACCGCCTGTCGACGGTGCAGAATGCGGATCTGATCTGCGTCATGGAGGACGGTGCGCTGGTGGAAAGCGGCACCCACGGCGAGCTGCTCGCGCAAGGCGGCGCTTATGCGCGGCTCGTGCAGGCGCAGCTTCTGTCGGATGCTCCGGAGGACGCGGCGCCTGCAGGGGCGACGATCAACTGATCGCGTCCGGCACGGCGAGAAGACAGAGCCCAAACAGGCCCCCGACAACCACCGGTTCACTCGCGACGGAAGATCTTGTCGACGATGCGGTTCGCCCAACGGCGCGAGTGGAGATTCGCGGCGACATCGGCCGGATCATAGACGGTGGCGACCCAATCGTAGAATTCGATCGGTGTCTTGGCGTCGTAGGCGAGATAGGCCTCGAAGAAGAGATCGAGAATGCCGGTGTCCGCCTGCCGGATGTGCCCGTAGCGGAGGGAGAGCTGGCGGCGCGCCTCCGAGATGGGAACGCCGTGGCGCGTATGAAGGTAGAGCGCGCTCATCAGCCCGACGCGGTCGGCCCCTGACTTGCAATGCATGAGCATGGGATAGGCGACGTCTGCGAACAGCTCGCGCGCAGCCAGCACCTCGTCGCGCGTGGGCGCGGCACGGGAGCGGACGCGGAAGTCCACGAGCGTGATGCCAGCTTCCCGGCAGGCGGCCTTCTCCAGCGTGTAGGTGGACGAATCCGCCGGCCCGCGCAGGTTGACGATCGTGCGGATCCCATGGCGCGCGTGGCGGCGGACCTGGTAGGGCAGCGGCTGGGCGGCACGCCAAGCGTCCGGCGCCAAGCGGTGCCGATTGGGAAACATGAGGCGCACAACGAGGTGGTCGAGCAGCAGCATATCCAGATAGCGGGCATAGGGCTCGATACGCACGCGCCAGGCGTCTGGCAGTATCGAGGACACCACGTCCACGCCCGCCCATGCCGCGCGGCGGACCGTCCGCTTTGCTCGTTTCGTAAGGCGTGCCATTGGCGCCCGCGAATCCCACCTGAAACCCATGTATGGAGCTGACGCCGGCCGTGCCCGGGATCCGGCCCGGGGTGGGTAGCATTATCCCGGGCGATCTGTCGAACCCCTTGTGTACCAGGGCGCTCAACCGGTTGCGCCCGCCGCGTATTCCCTATAGGGAAATTGGCGTCGACCGATGTGGTGGTGCCCGTGTGGCCATCGCGCAATCCGCGAGTGTGGCAAGGCTTGCTCGCGGACGATGGCGGTCAGCGCGAGGCCTTGCACAGCGTTCCGTCCCGCGCCCCTTCGGTCGCAGGCCTCGCCCTGGAGATCCGGCCGGGGCAGTTGACAAGCGGGGCAGCATTGCCATCCGGGTCGCCCCCTCAGCGATCTCGGCGAGATCTGCAAAGAGGGCTCACACAGCTCCGCCAGGGAGGGCGACAGAGGCCGATCGATGGCACCATCGCCACAGCAAGAGTCGAAGCTCGGCACGTTCATCGGCCGTCTCGGCGCCCGTTACACGCGCTTCGTGCGCGCCACCTCCACGGTCACGATCGAGCCTTCGGATGCGGTGGCGCGCGCCAACGAGCTGCATCCGTTCATCCTCGCCATGTGGCACGGCCAGTTCGTGCTGATGCCCACCCTGCATGAACTGAACGGCAAGACGTTTGCGGTGTCGGCCATGGTGGCGCGCCATAAGGATGCCGTCGCGATCCGCACGCTGCTCGCGGAATTCGATATCGAAGTGGTGAAGGGCGCGGGCGCCGGCACGCGACGGCGCGACCGGGGTGGTGCCTCCGCATTGAGGACCGCGCTGCGGCAGCTCAAGGATGGGCGCACGTTCTCCATTACGGCGGACATCCCGCCGGGGCCCGCGCGGCGGGCCGGTATCGGCGTCGTCACGCTGGCGAAGTATTCCGGCCGTCCGATCGTGCCGTTTGCCGTCGCCACCTCGCGCTTCCTGGCGTTGCCGACCTGGAGCCGGCTCACCATCAACCTGCCGTTCTCGAAGATGGCGTATGTCATCGGCGATCCGATCTGGGTGCCGGCTGACGCGGACGAAGCCAGCCTCGAGGCCTATCGGCAGGCCGTGGATGCGGGGCTCGGCCGCGTCACGGCGCGTGCCTATGCGATCACCGGAGGAAACCTCGCACGCGCTACGCCCCCCCTGCCGCCCGCACCGCCGACAGAGCCGGCTCCGGAAGGTTTCACGCTCAAAGCGTATCGCGGCGCGACCAAGCTCCTGGGCTTCGGCGCGCCGCTGCTTCTCGCCGTGCGCACCCGGCAGGGCAAGGAGGAGGCGGGCCGCCGTCCGGAGCGTTACGGCGCTGCGAGCCTTGCCCGTCCCGACGGTCCGCTTCTGTGGATCCATGCCGCGAGCGTCGGGGAAGCGAACTCGGTGCTGCCCGTGATCGAGCGTCTTCTCTCCGTACGCGACGACGCTTCCGTGCTGCTCACGACCGGCACGGTGACCTCGGCGGCGATGGCGCGGCGGCGCCTCCCGCCGCGGGCGCTGCATCAGTACGTTCCGCTCGATTCGCCGGTGTTCGCGCGGGACTTTCTGGATTATTGGAAGCCCGATGCGGCGGCTTTCGTCGAGAGTGAAGTGTGGCCGAACCTCATCATGGAGGTGGCCCGCCAGGGGGTTCCGCTGGCGCTCATCAACGCGCGCATGTCGGCGCGCAGCACACGCCGGTGGAGATGGATCAGGGGGCTCTCTCTGCCGCTCTTTTCGCGTTTCGATCTCGTGCTGGCGCAGAATGAGGTGTTCGCGCGGACGCTGCGGCGTCTCGGAGCTCGCCAGGTGGAGGCCATCGGCAACCTCAAGATCGACGCGCCGCCGCCGGTGGTCGATGCGGCGGAATTGGAGCGGCTCCGCCGGGAGCTGGCGGGGCGGCCGCTGCTCGTCGCCGCGAGCACGCACGATCCGGAGGAAGAGATCGTGGCCGAGGCGCATAGGCTCGTTGCGCGCCGCCTGCCGGGTTTTTGCACCATCATTGCCCCGCGCCATCCAGGACGCGGCACAGCCGTCGCCGGCGCGTTGCGCGAAGGGGGCTTCAAGGTCGCACTGCGCTCCGACGGAGAGCGCCCCGACGCGGCCACCGATATCTACATCGTCGATGCCATCGGCGAGCTCGGCACGCTTTATGCGCTGGCCGACGTGGCCTTCGTCGGCGGCTCTCTGATTCGCCATGGGGGTCAGAACCCGATCGAGGCCGTCGGCCATGGTGCAGCGGTGCTGACGGGACCTCACTGGAGCAACTTCCGTGATTTCTACCGCGCGCTTCTCCGCCATAAAGGTGCGCGGGAAATAAACTCCGCGGAAACGCTGGCCGCAGCTGTGGAGGAGATCCTGATGCACGAGGGCGAGCTGCAGCGTATGCGCGCCGGCGGCAAGGCGGCGCTCTCTTCCCTCTCGGGCGCGCTCGACCGCACGGTGGCAGCGCTCGCCGGCCTACTGCCTGAAGCCTCACGGGCGCGCCGTGCGTCTTGATGAACCCGCTTGGTGGTACGACGCAAGCCGCCGCTCCCTCGCTGCGCGCCTGCTGGGGCCTCTCGGCGCCCTTTACGGAGCCGCAGTAGAACGCCGCTTCGCAGCGGCCGCGCCTTATCGTTCGGCGCTGCCCGTTATCTGTGTCGGCAATTTCACCGCCGGCGGTACTGGCAAGACGCCGCTCACGCGCTATCTGCTCGCCGCGCTCGCGGCACGAGGCAAGCGCGGCGTCTGCCTGACGCGCGGCTACGGCGGATCGCTCGCTGGTCCGGTCTGGGTAGAAAGCGCCCGGCACACGGCGCACGAGGTTGGCGACGAGCCGCTTCTCATTGCACGCGGCGCGGTCGACGGAGGAGCGGAGGGTGCCAGTGCGCGGGTCATGGTCGCGCGTGATCGCCGCGCGGGAATGATGGCGATCGAAGCTTCGGTGGCGGCCGACGCCGTGGTCATGGACGACGGATTGCAGAACCCGCATCTCGCCAAGGATCTCTCGATTGCGGTTGTTGATGCGCGGCGCGGCTTCGGCAACGGACACGTGATTCCGGCGGGACCTTTGCGCGCCGCGGTGCCGTTCCAGCTCGGTCTCGTCGATTGCATTGTGGTCATGGGACGCGAAGCGGGCGCGGGCGGTTTGCCGGCGGGCGAAGCGCTCAAGAAGCGGTTTCCGGGCCCCGTCCTCAGCGGCGCTGTCGAAGCGGCGGGCGATCCCGGCTGGATCCGGGGGGCACGGCTCGTCGCCTTTGCCGGCATCGCCAATCCGATGCGTTTCTTTCACATGCTCGAGAGCTTTGCGCCACAGTCTTTAGCCTGCCGGACGTTTCCGGATCATCATCCGTTCACGGATGCCGAAGCGGCGCGGCTGATGGCCGAGGCAGAGGCGGCCGGCGCCGAGCTGGTCACCACCGAAAAGGACTTGGCGCGGCTCGCCGGCTTGCCGGGCGCCTGCGGCGATCTTGCGGCGCGCTCGCGCACACTCCCCATCTGCGTCGCGTTCGGTGAGCGTGACCGCGTGCGCCTCGATGCGCTGATCGACGGGGTTCTCAAGCGGGGCAGCGGTTGATTTCCGCGGTGCGCCCTGCCCGGTGGGCGCGCGATCCTGTCGAAGTCTTGCGCCCCGGTCAGTCTCGCTCTCTGCCGCTCTCGACATGAAAGCGGTGAAGCACGCGGTGGGCGATCGGTGAGAGCACAAAGCCGGCGCCGATGATGATGATGAGGCCGGAGAGAATGGCGTAGAAGCCAGCGAAGAGCTTTCCGGCCGTCGTGTGGAGCTGATCGACCGGGCCCATGCCCGAGAGGATCATCGCGGCGTTGACGAAAGCGTCGGTGAAGCTCATGCCCTCGGTCACGGCATAGCCGATCATGCCGATGACGAGGCCGCCGAATGTGAGCACCAGCCATAACCCGATCGCCCACGCCAGCCTGATGGCGAAGGCCCGCCTCGGGATCACCTTTTGACTTTTGTGCTCCAAGTGAATGACGGGACGTTGCATGGGCTCTGATGAGTTCGAAGTCCGCGCGCTACCATCGAAGCAGCGACACGGATATGAAGCCTAGAGGGCTTCTGGAAAAAGGGAACCGGTTTTCCGGGACGTCGCACGGAACAAAAAACTTGCCGGCTTTTGCTTGCCGCCACGCCCCCGATCGGCAAGTTCATCTCCGAGATTCTGACGTTCGGCTTTCCCGATGCTGAGGGTGAGGTGGTGCTGGTTTCGCCGGAGCGGCCCGTGCCGAACGGCGGCCGGCTGTTCTGAGGCGAGCTCCCTGGCCGAACCAAGACAAAAAAGCCCCCGAATTTTCTCGGGGGCTTTTCTTTGATCAGTTGTCGAGGAAGCTGCGGAGCTTCCGGCTGCGGCTCGGGTGCTTGAGTTTCCGCAGCGCCTTCGCTTCGATCTGGCGGATGCGCTCGCGCGTCACCGAGAACTGCTGGCCCACTTCCTCCAGCGTGTGGTCGGTGTTCATGCCGATGCCGAAGCGCATGCGCAGGACGCGCTCCTCGCGCGGCGTGAGCGAGGCCAGCACCCGCGTTGTCGTCTCGCGCAGGTTGGCGGCAATGGCCGCCTGGTCCGGCAGCACCGCGTTCCTGTCCTCGATGAAGTCGCCGAGGTGGCTGTCCTCCTCGTCGCCGATCGGCGTTTCGAGCGAGATCGGCTCCTTGGCGATCTTCAAGACCTTGCGCACCTTCTCGAGCGGCATCGCAAGCTTCTCGGCAAGCTCTTCCGGCGTTGGCTCGCGGCCGATCTCGTGGAGCATCTGCCGGCTCGTGCGCACGATCTTGTTGATGGTCTCGATCATGTGCACGGGGATGCGGATGGTGCGCGCCTGGTCCGCGATGGAGCGCGTGATAGCCTGCCGGATCCACCACGTGGCGTACGTCGAGAACTTGTAGCCGCGGCGGTACTCGAACTTGTCGACGGCCTTCATGAGGCCGATGTTGCCCTCCTGGATGAGATCCAGGAACTGCAGGCCGCGGTTCGTGTATTTCTTGGCGATGGAGATCACGAGGCGCAGGTTCGCCTCCACCATCTCCTTCTTCGCCTGCCGGGCCTCGCGCTCGCCCTTCTGCACGGCCTTGACGATGCGGCGGTACTCGGCGATCTCGAGGCCGGTCTCGGTGGCGAGCTCGTGGATGTCCTTGCGGATCTGCTCGATCGTCGGGCGCTCATTCTTAATGAGCTGGCCCCACTTCTTCCCGCTCTCGGCCACGCGGTCGAGCCAAGTCTGGTCGAGCTCGTTGCCGAAGTACTCGTCAATGAAGGTCTGACGTGCAACGCCATAGCTGTCGGCGAGCCGCATCAGGCGGCCTTCGAGGCCGACGAGACGGCGGTTGATGGCGTAGAGCTGCTCGACGAGGCTTTCGATACGGGCGTTGTTCAGCGATAGGCTCTTGACGTCCGTGATGATCTCTTCGCGCAGCTTGTCGTAGGCCTTCTGCTGCTGGCGCGAGCCGGCTTCGCCCGCGACCTGCTGCTCGAGCTTCTTGTCCTGCTGCTTGCGCAGCTTCTTGTACGTGGATGCGATGCGATCGAAGGTCTCGAGCACCTTGGGCTTGAGCTCGGCTTCCATGGCGGCGAGCGAAAGCGCGTTCTCGAACTCGTCGTCGTCGTCGTCCTTCTCAGACCCCTCGGACTCCTCGCTCTCCTCGCCGTCGCCCGAGGCCGCAGGCGGAGCCTTGGCCTCGGGGCCCTCATAGGTGGCCTCGAGATCGATGATGTCGCGCAGGAGAATCTTGCCTTCGTTCAGCTCGTCGCGCCAGATGATGATCGCCTGGAAGGTGAGGGGGCTCTCGCAGAGCCCGGCGATCATCGCTTCGCGGCCGGCCTCGATGCGCTTCGCGATCGCGATCTCGCCTTCGCGCGAAAGCAGCTCCACCGAGCCCATCTCGCGGAGATACATGCGCACGGGGTCGTCCGTCCGCTCGGCCGGCTCGGCGCGCGTCTCGGAGCGGGCAGGCGCGCCGCCCGTCGCTACGAGCGAGCGGCTCTCCTCCTCGTCTCCTTCCGAGCCCGCTTCGGCGCCATCTTCGCCTTCCTCGGTCTCGACGACGTTGATGCCCATGTCGGAGAGCATCGCCATCGTGTCCTCGATTTGATCGGGAGACACCTCTTCGGAAGGCAATACGGAGTTCAGCTCGTCCAGAGTGACGTAGCCGCGCGCCTTGGCCGTCTTGAGCAGGCGCTTCACCGCCTGGTCAGACAGGTCCAGCAGCGGGCTGTCGCGCTCGGGGGACTCCGCCGTCGCCGTATCCTGATCTTCGTTCTTTGCAGCGTTTGCCATATCTCTCAACCGTCGCCAAAGAGTGGGGAAGGGCGCGCCTGCCGCGCCCGGTCATTTCAATTCGAGACCCGCCGTCGTGGCGGAGGTTCATGTTCATGCCGGAAGGCGTCGGCAACTTCAGGCGCGCCGCAAAACGCGCCGGAATGCCGAATGGGTGCCGAGGGCCGCCAGCGACATGCTCCGGTCCTCTCGACGGCGAAGCTCCGCCTTGGATCGGCCACACAGGTCGCGATTAGAATCGTGTCGCTCCCCCCCATCATCAAGACGCGTATCCCCGCCCGGCGGACATATCGTCGACATCCATGGCGCTCGCGATCTCGAGCTGCCGCTTGAGATCGCAGATGCGCGCGAAGGATGCCTCGCTGCCATCTTCGTGCCAGGCTTGCTCGGCCGCTTCCAGCGATCGCTTGAGCCCCACGTGCCGCTCATGCATCGCGAGGGCGTGGCGCCAGCCATCTTCCACCTCGGTGCGCTCGGCATGGGGTTCTGCAAATCGATCGCTTTTGTGCGAAACGGCTCGTTCGACAAGGGTCAAGGCCTTGCCGACGCTTGATTTGTTCAAGTGGGTTCGAAGAGTCGCCGTGTCAAGTGAATTATCAAGGGCGTGCGCGGAAAGCACCGCGTCACGCAGTCCCGAAAGGGCGGGTGAGGTGAACGGGACCTCGGCAATGGCCTCCGCGTGCTCCTCGATCAGCCAGGGATGGTTGAGCATGGCTTTGATGAGCACGGCTTCGCGGTAGGGAGGAAGACCTCCCCCCGCGGCGACGAGCGTGCTCTTCCTGAGCGCGGACGATGGGTTAACGCGCTGATTCTGATAGCCCAACGTCGGGTTCGGGCGACCTCGTCCGCTGTTGGGAAGGAATGGGGCGCCCGCGGGGAAGCGCCGCTTTGCGAACTCGGAGAGGGGGCGGGACCTGGGCTGCGGCCCATGGCTCTGCGTCCTCTGGCCTCCCCATCCGCCCCATGCCTCCGCGAGCCGCTCGCCAAGCGCGCGGCGATAGTGTGTCCGCACCGTCTCGTCCGCGATGGTGGTGACCAGCGCCTTGAGGCGGCTCTCGAGCCCGGCGCGGCGCTCGGGTGTCGTCCAGTCGCTGCGGCCCCATTCCCGCTCGAACAGCACATCAACTAGCGGCCGGGCGCGGGCGAGACAGGCATCGAGCGCTGCGGGCCCCTGCTGGCGCACGATATCGTCCGGATCGAGGCCTTCGGACAGGAAGGCGAACATGAGGCTGGTGCCGGGCTTAAGGTGCGGTAGCGCCGTATCGACGGCACGATGCGCGGCGCGCTTGCCGGCCTCGTCGCCGTCGAAACAGAGGATGGGCTCGGGAGCCATCCTCCAGAGCAGCCTGAGCTGGTCCTCGGTCAGCGCCGTGCCGAGGGGAGCTACGGTTTCGGTAAATCCTGCTTCTACAAGGGAAATCGCATCCATGTAGCCTTCGACCGCGATCAGGCGCTCCTTGTCGTGGGCGGCGGGCCGCGCGCGGTGGGCGTTGAAGAGAAGATGCCCTTTGTGAAAGAGCGGCGTTTCGGGGGAGTTCAGATATTTGGCGTTCTGCGCAGGATCGAGCGCGCGGCCTCCGAAGGCGACGATGCGGCCCCTCAAGTCGCAAATCGGAAACATCAGCCGATGGCGGAAGCGGTCGTAAGCGACGGGGATGTCGTCGCCCGCGATCAGCATGCCGGACAGCGTCATGTCCTCAAGGGTGAAGCCGGCCTGCGCCAGATGCTCCTTGAGCGCGGAGCGGGCGCTCGGCGCATAGCCGATACGGAACTCGCCGAGGGTTTCGGGTTTCAAGCCCCGCCGTTCGATGTAGCGGCGGGCTTCGAGGCCGGCCGGGCTGCGAAGCTGCTCCTCGAAAAACCTGGCGGATTCTTCCATGAGGGCGAGGAGGCGGGTGCGCTGGTCTTCCCGCGCCTCGTCGTGCGCATCGGGCTTTGGCAGCGCGACGCCCGCTTCATGAGCCAGCCGTTCGACGGCCTCGGGAAAGCTCAGGCCCTCCGTGGCCATGACGAACTTGAAGATGTCGCCGTGCTCGCCCGAGGCGAAACAGTGATAGAAACCCTTCTGGTCGTTGACGAAAAAAGATGGCGTCTTTTCAACCTTGAAGGGCGAGAGGCCGGCATATTCTCGCCCCTTCCGCTTCAGCGCAACCTTACGGCCCACGACCTGGCTCACCGGGAGCCGGGCGCGGATCTCGTCCAGAAGCTGAGGCGAAAATCGCATGGTGGCAGAACTATCCGCAGATGACGAAAAAGCGAGGCGGCAGGCTTGCTTTTCAGCATGCGGCGCGTCCAGGCCAGGAAGGTACGCGATTCGCTGAGCGCCTCGCCGGAAGCCCAGATGCACGCGATACTTTTGAGCACAATCCACAGGCCGGATGGGCCGGCGGACCTGTGGTTTCTCCTGCGACGGGAGAGGATGCCGGGGCAGGTGAACGGGCTTTTCAAGTGCGCAGCGCAGGGGAGCGGGGATGGTCCGCGTCGGGGTTGCAGCGCGTTTTTC
>NZ_DAIQCD010000034.1:0-29352 GCF_036780825.1 Hyphomicrobium sp. | reverse complement strand
AGCCCGGCGGGCGGTCTGTTTTCTGTGGCACTTTCCCTGGGGTCGCCCCCGGCGGCCGTTAGCCGCCACCCTGTCTCCATGGAGCCCGGACTTTCCTCCACCACCTTGCGGCGGCAGCGGCCGTTCAGCCGGCTGGCAAAGGACATAAGGCGTACGCAAGCCGCCGCGTCAAGAAGCCGAGGTGGCCGCAGCTAAAATTTAGTCGGGCGGCATCCTTCTTTGGCGGCACTGGGTCAGCTCTTCGGCGCCCGGTGAGCCCCTTGCTGCGTTTGGCGCGCAAAAAAGATTTCACAGTTCGTTCTTCTTGGCGGGCGGCTCGGCGAACACCGGCGGCGATGTAGCGCTGTCGGGGCCAGTCGCCCGCGTCGCCGCCGGATGCGGATCTTGCGCCGCCGGCGCTCCGGTCGCCATACGCTGCCCCATGACGATGAAGCGCGCCACACGCTCGGCGGCATCCCGCAGGTATTGCCGCGACTTCTCCATCGCCGCATCGAGCGGCATGGGGTTCGCCGTCGCGCTCTCGATGGCGTCGATCCCGTGCTCGAACACACCCCGCGCATCGTCCGCGAGCCCGCCGCCGATGGCCACGACCGGCACCCCGTGCCGGCGCGCCGCGGCTGCTACGCCGGAGGGTGTCTTGCCGAAAGCAGTCTGGAAATCTACGCGCCCCTCACCCGTCAACGCCAGTGAGGCGCCTTTCATATGCTCGTCGAGCCCCGTCGCAGCGACGACCAGCTCCACACCCCGCGACAGCGTCGCGTTGGCGAACGCCATGAGGCCGGCGCCCATCCCGCCGCCCGCTCCCGCGCCGGGGCGATCCGCCACGTCGGCATGAAGATCGCGCTTCATGAGGGCTGCCAGATGGCAAAGGTTGCGGTCGAGCGTCTGCACCATCTCCGGCGTCGCACCCTTCTGGGGGCCATACACGGCCGAGGCCCCGCTCTCGCCGATAAGCGGATTGGTCACGTCGCAGGCGACATTGATCCGAACGCGGCCAAGGCCGGGATTGAGCCAGCGGCTGTCGATGGCGACCACCTCGCCGAGGCGGCCGCCGCCCAGCGGCTCGGTGATCGGCGCGCCGTCCTTGTCGAGGAACCGCATGCCGAGCGCCTGCGCCAAGCCCGCCCCGCCGTCATTGGTGGCCGATCCTCCGATGCCGATAATGATCTCCTCGACGCCACGATGGATCGCATCGGCGATGAGCTCTCCCGTGCCGAACGTGGAGGCCCGCAACGGATCGCGCTCATCCCTGGGAACGAGGGGCAGGCCGGAGGCCGCCGCCATCTCGATCACCGCGGTCCGTCCGTCGCCGAGAAGACCGTAGGCGGCCTCCACGGGCCGTCCGAGGGGGCCCTTTACCGTGCAGGAGACGATGCGCCCACCCGTGGCGTCGACCAGGGACTGCACGGTGCCTTCGCCGCCGTCCGCCATCGGCACCTTGACGTATTCGGCCTCGGGCCACACCCGGCGCAGCCCCGCCTCGAGCTCGCACGCCACATCGAGCGAGCTGAGGTTCTCCTTGAAGGAGTCCGGGGCGATGACGATTTTCATCCGGCGCTTCCCTACGTTCTTTTATAATTGAGCCCGCCGGCGTTTATTTTGCGGCGGCCATCCCGTCACAATGCAACAACTTGCCGCTCCCTGAGAGGCGAGCAAAAAGCATCTCTTGCCGAAGGCGAGCAACAAGGCGCCTCTTGCCGGAGGCGATCGGTAGAGCAAGCGAGCGGGGCGGCGTTAGTTGAGGAAAGAATGCGCTCCGACTCGGCCTCTCGTGCCCCGGCCGTCATCTTTCGCGGAAATGTCAGGACGCCACAGTTAAGCGGTTTAGGCTGAACATTCCATCGTCACGATTAATCATGCGATCCGGACGCCGTCGCGGGCGCGCGCAGCCGTAAGCCGTGAGAGCGTGTCCAGAGTGGAGCTGTCGAGCCGTCCGTCGCAGCGAGCTTGACGGAAATGGAGCTGGAAGGCGCGTACCGCCGTTTGCAGGTGCGCATCGAGCCCCCCCTCGGTTTCCACGCCATAGCCGTAGGCGGCGAGCGCGGCGCGGGCGTGCAGGATTTCGGGGCGCTCCGTGCCCGGAGGCCATCCTTCGTCACCCTCATCGAGAGGCGCCGGCGCAACCCAATGCCCGACGCCTTGCGCGGCGAGCCAGGCCCAGTCGAACTTCTCTCCGGGATCGATCTTGCGGCCGAGAGCCACGTCCGAGTGGGCGAGCACACGCTCGGGCGGGATCTCATGACGTCCGAGGATGTCACGCGACAAGGCAGCCACCGCCTGCATCTGCGTGGCGGGAAAATCAGGATAGCCGAGCGTGTGCCCCGGATTCTGGATCTCGATGCCGATTGATGCCGAATTGATGTCCGTCTCGCCTGCCCAGGAGGAGAGGCCGGCATGCCAGGCGCGAGCCTCCTCGGCGACCATCTGGATGATGCGCCCCGTCTCGTCGACGACGTAATGGCACGACACCTTGCAGTCGGGCCGCGACAGCACGTCGAGCGCGCGTTCGACCGTCGGCAGCCCGGTGTAGTGGAGCAGCAGCATAGACGGCACAAAGCCTGGCCTGCGGGGCTCGATGTTGGGTGAGGGATGGAGGTCGGCGACCAGAGGGCTGTCCGGCCGGTCGATCAAGGGCACAGTCACGCCCGTTCTCCCTGGAGGCGCGACCCGGCCACCACGGCCTCGTAGGCCGCGTTGATCGCGGCGAGCTTGATCGTCGCCGCCTTGATCAGTGCGGCCTGGGCGCCACGGGCCGTCAATCGGTCCGGATGGAAGCGCTGCACCAGCTCGAGATAGCGGCGCCGGATCTCTTGCGGCGAGGCCGACGGCTCCACACCCAGCACGTCGTACGGATCGTCTAGATCGCGGACGAACGGCGCGCGGATCCGCTTGAACTCTTCGCAGGAGATGCCGAGGGCATGGCCGGCCTTCCTGAGCAGCGCCTCCTCTGCCGGATGCAAAATTCCGTCCGCGCACGCGATCATGAGGAGGCACTCGAGCACGTTGACCTTGAGCTCGGGCGCGTCCGCCAGCATGCGCGCGATGCTTTCGGCATAGAGTTCGAAGCCGGCGGTGTCCTGGCTGGCCTGCTGGTAGAGCCGGCGGATGCGCGGCACCTCCTCTGGCGTGGGCTCGAAGAAGCGCTCGAACGTCTCGCACTCGACGACCACGGCCACGCCGTCAGCCTTGGCCATTTTAGCGGCGAGCGCGATCACGGCTGCCGAGAACGCGCCGGTCTGATACGCGGGCCTCGGGCGCACGAGGCCCGCGAGCGCCGGCCACCAGGGTGCGATGGCGCCAGCCAGGCGTGCGCGGAGGCGCGTGTCCTGCGTCGGCTGGATATAGCTCGTGAGACAGTCGAGAGGCATCGTTATTCCATACCTGTTTCCTTGGCCGGGATGAAGGACGTGGACTAAATTTCATGATCTGCGATTGACGCCCTGCGCCCCCGCCGATAGCCACGCCCTAATGGGAGGAGATCCATGGGGCAGGACTACGGCGCATGGCAGTTCTGGATCGATCGGGGCGGCACGTTTACGGACATTGTTGCCGTTTCGCCATCGGGGCGTGTCCAGGCTCTGAAGCTGCTTTCCGAGGCGCCGGGCGTCTACGGGGACGCCGCCGTCGCTGGCATCCGCCGCTGTCTCGGCCTCACGCAGGACGCGCCGATCCCGGCCGAGCGCATCCGCTCCGTGAAGATCGGCACCACCGTTGCCACCAATGCCCTGCTCGAGCGCAAGGGGGCGCCGACGGCACTCGTCATAACGGCGGGCCTTGAGGACCAGCTCGAGATCGGAACGCAGGCGCGCCCTGACATTTTCGCACGCCGCATCGTGAAGCCGGAGATGCTTTATGGGCGCGTGATCGGCGCCGCCGAGCGCGTGCGCGCCGACGGCACGATTGAGAAGCCGCTCGACGTGGAGGCGCTTGCCGCCGACCTCGCCGCCGCCCGCCGTGACGGGCTCACGAGTGTCGCGATCGTCTTCATGCACGCGTATGCGTATCCCGAGCACGAGCGCCAAGCCGCCGAGCTTGCGCGCCAGGCGGGCTTCACTCAGGTCTCGGTCAGCCACGAGGTGGCGCCCCTGATCAAGATCGTGCCGCGCGGCGATACAACCGTCGCGGACGCGTATCTCTCTCCGGTGCTTCGCCGCTACACCGAGGGGATCGCCGCGGCCTTCACCGGCGAGCCGGCGACGCCCCTGATGTTCATGGCCTCCTCTGGCGGCCTCAAGACGCGCGCCCATTTCCACGGACGGGATGCCATCCTCTCAGGGCCGGCTGGAGGCGTCGTCGGCATGGCCGAGACGGCGCGGTTGGCGGGCTTCACGCGCGTCATCGGCTTCGACATGGGCGGCACCTCGACCGACGTCTCCCACTTCGCCGGCACTTACGAGCGGACGTTCGAGACCGAGGTGGCGGGCGTGCGGCTGTGCGTACCGATGCTTCGCATCCATACCGTGGCCGCGGGCGGCGGCTCGATCCTCTCCTATGACGGCGCCCGCCTGCGGGTGGGCCCCGAGAGCGCCGGTGCCGATCCCGGTCCCATGTGCTACCGCCGCGGCGGACCGCTGACGGTGACCGATGCCAACGTCGTGCTGGGTAAGCTCGATCCTCAGGTCCTGCCGAAAGTCTTTGGGCCGAGCGCCAGCGATCCGGTCGACGCCGACGCGCCGCGCAGGGCGTTTGCGGCGCTGGCGCGCGAGATGGGCGGCGAACGCACCGCGGAGGATGTGGCGGACGGCGCCATCCGCATCGCCGTCGAGAACATGGCCAAGGCCGTGAAACGTATTTCCGTCGCGCGCGGATACGATGTCTCGAACTACGTGCTGAACGGCTTCGGCTCGGCGTCCGGCCAGCACGTCTGCCTGATGGCGGACACGCTCGGCATGCGCCAGGTGTTGATCCACCCGCTGTCTGGGCTGCTCTCCGCCTACGGCATCGGCCTGTCGGCCATTCGCGCCAGCCGCGAGCGCTCGCTTGAAATGGTGCTCGACGAGCCCGGTCTCGCCGCTGCCCGGGCGCTCGCCGAGGCGATGTCTCGAGAGGCGGCCGGCGAGGTCGTTGCACAGGGCGCCTCGGCGGAGATGATCCGCACCGCGGCCCATCTGCATCTCCGCTACGAGGCGACCGACGTTGCGCTGCCGGTTTCTTTTTCGCCCCACAAGGGGGAGGGAGACAACCTCCGACAAGCATTCGAGGTGGCACACGCCCGGCGCTTCGGCTTCATCTCGCCGGAGAAGCGCGTTGTCATTGCCCTCGTCGAGGTCGAGGCTGAAGCGCAGAGCCACGAGGCTGATATGAGGGACGGCCTCTCCGGCGGACAGCCGGCCGATCCCGTTTCGCGCACGCGCTTCTATTCACAAGGCGCCTGGCATGATGCCGATGTCTGGCGGCGAGATGCGCTTGCCGTCGGCCAGGCCATCGCCGGGCCTGCAATCGTCATCGAGCCCAACCAGACGGTGGTCATCGAGCCGGGCTGGTCGGCTGAAATGACGACGCGTGGCGATCTCGTTCTCACCCGCATCGAAGCCAAGCCTCGCGACGCGATCTCCCTCGAAGCCGACCCCGTTCTGCTCGAAGTGTTCGGCAACCTCTTCATGGGCCTCGCGGAGGAGATGGGCGAGGCCCTGCGCGCCACCGCGCAATCGGTCAACATCAAGGAGCGGCTCGACTTCTCCTGCGCCGTGTTTGACGGCATGGGGCGCCTCGTCGCCAACGCGCCCCACGTGCCGGTGCACTTGGGCAGCATGGAGAGCGCCGTCGAAGCCGTCATACGCGCGTGCGGCGGGGCCATGCAGCCCGGTGACGCCTATATGCTGAACGCGCCCTACGCCGGCGGCACGCACCTGCCGGACATCACCGTCGTCACGCCCGTGTTCCTCGATGGCGCGACGGCCCCTGCCTTCTACGTCGCGAGCCGCGGCCATCACGCCGACATCGGCGGCATCGCTCCGGGCTCCATGAGCCCCGATGCTGCGACCATCGAGGAGGAGGGCGTTTACATCGATTGCGTGCCGCTGGTCAGCGGCAACCGCTTTTTGGAGGCAGAGACGCTCGCGCTGCTCACCGGCGCGCGCTATCCGGCCCGCAATCCGGCGCAGAACATCGCAGATCTGAAGGCCCAGGTGGCGGCCAACGCTCGCGGCCGCGCCGAGCTCCTGCGTCTTGTCCAAGAGTTCGGCGCCGACGTGGTGATAAGCTACATGGCGCACGTGCAGGATCACGCAGAGGACGCTGTGCGCCGCCTGATCGGCCGTCTGGAGGATGGGCACGTCCGCGTCGAGACCGATGGCGGCTGGGTGATCGAGGTGCGCATCACCATCGATCGCGCGCGCCGCTCGGCAAGGGTTGATTTCACCGGCAGTTCGCCCCAGCAGCCGAGTAACGTCAACGCGCCCGAGCCCGTCGTGCGCGCCGCCGTGCTTTATGTGCTGCGGGTGCTGCTCGATGCGCCGATCCCGCTCAACGCCGGCTGCCTGCGTCCGATCGAGATCGTGGTGCCGGACGGATCGATGCTGAAGCCGGCGTATCCCGCCGCCGTCGTGGCCGGCAACGTCGAGACCAGCCAGGTCATCGTCAACGCACTGTTCGCGGCGCTCGGCGTGTTGGGCTCTGCCCAAGGGACCATGAACAACCTGACGTTCGGCGACGACCGCGTGCAATACTACGAGACCATCTGCTCGGGCGCGCCGGCCGGTTTCGAGAGCGACGGGACGGGCTTCGATGGCGCGGCCGCCGTGCACGTGCACATGACGAACACGCGCCTCACGGACCCTGAGATCCTGGAGACCCGCTATCCGGTTCTCCTCGCACGCTTCGCCATCCGCCGTGGCTCCGGCGGCAAGGGGCGCTGGCGAAGTGGAGACGGCACGTTGCGGGTTATCCGTTTCCTGGCGCGCATGCGCCTCTCCATCCTCTCAGGCTTCCGCAAGGTGCGCCCGCCCGGCCTCGCCGGCGGCCTCCCGGGCGAAGCGGGGCGGAACGCCATCCTGCGCCGCGACGGCACCGTCGAGGAGCTTCCCGGCGCGGCCAGCGCCTTGCTTGAAGCGGGTGACGCCGTGCTGGTTTCGACGCCGACCGGTGGCGGTGTCGGTGTCGGTGAGGACTGACTTTCAGAGTGCCGATGACGCCGTGCTATCCGCTTCGCGTCTGGTTGCCATGCAGCTTGGCGATAGAGGCGTCATACCGAAGCCCTTGCAACTGGCACGCCGAATAAGTTTATCTCATAGAGTAAGATCGCGGCTGGCGGGTCGCGGCAGGACTTTGGGGCAGATGATGGCGGCTGCTCGTCTTCGATTCATGACAATCGGCGCGCTGGTATTGGCGGCGGCGAGCCCGACGCTATCTGCTGGCGTGAGCGTTTCCCCGAGCGCTGATCTCACGGTGCGCGAGATCTCGCGCCAGCTCTTCAACGCCAAGCCGGGCGAGCGCATCGACTACACGGGGCTCGACCTCAACTACCTCGATCTCTCGGGGCTCGACTTCAAGCAGGCGCGGCTGGCGCGCACGGACCTTTACGGCGTTGACCTGACGGACGCCAACCTCAAGGGGGCGGACGTTTCGTATGCGCGCCTCGACCGGGCGGTGTTGATCCGCGCAAATTTCTCGGGAGCCGATCTTCGCGGCGCCACCATTTTCCGCCCCACCGTCTATTCGGACATGCACGACGATCATGCGGACGCGCCACGCTTTGCAGGTGCCAATCTTTCGCAGGTGCGCGTGCAGGCAAACCTCTCCGGCGCCGATTTCCGCGGGGCCGACCTGACGCGTGCCGATTTCAGTCCCCTTGAAGCGCGCCCGGGTCAGGGCACGATGGTGACGCTTGCACGCAACGTTCTCAAGTCGTGCGACTTTGCCGGCGCGACGCTGCGCGAGGCGAATTTTACGCGCGCCGTGCTGATGTTCTCGAGCATGCTCGGCGCCGATCTTTCCGGCGCCATTCTCGTCGATGCGGATCTTTCGAAGGTGGACTTCTCCGGCGCCAATCTTTCCGGCGCCGACGTGACGGGTGCCGATTTCGATGGCGCCAATCTAGCGGCCGTCCGGGGGCTCGATACGGTCAAGGGCCTCGACAAGGCCGTGAACGTGGACAAGGCCATCCGCTGAACCGTGAGCTTTCAGAGCGTTAAAAGCCGGGGCTCCAAACCTTGAGAGCGATGTTGTCGTCTCCTCTTCTCCATCTGACAAACCGCTGATCGAGCGCGTCAGTCCGACGTCATCGGTGCTGATGCAGATTGCGCGATGACGCCTGAGCGGCGTCAGAAGCCAAATTGCTTCAGATCAAAAATGTCGGAGAAGGCCTTATGAAAACGTATGCATCCATCGCAATGGCTGCCGTGTCGGCCGTCACGCTCTCAGCAACTGCGGAGGCAGGGAGTTTCAACAAACCCTGCACCAGCGTACCGCAAGCCCAATGGCTGAGCCTTCAAGAGATCGAAAAGATCGTGACCGATCACGGCTACACGATTGCCAAGTCGAAAGTGAAGGGCACCTGCGTTGAGATCTATGCGCGCGATAAGCAAGGGGCGCGTGTGGAGCTTTTCGTTGACCCGAGCACCGGCACTCCCGTCGGCGGAGATCTGAAACTTTAAGGATCTCGGTCATGGCCATCCTAAACGAAGTATCAGACGGCGGCTGTCATGGGCCGCCTGCGACGGTGAAGGTGTGGGACCGGTTTGTCCGCATCTTCCATTGGAGTCTGGTAGCGCTCTTCACGGTTGCGTTTCTTACGGGTGACGAAGTCGAGTGGCTGCATCTCTGGGCCGGCTACGCCATCGCGGCACTCGTAGCGATGCGGATGGTGTGGGGTTTTATCGGGCCTGAAAGCGCCCGCTTCTCGAGTTTCGTCAAAGGGCCGCGCGCCGTGATGACGTTCTTGCGGCAGTCGTTGCACCTCCAGGCCCCCCGCTACCTCGGGCATAATCCAGCGGGCGGTGCAATGACCGTGGCATTGCTGGTCCTCCTGGCAGCCCTTTGCGGAACTGGGATTGCCATGACGACGGACGCCTACTGGGGTTCGAAAGCCCTCGAGGAGGTGCATGAAGCGCTCGCCTACACCACCTTGGCTCTCATCGGGCTTCACATCCTGGGCGTCTTCATTGCCGCCTGGGAGCATGGAGAAAACCTGGTGCGGGCCATGATCACCGGGCGCAAACGAAAGGACTGAACGCTCGGCGATACGTGATGATGAGCCGATTGGGTCGATCGGTTGATTGGCTCCGGGGCTGTAGTTCTCGGAGCCAGCGCGCACGGGCAGAGATGTTCCGCCACACCTTGGCGGGATGCCAGCATCGATCAGTTTTAGAGTGTTTCGGAAAGTGCGAACCGAGAGGAAGCACGATCAAACATAAACTTGGAGCCGTTCCTAGATTCCGCCTAAAGCGGAACGGCTCTAAAGGGTCAGGCTGGAAATGGTGCCCAGGGGCGGAATATCAACTTCCGAACATGGACCATTGAAATATCGAGCGAATTTATCGCCGCGTGTGCGAACTGTATGCCATAGCCGTAGGCCATTTTCAAGCGCCAACGTTGGTACGGTGCTCAGTAGAAGTCCGGTGCTTGGCCGGCGCTCGAACCTGTACTAGCAGTGACGGCAATATGATAAGGGGCGCTGTCACCGCGATGCCGAAGCATCTTCCAATCACCGAATTTGACATGAGCGGCATCTACGTCGCGGTGAACCGATACAAATCTGCGGGGCTCAAGGCGGACTATAGCGTCGAACAGAGAACGGCAGGGATCGTCACCATCGTTCTTGAGAACCCCATGACGCGCGATGGCTCGATTGCAGCGTTTGAAATTCACAAGCTCGCCCGGCCGGGGTGGTTCGGAGAAAAAGCATGGTGGGTAATTCAACTGTGCTCAAAGTCGCCGGGAGCATCGCAGTTCGAAAGACGAGGCTGCGTGTCAGCAAAAACCCAAGCCTACGCCCTAAGCGAGGCGGAAGTGGACCTTCGGTTCAACTTCATCAGCATCTGCGACTTTGAACTCGCGTCGCAAGGTTGGGACAATCGATGAGAGTTCCCGAGAATGGCGCCCACCGTCACCGGTAACGATCAAGCCCGTGAGAGTAGTCGGTAACGCCGTGGGTTGAACGCAGCAGTTTTGCCAATCGTTTGGCTTTCTTTGTGGCCCGGCTCACCGCAAGGTCACGGCAAGTTAAGCCCCAGCTAGAACGTGCGGGGCCGCCTGTTGTAATGATCAGACCAAGGTACGCGCCGCGACCGACCACTTGGAGTTGCCGCGAGCTGTTGTCAGTATGCCGTGGTCCAAGTTCAAATTGAAGTCCGGGGAGATCGGGAAAGACAATACTGAACACGGCGCCATTGTTGACCCAGCCGTGTGGAAGCATAGTTCGCCCTAGTAGCTCTTCTAACTGTGTGTCGGAAAGACTACCCCACTCTCCTAGCACCCGTTCAATCGCGGTAACAAGATCGTCGGCCGTGTAGCGAGTGTCGCGGTCGAATAAGAAGCCTAGCATCGAATGGTCCCGATCGTGCGCTAAGTGGATTGAACGAGACACAAGGTCCGTCCCGCAGGATCGGACTGCAAGCGGCGACGATCTTCCGTTTTCAAGGAAGTGTTGCCGCCCTGAACGTACACAATAGCGGCAGTATTGTCGCACGAACGGTCCCTTGAGTCCCACAATTTAGGCCCCAATCTGGAACCCCTCCATTCCGCAGGGCTAAACAGGGTACTCAAACTCAGTGCCGATGGGCTCAACCGAGCGTGACGCGAAGTCTCCCCATATAGCCCACTTCGACTGATCCGCTGAGACACACCCAAACGTCCACAATCCGCCGAGACGCAAGCCGCTCGGTAGTTTCAACGCGGCCGGATCGAAGCGGCCCGTGCGGTTCAGCCGAAGAGCCACCGTTAGGCCCCTTGCGTCGCCGTATCGTGAAAGCCCTGACAGGATGCTGTCCAGCGATCCGAGAGGATTGCAGTCGGCCGGAACCAGCTCCTTGAGCTGTACAGGGCAAAAGCGCTGTTCATCTTCGGCGCACCACATGGCTACAAAGTCATAGTCTTCGCGTTCCGTTGGCGCGAAGAACACTTTGTGACCTAGCCGTTCGCTCATCCCCTGACAGAACAACGCCGCATCTCGCATCTCGCGAGAGGGCTTCAGTGTGTTCGTTCTTAAACGTCTGGCTTTGTCGGGCAGACTGTCAACCACGGTCCCTAGATTTTTCTCCACGTTCCGTAGCTCGCGAAGGAAGCCAGTCGGATCGCCATAAGCGAGGGAGCTAAGTTCGCGGGTTCTTATCCGATCCATGCTCATTGCCGCGCCGCTTTGAAAGATGGTCGGAAGGTACACGACGGCGGCGGGCTAGTGGCCCGGAGTGTCCCGCCGTGCACAATTAACCCGCCAGGGTGGACTAACACCCTCCGCTGCCTGCCGATTGATCAAGCCTTGCTGGATTATCTCAAAGGGCAGTTCCCGCTTCGGCTCACGCGTGGCGAGGAAATAACGTGCCCATTTGGAGAAACACCGGAAGACGCTTTTAGGTGGCTAGCTTCCTCTTAGGAGGCCTTCGACGGCCGTTATTATTGTCCGTGCGCAGAATTGACCGCCCAGGTTGGAGGAAGGCGCCCGGCCTATGACGGCGCGGCAAGGGCTCAGAAAAATTAAAGGACCAGGATGGAATGGCCCCGATGGGACGCCCCGTAAAACCAACCGAAATGGTCAGCTCACAAATAGGTTGCCAGGTAGGAAAGGGCCTCATCTGGAGCGCCTACTTAGTTCGTCAGTAGGCAAATAACGCCCCTATAAGGAATGGCCGTCGTTGCGCAGCGGGCAATTAAGGGCCCTGTTTGGAAGCGCCCTTCCGTCCCGCCGCCGTCCCCCAAAGGAGACCCTATGTCTAAACCTACCAGCCACCGGGCGACGCTCGGGGCATACATCTGCGCTGGGCGTCACATGCTCAGCGAAGACAAAGCGAAGACCATTCGGCAGATCGCAGCCGAGACGGGCATGTCCATTCGGACGGCGCGATACTGGCTTGAGCGGGACCACCGCGAAGAATGGTTTCGATGGTGGCCGTCGTTCGCGGCCATCGTGGCGGACGTGTTTGAAGGACGCGATATGAATAGAGTGTCGCCCGCCGCCTAGGCGTTTGTTGACGACCTCCCGGACTTAGATGCAGCCGCCAACGCCGCTGCCGACGACACGCGATAGCGACGGCCCTTCGCCGTC
The DNA here is from genome assembly GCF_036780825.1 of Hyphomicrobium sp. Taxonomy (GTDB): domain Bacteria; phylum Pseudomonadota; class Alphaproteobacteria; order Rhizobiales; family Hyphomicrobiaceae; genus Hyphomicrobium_C. The sequence goes on along the minus strand of NZ_DAIQCD010000034.1, from coordinate 17,153 downwards.
TGCATCCCCCGTACCGCTTGAGTTTGATCCGCCCCACCCGCTCGCCGGGATGGGGTTTTTTCTTTGCCCGCGTCTCAACCTTCTAAGGGAGATACGATCATCACGACGCTTTCAATCTACCTCCATCCCGCTTCCGTCCCCTCGAAGGGGCTCCTGTACGACGTTACGGTGGACGCGCCGGGCGGCGAGATCATTGCCCGAGGGGTGAGAGACCCCGAGCACGTTGCTGCCCGTGTGCTGGAAAACCGTAGCCTCGGAAACTGCTCTCTCCACGTATTCGCCCCCTCCCTGACCATGCCGGGCAAGTGGACGCCGACGCTCCGCTACCGGAAGGTGAGCGACGCGGCGAGCAAGCATACTCGCGAGAGTGCCTTGGCCGGCCCGGTCGTCGTCCCGCATAGAGAGTTTGAGATGAACCGAGAGGCCGCGTAGCAGGTTCTACGGTTTTCACGCTGGCGGGCGTTTGGAGGTTCTAGGTCTCTTCGGACCGGGGAGCACCCGAACGCCCCTGTACGGCAAAACCGTAAGGGCGAGGGAGACCGGCCCGCTCGGTCCTGAGAGAGAACAACCGGGACCGGCCTCAACCCCGACGACGGTCTGAGACCAGGCCGAGCCCTGTTATCTGAAAGAGAACCTAAGAGGAAGATACGACGAGGATCATCCAATAACCTCTTTAAGAGGCTTCTTAGAATGGACCTTAAATGAACTCGTTAGAGAGGTCTTTAAGGAGGAACCTAAGAGGGATTGATCAATGTATCTAAGTATATAATCTTTAATTAGTGGGGATTGGATTGACTGATTTCAAGGAGGTGCGACTTTCGAGGATGATCGTCGTCGGATTACCTCTTTACGCCCCCTAGGTTTCAGGCCGTCACGACGCCGTAAGCACTACGTCTCGAAGCAGCGCAACCTAACGCGCTTCCCCGACGACGATCCACCTACGACACGACGACAATACGCACCTTGGTCATCCTAGGCCGGATGGTCAGGAGCTTCGCTCGCTGCGGCCGCACATTCCGAGATCGACGCCGCGTCGTCATCGGGAGCCCCCGCTAGCCGCGACGGTTTCCCCGTACAGCGGCTTTCTCAAGGTCAGCGCCTCCGATACCGCAGCGGAACCCGAAGGGCTCTGTACGCGAAAACCGTAGGCCGCTGAACAGTCCGGCCGCCAACACCAGAATAACCTTCAACTGTTCGCGCCGCGAACGGCCGCGCGTTGAGCACTTCCCAACCTCGCTGCTCAAGGCAACGGGGCAAGGTCGCCGTTTGCGCTTGCAAGCGGACGAGCCCAACTTCGACATCACAGCAAATGAGGAAGAATGATTGAAAACACGGGTGGCAAACTCAAGCCTTATGAGGCTGAGAGCACCCCCATCAACGAGCCAGCCGAGAACACCGATACGGCGGGCCTCCCCGTTCCCTCCACGCCCCCACGACGTGCCACTCTTGAACAGACGCCAAGCGCCGCCGAACAGCTCATCGTTCGCGACGCGGCGTGGCGCGAGGAAAGGGCGCGGAACAAGGAAGTCCGCGACTACACTTGGGAACAGACCAGGGGAGACATTTGGAACAACTCCCTCTCCGGCAGCATCGTCAACAACGTCTATGACTTCTACCAGTCGTGGGGCGCACAAGAGACGCCGTTGTCCGAAAGCGAGTGGGAAGCCATGGTCAAGGAAGCCCAAGAGGGCGGCCTGCCCGAGGCTTGGCTTGAAGAGCTTCAAGACGTTCGCACCGCCGAAGAGTTTCAGCGTGTGCTTGCCCGTTCGAAAGAACACATCGCCGCCGCCGAACGCCTCAACAGCACTTGGGGAAGCTTCGGCGCGAACCTCTTGGCGAGCTACCTGGACCCGGCCGGATGGCCGCTCGCAGCCGGCATCGTCACCCCCATCATGCGTTCCGCTAGAGCCGCCGTTGCAGCCCGCAGCGCCGCCGCTCATAAGGGCGCAAGCATCGGCCTCGCTTCCGGCGAGACCTTCGCAAATGTCGCCAAGGCAAACCGCCGTGAGCTTATGGGCTCTTCAGCCCTCTCCGGTGCCCTTGCAGCCGGCTCTAACATCGCCGCAGTGGACGCGGCAGGCCAAGCGCCGACCCCTGAAGAATACCTCTTCGCCTCCCTCGTAGGCGTCGGCCTCGGCGCCGCAGTGGGACCGCTGGCGGCTAAGAGTGCCACACGCGAGGAAGCGAAGATGCTCGCCCGTGCTGCCCAACGCGCCCTCAAGGCTGGCGGCTACGATGCGCAGATGAAGGCCCTTGGCGTGAAACCGCCGATGATTGACCCGCCGCTTGCGCTTCCGCACCCGGACCAGTTCAAGGTCCAGCCCGAAGTCTCGCCCGGTCAGCCGTTCCGCGCTCGCACCGCCGACGACTTCCTGCCAGATGCGCCGGCCGCCCACGCGAAGCCCGTGACCAAGATCGTGGACCCCACCGAGCTTGAACCTACGCCCGACCTTCTTAAGAACCCGCGCTTCATCGCCCGGTACGAAGGAGGCGACGGCGCCGAGTATCGCATCGTGGCCGAGACCGAGGACATGAGCGGCCCTTATCGCGTCGTCTCCGGCGGGAAGGTCATCGCCCGGAACGTGGACCGCATCCAAGACGCTCGCGCAGTCATCCCGAAGCGCACCGTCGAAGAGATGCCGCCCGCACCCGAGGCACCGACCGCGCCGAATATCGAACTCATCGAACAGCTTCGCACGGCCCTTGCAAATGCGACCGACGAAGCGGCGGCGAAGGAAGTCAGTGACATGCTCGACAGCCTCCAGGGCTTCGTCCTGGAGAACATGGACGACCTGGACGAGGCCGCTGTAAGAGCGCTCACGCCCAACGAGCCGAAAGCCGCTGGTGCCGCGCCGACGCCCGAAGAGCTGACTGGCCACACGTTCATAGACGACAACCTAATCCGCTCTATCCGCGACGAGGACGTGCCCTACTCGGCCGTCACCGCTGCCCGTACAGACCGCGCCGCGTTCTCGCTCAAGTCCCGTAACCCGATCCGCCGCTGGCTCGGATGGGGCTTACTAGACGACACCGTGGGCAACGTGGATAAGAACCGCGTCACGCCGCACTCGGCCGAGCTGGACGCCCGCCAGAAGGCGGACAAGTGGATAGTCCCGTATGAGCAAGCGCGTGAGGCGCAGTTCAAGGCGTGGGCCGGCGCGATGGGCATCAACCGCCTCAAGCAGCCGTTCGTCCGCGACCAGTTCTACGTCGCCGTGGGCGAGCGCATCAACGGCCTCAAGTTCAAGGACAACGTTCCGCAGGCCGCGCGTGACGCTATCGACGCCCTCATTCCGCACATCGATCGGCTCGGCAAAGAGCTGGCCGAGGACGCGAAGAACCCGTTACGGGAGTTCGGTAAGGTCACCAAGCCGCTACCCGGCGCCGACGAGTGGGACGCCATCCCCGGCAAGGTCTACATGCCGACCCGTTGGGATGCGACGAAGATCCAGTACGCCGTTGAGAATGGAAAGATCAGCGAGACGGGCCTTATCCGGCTCATTCAAGACGCCATTGAAAAGGCACAGCCGAATATCGATAAGCGCTATCTCCAGCGCCTTTCCGCTGGCTTTGCGACCAACATCCGCAACCGCGCGTTCGGCATCGAAGACGAATGGACGATCTCGTTCAACGGACGCGACCGCCGCCGCTTTGTCGCCGCCCTCCAGCGCGACACGGGGCTCTCCCCGGCCGAAGTCGAAGACCTCGCGAAGACGATCTTCGACCGCAAGCCCGACCCCTCCGGCGTGTTCGGTAACCACAAGCGCCGCGTCCTCATGGACTACACGCACGTAGACCCGGCGACCGGCATTCGCGTTGCGGACTTCCTAGACATGAACGTAGACCGCCTCTTCCAGTCGGCCGTTCACCGCTTGTCAGGCCGCGTCGCTCTCGCTCGTATGCAGCTCACAATGCCCAAGAAGCCGCGCTTCAAGACGGTCCTCACCCGAGACCCTAAGACCGGCAACTCCATCGCAACGAAGGTGGAGGACGGTCACACGGGCGGGGACATTCTGTTGGACGGCATCCGCACCGACGATGAGCTTGAAGCCGTGATCCAGGCGGCGTCGAAGTGGGAAGCCGAGTTTGGCGACAACGCCATGCGCGACAACGCCAAATATGAAGTCGAGAAAATCCGATGGGTTTATGACCGTCTCATGGGCCGGCCCGATCCGGCTCACACGACGAAGCCCGCAAAGGTCATGCGGAATATCCGCGACTACAACTTCATGCGGCTCATGTGGTCCGTCCCCATCTCCATGATGAACGAATACGTCATGCCGCTGTCTGTGCTCGGCATCAAAGCGGGAACCTCCCATGCGCCAGCTTGGCGTCGCGTCGTGGATGCATCCGGCCGCACTCGCTACCGCACCCGGCTGCATGACCAGATCGAAGCTATGGGCATTGGACGCTCGCGCCTCCACAAGGCATCGTTGCGCGGCCTGGAGCACTTCCAAGGCAACGAAGAGATGGCACTGACCGGCTCGCGTTGGGACCGCGTTACCGAGAACCTAGCGTTCGGCACTCGCCTCACGGCGCAGTATTCCGGGATGATGAACCTTCAGGCCATCCTAGAGCACCACGCCGCCGCTTCCGTCCTCCAGCGTCTTGCCGACATGGCGGACCTTGTGAAGGCCGGTAAGAAGTTCGGCCCCGAGGATATGGCCCGTTGGAAGGCCCTCGGCCTGGACGACGAGATGGCCGCTCGCGTGATGGAGAACTTCCGCCACGCCGACAAGACGGATGGGTTCTTCTTCCCCGGCAAGCTCACCAGCTTGAACTTGGACAAGTGGGACGCCGACGTAAGCATGGCGCTCCAGCATCTGGTCTACCGCTATGCGCGGAAGCTGATCCAGCAACAGAGCTACGGCAACACCGCACTCTGGATGGGCAAGCCTCTCGCGCAGACGTTCTTCCAGTTTCGCAACTTCCCGTTCACAGCGTACAACAACCATCTCTTGCACAACCTCCACCAGCGCGACGCGGCGGCCCTCAAGATGTTCATCTTCGGGACGACGTGGGCCGCTATGGTGCGCGGAATGCAAGTCAAGATGCTCGCTGCGCTGCGCCCGGACGGAGACGAGTACGAAGAGAAGCACGGCAACCTTTGGGCACTCGCCAAGGCCGGATTCTCGCGCTCCACGATGGCGGCCACGTCGCCCATGGTTATCGACACGCTTCTGTTCCTCATGGACAGGCCCGGCATGTTTGATGCTCGATCCACGGGACAAGCCTCCGATATTCTCGGCGGTTCCCCTACGATCAGCGCGTTCAACCAACTTGCGGAAGGCGTAAGCGGCACCACCGGCTCTTGGATCGACAATCGAGAGATGAGCCAGATGGAGCTTCGAGCCCTCGGCGGCCTACTGCCGGGCGCTACGATTCCCTTCATGAGCGCGTTCGGTCACTTGATCAAAGACCGTCCGGTGAAAGCTCCGAAGGTCGAAGCGTCCTTCTAAGCGTGAGCTGAGGCGCAGCTAAGAACCTTCACACAACCCCTTAAAGAGGCCCTGGCAGTTGGGCGGCGAAAGTCGCTTTAGATGCCGGGGCCTCCTCCGAGCCTGAACTATATTTTTGCTTCAAGGATAAACTTTTCTCTGAGATTATCTAGCAACTCCAACACTTGGTTCCGTTCCAATGCTGGGTCCGACACTTGGAGAAATTCCACCGCCCCAAAATCATCGCCGCGTTTCCTATTCTGCGGCGGCTCAAGCCCTTCAATTAGAAGCGCTTCCATAGTCGCAATCAACATTTCAATATCAAATTGTGGCTGGCACCCGGCGAAGAGTTCTCCTGTTTCATTGTTAACTCCGCAAATGCCGAACCATGAGAAACGATCCCAGCGCCCATTTAGCCGGTCGGCTATGTGCTGGCGAAGGCGTACTCCCAGAGGTTGATCCGTCGCTCGACCGACGTAGACAACTGAGCGACGATCATGAAGCAAATAGACTCCTTTCTGACCGCAAAAATCCACAGACTTGGTCGCTCCTTGCTGCCGACCGAGCAGCTTCGGTGTCGTTGCCCATACGATCTGGTCCCGCGACCAGTACATTCCCAAAGCGTTAATTAGCCCTGTTCCAGCCGCTTCACCGGCAGGGTCAGTGGTAGGGTCTGTTTCAGCATCAGATTGGCCTATCGGACTAGTGCTCTGAGATTCCGTCTTCTCTCGAAGCCAGTAGTAGCCTCGACCGACGCGGATAAACGGGGACTCGCCTCCATTAATCGATCCACTTATTGTGGAATTTACAGTCGCTGCGGGCGTTGCTCCCACATCGCTACGAAAACCTTGGGCCGTTATAGCTTCTGCGATGTCTGTATAGTGCATCGCTTGGGGGCTCTCCCTCAGCACATGAGAAATGGCCTCTTTCCAATTCCAACTAAAATCGGACATCGCGCTCCTCATACAGTGCAAGTAATCCCACCGCTCGAGACAGGGCGGCGAAGATATCACGGCATAGTCCAGCTTCGCCTAAAGGTCAGTCCTGGAGGTCATTTATAGTTTCCCGCAGCACACTGCCGTCGAGATCGCGATGTTTTGGGTCGCACGTCTGAAGTGGCATTAAATAATTTCGAGCGTCGTCAGTACCCCCGCGGGGGCCGCTCCTAACACATTTTCCGTGATCCTACTGCGCCGCAGCCGCTTCGCATGACGATGCGCTTCCGCCCTCCGCGCCATGCGTTGAGCGTTGTTCGCTGGCTGCGATGGTCACGACGCTCGCGGGGCGGGGAGCGTCCCGGTCTCCTTGCTTCCCGCCCTGCGATGCCCCCGTTCTTCCGCGCCGCCCTTGATGCCGACCGATGCGTTTTCCCTTTCCGCATTAACGCCGTCGTCCCAATAGGCAGGGTCTAATGACTCACTCAGAGCGCCGTCCCGGCAGCGCTGAATGCGTCCCACATGAATCATGTTGTAATTTTGGGATGATTGTGCCATCATCTCTTTAAGTCATGCGGTACATGGCTTCGAGGGAGCGGAGACGCACGGCAATGCAGATTGGGTATGCACGGACTTCCACTTTGGAGCAGGTCGCCGGGTTTGAGGCGCAGAAGCGCGACCTTGAGGCGGCGGGATGCGAGAAGGTGTTCTCTGAAAGGGTCTCGTCGGTTGCTCAGCGTGAGCAGCTAGAGGCCGCTATCGACTATCTCCGGGACGGCGACAGTCTCGTCGTCACGAAGCTCGACAGGCTGGCACGGTCCATGCGCGACTTGCTGGCCATCGTGGATCGGATCGAGGCGAAGGGCGCGGGTCTCCGCATCCTCAACATGAACCTAGACACGTCCACGGCCACGGGAAGGCTCATGCTCAACGTGATCGGCTCCGTTGCGGAGTTTGAGCGGGATATGATGCTGGAGCGTCAGCGCGAAGGCATCGCCAAGGCGAAGGCCGAAGGCAAGTTCAAGGGCCGCAAGCCGACCGCTCGCGCCAAGGCCGGTGAGGTCGAGGCGATGTTGGCGGCGGGTGAGAGCCCGACCGTCGTCGCGAAGAAGCTCGGCATCGGCCGCTCGTCAGTCTACCGGGCGATGGCGGAACGAGGGCTGAAGCGAGAGACGGCCTATAAGGCCGAAGCGGCCGCGGAGAGCGCGTAAGAGAAAGGCCCCAGCGAAGGGGCCTTTTCATTTGGATTGGACGACGGCCGTAAGCGCCCTGGAGAGCGGGCCGCACTAAGCCCAATGCTTGGCGGCGCCGAGTTCCCATACGACGCCCGGATAGTGGCCCGTCGAAGAGGCGGGAAGGCCGAGGCGCCGAGCTTCGGTATGACCGACCTCCGTTATCTCAGCCAAGCTCAGATCGACTGCAAGGGCCGGGTCGTTAGGATCGTCGGCGGCCATGACGTGCATCACCTCTAACGTGGTCGGCGCGAACCGCTCTAGCCATTCCCGCGCCGTCATGCGGCCCGTTAGAGCTTCGCCGGGGAGATAGTCTGTCGTCGTGATGGTCGTCGTGATCATGCTTTAGTCTTCCCTTCTTTCGGTCGTGAATGTTCGTGCGGACGGGCGCGGCCCTGTGTTTTTGCCGCTTGGTCTTCCGAATTACGCAATAAGGCGCAGCTCGGTCCCCGATGGTGCTGCATTGAGGGCGATGACGCCTGCCGCTGCTAGCGCATGTAGGGTCCGATGTAGTTCGGTCGTGGATGCCCCGAGCGCCTTTGCGAGTGATCTTTGCCCGGTCCTAAGCGAGCCCCCGGCGTCCCGCAGATGCGTCAGCAAGGCGTCTCTTAGAGGCGTGTTCCGAGGCTCTTGCGTAAGCGTGACGGGAACGCCGCCAGAGGCTTGTTCGGTGGCGCCTTCACTCACCCCTTCGCAGACGCTTGGAACGGCTCCATCGGGCTCCAGCGCGACTTGTTGCGCCATCTGCGTTCCAGCCCTTGCACCCTCTGTTCCAGCCCTTGCACCCTCTGTTCCAACGCGCGTTCCGTTGACCAGGACAAGGGCGAGGGCCGATCCGATCTCCAGGGCGAGCACCGGCATGAGAGCGAGCCAGTCGGAGAGGCTTGCGGCGGCAACCGATAGTCCGAATGCGGCAAGGTATGTCGCCAAGGCTGACGCGGCAGGGTCGCCTTTCGTCGTCGGCGGCGCGGTGGCCAAGTCATGCTCGGCGGCGGCCAAGGCTTGGCGAAGGCGCTCACGGTGGGCGGCGGTGTCACCCTCGGCGCGTAGGGTCGCGATCTCGGCGCAGACACGGCGCGTGACGGAGCCGTAAGCCGGAGCTGTGCGGTCTTCGCAGGACGCAAGACCGGGCGTCGTCTCAAGCCGCGCGATCTCGGCGGCGATGGTGCCAGCAGGACGGGCAGCGGGCAGAATGGCGAGTTCGGCTTTGGCGTCGTCGTAACGAGCACGGACGGCGGCTGCGGCGTCACTGGCAAGGGTGCGCTCGGCAGCACTATCGGCGCGTATGGACGCCATCAGCGAGAGTTCTGCGGTCAGGCTGTAGGCGACGGCGACAAGGGCCAGCGCGGCCATTGCAGCGGCACGACCAAGCGACCATGAACGGAGCGCAGCGAAGATGCCTTCGACGGCGAACGGCTTTGCGCCTTCAAGACCCAGCGCCATGGCTACGAAGAGAGCACCGAGGACGGGACCATGGTGGCCGCCGGTCGTCCATGCGTAGACCGCGCCGAAGCCCGCAGAGGCGATCACAAGGGCGGCGGCGGATGCGCCGACGATAATGCGTTGCGGGTTCATGATTGGCCCCCTGTGGAGGCGTCGTCCTCGGCCTTATGCGGTGGCGTCGTAGGGACGGGGATTTTGCTGATCGCCGCATAAAGCGCCGGAAGGCGAGCATGACGATAGCGAGACGCCTCGCCATCACTGCCGGCATGGCCCTGTAATGCGTTGGCTTGACTGTCTAAGACGCCGTATTCGGGACAAATCGACTTGAACCAATGGCGGAAAGCGTGACAGGGCGCTTTACGCGGATCGGTGAAACCGTTGTCGCGTATCCATTCGCGCAAGCGGTTCGCAACTCCCTTCGAAGCGTGGCGTATTTGACCCGATTTCCTTTGACGGGGTGATCCCGCCTCGCCGCCGTAGAATAGCGGGCCGCTGCCTTTCTTCTTTACGAATTTGAGAAAGCCACGTTCGATCAACGCGGGATGAATGGGCACGTCGCGTTCGGAGTTGATATTCTTGAGGCGACCGCCGTCTTTCGTCGTCGTAATGCTGATGTAGTCGATGCCCCTGGTATTCTTTACGTGCTCGCCCCAAAGCTGAGCGATCTCACCGACGCGGGCTCCTGTAAGAGCAAGCAGCCACGGCATCCAATGGAACTTCGCGTCATCCTCTTTATCGGCCAATGCCAGGAGTGCGGCGACTTCCTCGTCGGTGTAAACTCTGCCACCCTTTCCGGCCACCTTCGTTTCTTGCGCTCGAACACCTTCGACCGGATCAAAGTCTAGAAGGTCTTCTCGCATCCCTAGCCGATAGAGAGTGCGAATATGTGCAAGGTAGCTGTCGTTTACGGTCTTTGGAGTGCGATCTCCCGCCAACAGCGCGTCTCGCCACTGTCGCACGTCGGGCTTCGTCACGCGCATCGGCTGGTTATGGCCAAGATGCTGACTGAAGTTGGCCACTGCCGCGCGATAAGCGACGATTGAAGTGGGAGCCTTGTTCGTTTCCCAAAGGGCCAGCAACCTGTCGAAGGTAAGCGAGGAAGACTTCGCGGTGTCTTGGACTGCGTTGCCCCGCCACTGCGGTATCTTTGCCGCCAAAGGATCGGGCGCGAAGTCTCCTTCCGCGTTCCTCTTGAGCTTCTTGGCTGCGTCGGTAATACGCTCTGCAAAGACGCGAAGAAGCTGCGGTCGGTCTTCCGGATCCGCGTTCACGCCCTCCCGGAGCAGAATCGCGTCAAGGAACGGCCCCACGTACCGTTCCAATGCGCGGAGCCTTCGGTCCTGAGTAGAGTTGTCAAGGTCAGGAGGCGGCCACGGCAAGCCGGTGAGCGCGTCTTGTACGATCTCACCGACGACCCGCCACCAACCGGCGTCAATTGGATCATCCTCAAAGCCCGCGTTGAGATCGCGGTAGAGGATGCCCGCAAGCTCGTAACACTCCTTGAGCGAAATGCGGCGAGGCCCTGCAAGGATTGCAGCGAAGGCTGTCTCAAGTTGCTGAACGACGGCGGCATGACGCATGTCGCGCAAAGCCTTGTCGTCGGTACGCAGTGAGAAGCGGAGCGTGGTGCCGAGCGTGATGGTCATGCGAATGGCTTCGCCGCCGACGATCTCCGGGGGCAGCGACAGAGCCACACGCCGGCCACGGGCAATCTTCAGTACGTCGGCAGGAACGCGCTTCTGGAACTGCGCATTGCGCGACCCAAGGCGGGTAGTCGGACGGGCCATGACAAGCACCATGTAGCGCACCCCTGTAGCACAGTGGCGCGGCGAAAAAGGTCAATGATGCTCGATAGTTATTCCAAATCAGCGGCTTAGGAAAGCCGTGGTGCCCAGGGGCGGAATCGAACCACCGACACTGCGATTTTCAGTCGCATGCTCTACCAACTGAGCTACCTGGGCTTTTTGCTTGCGAGGCTTAGGGAAGGCATTCGCCCGCCGTCGAAGCTCGCGCTTTATAGGGGTAAGGCCTCTCGCTGTCCAGCATCACGAAGCCAGCCTCTGCGTTATTGTTCCTCTTCGTCCGGGCCAACGCCGCGATCGAGCCGTCCGGCCTCCTTGGCGAAGCCTTCGTCGCCGTCCTCGTCCGCATCCGAATCACCGCCGGCGATCACGTATGCCCCCGAAACCCAGCGGCCCAGGTCGATATCGGCGCAGCGCGACGAGCAGAACGGCCGCGCGGCATGGGCCGTCGGCTTGCCGCAGATTGGGCATTTGCCGCCGGACAAGCCAGGTGCCGCCTTGCTTTCGGTTTGGGTCATCGGGGCCTCATTCCGCGTCGGTCTCGGCCGCGCGCAGCCAGTTGAAATGCACCGGGAAACCCTCGCCGGTGAGCAGGCTCACGACCTCGGTCAAGGGAAGGCCGACCACATTCGTATAGGACCCGGTGATCGTGCGCACGAAACAGCCGGCAAGCCCTTGGATGGCATAGCCGCCCGCTTTGCCGCGCCATTCCCTGGAGGCAATGTAGGCTTCGATCTCGGGTTTCGAAAGGTGTTTGAAGCGCACGCGTGTCGCGACGATGCGCGTGCGGATGCGATCGTCCGGTGTGATCAGGGCGACGCCCGTAAGCACGCGGTGGGAGCGCCCGGAGAGACGCTCCAGCGTCGCCACGGCTTCGTCGATGTGCTCGGGCTTGCCGAAGATGCGCCGTCCCGTGGAGACTACGGTGTCGGCCGCCAGCACGTAGGCATCCGCAATCTCGGTATCGTTGGCGAGCTGGTCGCGCGCCGCTTCCGCCTTTGCACGTGCAAGGCGCGAGGCGAGGGAGCGCGGCATCTCGGCCATGCGCGGCGTTTCGTCGATGCTCGCCGGTCGCAGCGCGTCGGGCTCGATGCCAGCCTGCGCGAGCAGCGTGAGCCGGCGCGGGCTGGCGCTCGCGAGCACCAGTTTGGGGGCGTGCTGCGGCCCCTCCTCGCGTGCACGCATGCGCGCAAGCTCGCGCCGGAGCGTCTCACGGCGCGGGCTGTCCGTGCGCTTGAAGGGACTGAGAAAGGCGGCCTTGACGGAGCTCATCTCACTGTGCCGATGGATTGTAGCGAAAGGGATGCAATATGGATGCCGAGGGAGCACGCGAACGAGGCCCGACGGCGGACCCGAGCCCTTGAAGAGCATGGAACTTCGCGGAGAATGCAGAGCCCCCCGGCGAAATGCAAGATCCCGTTGCCGTCATCGGCGCTTGCCATGAAACAACGGCGGGATCCGGTGAGGCTCCGGGACGCGATCGTAAGGTTCCTCTGCGCCCGCGTGCGGCCGGCCATTAACTCAAAGGCATTGCGCTCTACCCTGATCGATCGCTCGAACCCCAGAGCGAGCTGGCGCTGTTGATCGAAACAGCCGGCCGAAGATCAACAAGGCTCGGGCACTCCTCGACGGAAGCGGCACGCTCGCCCGCAAGGGGCCTGCTTCACTTGGGATGTCGATGCGCTCGAGGCAGCAGCCGGCATCTGAGGCGGCGCATTCCGAGGCAACCGGCTGAAGTCGGCGCCGGCTCCGCACATTGAGCAAACACCGTACCTCAAACGATCGGGCCGCCAGCGGACGGCAGGAAGCGCTGCTTGATACGCTGAAAGAGCGTGTCGCGCACGTCGCGATAGGCCACGAGCAGATCCTCGCGGCTGGCGCTGTCGAGAAGTACGGTCGCATCCGGCGTCGGCCAGTACTCGACGTTCGCCGGCAGGATGCGCGTCATCTCCACGCCATGGTGGTGGGCTTCCGGCGAGAGCGTGATGATGAGATCGAAGTCGGGATCGTCGATCTCCTTGAGCGTCGAAGGCTCATGCTCGGAGATGTCGATCCCGATCTCGTCCATCACCGCCACGGCATAGGGATCCGTGATGCCGGCTCTTACGCCGGCCGATTCGACGCGGATGCGGTCGCCCACCAGATGGCGAAGGATCGCTGCTGCCATGGGGCTGCGCACTGCGTTGAGCGCACACGCAAACAGAACCGACCGAGGCCCGCCACCCTCGCCTGACACGTGCTCACCCCTTCCAGTGCAAGGCCGAGATGAGCGTGAAGAGGCGCCGGGCGGTATCGAGATCGATCTTGATCTTTCCCTCGAGCCGCTCGATGAGCACGCGGCTGCCCTCGTCATGCAGCCCGCGCCGGCCGACGTCGATCGCCTGGATATGCGAGGGCTGCGCTGAGCGGACCGCTTGGTAGTAGCTGTCCAGAACCAGGAAGTAGTCCTTCATAATGCGCTTGAAGGGCGTGAGGGACAGAAAGTGGGAGACGACGGGCTCTCCCGCTTCTTTTCCCGCGCTGTGCACCGTGAGCGCCAGGCGATCTTCCACCATGCCGATGGTCAGTTTGTAAGGACCCTCGTCGCGTTCCTCGAGCTCGAAGGAGTTTCCGTCCAGGATGTCATAGATCGCCACCTCCCGCTCGTGCTCGATGTTCGCATTGCCGCGCGAGATCGAGGCAGGATCGAGCACGATCTCGCTGATGCGGTTGTTGGTCTCGACGGCTTCCGTCGAAAATTCCGTCATGCTCCTTCCTTCGCAAGCCGGATCTCCATGGATCTCCGGTGCGCCTCGAGCCCTTCGGCGCGCGCCAATGTCATGGCGTGCGTCGCCAGCTTGCCGAGCGCGGGCGCATCGAGCTTGAGGATCGACGTTCGCTTCATGAAGTCGAGGACGCCAAGCCCTGAGGAGAAGCGCGCGCTGCGTGCCGTCGGCAGCACGTGGTTCGGGCCCGCCACATAGTCGCCGATTGCTTCGGGCGTGTAAGCGCCGAGGAACAAGGCGCCAGCGTTGCGGATTTCGGCCGCAAGCGCATCGGGATCGCGCGTCGCGATTTCGAGATGCTCGGCGGCGATGCGGTCGGCGAGCGCTGGCGCCTCCTCGAGCGAGCGCACGAGAATGACGGCGCCGAAGTCGCGCCAGCTCGCCCCCGCGATGTCGGCTTTGGGAAGCTCCGCCAGTTGCCGGTCCACAGCGGCCGTGACCTTGTCCGCGAACGCCGCGTCGTCGGTCATGAGAATGGACTGCGCCGCGGTATCGTGCTCCGCCTGCGCCAGGAGATCGGCAGCAATCCACTCCGGATCGTTGTGCCTGTCGGCGATGATCAGCACCTCGGAGGGGCCTGCGATGCTGTCGATGCCGACCGTGCCGAACACCTGCCGCTTAGCGGCCGCTACATAGGCGTTGCCGGGGCCGACGATCTTGACCACCGGGCGGATCGTCTCCGTGCCGAAGGCCAGGGCCGCGACCGCCTGCGCGCCGCCGACGCGATAGATCTCCGTGACGCCCGCGAGCCGCGCCGCTGCCAGCACCAGCGGATTGAGCTCGCCCCTGGGGGCGGGAACCACGATCACCAAGCGCTCGACGCCGGCCACCTTGGCCGGCACGGCGTTCATGAGGACGGAGCTCGGATAGGAGGCGAGGCCGCCCGGTACATAGAGCCCGGCAGATTCGACGGCCGTCCAGCGGTGGCCGAGGGTTGCGCCAAGCTCGTCCGTGTAGGTCTCACTGTGAGGCAGGTGGCGGACGTGATGATCTTGGATCCGGTCGCGGGCGAAGGCGAGCGCCTCGAGTGTTTCCGGGCTCGACGCCCGGAAGGCCGCCTCGACTTCATCCTCGCTGACACGCAGGCCGATGGCGCCGAGGTCGACATGGTCGAACCGCTTGGAAAGCTCGATCAGCGCCGCGTCGCCGCGCGCTCTCACGTCGGCGATGATCTGGCGCACCGCCTGGTCCACGTCGTCCGATACCTCGCGCTTGGTTGCGAGGAACGCATCGAAACGCGGTGCGAAATCTTGGTCGGACGTCGAAAGGCGCAGCGGCATGGGTATCTCCGAGGGCGAGGCCTAGCAGAATGGTCCCCGCATATGGCGCCGTTATAAGCGACGGCAGCGGCAGGCGAAAGCGCGCTGGGGTCACAGAATGCACCGGCCTAAGCGTGTATAATGCTCTATCGGCAGGCGCCGCCCCGCCTTATTGGGGCAGCCGCGGCCGTTTACCCTGAGAATGCGGGAAGTTGTTGCGAAATTCGCGACGTCGGGGCTGGGGCTACTCTCCGGCGTGCTCGGGCTTGCGCGGCGTGGCCCAGGCCGCACCGAGATCCGAAAGCGCCGCCTCGACGCATTCAACCGCGAGCCGCACCGCCCCGCCGCCCGCGAAGGTGAGGAGGATGGTGCCGTGCGGCGCCTCGCCGGGCTCAAAGATCAGCGTCAGGAGCGAGAGCACTTGATCCTTGCTGGCGAGGTCGATGCCCTGGACCTGCGCGCCCATGACATGCTCGATCCTGAGGCCCGTCCGCCGACGCACGAAGGCGCCGTCCTTGTCTGCTGCGGTCACCGCGTGGCTCCAGTCGAAGCGGTTGACCACCGCGGCGAAGCGCCGCTCAGCCTTGAGATAGGCCATGTCTCCGACCGTCAGCACTGCATCTTGCAGATGTGCGGCGAGGATAGGTAAATCTTCGGCTTCGAAGGCGATGAGCTTCAGGTCGGACATGCGGACGCGTCCCCGTTATCCCGTCGTAGACGGCGACTGATAGCCGGGGCGGCGCGGCTCTGCAACCTGTGTGGGCTTGAACCGATGGCTTGGCCGTATGCGACGCGAACCCTTCGGTTCGCATCAGGAACGCGGTTAAGCGCTCAAACGAGGGTCCGGATCGCGTTCCTGCAACGCGATCCGACGTTCATGAAGCTCAGCGCCGTTCGAGTTTAGGTAGAAACGGGAACAGCTCTAAATTCCCTGCCGGGTCGTACTTCTCTCCGGAAGCACTCTAGCGCAGAGACAACTCGGCGACGCCGACGGCGAGGTTGACGCCCGTCTGCCCCTGAATGCTGACCGGCTGCAAGGCGATGGATTTGGTCGAGCCGCCGAGCAGGACTTTGGCGCCGCCGCCGATGCCGATCGCAGCATCTGCCGTCGCGCCCGCGTAGTAGCCGGAAAGGCCCCTATGTCGCACCTTCGAGGGTGCGAACACGGCCCAGACCATGACTTCCTTGGAGGTAGCGCCGACGTCGAGCCCGATCCGAGTGAGCGAGCCCGAATAGCGCTCAGAATAGGAACCCGACGCCGAAAGGTATTTACATCTGTAGCTCTTCTTGGAGCCGACGATGAAGCCGATGCTCGATCCGCTCTTGCAGGTCAGGGTTCCGACCTTCACCTTGGTTTGCGCCAACGCGGGCGCGGAGGTCACAAAAAAAGCCGCCGCGCCAGCGAGGGCGACGAAGCCGAAAGCTTTCATATCTGATCTCCCCAATTACCCCCGAAAAACCGTCATCTGCAACGATACGCCCGACAGATTCGAAGCATTGCGCTTTCAATCGATCGGAAATGTGACGCCTTGCGGGCAAGGGGGCGAGGCGGAGCGTCTCAATCTCGCGCCGCGGACGCCATTCACTCGCCTCGGAATTGGATCGTGCCCCTGAGCGCACTCGCTAGAGCCTGATCGTTTGAGGTGGATGCGGACACGCATTCACCGAGAACGTGAATCAGTCTCTCAAACAAAAACTTAGAGCGCGTTCACGTCGCGCAATCCGATTCCGATAAAATTGAACGCGCTCTAGTTTGAGACACATCCCCGCACGCCGTCGGCGCGCGCCGCGGCTTTCGACGGCCCACTCACATCCCGAACAGTCAGCATCAAGAGACTATTGGTGCGGGTCTAAAGAGTGCTTCCGGAAAAGTGGGAACCGGTCATGGCGAAGCCATGCAAGTAAAAGTGTCCGAGAAGAAGAACGAGGAACAAAAGCTTAGAGCCGTTCCCTGATTCCGCGTAAAGCGGAACGGCTCCAGGCGTGCACTCAGCCGGCGCTCAGCCGCTCGATCCGTGCGCCGCAGCGCGAAAGCTTTTCCTCGAGCCTCTCGAAGCCGCGGTCGAGGTGGTAGACGCGGTTGATCGTGGTTTCGCCTTCGGCCATGAGGCCCGCGATGACGAGCGATACGGAGGCGCGCAAATCCGTCGCCATGACGGGGGCGCCGCGCAGGCTTTTCACGCCCTTGATCGTCGCGGTATCGCCGTGCAGCTTGATGTCCGCGCCGAGCCGCGCCAGCTCCTGCACGTGCATGAAGCGGTTCTCGAAGATCGTCTCGC
>NZ_DAIQCD010000033.1:201-30819 GCF_036780825.1 Hyphomicrobium sp. | reverse complement strand
CCGAGCCGCGCCAGCTCCTGCACGTGCATGAAGCGGTTCTCGAAGATCGTCTCGCGGATGACGCTCGTGCCGTGCGCGCGCGTCATGAGCGCCATGAGTTGCGCCTGGAGGTCGGTCGGGAAGCCTGGGAACGGCTGCGTCTCCACATCCACCGGCATGAGGCCGTTGCCGTTGCGCACGATCCGGATGCCGGTCTCCGTATCCGTCACCTCGGCCCCCGCCAGTGCCAGGGTTTCCAGCGCAGTCTTGAGAAGGTCCCGGCGCGTGCCTTCGAGCACGACGTCGCCGCCGGTTGCCGCGGCCGCAAAGGCGAAAGTGCCGGTCTCGATCCGGTCGGGCAGCACCGCGTGCACGGCGCCCTCGAGGCGAGGCTTGCCCTGGATGCGTAGCGTCGAGGACCCGATGCCTTCAATGATGGCGCCCATTTTGACGAGGCACGCCGCCACGTCGCCCACCTCGGGCTCGCGCGCAGCGTTCTCGATCAGCGTTTCACCCTTTGCCAGCGCGGCCGCAAGCAGCGCATTGTGCGTCGCGCCGACTGAGACTTTCGGAAAAATGATGTGTCCGCCGGTCAGCCCTTTCGGCGCCCGCGCGATGACGTAGCCGCCGTCGATGTCGATCTCCGCGCCGAGATCGCGCAAGGCTGAGAGATGCAGGTCCACGGGGCGCGTGCCGATGGCGCATCCGCCGGGCAGCGAAACCTTGGCCTCGCCCATGCGTGCCACCAGAGGGCCCAGCACCCAGAAGCTCGCCCGCATGCGCGAAACAAGCTCATAAGGCGCCGTCGTATCCGAGATGTCGCGCGCCGTAAGGTGGAACGTCTCTCCGATGTGCGGTGCCCCTCCCGCACGCTTGCCGTCGACAGCGAGATCGACGCCATGGTTGCGCAGGATGCGAGCCAGCAGGTTCACGTCGGCGAGGTTCGGCACGTTCTTGAGCGTCAGCCGATCTTCGGTGAGCAGCGAAGCGATCATGAGGGGAAGCGCGGCGTTCTTCGCTCCCGAGATCCGGATCGAGCCATTGAGGCGCTCGCCGCCAACGATCCTGATGCGATCCATGATCAAAGCCTTTGCATAGATGGGGATTGGGAGCGGGAATGGAGCGTGGGCGCGGAGAACGTCCCCCGGACGTCTTGCTGAGCTGATGATTAACTGCTGATGGCCCCCGAGGGCAAACTGAAGTTCCCGCTAGTCACGACGACAGCGCTCCGAGCCGCGGTCGTCGTCCGGGCCGCTCGTCGTGTCGCCTGCGGCCGGAGTCTTGGCCCGCGCCTTTTTTGCCCGTACGAGTGCCTTTCGCCGCGCAAGGTTCTCCCGCAGCGCCTTTGCGAGCCGGTCTTCCTTCGTTGGTGGCCTTGGCTTGGTCGTCATGGGGCATGGCCTCAGATGCATGCTGTGGTTGGTATCAACATTGGTGATTGCAACTACAAATTGCAATAAACGCAAAAGACCTCTCTAATAGTTAGCGTAAAGATAATCATCATTGACAGTATTAAGGTTACCGCTTTGTCTAACGGCACTCGGCAGGCGCTTTTTTGAGTGTGCGTCATGGCGGCGGTGTGGCGTTGGGTACGGGTGGCGAATGTCCGATGGTCTGCCGTGCAGGCCGTACTGGCGGCGGCCTCGTTCATCTCGACCGCTGCTCCGGCCTTTGCCGATGACCTGCAGGAGCCGATCGGAGAAGTATGGTCGGGCGCGGATATATCCCGCAACGTCTGGCTCGCCTACTCCGGCATCACCCTCTCCCCGTGGAGCAGCATCTACGACGACGGCTTTCGCTTCCGCGCCGCGGGCAGCTATGGCGTCTACAGGTATGCCTACACCCATTACGATACGCGACGCGACGCCTTCCTGCATCGCCGGCGCGATGCTGAGACCTACGCGAGCGATCTGCTGCTCGGCTATGTGAAGCGGCTTGGGGAGCTCACCGCAAAGGTATTTGCCGGCGTCTCGGTCATCGGTCACCGCACAGAGCTGCCTAACGAGGTGGTCGGGATGGGGGACGAGGTCGGCGTCAAGGGAGCCATCGAGCTATGGCTGAACATTGGCGATCGGGGTTGGGGCTCGCTCGATATGTGGTGGGCTTCGGCCTACGCCACCCGCTCCGCACGGGCCCGGTTGGGGTATCGCGTCTGGCCGAACCTCTCGTTTGGCGTGGAGGCCGGCCTCAATGTCGACAGAGAGGCAGAGTGCCGCGTGAAGGAGGACAGAAAAGGACGCTGCGGCCATGTCGTCGTTGCGGATAATGGCGCGTTTGAGCGTGATTTCGACGGCGCCGACCTCCTCGACTACGCACGCGCCGGAGCCTTTGCCCGCTACGAATGGGGCTGGAACGAGCTGTCGGTCTCGGGCGGCGTGCTGCGTGACACGTTCTCCGGCGAGGAGGGCCTCGCACCCTATATGACCGTCAACTGGCTCGTGCAGTTCTGAGCCGCATCCCGTAGTCGCCGTCTCTCTCACCGCGGCCCGTCACGCGTCGACAGTTCTAAGCTCCTGCAAATCATGGACGAATTGACCGGGCGCCTTGGACACTCTGGGCGGCGCGCCGTGCTCGATCCCGATCCTTTATGTAGGTCTTTACTTCACCATTTTTTCGGAACAAAGAAAACGAACGTTCGTTTTGTGGCACTAAGCCTGATCGTTCGAGATGTGGGGCTTTGCCTCCCATTCAGAGTGTGACTGAACCTCTCGAATGAACACTTGAAGCGCGCCCGCACTCTAGACCCGGCCACCAAAGGGTGAACGCGCTTTGAGACGCCGCCGCGTATCCATCCGGCCGAGATCGTCATGCCGAAACTCAGACCCGAGACCCAGAAAGCGCGTCGCGAGCGCATCCTCGACGCGGCCGAGCTTTGCTTTGCACGCGCCGGTTTCCATCGCTGCACGATGCAGGACATTTGCCGTGAGGCCGGTATCAGCCCCGGCGCACTTTATGTCTATTTCGCATCGAAAGAGGATTTGATTGCGGGCATAGCGGAGCGCAACCGTGCCAAGCTGGCGGCGCAGCTTGCGGAGCTGACACACGCGCCCGATCTCTTGTCCGCCCTCGCCAAGCTCGGGGAGCACTATGCCGTGGAGGAGCCGCAGCACAAGCGCGTGCTCGGGCTCGAGATCGGCGGGGAGGCGACGCGCAATCCGACGGTCGCGGCCACGTTCCATTCGGTCGATGCCTATTGCCGGCAGAGCTTCGAGCAGGTATTCGAGCGCGCCCGCGAAGATGGCAAAATCCGGCCCGAGGACGATCCGCGCACTCTCGCCGAGGTCGTGGCGCTGATCGGCGACGGCCTCTTCTGGCGCCGTGCCGTGGATCCTGAGTTCGATGCGCACAGGGTTCTGCCCGTGCTCGTCCGCATGGTGCGGACGCTTCTCAACCCCGTAGAGATGGTGCCCGACGAGGCCCCACCGCCACCGTCAGGCGTCAAGGCCGCTAATCCGGAAAAGTCCGAGGCTCGATCATGAGTAAGCGTACGCTCGTCGTGCTTCTGGGCCTCGTCGGGCTCGCGGCCGCGGCCTATCAGTCGGGTATCGCCGATCATTATCTGGCGGCACTTGCGGTAACCGAGCAAAGCGAAGCGAAAGCAGATGTCACAGAGCCGCCTCCGCCAGCCGTCACCGTCGTCGAGGCGGCCCCAGCGGATTTCGTTGAGACGGTGCTCGTCACGGGATCCTTCGTGCCGCGCGAGGAGATCCTGGTTGCGCCCGAGGTCGATGGCCTGCGCGTGCTCGAGCTCAAGGCCGAGGAGGGCGATCACGTCAAGAAGGGCCAGGTTCTCGCTGTTCTCATGGCCGAGCAGATCGATGCGCAGCTTGCCGCCAACGAAGCCGCTCTCGGAAGTTCCAAGGCATCTATTGAGCGCGCGCGAAGTCTGATCCTCGAGATGGAGGCGCGGCTGGCGGAGGCGAAGGCCCAGCTCGATCGCGCGCGCCCACTGGTGGAATCGAAGTATCTGGCCGAAAGCGTGTTCGACCAGCGCCAGCTCGCGTTCAAGGCAGCAGGCGCCCAGCTCGAGTCGGCCAAAGGAACCCTAGCTCAGGCCGAGGCTGACAAGGGGCAGATCGAGGCCCAGCGGCGCGAGCTTCTCTGGCGCCGCGGCCGTGCCGAGGTGCGCGCTCCCGCCGATGGCATCGTCGGAAAGCGAGCGGGCCGTATCGGCGGCATCGCCACCGCCAGCACGCTGACCGGCGGCGACACCATGTTCCGCATCATCGAGAACGGCGAAATCGAGCTTGATGCCGAGGTTTCCGAAACGCACCTCTGGAAGATCAAGGAAGGCCAGACGGCACGTGTCTCTGCGCCGCGCGGCATAGAGGTTGCCGGAACGGTCCGCCTCGTCTCGCCCGAGATCGACAAGACGACCCGCCTGGGCCGCGTCCGTATCTTTCTCGGCGGGCACCCCGATCTCAAGGTCGGCGCTTTCGGCCGCGGAACGATCGAGACCGGCCACGGCCGCTTCATCGCGGTGCCCCTTTCGGCGGTGCTCTACGCATCCGACGGCGCGAGCGTGCAGGTGGTGAACGGCGGCAAGGTCGCAACCCGCTCCGTCAAGACGGGTCTCGAGATGAGCGGCCTCGTGGCCGTGGAGAGCGGTCTTGAAGAGGGCGATCTCGTTGTCGCCAAGGCCGGAACCTTCCTGCGCGACGGCGACGCCGTGCGCGCCGTGAAGCCGAGCCCGGCGGAGAGCGGCAAGCTCAGCGAGGCCGCGCGATGAACGTGAACGTATCGGCCTGGTCGATCCGCCATCCGGTCCCGCCGCTCGTCCTCTTCCTGGTGCTGATGGTGCTCGGCGTGATGAGCTTCGCCGCGCTTCCCGTGACGCGCTTTCCGAACATCGACGTGCCGGTGGTGCAGGCGCGGATCTACCAGTCCGGCGCCGCGCCCTCCGAGCTCGAGACGCAGGTTACGAAGCGCGTCGAGGACGCGATCGCCGGCATCAACGGCGTCAAGCACGTCACCTCGGCCATCACCGAAGGCTCCTCCGTCACCACCGTCGAGTTCCGTCTCGAGGTCGATCCGGACCGGGCCTTGAACGATGTGAAGGACGCGGTGCAGCGCATTCGCACCGATCTGCCGCGCACCATCGAGGAGCCCGTCGTCACCAGAATCGAGATCGAGGGCTTGCCGGTCGTCACCTATTCGGCCCGCGCGCCAGCCATGACGCCGGAGGAATTGTCCTGGTTCGTCGACGATACGCTGGTGCGCCTGCTCCAGGGCGTCAAAGGTGTGTCGGAGGTGCGCCGCATGGGCGGCGTCACGCGTGAGATCCGCGTCAATCTCGATCCCGACCGCCTGCTCGCTTACGGCGCCACCGCCGGCGAGGTGAACCGGCAGGTGCGTGCTTCCAACGTCAACCTGGCGGGCGGGCGCGGTGAGATCGCAGGGCGCGAGCAAGCCATTCGCACGCTCGCCAGCAAGGAGACGGTGAGCGCGCTCGCCGAGACGATGATCGCGCTCCCCGGCGGACGCAAGGTCCGCCTCGACCATCTCGGATCCGTCACCGACGAGGTGGAGGAGCCGCGCACCTTCGCCAAGCTCGGCGGCCAAGGCATCGTCGCCTTCGCGATCTCGCGCGCCAAGGGCGAGAGCGACACCGAGGTCGCCTCCGGTGTCGCGAAGAAAATCGAGGAGATCCGAAAGCTCTATCCCGACGTCACGCTCGAGCGCATCGACAACACGGTCGACTACACGATGGGCGCCTACGAGGCGACCATGAAGACACTGATCGAAGGCGCGGTGCTCGCCGTCGTCGTCGTGTTCCTGTTCCTCCGCGATTGGCGCGCCACCTTGATTGCCGCCATCGCGCTGCCGCTGTCGATCATTCCCGCCTTCTGGGCCATGTCGGCGATGGATTTCTCGCTCAACCTCGTGAGCCTTCTCGCCATCACCATCGTGACCGGAATTCTCGTCGACGACGCCATCGTCGAGATCGAGAACATCGTCCGGCACATCCAGATGGGGAAGTCGCCTTATCGTGCGGCGCTCGCGGGCGCCGACGAGATCGGCCTCGCCGTCATCGCCATCACGACAACCATCATCGCCGTCTTTACACCCGTCTCGTTCATGGGCGGCATCGCCGGGCAGTACTTCAAGCAGTTCGGCCTCGTCGTAGCGGCGGCGGTGTTCTTCTCGCTCTTGGTCGCGCGTCTCATCACGCCCCTGCTCGCCGCCTATTTCATGCGCGGCCACGGGCACGGCCGCAAGGAAGGCCGGCTGATGCGTCTCTACACGCGTCTCGTCACCTGGTCGGTGCGCCATCACTTCGCCACCGTCGGCCTCGGTCTCTTGATCTTTTCCGGCTCCATCGGAAGCTTCTATCTCTTGCCGTCCGGCTTTCTCCCGCAGGAGGATACCGGGCGCATGCTGCTCGGCGTCGAGTTGCCGCCAGGCTCACGGCTGGCCGATACCGAAGCCGCAAGCGACGAGGTTGCCCGCCGCCTCAAGCAGCGCCCGGACGTGCAGAGCGTGTTCACACTCGGCGGAACGCTGCTCGGCGGCAGTGAGGAGGTACGCAAGGCGACGCTGATCGTGATGCTGACGCCGCGCGGCGAGCGATCGCTCTCTCAGAGCCGCATCCGGCAAGAGGTCGGCCACAGCCTCGCCGACATTCCGGACATCCGCTACTTCTTCCTCCAGGATGATGGCCAGCGCGAGCTTCAACTCGTCGTCACGGGGCGTGACGGGGAAGCGGTCACCCGTGCGGCAGCCGATCTGACCAGTGAAGCCAAGCGCCTGCCGATGCTGCAGAACGTCGTCTCCACGGCCGAGCTCGATCGGCCGGAGCTGCGCGTCTATCCCCGCTCGGAGATCGCGGCCGAGCTCGGCATCACCACTGAAACCATTTCCGAGGCGGTACGCATCGCCACCATCGGCGACATCGGCGCCAATCTCGCCAAGTTCGACGTCGGCGAACGCCAGGTTCCAATCCGCGTCCAGCTCGAGACCGGTGCCCGCGCCAGTCGCCAGCTTCTCGAGGAGCTGAAGGTGACCTCGACCTCGGGTACTGCAGTTCCGCTCTCCGCCGTCGCCACGTTCGACTATGGCCAGGGGCCGACCGCGATCGATCGCTACGATCGCACGCGGCGCATCGTGCTCGGAGCTGATCTCGCGCCCGGCACGCCCCTCGGCGATGCCATCGGCGGCATCATGGCGCTTCCTGCTGCACGAGACCTTCCGCCGGGCGTCGAGATCAAGCAGTTCGGCGCGGCCGAGATCATGGGCGAGGTGTTCGAGAGCTTCGAGCAAGCCATGGCGGCGGGGCTCATGATGGTCTACGCCGTGCTCGTGCTGCTGTTTGCGAGCTTCCTGCAGCCGATCACGATCCTTTTCTCCTTGCCGCTGTCCATCGGCGGCGCCATCACCGCTCTGGCGCTGACCGGCAATGCCATCAGCCTGCCGGTGGTCATCGGCATCCTGATGCTGATGGGCATCGTCACTAAGAACGCGATCATGCTGGTGGATTTCGCAGTCGAGGAGATGCGCGCCGGCATCCCGCGGGCCGAGGCAATCATCGATGCCGGCCGCAAGCGCGCCCGCCCCATCGTGATGACCACCATCGCCATGGCGGGCGGCATGCTGCCGTCGGCTTTGGCCTTCGGTTCAGGCGGCGAGTTCCGCGCTCCGATGGCCATCGCGGTTATCGGAGGCCTCATCTCATCGACGGTTCTGAGCCTCGTCTTCGTGCCCGCCGTCTTCATGGTGATGGATGATATCGGACGCTGGGCATGGCGCCTCTTCGGCCCCTTTATCGGCAAGGCCGATGAGCCGCCCGCCTCAAGCGCGCCGCAACACGGCACGCCCACGCCAGCGGAGTGAGGCCGAGCCGGCGTGCCGAGGCCCCCGCGGCGTATCGCGGTTGAAGCGTGTGCCGCGCCTACTTGCGCGCCGGCGTGTTGTTGGCGGCCGCGGCCTCATGGCGGAAGAAGGCGTCGACACGCATGCCGGTCATGAGCGGCGGATTGCCGTCGAGCGCGATCAGCACCTCGAGCACTTCCACATCGTTGGGCCGGCGCGGGCCGCGGGAGATGATGCGCGGCGAGCCGAGTGCCGGCGCGACCTGCGTGACGACGCCCTCGAAGTCCTTGTCCGGGAACGCGTCGGCGCGCACGACGACACGCTGGCCGACGCGAACCTTAGTGACATCGCGCTCCTCCACCTCGGCCCGCACCCGCAGGCTCGAGATGTCGCCGAAGAGAAGCAGAGGCGCATCGGCTGACGGTGCGGCCATTTCGCCGACCTTGGCCCACATGTTCAGGACAGAGCCGTCGGCCGGCGCGCGCACGCGCGTCTTCTCGATCGCGTTCTCCACCTGCTCCACGTCGGTACGCGCAACCCATAGCGCCGATTCCATGCGCGTCGGATGCGGAAGGTCCGGCTTGGCGAGAATGGTGTCGAGTTTGGCCTGATCGTCGGCCACTTTTTTCTCCGCCTCGGCGAGCTTCTCGCGTGCCGCGTTCACGGCATCGGCGTCGCCATTCTCGAGCCTGAAGCGGCGGTAGGCCTCGTCGAATTCTTCCTGGGCGCTGAAGCGCGCCCGCTCCGATGTATTGAGCGCATCTTCCGCCTCGCGACGCTCGAGGGCGACACCCGTAGCCGGCTCCTCGTCCCGCTCGAGGATGCGAACCTCGGCTTCCGAGCGCGCGGCCGCGAGCTTGGCCGTGAGATCCGAGCTGTCGAGCTCGACGAGCGGATCGCCGGCCACGACGTGATCGCCGGTCTTGGCGATGACGGAGACGATGCGTCCGGGCGCTTCCGAAGAGATGCGCACCTCGCCGTCCTTCGGCTCGACGCGGCCGGTTGCCGACGCGGCCCAGACGGGGCGTGGGCGCATGTCCTGCGCGTGGGCTGTCTGAACGGCCTGAGCCGAGCCGCTGAACCGCGGCGCGATTTGGTTCAAGGTCACGCTGGTCACGATCGCCGCCACGGCGGCCGCCACAACGGCGGTCGCCGTCGGGTCGAGCTTCAGGTTAGCCATTCGCTTTTCGCCTCTTGGTAAGGTCTGCGATCTCCGGCGCATCGAGGCCCTTCGGGCGGCGCTCCTCGCCTACGATCAATCCGTCTTCAATCCGCACCACCCGGTCCGCGTAGCCGAGCGTGCGGGGATCATGGGTTACGGCCAGAACGCTGCGGTTCTGCTCCTTGGCGATGCGTGCCAGCAGCGCCATGACCGCGTGTCCGTTCTCGCCGTCGAGGGCCGCTGTCGGCTCGTCCGCCAGGACTACGGACGGGGAGGCGGCGATGGCGCGCGCCACCGCGACGCGCTGCTGCTCTCCGCCCGAAAGGTTCGACGGGTAGTTCTTCAGGCGGTTGCCGAGGCCCACATCGCGCAGGACTTCTTCCGCCCGCTGCGCCGCCTGATAGCCCTTGCGTCCGATCACGTCGAGCGCGATGCGCACGTTCTCGAGCGCCGAGAGCGTCGGGAACAGGTTGTAAGACTGGAAGATGAATCCGATGTGCTTGCGGCGGATCTCGGCAAGCTCCTCGGGGCTCTTGCCGGTCGTCTCTTCGCCTTCGACGCGCACCGTGCCGGAGGTTGGCGTCAGGATGCAGCCGAGAATGGAGAGCAGCGTGGTCTTTCCGCTGCCTGACGGCCCCATGAGGAGGGTCAGCTCGCCCTTGACGAGCGCGAGGTTCACGCCCTTGAGGGCAATCACCTTGCCGGCGCCCTTGCCGAGCTCCTTGACCACATTTTCTGCCTCGAGAACGGGCTTCTGGGTCATCTGCTGAACACCGTGGCTGGATCGATACGAGTGACCTTGATGATCGCCGAGATGGCGGAGACCGCCGACATGAAGAGCGTGAGCCCAAGCAGGGCCAACGCGAGGCCTGGCGTCATGACGAGCGGCAGCGGCGTGTTGCGGCTGATGTAGAGGATGCCGAGCGAGATCAGGATGCCGAGCACGTAGCCGATGACAGCGCTCAAGCCCGCCTGCGCGAGAATGACCTTGTAGATATAGCCCGACGACGAGCCGAGCGCGCGCAGGGTTGCGAATTCGTTCAGGTGGTCTTTGGTGCTCGAGTAGAGCGTTTGCGCCACGATCACGGTTCCGACCAGGATGCCGAGCAGCGCGCCGCCGATGAGGGCAAGGCCGGCGCCGGTGCGGAACAGCCATTGGCGCAGGCTGCGATCCTCGAACTCGTCCTTAGTCAGCACCTCCGCGCCGTCGAGCCGGTTCAGCAACTCGCGGCGGACGGTCTCGACATCCGCGCCCGGCTCGAGTTGCACGAGGTAGAACGTCGCCTTGTCGCTTTCGGCGCCGAGCAGGCTGCGTGCGCGAGAGAGCGTCGTGAACACATACGGAGACTGGGTGAAGGAGCGGATGCGGTGCGTCAGTGCTTTCACCTTCACGCGGCCCATGGCGATCTGTGCCGTATCGCCGATGCCGTTGATGCCGAGCTCGCGGAAGTACGTATCGTCGGCGGAGATGGCATCCGGCGACTTGATGTCCTGCCACGTGCCCTCGACCAGCGACCAAGGCTCGAGCGCGCCGTCCTCCGCATCAGTGCCGACGAGCACCACGCGCGTGGAACCGCCTTCAGGTTTTCGCCATTCGGCGAAGGCGACGACGAGCGGGATCACCGCCTTGACGCCGGGAGTGGCGAGGGCTTGGTGGCGCTCGCGCGTCGACAGCAGGATGCCGCCTTCCTCGAAACTCTTGGCTCCATAGGCCGTGATCCAGATGTCGCTGTTGGAGCGCTCGATCATCGAGGTGATCATGCGGCTCGAGCCGAGATACATGCCGAGCTGGATCGCGACGAGCACGATCGAGAACAGGATGCCGACCAGCGTCACGGCGAGCCGGATGCGGTCGTGAAAGAGATTGCGGAACGCGAGAGTGAGTATCATCTCGAATACACTATTACCGGGCTCGGCGCCTCGGGGCAGGGCCAGGAGCCAAGCCTTGGCGCATCATTCTAATAGGCGCCGCCCGAGGAGCTGGTTTGCCGCGCGCCTCGCGCGCTTTATCTAAGCTCGTGGTCTCAGCGGGCAGGTATATAGGCTTTTGATCCCGCCCACACTACCCTTGCGGTGGGAATGCTTTCAAACAGATCGCTCTGGCAGAAAGATGGTAAGTCGTTACCGAACCCTTGCTAGACAATAGGTCTTGACTAATAAGGGTTCACTTTCGTGTTTTCGCCTCTTTTGATTGCAGATTTAGCCCCGTGCGACGAAGCGACACCATTTCGACGCACCGGGGTCTTTCCTGAAAAAAGCAGCTTTCTAGCCAGCAGGTTCCTCATGATCGAGAGAGTTACCGCCTTGGCGGCCTCTGCCGCAAAACTGGTTCCGGTCCTTGCCTTGAGCGCCGCGGCCTTCGCCTCGGAAGCCCACGCGTCCCGGCCGGAGCTCGGCCTCTGGTACGATGACAGCGGGCAGGGCGCCGTTGAGATCTATATTTGCGCTGAGAACGCCAGCAGGCTTTGCGGCCGCATCGTCTGGCTCCAGGAGCCGCTCAACGCCGAAGGCGTTCCGAAGCATGATCGCTACAACCCTGATCCGGGGAACCAGGGCCGCCCGATCTGTGGCCTGCCGATGATCTGGGGACTGGCGCTGAAATCGGACGGTACGTTCGACGATGGCAAGATCTACGATCCGAAGACGGGCAAGACTTACGACGTGGCCCTCAAGCTCGCCCAGGAAGACCAGCTCACCGTTACCGGCTATCTCGGCATGAAGCTTCTTGGAAAGTCCTTCACCTGGACACGTGCGCCGGACGATCTTCCTCGCTGCGAAGGGGCGCCTCCGCCGGCCTGAGATCGCGGGGTATACTCCACAAATGAAAAGGCCGGGCTTCAGAGCCCGGCCTTTCTAATTTTCATGGGGCTGCATGGCGCGCCGCCACGCTTATCTACTCGGCAACGCCTTTGCCCTGGATCAGGCGCGACACGGCTGCCTTCTCCTCGATCTTCTGGGTGAGACGCCGCACGAAGTCGACCGTCCGGTCGACGACGAGCACCCGCTGACGATCCAGCGTCACCATGTGGTAGCTATCCTCGAGCACCGTCATCTCGACCATGCCGCCGAGCTTGCGCTGCAGCTTGAACGCGTTCGAAATGTCGCTCTGGTCGTCTTCGCGCGGATGGAAGATCGCTGCTTGTTGCCGGATCTCGGAGAGGCGGCGCTTGACGTCGCGCGCCAGCGACTTGAACTCCCAAACGAGGCCGCCGCCGCGTCCGAAGAGATCCTCGAGCGGGCGTCCCTCGCTCCTGAAGCTGTCGATCACGAAATTGCGGATGCGCTCGTCCTTGATGCCGTAAGGCGCGCGCTGGCGTAGCCGCAGCAGCGAGGCGAACCACTTGTGATAGATGAGCGCAAAAAGATTGAAGTGAAGCGGGATGGCCCATCCGTTCGGCCAGATGGTGGGGGCAAACAGAAGAAGGCCGTCGACCTGCTCGCCGCGTTCGCGTGCGAGGCGCAGCGCCAGCATGGCTCCAGCGGAAAGGCCGCCGACGATGATGACGTCGCAATGGGCCTTGAGCTCGTCATGCGCCTCCTCAAGGGCGGCGTACCAGTCCTTCCAGCTCGAAAGCCCCATGGCGTCCGTGCTGCCGCCGAGGCCAGGAATAAGGGGGCAATAGACAGTGTAGCCCTGACGCGCAAGGCCTTGAGCGACAAACCTTAACTCGACCGGGTTCCCGCCCAGGCTGTGCACCAACAGCACGCCGATTTTGCCTCCCGGAATAACCACGCTCCCGCGGAAGGCATTGATTTTTTCTTTCTTGTTCATGCAGTTAGGATAACTCGCTGTTACCAACTTGTAAGTGACTAAAGCCGATCGCCGCTGAATTGCCAAGTTCGGAATTGGCATTTCCGATTGTTGGTTTCAGGACGTCGCTCCTCCATTCAATCCCCAGTCACTGATCTTTCGCCGCGTCTTGAATGGCGATCCGGTCTCATGGCGCCGCCACGGACCCTTAGCCCATTCAAACGAAAACAATTCCCTAACCGGCCGATGCGCCGCGCTCGAAGGGCTGCGCCCCGGTCCGAATAATCCGGTCGGCCCTGCCTATGGCGGGCGGCTCAGCGCGGACTTACCTGCAACTCTCCCAGACGCTTGCCTATGGGGCTATCGGTCGCAAGGCGAATAGGATCATATCCAGGCAGGGCTTGTTCAATGACCTTTGCCTAAAATCTCACGTTGTCGCCGGCACGAGGCCGTCACCGCGCACGCCGACCGGGCCGTACTCCGCGCAGTGTGCGGCGGAAGTGTGACACGTACATTGTTTGCATATTGCGGTGCGACAAGGCTTTCGCCTCATGGAAACGTATAATGCCGTGAAAATATTGTGTTTCTCTTTGCAGGGAGCGGGGATTAATAACCGCATTCCTGCGGATCGGCAGATTGACGCACATATGGAATATCCGGCGTGATCGTCATGCAGCCCGCTAGTCCGAAGAGACACTGCCCCAACTCAAGCGAACCGAGCCATCTGGGCTGTTCCGCTGAGTGTCTGAAATGTCACTGGTATTTCCGGTTCCGAACTTGGCATGCCGTCTGGCTCGGCTTCGCAGGGAGTTTGGAAGTCCAGGGATATTGGATTTAGGGGTGTCGTAGCGTGCGGCAGATCCAGAAATTCGCTCGCGACATTGCGGCTCGATAGGGCGAATTCGCAATCAGCACATAGTTACGTTCCGCATTGCGCGTATGGTAAACTTTCCGACACCGTCCCACGCCGTCACGCTCGCCGTATGGAGTTGTCATCTTTGCCATTTCTACGCTCCGCGGTCACCGCAGCCGTCGTCCTGGCAATGCTGGCCGATGCCGCCGTCCATCCCGCGCTCTCGGCGCCGCCAATGACACGGGCGGATTATGAAGCCTGCCAGTCGGCGGACGAGCCTGGCTTCCGAAGCTCCATCGAGGGCCTCACCTTCCGGATGCTCGAAGCAAGCGTGCGAACATTCGATTATCGCGCCAGCGTCGAGCGTCAATGGCGGCGCGCTGGCATGGACGACTTGCTTGCCAAGCGCGTCGATCTTGCCGTCGAGGAGGTGCGCAGCGAGACGAGCTGGGCCGGGCTCGCCCAATCGCTCGTCAGTTCGGAAAAGGCACAGGAGATCTCCGCGGCGGTTGCCGAGCGCGTCTATACGTCCGACGTGATGAAGACCGCGGTCGAAGGGCTCGCAACAGAGGTCGGCAAGGAGGTCGGCAAGACGCTCGAGCTTGCGAGCCAGGATGCGATGGGCCCGTCTCTCGAATGCCTGCGCGCATTCCTGGGCGGGCGATACGGTACGACGGTTGCCAACGCCGTGAGCGGCGATGTCGAGCACGATTTCGGCGTGCAGACGCAAGCGGGGCAGGCGACGGTTTCGTCCGGCGCGGTGCTTCAGCAATCGAGTACCGGCATTGCCGGCGCCGCTATGATCCTGATGCGCCGTCAGCTCGCCAACATCGCGGCGCGCGTCGGCCAGCGGTTGGCGGGCAGCGTGCTCGCTCGCCTCGTGTCGGTCGCCGCCGGTGGCGTAGGCCTGGTGCTGGTGGCCAAGGACATCTGGGAGCTCAGGAACGGCGTGCTGCCTATCATCTCCGACGAGATGAAGTCGGATGCTACCAAAAGCCTCGTGAAGGACGAGCTCGCCCGCACCATCGCCGAGCAGATGAACGCGCATCTCGCCGAGATCGCAGCCAAGGCGGCCGACCGTGTGCTCGAGATCTGGCGCACCTTTCGCAACGCGCACCAGAAGGCTCTCGACATCGCCGAGCGTGATGATGGCTTCCGGCGCTTCCTCGATACGGTGAGGCCGGATCAGCTCGCGCGTCTCGATGAGGTGGTGGCGTTGGCACTGGCCAAGGAAGGCGAGCCTGGCGTGCTGCGCCGCCTTGGCGACGGCTCGCTGAACGAGGCCGTGCGGTTTCTCCCCGAGCCCGCGATGACGATCGCGCGCGACACCCGCTCCATCGATGCCGCGCTCGGCTGGTCGTCCCTCGCCGGCGAGCAGCTATCGAAGGTGCTGGAGCACGAGATCTATCGGCGTGCCGAGCCTGAGGGCTTCACGCGCGCGACATTGTCAGCTCTTCTGGCGCTGGACGATCACGCGGCGATCTCCCGCCTGTCGGCGCTCTCTCCCGATGCCCGGAACCGGCTTTTCAGCCTCGGCGCGGAGGATCTCAAGCGTCTCGCGCGGGCCTTTTCCGAAACGGAGCTCGAGTCGCTCGCGCGCTATCTCGACGGGCTGGAGCCGGAACCACGGGCACGCGTGCTCGAAGCCGTCGCGGCGAAGCCCGGAAAGATGCAGAGCCTCGGTGCGCCGCGCGTGCGTGCGGCTGTTCTCGCCAGCCGCGATCAGGCGCGCGCCGTGGACATGATGCTTCGTGACGGCAGCGGAAGCCCTGAGGCCATCCTCGACGACATCAGGGCGGCATGGGATGGGCGCATCTCGCCCATCCTCATCTGGGAGAAGCATCCGCTGGTGGTCATCGGCGGCGGCGCGGCGGTGCTGATCCTGCTCCTCATGCTACGGCGCCTGGTCCGTCCGCGT
This sequence comes from Hyphomicrobium sp., assembly GCF_036780825.1. Classification (GTDB taxonomy): domain Bacteria; phylum Pseudomonadota; class Alphaproteobacteria; order Rhizobiales; family Hyphomicrobiaceae; genus Hyphomicrobium_C. Next base: position 15,347 of record NZ_DAIQCD010000033.1, on the reverse strand, counting down.
CGCCCTCCCGCCGGACCGGCCACCACCGCGGCGTGACGACCGGGGAGGGGTCGATTGACGCTCGCGGCCGCGGCTCATAGGTTGCGGGCGCGGGGCGAATGCTTCTCTCCCAGGAAGCCCGCTGATCTTCGCCCCGACCACCAAGCCAAAGAGTGCTTCCGGAAGCGGGAACCGATTTCCGGCAAGAAGCACGATCGAACAAAAACTTAGAAATATTGAAAGCCGCCAATGACCGACCCTGTCTTCGATCCCGCTTTGTCAGCCGCACTCGGCGAGGCGAAGGCGTGGCCGTTTGAAGAGGCGCGCCGGCTCATCGCCCGTCTCGGCAAGATCGAGGACGGTGCCGCCAAGACGGTGCTGTTCGAAACCGGTTACGGTCCGTCCGGCTTGCCTCACATCGGCACTTTCGGCGAGGTGGCCCGCACCAGCATGGTCCGCCATGCGTTCGAGGTGCTGACCGAGGGGCGCCGCAAGACGCGCCTCATCTGCTTCTCCGATGACATGGACGGCCTGCGCAAAGTGCCGGACAACGTGCCGAACAAGGACATGCTGCTCCAGCATCTCGACGAGCCGCTGACGCGCGTCCCCGATCCGTTCGGCAAGTTCGAGAGCTTCGCCCATCACAACAACGCGATGCTGCGCGATTTCCTCGATCGCTTCGGGTTCGAATACGAGTTCTATTCGGCCACCGAATGCTACGCCTCCGGCGCGTTCGATGCGACGCTCCTCCGGATGCTCGAGGTCTACGACAAGGTCATGGAGATCATCCTGCCGACGCTCGGGCCTGAGCGCCGCGCCACCTACTCGCCCTTCCTGCCGATCTCATCGCGCACCGGGCGCGTGCTCCAGGTGCCGATGATCGAGCGCAATCCGAAGGCCGGCACCGTCGTCTACGTCGATCCCGAGACAGACGAGAAGGTCGAGACTCCGGTCACGGGCGGCCGCGTCAAATGCCAGTGGAAGGCCGATTGGGCCATGCGCTGGACGGCGCTCGGCATCGACTATGAGATGGCCGGCAAGGATCTCATCGACTCGGTTACGCTCTCGTCGAAGATCTGCCGGGCGCTCGGCGGCACGCCGCCCGAGGGCTTCAATTACGAGCTGTTCCTCGACGAGCGCGGCGAGAAGATCTCGAAGTCGAAAGGCAACGGGCTCACCATCGAGGAATGGCTTACGTACGCCTCGCCCGAAAGCCTGTCTCTCTTCATGTTCCAGAAGCCGAAGACGGCGAAGCGGCTCTATTTCGACGTCATTCCGCGCGCCGTCGACGAGTATCTGCAGTTGCTTGCCGCCTATCCGCGCCAGGAGGGCAGGGCACGGCTCGACAATGCCGTCTGGCACCTTCACGGCGGCACGCCGCCCCAGGGCGAGCTGCCGATCACTTTTGCGCTGCTCTTGAACCTCGTCGCAGCCTCGAACGCCGCCGATAAGTCCGTGCTCTGGGGCTTCATCCGCCGCCATTTCCCCGGCGCGAGCCCCGAGGCGCATCCGCTGCTCGATGAACTCGCGGGCTATGCCGTGCGCTACTACACGGATTTCGTTAGGCCGAAGAAGCGCCATCGTCCAGCCGACGACGTCGAGCGCGCGGCGCTCGAAGCGCTCTCCGAGGCCCTGGCCAAGGCGCCCGCGGATGCTAGCGCCGAAGACCTGCAGACCATTCTCTATGACGTGGGCCGTGCCGTGCCGCGCTATCAGGATTTCGCCGCCAAGGGCGCGACGCCGGAGAAGCCTGGTGTCTCGAACGCCTGGTTCAACAGCATCTATGAGATCCTGCTGGGTGAGAGCAAAGGCCCGCGCTTCGGCTCGTTCATCGCACTCTATGGCATCGCGGAAACGCGTTCGCTGATTGATGCGGCGCTGAAGGGCGATCTCGTCGCCGCGGACGCCGCCGTCTCCTAGAGCCGTTCCGGTTTTCTTCGTGCTTCTTTCCGGAAAACCGGTTTCCACTTTTCCGGAAGCACTCTAGCGCCGCGATCGGATGACGCGTCTCAGAGCTTGATGCCCCAGTCCGTGAATAGGACGCGGATCAGCTCCTCGGTGCGGCCGAAGATCTCGGCCGGCGTCCACGTCTCGTAATCCGCAAGCTGCCGCGAGAGCAGGAACTCTGAGCGCGCGAGAATGGCGCGCTTTCGCGTCCAGTCCTGCTGGTCGGCCGTCTGGTTGTGCTCCGGCGAGAGGAAGGTCAGGTTGCCGAGCCGGTGCGCGTGCTGCTTCACCGCGCGATGCGATGGGAAATGCGTGCGCCAGCCGCTTCGTGGTGCAAACGCGCGCGGCAGAAGATGCTCGATTGTGAGCCGGTCTCGCGAGACGGGGCCCGGATCCTCACCCATCGCGATGCTGATTCGCCTCAGCACGCGCGCACAGAAATGCTTGGCGTCGAAGGAAGGGCTGCGCAAGTTCGCCAGCGCCTTCTCGCGCATCTCGGCCGTTACCTCGAGCTCGCCCATGCCGCTCACCGGCTTGCCCCGCTCGATCTCGCCGAGAAGCTGTATGATGCGGGTGTGCTGCTTCGTTGGATCGAAGCCGGCGATGCGCATCATCCAGACCAGGCGCTCCAGACGCATAAAGAACATCTGCGTCTCGCGCGGATCGCGCTTCCGCTGCAGCCAGACGAGGCTGGCCGGGACCCACAATTGCGTGTCGATCCATGACAGCCGCTCGACAAACTTGCCGACGCCGAAGGGATTTTCGGTCGTCCGCCGCAGTGCTGCGAGGCGCTCGGCAGCGGGTTTGAGCTCGCCGGCCAGAAACGACTTGCCGGCGCCCGGCTGGTTGAGCTTATACGTCTCGGCGATCTCGATCTCGATCGGCTTGTTGCTCTGGCGGCGGCTCTTGAGAGTTCGCAGGTGCCCGAGCAGCGCGTGCAGGTCGCCGCCTCCGAGGAGCGCTTCGCACGTCTCCCATATGCCCTGGCATTCGGCGCGATCGCCCGCAGGCACGATGGAGAGCAGGCTGAACTTGGCGCGGTCCGACTTCGTGAAGTCGAGGCGCGTCTCCTCCTCCGTGCGTAGGAACGCCCACGCCATCTCCTCGTCCTCGACCGAGGAGACGATCACGCAGCATTGCTCGGCGAGATAATCGATGAGGCGATGCCGGACGTCGGGCGTGTATTCGATGCCCGTCAGCTCCGCGCGCAGATAGTTCCGGTTTTCAATTAGATTGCGCTCGGTTTCAGACAGGATGTCGAAATCCCCCTCGGGATCGAGAGCCGTCGCCCCGGGGCCTTGCACGTAACGCTCGCAGGCATCCGCGACAGCCTCCTGTGGGCAGAGCCGAAGATGGCGGCCGCGCACGAAGCTATGCAGGCGCTCCTGCTGCACCGGATTGCTTTCGAGGTCCCGCAGCACGGCGAAGAGCAGTGTGAGCGTCATCATGCGCTGGTGCCCGTCGACGAGCGCGGCCTGCGGCTGTCCGGGTTTTTTTCCGAGCATCAGCCGGCCAAGGAAATAGCCGCGGCCGCCGTCGCTCGCGCGCATGGCGCTCGTAATATCCGACAGGAGCCGGCCGACCTGCTCCGTCTGCCACGCATAAGCCCGCTGGAAGTACGGAAGGTGGAAATGGAAATCGTCGGAGAAGAGATCCTTGAGAGGTAATACGCTCACTGAAACAAGCTCGTGCACGCCGACGTCCCGTCCTTCCGTCCGATGGAGCACGGCATCCCTCTCCCAAGGCCTCGTGCTTTGGGCGCCCTGAATATATCCGCTGGATTTTCAGTTGAGATGTGACGATCGGGATTGCGCGCCGACCCAAGAACCCGTGCTATTAGCCCCGCTTGATACTGCGTTGGCTCCCTCGCGCGACCGGGCTTGTAGCTGTCATCTCTGCCTCAGAGCGCGAGCGAGCAGGCTAATGTAACGCAGGCGAGGGCGGGCGGAAATATGGCGCGGCGCCTTGCGCGCCACGTTCCCCCGCACTGAGTGAAAGTGGACACACTGGCATCATGATTTTTAAGATCGTAGCGTCCAAGGCCTGGCGCGAGGCGTGCCGGGAAGGCGTATTCAGGGGCTCGCCCGACGACATGCGCGACGGCTTCATCCATCTGTCGGCTGCCGACCAGGTGAGGGAGACGGCGGCCAAGCATTTCAAGGACGTGGACGATCTCCTCCTAGTGGCTTTCGACGCGGCGGCCTTGGGCGCGGCGCTGGTGTGGGAGCCATCGCGCGGCGGCGCGCTCTTTCCGCATCTTTACGGCAATCTTCCAACGGCATCGGTGCTGTGGGAGAAGCCCCTGCCGCTTGACGCCGATGGCATTCCCATCCTTCCGGAGGATATCGCGGCATGATCGGCCCCCTGTCGCGCTTGGCCCGGCCGCTCCTGCTCACGCTCGACCCTGAGGTCGCCCATGATCTCACGTTGCGCGCGCTCGAGGTCGGCATCTATCCGAGGTGCGCAAGCGCGGCGCGGGGAGAGCTTAAGACGTCGCTTTGGGGCCTCGAGTTTCCGAACCCCGTCGGCATCGCGGCAGGGTTCGACAAGGATGCGCGCGTTCCCGATGCCATCCTCGGCCTCGGATGCGGCTTCGCCGAAATCGGGACCACGACGCCCCTCCCGCAGGCGGGCAATCCAAAGCCACGCGTTTTCCGGCTGGTCGAAGACGGGGCGGTGATCAACCGGCTGGGTTTCAACAACGCGGGGCATGCGGCAGCGTTGAAACATCTGTCAGCGAGGGCGCGGCGCGGCATCGTCGGGGTGAACATCGGCGCCAACAAGGAGAGTCCGGATCGCATTGGCGATTACGTTGCGGGCCTTCATGTATTCTATGACGTGGCGAGCTATTTCACCGTCAATATCTCCTCGCCGAACACACCCGGCCTGCGTGGCCTGCAAGCCCCGGACGCGCTCGATGCGCTGCTGTCGCGCCTGATGGCGGCGCGGGCGGCCAGAATTGCGGAGGGAGCGCCGCATCGTCCCATCGCCGTCAAGCTCGCACCCGATCTCTCCGATGAGGAGCTGGCGGATACCGTTGCCGTGCTCCTCCGTCACGGCATCGATGGGATAGCGGTTTCCAACACCACGCTCGACCGCAGCGGACTGACCGATCCGGCCGCTGAGGAAACTGGTGGGCTATCGGGGCGGCCGCTCTTTCACCGCGCGACGGTGATGCTCGCGCGCGTCCATCGGGAGACGGAGGGTAGGGTGCCGCTCATCGGCATTGGCGGCATCGACAGTCCGGAGGCGGCGCTCTCAAAGATCGAGGCAGGCGCAAGCCTCCTTCAGCTCTATACAGGCCTCATCTATGAAGGCCCCGGCTTGATCGGGCGGATCAACGCGCACCTCGCCGAGGCATGCCGAGAGCGTGGCGTAGGCTCAATTGCCGCGCTCACCGGAACGCTAAGCGCGGAGTGGGCGGCCAAGGAGCTCTGATCGTGGGGCAGGGCGTCGCGGGATGCGACGCTGCACTAAAAGCGGAGAGAGGGCGCGAGACCCTCACCTCATTCCGGCTTAGATTTGGAGCGCGCGGCGCCGAAGAGGCGCGCAACGATCCAGATCGGCACCACCACCAGCGCGCCGAGCGCCAGGTATTCGAGCACCCACTCGATGGCGCCGAAACCGAGATCGTAGATGTTCCGCAACAGCTCGTTGATCCGCTCGAAGAAGTTTCCGAGGTCGATGCCGAGCGCCTTCATCACGATCCCGACGACGATCGAGATCAGGGCGAGGCGAAGGATCACGCCCAGCGGGTTCCCGCCGAAAATCGTGTTACGGTCCATGGAAAGGTCCCTGTAGCAGCGCGTTGCTTCCTTACGTAGAGCCTGATCGTTCGGGATATGAGAACCTGAATCAGTCACCCGAACACATACTTAAAGCGCCTTCGCGCCGCTCAATTCAACTCTAACGCAGGTGAACGCGTTTTAAGTGATCGGCGGCAGCGAAGGAAGCCTCGCGTGCGTAGCGTATCTGATAAGGCGGTAAGGCGGTCGGCCCCGCGGCGCCGGGCACCGCCCGATGATACGGCCGTGGCCTTGCCGGCGCCGTTCGCGGACTGGTTCCGCCGTCGCGGCTGGCAGCCTCGCGCCCACCAGCTCGCCCTCATTGCCAAAACGCGCGAGCGCCGTCCGACGCTGCTCATCGCGCCGACCGGGGCCGGCAAGACCCTAGCCGGGTTCCTGCCGAGCCTGATCGCACTGTCCGGCGCGCCTCAGCCCAAACGCGGAGCGGGTCTCAGGACGCTCTACATCTCGCCCTTGAAGGCGCTCGCCGAGGACATCGCCCGCAACCTGCTGGCGCCGGTTTCCGAGATGGGCCTCAAGATCGCGATCGAGACGCGCACCGGCGACACCTCCGCCGCGCGGCGCGCCCGCCAGCGTGTGAAGCCGCCGCAGATCCTGCTTACGACCCCGGAGCAGGTGGCGCTGATGCTGTCGAGCCCCGAAGCGGCGTACATCTTCGCCAATCTCGACACCGTGATCCTGGATGAGCTGCACGCGCTCGCGCCGTCGAAGCGCGGCGACCTGCTGTCCCTCGGCCTCGCGCGCCTGAACACGATCGCGCCCGGCCTCATCACCCTCGGGCTCTCCGCCACCGTCGCGCGTCCGTCCGAGCTCATGAGCTATCTCGTGCCGCAGCGCGCACCCGACGCCATGCGCGTGCTCGCTGATCTCGTCATCGCGCCCGGGGGCGCCGAGCCCGAGATCGAGATCCTCGAGATCGAGGATCCGGTGCCCTGGAGCGGCCACTCGGCCCGCTATGCGATGGGCGAGATCTACCGCGCCATCCGCGCGCGCAAGACGACGCTGGTCTTCGTCAACACGCGCATGCAGGCGGAACTGGTGTTCCAGGAGCTGTGGCGCATCAACGATGAGGCGCTGCCCATCGCGCTCCATCACGGCTCGCTCGACAAGGCGCGCCGCCTGAAGGTGGAGGCCGCCATGGCCGAGGGCCGCCTGCGTGCCGTCGTCGCCACGTCGACGCTCGACCTCGGCATCGACTGGGGCGACGTGGACCTCGTCATCAACGTCGGCGCGCCGAAGGGCGCGTCCCGGCTCGCGCAGCGCATCGGCCGCGCCAACCACCGCCTCGACGAGGCATCGGCCGCGCTGCTCGTGCCCGCCAACCGCTTCGAGGTTCTCGAATGCCGGGCCGCGCTCGAGGCCGCCAAGGCCGGTGAGCAGGATGCGGTGATCTCGCGCTCCGGCGGATTGGATGTGCTGGCCCAGCACGTGCTCGGTATGGCCTGCCACGGCCCGTTCAAGCCCGATGCGCTCTACGAGGAGGTGCGCTCCGCCGCGCCCTATGCCGGGCTCACCCGCGCCCGCTTCGACCGCGTCGTCGATTTCGTTGCCACCGGCGGCTATGCGCTGCGCTCCTACGAGCGCTTCGCCAAGCTGCGCCCCACCGATGACGGCCGCCTGCGGCTGGCCCATCCGCGCCTCGTCAGCCAGTACCGCATGAACGCTGGCACCATCGTCGAAGCGCCGATGATCAAGGTTCGCCTCGTCGGCCGCCAGCGCGCCCGCAAGACCGGGCGGCCGGGAGCGTTGCCGCCTCTCATGGGCGGCCGCGTGTTGGGCGAGGTCGAGGAGTATTTCATCGAGCAGCTCGCGCCCGGCAATACGTTCGTGTTCGCCGGAGAGATCCTGCGCTTCGAGGGGCTCGCGGAGACGGAGGCCTTCGTCACGCGTGCGCCCGGTGCCGACGCCATGATCCCGAGCTATGCCGGCGGCAAGTTCCCGCTTTCGACTCACCTCGCCCGGCGCGTGCGCGCCATGCTCGCCAACCGGCGGACATGGGTCGACCTGCCGACGCCTGTTGCCGAGTGGCTTGGCCTGCAGGCGGAGCACTCGCAGCTCCCCGGTACCGACGACGTTCTGGTGGAGACGTTCCCGCGCCGCTCGCGCCACTTCCTCGTCGCCTATCCGTTCGAAGGGCGTCTCGCCCATCAGACGCTCGGAATGCTGCTGACGCGCCGGCTCGAGCGCATGGGCGCGCGGCCTCTGGGCTTCGTCGCCAACGACTACGGCCTCGCCATCTGGGGCCTCGGCGACCTCTCGGCGCGCATCGCCGAAGGCAGCCTCTCCCTCGCGAACCTCTTCGACGAGGATATGCTCGGTGATGACCTCGAAGCCTGGCTCGCGGAATCAAGCCTCATGCAGCGTACGTTCCGCACTGTCGCCGTCATCGCCGGCCTGATTGAGCGGCGACATCCCGGCAAGGAAAAAAGCGGCCGCCAGGTTACAATATCAACTGATCTCATCTACAACGTTCTCCGCCGCCATGACCCCGGGCATATCCTGCTCGAGGCCGCCTGGGAGGATGCCGCCACGGGGCTTTTGGATATTGCCCGGCTCGGCGAGTTCCTGACCCGTGCAAGGGGGCGAATCAGGCATCAAGCTTTGGATCGGGTGTCGCCGCTTGCGGTTCCGATCCTGCTTGAGATCGGCATCGAGCCCGTTGGCCGGCTGACGCGTGAGGATCTCTTGCGCGAGGCGGCCGAGGAGTTGATCGCGGAGGCGATGCGGGCTGAGCTGGGGCACGAAGAGGGGGAAGCACGTGAAAAACGCTTTGCCAATGCTGGAGCTCAAGCCCGAGCGCCTCGACGTCGGTGAGTTCAGCCGCCAGCCGCTCTCGATTGGCGGCCGCTCTTTCGTGGCGGACGTATCGGGCGCGCTTTACTGGCCAGCCGAGGACATCCTGATCGTCGCCGATCTTCACCTCGAGAAGGGATCCGCCTTCGCCTCGCGCGGCGTGCTGCTTCCCCCTTACGACACCGCTGCCACGCTCGAGCGGCTGGCCGTCACGCTCGACGCTTATCCGGCCGCCAGCGTGCTCTGCCTCGGCGACAGCTTCCACGACACGGGTGCCGTCGATCGCATGAGCGCTGAGGATCGCGGCACGCTCGCCATCCTTCAGGAGGGCCGCGAGTGGGTCTGGCTCAACGGCAACCATGATCCCGTCATCGACGATGCTCTCGGTGGCACGGTGCTGCACGAGGTGACGCTCTCGGGGCTCACCTTCCGCCACGAGCCGACGGCGAGCCCGGTGACGCATGAGATCGCGGGCCATCTGCATCCGGCGGCGCGCGTCTCCTTCCACGGCCATGTCATCCGCCGCCCGTGCTTCGTCGGCAACGGCATGCGGCTGGTGCTCCCCGCCTTCGGAACCTATGCCGGCGGCCTCAATGTGCTGGACGAGGCGTTCGCGCCGCTGTTCGGAAACGAGGGCCTTTCTGTCCTGGTGCTCGGACAGGAAGGCCTCTATCCCATCGCGCCGCGCCTTCTGAAAGAGGACTGAGCCGGATCGTTCTGAGAGGCGCGGACCGTTGCCCGCACTGCCGTGCAGCCTCTCAGGTGCCTGTCTTCCGCCTCAGCGGCATGGAGGCGAGCAGCCCCGCCAGCGTTGCGATCAGCACGGCGGCAAGGCCGTAGTAGAGCGGATGGCGCATGGCGGACTGGTAGATCCAAAGCTCCAATCCGCTCCGCTCGAGCAGCACCCGCGACTGGAACGAGCTGAGCAGTTGCCCCTCGCGCAGCAGATAAACGCGCGCCGTGAGCGGCCCCACGGGCACGTTCGCGGGCAGCGCGATAGAAGCTCGGAACAGGCTCTTGCCGATGAAGATCACGGCATAGTCGCGCATGATATAGAGCCCATCGTTCTGCTTCAGACGGATCACCGCGTCCTTGTAGTCCTTGAGTTCGCCGCTCTCGGTCTCGACAGCTGAGCGGGCCGCCAGCGAAAGACGCGCATAATCGTGCCCGATCGCGTGCCGTTCGAGCAGCGCCGGCTCCGCGATCTCCTCGATGGGGCGCGTGGAGGCGATGGCGTAATAGCTCGGCACGCTCTCGAAAGTGACCGAATCGGTGTTGACCCATAGCCCGGCGATATTGGATTTGCGCCGTGCGATGAGCGGTGTCGGCATGCCCTCGAGCACGACGATCACATCGTAATATCCCGCTTCCGCGCTCGGCTGCTGGCTGTTCACCACGGAACCGAACACGACAACCTCGGTTCCCGTGAAGGCCGACGTGATGGGAATGGTCCGCGATGAAACGTCGGCCTCGACCGCTTCTTTGGGTGCGGCCCCCGCGTTTTGCTGAGCGCCCCGGCGTCTGGCTTGAGCGACGGTGGCTTTCGAATCTGCCGCGTGCTTGCGCTGCTGTTGCCGGTCGCGCGGCGGCTCGGCCCGTTGCTCCACGCGTGGCCCATCCTTGGCGCTTTGGGCCAGCGCGCCCGTACCGGCCGTTCCCGAAAGGGCGACGGCGGTGGCCATTGCTGCGGCCAGCCACGCGAGACGGCGGCGGCTGTTGCGGGGATGCGCGGTCACGGCGGCCCTCCCGCGAAAGAGATCGAGTAAAGCTCGGGCGGGGTTGCGACGAGATCCCAGGCAATGCGGGCGCAGACGAGAAGCACGAGCCCCGCGAGCAGAAACCGCAGCTGCTCGCCCCTAAGGCGCGCCCCGGCCGCCGCGCCATACTGCGCGCCGATTACGCTGCTGATGATGAGAATGAAGCCGAGCACGATGTCGACGCTGTAGTTCTCCGTCGACTGCATGACGGTGGTCATGGCCGAGACGAACACGATCTGGAACAGCGAGGTGCCGACGGCGACATTCGTCGGCACGCGCAGAAGGTAGATCATGGCTGGCACCATGATGAAGCCGCCGCCCGCACCCATGATCGCGGCGAGAAAGCCGACGAAGGCCCCGATCACCATCGGCGGCACGGCGCTGATATAAAGCTTCGAGCGGTGGAAGCGCATCTTGAGCGGCAGCTTGTGTATCCAGTTGTGCTGTCCGGAGCGGCGCCAAGTGGGCGGCTGGCCTGCGTGCGCCCGTCGCAGCGCATTGACGCTCTCGATCAGCATCAGCATGCCGATCACGCCGAGGAAGGTTACATAAGCGAGCGCCACGAACAGGTCGAACTGCCCAGCCTGGGTCAGGATACCCATGATTCTGACGCCGATCACGGAGCCAACGGCACCGCCCGCCAGCAGCACGACGCCCATCTTGATGTCGATATTGTTGCGCCGGTATTGGGCGATCGCGCCGGATACGGAGGCGGCGACGATTTGCGTTGCGCCCGTGCCGACCGCCACGGGTGAGGGAATGCCGGAGAAGATGAGGAGCGGCGTCATCAGGAAGCCGCCGCCGACGCCGAACAGGCCCGAGAGGAAACCCACCGCCGCGCCCATGCCGAGAAACAGCAGCATGTTGACGCTCATTTCGGCGATCGGCAGGTAGATGTGCATTCTCTTGCGTGTGCTACGCCCGTTTGGTCGTCGGTTGCTGGGGTGCAGGAAACCGGGCTCGGCCATTCCCGCACGGTAAAGGCCGAACCAAGGTCGTCATGAGATCAGGCTCGCTCCCCGAGGAGCATCGTATTTGAGCTTTGCCGCGAGGGCCAGCATCAGCGCCGCCACGTGGCTCGACCCCCAAGCGGGCACGTCGGCGCGGGTGCTTACGCGGCGCGCTGTGGTCTGATGCGAGCAGGAGAGGGCGCTCTTAGAGTGCTTCCGGAGAAGCACGATCAAACAAAAACTTAGAGCCGTTCCCCGATTCTGCCTGAAGCGGAACGGCTCTAGGTGCTCGTGTCCTTCTGAGCACGCTTCTTCCAGTCTTCGCCGGCCGTGCGGGCGTCGTTGGCAAGGGGCGACATAGGGTGGGCCTTGAAAGCCTCAACCAGAGCCTCCGCCTTTGCGAGGTCCTGCGCGCCGAGCTCAGCCTTGAGCGCATCGCGCCGCGCCGTGGCATCCGCGTCTCCGCCCCTGGCGGCAAGCGCATACCAGCGATATGCGCCGATGCGGTCCGCTTTGACGCCGATCCCATTCTCGCTGAGGACGCCGAGATTGTACTGGCTGTCGGCCAGCCCGTGCTCGGCCGCCTTGAGGAACCAGGGCATCGCCGCGCCATAGTCGGGCTCGCCCTGCTCGCCGCCGGCGATCAGTACGGCGAGATTGTGCATGGCTTTGACGTTGCCGCCGGCGGCGGCGCGTCCGTACCACACCTTGGCGCGCTCGAGATCCTTATCCGTGCCGAGCCCGCGCTCGTAGAGCGTGCCGAGCCGATATTGGGACTGGACGAAGCCCTTCGCCGCCGAGCGCTGGTACCAGACGAGCGCCTCTGCGTAGTTCTGTCCCGTGCCTTTGCCTTCCGCGAGACGCGCGGCAACCTCGAATTCAGCTGATGCATCGCCGCCCGCTGCCGCGAGCCGGAGCGACATCGGTCCGACCGTCGCGGGCGGAAGATCGAGTGCAGCCTCACCCTGCGGCGCTGCTGTGCCCTCAGCCAAGCCGGGTGGCGTATAGGCCGCATCGACACGTCCGCTGTGCTCGGGCAGGAGCGCATCAGCGGAATGGCCGGCAGCGATCGACCCGAGCTTGCCGGAGAGGCTTGCGAGGACCTGCTGCTCATAGACCCGTGCGACCGTCATGTCGGAAAGTGCGTCGCCAGCCCCGGCGATGGTCACTCCTTGCGGAATGTCTCCTGCGCCGCTCCTGTCCAGGGAAAGATCGACGGTCGGATCGAGAACGTCATCCTGGAAACCGTACGGCGTCATCAACTTGCCGCCGGTCGCAGGCGAGCCGGCATCGGAGCGGTCGCCGGTTTGCGACGTGCCTGCCATGCCCCGTTCGCCGTCGCCCCCGCTTGAGCCGACATCGGCGCCCGCGGTCGGAGCGGGTTCCGTGGCGATCGGGGGCGTGGCGCCAGGATCGGCTTTGCGCGTCAGCAGGAGCAAGCCCCCGTTGATGGCGATGATCAGCACGAGAACGGCAGCCAGAAGCTTCGTGGACATGCCGAACATGCGCCCCGAGCTGCCTCCGAGAGAGGCGCGCGGCTCTTGCGAGAACGCGAAGGACGCATCCGCCGGGATGACCGGCTTGTCCGCGAACGCAGCACTGTGCTCGCTAAGCGTCTCGGCGCGATTGGCTGTCGCCTTGAGCTTGGCGCGCCGGGCATCGGCGATGAAGTCGCGCCGCAGCCTATCGACCGGCGACTCCGCATCCTCGACCAGCGAGCTGCCGGCATCCGCAGACGGTGAGGGCGCCTCCGAAGCCTCGGCGAGCTCCGCCCGTTCCTTCGCAGTTGGCATATCGTAGCGTGTGTCGCGGAACGCGTAGCCCGTCTCATGGTCCGCCGCCGGCCCGTCTCCGCCTCCGGTGGGTATGTCGATATCGGCGGGGAGTGAGGGAGCGGGCACAGGCGCTTGTGCTGCCGCTTCGCTAGGCGCGCCGGCATCGCGGCTGCCGTGCTCGAGCGCGTCCATCCGGTCGAGCACGGTGACGAGCGCCTGCTGCAGCGTATCGAGCATCGAGAGCGCCGTCTGCTCGTTCTGCCTCTGCTCCTGAATCGCCTGCTCCAGCAGGGCTTTCAGCGCATCATAGCGGTCGGCCTGTTCGCTCACCCGCCCGGAAAGCCCGGTGACGAGAGAGGCTGCCTGCATCTCCGCCTCGCGCCGGTCGACGATGGAGGCCTCGATCAGCGCGCGCAGTTCCTCGTGGCGTCGCGCCATGTTTTCCGCTTGCTCATTGTCGTCTCTGAGGCGGCTTTGCACTTCTTCGGCGGTGCGCCGTGCCACGGCCTCGAGATCCGCGGAGAAGCGGCTGTCATAGTCCATGAGTTTGGCGATCCGCTCGTCGGACACTTGTGCCATGACGTTGCGCAGGTCGCTCTCGATCGTGTCGATGCGCGTGACATGCTGCTCGAGTTCGTCGAGCTTGCCGCCGAGATCGTTGACGTGCCCTTCGATGACGCGGAGGCTGCCCAGATCCTCGCGCCGGACGATGTCTTTCAGCGCGGTGCTGATCTCGTTTTGGAACGTCTCGAGCCGATCCTCGAGAAGGGAGATCGTTGACGTGGGCCTGAGCTCTGCGAGCGCCTTCTCGATCGTCCGGGTAACGTCGTCGAAACGCTCCCCGATCCAATCGGCCTGGCCTTGTGTTGATGCACCTTGAGTGTGCGGGGCCGTCGCCGCCTCATAGCCGCGCATCAGTTCTTCGGCGGTATGCCTGTCCCACGGCCCATCGCTCGCATCATCGGCAGGTAAGGCCGGCATTTCGCTGGAGACGCATCTCAGCCGGTCGACGACGTGTGTCAGGGTGGCGCTTTGCTTGCGCTGCGACCCCTCGATCTGGCGCGCGATGTCTTCGAGAATGAGGCTCGTGTCGCCGGCTGCCGGTCCGGCAGGGCCATAGATGCTCCGGCGTGGCGGCTGGCCCTCCTGATCGAATAGGAGCATGCGGGGTCCCCAAGGATGCGGTGCGGTGCCCACAGCCGGTTGCGCTCCCTTGCGGGGATGGCGGCCAGGGCCGCCGTACGCTTCGGCTGCGATAGATCGTCGAGGGTCAGACGCAGCACGAACAAGAAACCCGTATGCTTGGAGGCTGACAGGGCGGAGTAAATGTTGTGTTAAGTCCTGGGCAGAGGCCCGAGATGCCCGGATTAGCAGGGCTTTCTTTCGTTATGCTGCCCGGCGGCCGGCCGTGGCCTTGCACGCTGATTCGCTCCGCAGCCGGGCGCTGCCCTCCGCGGCGGCCCGGAGAAGACGCATTGGCCGCCACAATTATCGAAGAGAGAGCCGATAGCGCACGAAGTCGTCGGCCTTGGCGAAGCGATCGTAAACGCTTCGAGCCGTCTGATTGCCTGCCTGCGTATGCCAATAAAGACCCGACCATCCGCAAGTCTTGCCGAGCCCGACAAGGTCCCGGACCAACGCTTCACCGATACCCCGGCCGCGGTATTCCGGAGCGACGAAGAGATCCTCGAGATAACAGACAGGGGTGGTCGTCCACGTGCCGGCATGCAGCACCGAAAGGCTGAAGCCGCATGTCACGCCTGAGCTCTCCGCCACCCGGCAGAGGAGACCGTCCTGCTTGCGGATTAGCCTCTCCCAGGTCCTGGCCGTAACCTTTTCCGGCACATCGGCCTCGTAGAAGGCAAGGTAATCCAACCACAGCTTGCGCCAGGTGGGCTCGTCACTGGGGACGGCATCACGGATCAGCATGGTCTCGAAGTCCGGATCGAGCGGCGAGGAGGTATCGCAGAGCCGGAACACGGCATGGGCTATCTATGAGCCAACCGCACGTCGACGGACAGATGAAAACAAAAAGCCGGTAAAGGAAAGCGCGGCGGCCCCAGATTTGGCCCCCCCCACCCACATAACAAAATAACCTAAAACACCGTTAAAAAATAACTCAAAGAGCAAGGAAAAAAA
>NZ_DAIQCD010000033.1:0-163 GCF_036780825.1 Hyphomicrobium sp. | reverse complement strand
CCCGCCTGGGCCTCCCTTTGCCCCACCCCCCCGCCCCCGCACTCACTAAACCAAACCCCCTTTATTTTAACCCGTGGCGCCCGCTGTTTGCGGCCGCCGCGCCAACTTTCGATAGTCGCTTAATCGACGGTTAGATGATGTCGATCTCAGCAGGCAGATACGA
>NZ_DAIQCD010000032.1:0-31092 GCF_036780825.1 Hyphomicrobium sp. | reverse complement strand
CGCGCATGGCGGTGAACGCGGCGTGGCCCGGCGTATCGATGAACGTCACCTTCGATCCCGACGGCGTCGTCACCTGATAGGCGCCGATGTGCTGCGTGATGCCGCCGGCTTCGCCCGAGACAACGTTGGCCTGGCGGATGGCATCGAGCGTCGACGTCTTGCCGTGGTCGACGTGGCCCATGATCGTGACCACCGGCGCGCGCGGCAGCATGTGCTCATCGACGTCCTTGTCGCCGATGAACCCGGTCTCGACGTCGGCTTCCGAGACGCGCTTCGGCGTATGGCCGAACTCGCTCACGATCAGCTCTGCCGTGTCCGCATCGATCACGTCGGTGATCTTATGCATGGCGCCTTCCTTCATCAAAAACCTGATGACGTCGACGCCGCGCTCGGTCATGCGGTTGGAAAGCTCCTGGATGGTGATCGCTTCCGGAATGATCACCTCACGCACAATCTTGTCCCTCGGCTGCTGGATGCCCATCGCCTTGAGCTTCTCGCGCTCACGGCGGCGCTTGAGCGAAGCAAGCGAGCGCTCGCGCTGCTGCTCGTCGAGGGCGTTGTTGATGGTGAGCTTGCCACGCTCGCGGCGATCCTCGCCGCCCACCTTGACCGGCGTGCGCACGACTTTGCTGCCGCGCTTGCCGGCGCGTGCATCCTCCTCGTCCCTAGGCTCAGTGGCTGCCGGGCGCTGTCGTACTTCCTTGACGATTTTCGTCACGTCGCCGGAGGTGCGGTCAGCAGCCGGCGCAGCAGGACGAGGCAGCTCGATCTGCATCGGGCGGCCGCCCTCACGTGGTGCGAAGCGCGTATCGAAGCTGACCGGCCCACGCGAACGCGAGGCTGCGGGGCGCGTTCGTTCCGTCTCCCCTGCCTGGCGTGCCGGAGCCCGCTCGGCTGCAGGAGGAGCGGGCCGGTGCCGTGGCTCGCTCGCTGGTGCGGCGGCCGGGGGTGGCGTAGGCGCGGCCTCGACCGGAGCCTCAGGCTCCGCGGGCGGTGCCGGCGGCGCAGCCGCGGCGCGCGCAGCGTCCTCGGCCTGCTGTGCGGCTGCCCGCTCGGCGTCCTCGCGGGCCTGCCTGCGTGCCTCTGCCAGCGCGCGCGCGCGCGCATCGCGCTCTTCGGGGCGCAGAAGATCGGCCTTGCCGCCGTCCTGACGTGCCGGCGGTCTAGATGCGGGCCGCGTCTCAGCCCGCGAAGCCGGAGCCGCGTGCGGCGTTTCGCCGGCCGGCGCGCCCGGAGCAGCCAGCTTGCGGGTCTTGCGCTTCTCGACCACGACCGACTTCGAGCGTCCATGGCTGAAGCTCTGCCGGACGTGGCCCGATTCAACGGTGCGCTGCAGCGAGAGCGGCTTGCGGCCGCCTCCGGTCAACGTCTTGTCGGCAGTGTCCTTGGTTTCGCTCATTCGATATCCGTTAAACCTCTAGATTCGGGGGAACTATCCGGTTCCGTGGTTGCAACGGGACCAGACCGGTAGCGGCTGAGCCGCTCGGCCTCTTCCTTGAACCGCTCGGCGGTCCCACCTTGTGTGAGGGCAGCATGTACCACATTTGACCGCCCTATGGCCAAGCTCAATTGTTCCGTCGTGAGATTGGTCACCATAATGGGCGAGCGGCCGCTTGCCCGCGCGACCGCTACAAACTTGCGGGCGAGCTTCTCGCGCCCGCCCTGGGCCGCATCCGAACCCTGCACCAGGATCGCGGCTGCGCCCTTTTCCACCAGCTCGTCGACCTGCTGGAATCCCGTCGTCACAAGCCCGGCCTTGTTGGCCAGGGCCAACGCTCCGAGCACGCGCTTTTCGATGAGCTGATCGACGTGGTCGGCGAGATCAGGTGCGGCTTTGGCAGCCCGCTTAAGGCTTCTAGCAAAGACGTTGGCCTGCGCGGCCTTTGCCACGATCGCCTTCTCGGCCTTGATCCACACCCCCCGTCCGGGAAGGCGCCGCTGGAGATCGGGGACGACGTTGCCCGCCGGATCCGCGACGAATCGGATCAGTTCGCTGGCGTCGACCGCCTCCCGCGTGGCCGCGCACAGCCGCAGCCTGCCATCCCCATGGACGGCAAGCTCGGCATCAAGCTGGCGGCGGCGGTCGGCCAAAGCCTCGGATCCTCCGAATCTCGTTTGCGCGCGATCACGGCCTCAGGCTTCCGGCGCGGGCTGTGCCGCATCGGAATCCTCGCCCGTCTCGGCGTCTCCCTGGTCGTCGTCCTCGGCGGGCGCTGCCAGTTCCTCGGGCGTGATCCAGCCGGCGAGCACGCGGGCCGCCATGATCATGTCCTCGGCCTCCTTGCGGCCCACCTCGAAGCCGTCCAGCACGCCTTTGTGCCGCACGGGCTCCTTCTCTCTCTCCTTCGAGCGCTCCGTCCAGCCGACGAGATCGTCCGTCGCGCAGTCAGCGAGATCCTCGAGGGTTTTGATTCCATTCTCGCCGAATGCAACGAGCATGGCCGTTGTCACGCCCTCGACCCCGGTGAGATCGTCGGCAACGCCGAGCTCACGCCTGCGGGCATCGCGCTCAGCCTCGATCTTATCGAGGTATTCGCGCGCGCGCGTCTGGATCTCGTTCGCCGTATTCTCGTCGAAGCCCTCGATATGGGCAATCTCCGAGAGATCAACGTAAGCCACCTCCTCGACCGAGGCAAAGCCCTCGGTGACGAGCAGCTGGGCGATGACCTCGTCCACGTCGAGCGCATCCATGAACACCTGCGAGCGCTCGGCGAACTCCTTCTGGCGCCGCTCGCTCTCCTCCTGCTCCGTCAGGATATCGATATCCCAGCCGGTGAGCTGCGAAGCGAGGCGCACGTTCTGCCCGCGCCGTCCGATGGCGAGGGAGAGCTGGCTCTCCGGAACCACCACCTCGATGCGGGTCGCATCCTCGTCGAGCACGACCTTGGACACCTCGGCCGGCGCCAGCGCGTTGACGATGAAGCTCGCCGCATCGCCGTTCCACTGGATGATGTCGACCTTCTCGCCCTGCAGCTCATTGACGACGGCCTGCACGCGCGCGCCGCGCATGCCGACGCAGGCGCCGACGGGGTCGATCGAGCTATCACGGGAAATGACGGCGATCTTGGCTCGCGAGCCGGGATCGCGCGCAACCGACTTGATCTCGACCGTGCCGTCATAGATCTCGGGCACTTCCTGGGCGAAGAGCTTGCTCATGAACTCCGGCCGCGCGCGCGACAGGAAGATCTGCGGGCCCCGCTGCTCGCGGCGCACGTCGTAGATGTAGGCGCGGATACGGTCTCCGTAGCGCACGTTCTCGCGCGGGATCATTTCATCGCGACGAATAATGCCCTCCGCCCGGCCGAGATCGACGATGACGTTACCGTACTCGGCGCGCTTGACCGTACCGTTGACGATCTCGCCGACGCGGTCTTTGTATTCGCCGTATTGGCGGTCCCGCTCGGCCTCGCGCACCTTCTGCACGATCACCTGCTTGGCGTTCTGCGCGGCAACGCGGCCGAAATCGAGCGGCGGCAGGCTCTCGGCGATGAGATCGCCGACCTGCGCCTCGGGGTTACGCCGCCTCGCATCCTCGAGCGTGATCTGCGTCGACTCGTTCTCGACTTCCTCGACGACCGCGAGCACGCGCGACAGCCGCGTTTCGCCGGTCTTCGGATCGATCTCGCACCGGATGTCGTTCTCGGCCCCATAGCGCGACTTGGCGGCCTTCTGGATCGCATCTTCCATGGCCTGGATGACGATCTTGCGGTCGATAGTCTTTTCTCGCGCCACGGCTTCTGCAATCTGCAGAAGCTCGAGCCTGTTGGCGCTGATACCTGCTACGACTGCCATAATCAGAGACCCTCCACGTCGTCGGTCTTGAAATCGTCCGGATCGGCTTCTTCACCGTCTCCGAGTTGTCCCTTCTTGCCCTTGCCTTTGTTTTTGGCACGGGTCAGCGCCTCGCGGATGAGGTCGTCGGTGAGCACCAGCCGGGCGGTTGCAATCATGCCGACGGCGAGGCCGATCACGTTGCGGCCCGCGTCGCCCAGATCCGCCTCGATCAGCACCTCGCCGTTCTCGAAGCCGACGAGATGGCCCCGGAAGCGGCGGCGGCCGTCGACGGGCGCCTTAAGCTCGATCTTGGCCTCCGATCCCGCCCAATCGACGAAATCGGATGGCCTCACCAGCGGGCGGTCGATCCCAGGCGAGGAGATCTCGAGCCTGTAGGCCTCGGCCACGACATCGGCCACATCGAGCACCGGCGAGACCGCCCTCGAGACCGCTTCGCAGTCGTCGATGGTCATCGTACCATCGGGCCGCTCCGCCATGACCTGGACGGTCTTGCCGTCCTGACCGGATATTTCGATACGCACGAGTCGGAATCCAAGGTCCTCGAGCACAGGCTCGACGAGCTCGGCGAGTTCCGATGCAAGACCGGTCTCCAGGATGAAACGGTCGTCCGAAACGACCTCGTTCGTGCTTTGCATGCCCGTGCATTCCGGCGGCCGATCCGGCTGCCAAAACAAAAAGAGCGGACCCTTGCGGGGCCCACTCTCGAAGTTGAGATGATCATGAGCGAATGAAGAATACGTGACAATGCCCATCCTGGCAAGCGCATTCCCAGCCGCGTTCCAGCGGGCGCCTAGCCAGGCAGCCGTTTTCGCGCCGCTCCAGGACTAGATACGCACGAAGCGGAAGAAATAGGAGCGGCGCCCCTCGCGCCTCGCTTTGGCTTCGTAGCGCGTCGCCGGCCAGTCCGCGGGGCGCACGCGCCAGTCGGCGGAGCTGTCCACCGTCCAGAGAAATTCAGGCGTCTGCGCAACAGCCAGGAGGGCCGTGCGCGCATAATCGCCGATATCGGTGGCAAGCCTAAGCTCCGCCCCGGGCTTCATCACGCGCGCCAGAAGCTCGAGCAGCGCGGGAGAGAACAGCCGCCGTTTCTGATGCCGCTTCTTGGGCCACGGATCGGGGAACAGGATGAAGACGCGATCCAGCGATGCGGCAGGCAGCCAGCGCAGCATTGGCCGCACGTCGTCCCCATAGAGACGGACGTTGCCAAGCCCGTCTTCCTCGATCGCCGTCAGCGCCTTGACCAAGCCTTCCTCGAACGGCTCGCATCCGATGAGGCCAACACCCGGGTTGGCCTTTGCCTGCCAGACGAGATGCTCGGCACCGCCGAACCCGATCTCGAGCCACACGGCCGCGATGGACTTGGGAAAGAGCTCGCCCAGATCATTGAGGCCGGGCTGCGTAGGATCGACGGCCACACGCGGCAGGAGGTCCTCGAGCAGGCGCTCCTGGCGCTCACTGAGCCTGCGCCCCCGCCGCCGCCCGAACGAGCGGAGTTCACCATGCGGATGAGCGGTTCTGCCTTGCACGGGCTCCACCATGCGGTCCTCAACGTAACGGCCGCAGGAATCCTGCGGCCGTCAAAAAAAGGCGGCTGCAACGGGCGTCACATCGCCTTCTGCATGGCATCGGCGAGGTCGAGCTTCTCCCAGGAGAAGCCGCCGTCGTTGTCCGGCTTGCGGCCGAAATGCCCGTAGGCCGAGGTCCGCGCATAGATCGGCCGGTTGAGGTCGAGCGTCTCGCGAATACCGCGCGGGGTGAGGTCCATGACCTTGTCCACCGCCGCCTCGATCGCGCTCTCGTCCGCCTTGCCGGTGCCATGCGTGTCGACATAGATCGACAGCGGCTTCGCCACACCGATCGCGTAGGAGAGCTGGATCGTGCAGCGGTCCGCCAGACCGGCAGCGATGATGTTCTTGGCGAGATAGCGCGCGGCGTAGGCCGCCGAGCGGTCGACCTTCGTCGGGTCCTTGCCCGAGAACGCGCCGCCGCCATGAGGGGCTGCGCCGCCGTAGGTGTCGACGATGATCTTACGCCCGGTAAGGCCGGTATCGCCATCGGGGCCGCCGATGAAGAACTTGCCCGTGGGATTGATGTGCCACACCGTATCGCGGGTGATCCAACCGTCGGGCAGCGCCTGGCGCACGTAGGGCTCGACGATATCGCGCACATCGCCCGAGGTCAGGTTCTCGACGAGGTGCTGGTGCGAGACGACAATCTGCGTCACGCCGACGGGCTTGCCGTCCTCGTAGCGCACCGTCACCTGGCTCTTGGAATCCGGGCCGAGCTTCGCCGCGTCTCCGCTCTTGGTCTTGCGCGCCCGCGCCAGATCTTCGAGGATCTTGTGCGCATAGTAGATCGGCGCCGGCATCAGCTCGGGCGTCTCGCGGCATGCGTAGCCGAACATGATGCCCTGGTCGCCCGCGCCCTCTTCCTGGTTGGTCGGCTGCTTGGCGTCGACGCCCTGCGCGATATCCGCCGACTGGGCGTGCAGCAGCACTTCGATGTTGCAGTTCGCCCAGTGGAAGCCCGCCTGCTCATAGCCGATGTCGCGGATGGCCGTGCGCGTGATGTCCTCGATCCTCGCCACGGTGAGCGAGCCTGGTCCGCGGCATTCGCCGGCAATGACCACGCGGTTGGTGGTCGCGAGCGTTTCGCAAGCGGCGCGGATGCTCCACGGATCAAGGCCTTCGGCAAGGCCCTCGCGGAAGAATGCGTCCACGACCTCGTCGGAGATTCGATCGCAAACCTTGTCCGGATGCCCCTCCGAAACCGACTCGCTCGTGAACAGATAGGACTGGCGTGCCACTTGATGCCCTCGATCTCGTTCCTGCTTGCGCAACTGTCCGGCTCCGCCCGTCGAACCACGCAAGACAGGCGGCCAGCCTCCCCGGATGAAGCCGCGGCTCTAAGGGGAATAGCGCCGTGTCTTGCAGGTTTTGGTCGGCTCGGTCAAGCGCAGCGGCGCCTTCCCGGCGGGCGGCTCCGGCGATTTCCCCGGCCCGCACCGCTCCGGCATACCGGCACGCAAGCCATGCGGCGCATGCTCCGCAATCTTCCCAAAGACGGCGCGGCGAAATCAATCCGGCGCTTCTTCGCCGCCGAGCGTGCGGACGAGGTCCACGACCGACCGGCGCACGCGCGGATCGCTGATTTTCACGAACGCCTTGTTGAGTTCCATACCCTCACGCGTCGAGAGGAACTCAATCACGTAGCTTTCGGCTGGCCGCTCTGCGAACCCCGGTGCAAGCGAAGGCTCGATGAGGTCTGCCGGCGCCTCGTCATAGAAGAATTGGACCGGGACCCCGAGGACGCGTGACAAATCGAACAGCCGGCTGGCGCCAATGCGGTTCACGCCCTTTTCGTATTTCTGAACCTGCTGGAATGTGAGTCCCAGATGCTCGCCGAGCTTCTCCTGGCTCATGCCGAGCAGCATGCGGCGCAAACGCACCCGCGTCCCGACATGCGCATCGATCGGGTTCGGCTTGCGCGAGCTACGCTCCGTGTCGGCTTCCTCCTCGAGCGTGTCGTTGACATTGCCTTTTGACATTAGGTTCATTCTCCCGGTCCTTTTCGACCTGTGGGCTTATTCCCTGCCTATGGAAGTCGACGCTCCCGGTCAATATTTTACTGCTATGCAATTTATTTTACCCCCATTGTAGGGCTGCATCAGTCATTGCAATACAACCGCTGCGTGAAATAAGCGCAATTGTTTAATTCGTGTGTGTATCGCCGGACTCAACCTTTCCTAAAAAATATAGCGAAGCCGCGAAAAGCCCGGCGATTATGAGGAAAATACCGTTTCCCCAAAGCGCGAACGGCGGCGCCGGCCGCGCCAGAGGAAGCGGCGTGTCGATCGTCCCACGGGCGTTCATTCCAAGATCATAAAGGATGCGGCCGCTGGCATCGACCACGGCCGATATGCCGTTGTTGGCGGCGCGCAGCAGCGGCACGCCCTCTTCCACGGCACGCACCCGCGCCTGATGGAAGTGCTGCCGGGGCCCCGTCGTATTCCCGAACCAGCCGTCGTTCGTCACGTTGACGAGAGCCGCGGGGCGCCCGGCACTGGCGTCGCCAACCCCCGGAAAGATCGCCTCGTAGCAGATGAGCCCGCCGAGCGCGGGCAGGCCCGGGACGCTAAGCAGCGGGCGCGGAGAGGTGCCAACGGAGAACCCCCCGCGCCAGCGCGTCAGTTGCTCGAGCCCGACCGCCTCGAGCGTTTCCTGCCAGGGAAGATACTCACCGAACGGCACGAGATGGGTCTTGTCGTAGACGCCCGCGAGGGCTCCATCGCCATCCAGCACCAGGAGGCTATTGTAGGCGCGGATAGGAGGCGTCGCCGGATTGCCGTCCGCGCCCTCCCGCCTCAGCGCCCCGGTGAGGAGGAACGTGCCGTCCGGCAGCATGTCCCCGATGGCCGCCAGCGCCTCGGGATGCTCGAGCGGCAGGAACGGCATCGCCGCCTCCGGCCAGATCAGGTGCGTGATGCCGCGAAGGCCGTCTCGCCCGCCCGCCGCATTCGTTTCCGAAAGCGCCAGATGATCCTGGAAGATGGCGGCTTGCTTCTCGGGCAGCCACTTCTCGCGCTGCGGAACGCTCGGCTGCACGATCCGGATCGCAACGCCTTCCACCATTCCCGAAGGAGCCGTTAGAAGGCGCGCGGCTCCGTAGCCGGCAAGCAGCAGCAGCGGCACGCCGGCCACGCCCAGCGCGGCGAGCGAAGCCCTGCGCCGGGAGGCACCATCGGCATCCGCTATCATCACGACGGGCGCGCCGAAGACCGGCACCGCGATCAGCGTCAGGCCGTAAATACCGACGAGCCCCGCGCTTTGCATCAGCACGAGCGGCCATGTCAGAGCATAGCCGAGCGTGTTCCACGGAAAGCCCGTGAGCACATGTCCCCGCAGCCATTCCGCGGCGGCAAGCGTCAGGGCGAGCACGATGAGGCGCGCGACGCCCGGCCGCCACAAAAAGGCGGCAACGGCCGCCGCCGCACCCCAGAAGAGAGCGAGCCCTGCCGGCATCAGCGTGACGGCGAACGGCAGCAGCCAGCCGAACTTGTCCGCCTCGACGAGGAACGCTTCTCCGATCCAGAACAGCCCGAATAGGAAATAGCCGAAGCCGAACCACCATCCGGACGCGGCAGCGGCTCGCGCCCCCTGGTATCTCGAGGATCCGTCCCGGCAAGCCGCTCCGTCGATCAGCCAGACGAGCACGGGAAGCGTTAGGAACAGCACCGGCGCGAAGAAGAACGGCGCCATTGCGAGATTGGAAAATGCGCCGGCCAGGAAAGCGATGGCGCCCCTTCGCCATCCGTGAGCTTTCGTCACGGCCCCTCGCCAGTCCGCCATGCGGCCGCCCCCACTCATCCGCGGTCAGTCGGCCGCGGCATTGCCGCTCTCCGGCGACTCCGGCAGATGGATCTTGAGCCGCTTCACGCTGCGCTCATCAGCGTCGAGAACCTCGAAGATGACGCCCGATGTCGGATGCTGGATCATCTCGCCTCGCACCGGCACGCGCTCAATGATCGTAAAGACGAGCCCACCGAGCGTATCGACTTCCGCTTCCTCTTCGGGCGTCAGCAGCTTGCGGCCGAGCCGCGTCTCGAGCTCTGCCACCGGCGCCCGTCCCGACGCCACCATCCCGAGAGCCGGATCGTCCGATATGAGATCCGCCTCCTCCTCGTCGTGCTCGTCCTCGATATCGCCCACGATCTGTTCGACGAGATCCTCAATGGTAACGAGCCCGTCGGTGCCGCCGTACTCGTCGACAATGAGCGCCATGTGGATGTGCGTCGCCTGCATGCGCACCAGAAGCCCCGTGGACGGCATCGACGGCGGCACGTAGAGCACCGGCTTTCTGAGCCTCAATACGGAGATGGGCCGCGATAGATCGATGCGGCTGAGATCGGGCTTGGGATCGAACGACTTCTCTCCCCCGGGCTCGGCTTGTCCGCTCTCCAAGTATCCAGGCCGCTGCTTGGTCGGCGCGCGCAGGGGGCGCCCGGAAACTTCCGCCGAAATCCACCGGAAGAGATCCTTGATGTGGATCATCCCCCGCGGATCGTCGAGCGTCTCATGGAAGATCGGAATTCGGGAGACACCCGATTCCTCGAACAGGCGGACCAGCGCGCCAAGCGGCTCCGTCTCGTCGATGGCTATGATGTCGGCGCGCGGAACCATGATCTCGTCGACGCGCGAGGTGCCGAAGTGCAAGAGGCCGAGCAGCATCTTCCGCTCTTCGGCGGAAAAGCCGCTGGCGGCATTTTCCTCCTCCGTGAGCAGAACCTCGAGCTTGTCGCGCAGCGTCTGCTCCTCGGAGAGGCCGAGCCGCGCCCACAAGGTATGCAGCCAGCCGCTCGCGCTTTCGCGCATCGTGCGCCGCGCGGTATCGTAACTTGCGTCGTGCATCTGGTCGTCGTTGGTCATGGGTCCGAATGGGCGGTCTCGCCGCCGGGGCCGTAAGGGTTGGCGATGCCGAGGGTCGAGAGAACGTCGATCTCGATGCCCTCCATCTCGTCCGCGTCCGGCTCGCTGTCGTGATCGAAACCGAGCAGGTGCAAAAGGCCATGTATGACGAGATGCTGAAGATGGTGGGCCGCCGGCACGCCTTGCTCCGCGGCCTCCCGCTCGATCGTCTCCTGCGCCAACACAATGTCGCCGAGCGCTTGCGGCCCTTCGGGCGCCATTCCCGCGGGCGCAGGAAAAGACAGAACGTTGGTCGGCTTGTCCTTGCCTCGAAACCGCGCGTTGAGATCGCGCACCGTCTCGTCATCGCTGAGCGCCACGCAGGCCTCTGCGGGGGGGCGCGCCGAAAAGCGGGGATTGTCCGCCAGGGCCCGTGCGGCCGCTGCGACGAGCGCTTTCCGATCGCCGATCCGCGACCAGTCTCCAGCCTCGTCCAGAACATCGAGATTGAGCCAGTGAGAAGGCTCGCGCCCTCCCACGCCAGGACTTCGACTGTCCGCAGAGTCGGGCATATCAGGCCTTCCCCGCACCCGGCCGGTCGTAGGCGTCCACGATCCGGGCCACGAGGTCGCGTCTCACGACATCGGCGCTAGAGAATCTGACGGCGGTGATGCCGGCCACGTCGGAGAGCAGGCGCACCGCTTCCTCCAACCCCGACACCATGCCCGGCGGCAAGTCGATCTGCGAGGGATCGCCGGTCACGGCCATCTTGGAATTCTCGCCGAGCCGCGTCAGAAACATCTTCATCTGCATGCTGGTCGTATTCTGCGCCTCGTCCAGGATGACGCACGCATTGGCGAGCGTTCGCCCGCGCATGAAGGCGAGCGGCGCGATTTCGATGACCCCGCTCTCGAGATCCCGCTCCACCTTTTCCGGCGGCAGCACATCGTAGAGCGCGTCATAGAGCGGACGCAGATAGGGATCGACCTTCTCGCGCATGTCGCCTGGCAGGAAGCCGAGCCTCTCGCCGGCCTCGACCGCAGGCCGGGACAAAATGATGCGCTCGACAAGGCCCCGCTCGAGGCACTGGGCGGCGTAAGCCACCGCGAGATAGGTCTTGCCGGTGCCCGCCGGTCCGATGCCGAACACGAGGTCCGTCGTTTCGAGGGCACGGATATAAACGCTCTGGGCGGGCGTGCGCGCCTTGACCAGGCGGCGGCGGGTGCCGATCTGCGCCTGCCCGTCCGACGCCGGAATATCCTGCTGGCGCGCATGGCGGATCATGCCGTCAAAGTCACCCGGTCCCACGTGCTCTCCCTTCGCCACACGCGCGTAGAGCTTTTCGAGCACCTCGCGGGCAATCTCGCAGGCGGCTTCGGGCCCAGACAGGATGACGACGTTGCCGTGTGCGTGCGCCTCGATGCCGAGCCGATCCTCGACGAGCGCCAGATTGGCGTCGAACTCGCCGAGGAGGCGGTTCACATGCCGGTTGTCCTCGAACGGGACGACCACGCGCTTGATTGGGCTTGGGAGCTTAGGCACTCGCCGTCGACCTATTGCCGTCTGGCCGCGCATTGCTGTCAAGCGTCTCGTCTCCTGAGACTGGACCATGATCGCTTCGGACCGCAAAACCGAGGCGGCCGAAGTCCGCCTTCCCCGCACTACGGCGCACGACTCGTTACCCCACTTAGCAAGCCTAGCATAAGGCTGAGCGTGAACCGATCAACGCTTCTGCTCAATGCTCTAACCGGTAACAGGTTCATTTGTGCCCGCGAATGACGCCCGAAAGGCTGTTGGCGCCGGTTACTTCGATCGCGACGTCCACCACCTGGCCGATAAGCGATGGCTCGGCATCTGCATGCACAAGTTGCAGATAAGGCGAGCGCCCCACGAGCTGACCCTCGCGCCGGCCGGATTTTTCGAACAGCACGGGCAGCGTCTTGCCCACGAACTGCCCATTGAACGCCGCGTATTGCGCATCGATCGCGTCCTGCAGGCGCGCGAGGCGCTCCCGCTTCACCTCATCCGGAACCTGGCCATCCATGGTGGACGCCGGCGTGCCGGGCCGGGGGCTGTACATGAACGAGAACGCATGTGCGAAGCTCACCTGCTGGACGAGCTTCAGAGTCTCCTCAAAGTCCTCGTCGCTTTCATCCGGGAAGCCGACGATGATGTCCGTCGAGAGCGCGATGTCGGGGCGCGCCTCGCGGACGCGGCCGATGATGTCGACGTATTCGGCCGCCGTATGTTTGCGGTTCATGGCGGCGAGCACGCGGTCCGAACCGGACTGGAATGGCAGATGCAGATACGGCATCAGCTTTTCCTCATGCCCGTGCGCCTGAATGAGATCGTCGCTCATGTCGCGCGGATGGCTCGTCGTATAGCGGATGCGCTCGAGCCCATCGACACCCGCGAGATGGCGGATGAGGCCGGCGAGCGTCGTCGGCCCGCCATCCGGCGCATCGCCGTGATACGCATTGACGTTCTGGCCGAGCAGCGTGATCTCGCGCACCCCGCGTGCGACGAGGCGGCGCGCTTCAGAGAGAAGCGCTTCGACGGGGCGCGAATATTCCATGCCCCGCGTATAGGGCACGACGCAGAAGGTGCAGAACTTGTCGCAGCCTTCCTGCACGGTGAGAAACGCCGACACGGGGGCTTTCGGCGGCGCGCGCTCCGGCAGCGCCTGAAACTTGTCTTCGTCCGGGAAATCCGTCTCGACGATCGCCTGCTCGCCGCGCTTCAGGCGCGCGATGAGCTCCGGCAGCCGATGGTAGCTCTGCGAGCCGAGCACGAGGTCGACCGCCGGCGCGCGCCGTACGATCTCCTGGCCTTCCGCCTGCGCCACGCACCCGGCGACAGCGATCAGCGTGTCCTTGCCGCCATCCGCCCGGGCCGTCTTAATATCGCGCAGGCGCCCGAGATCCGAATAGACCTTCTCGGCCGCCTTCTCGCGGATGTGGCAGGTGTTGAGGATGGTGAGATCGGCGTCTTGAGCGTCGCTCGTCTCGACATAGCCCTCCGCCGCGAGCGCCTCGCTCATGCGCTCGGAATCGTAGACGTTCATCTGGCAGCCGAACGTCTTGATGAACACCCGCTTGGTCACGGGCGCGGACGCTTCGCCGCCGGACGGCCCCGGGTGGGGCTCCGTATCATCGCAAAGGGATGGGTCGAGATCGTCCAAGAGAGGGTCGTCCAAAGACTATGCGTTCCCGGTCCTGAGAGATGCAGCGGGCCGATCCGATACCACAATTCGCCCGCAGGCGCACCTCGCGATACCGCATTGCAGCATCGCGCCCGGGGTTTGTCCAGATCGGACAGGCATCTAGCAAGTATACCTCGCCCAAGACATGAGCGGACCGCATGGCCGATTAATCCTGAACGCGCAAGAGAATCGCGCGCGGATTCAGCGAAACAGGGCACGTTCACGCGCGGCTGTAGGCCGGGTGCGCTTCTCCGCCGCAGGGGCAATGGTCTGAATTTCCGCGTCTTCTGGATAGCTGCGCAGCATCCGCACGACATTGGTGCGGATCTCCGCCTCGCTGTGGCGGGCCAGCGCCTTCCGGTCGGCGAACTCGGCCAGCGGCACCGGCTCGCCGATACGGATGCGCACGTCGAGCGGCCCCGCCTTGAGCAGCGCCCAGGCGTGGCTCTGCATCTCCATGTCTCCGAACCAGCCGACCAGCGGCCTCGCCGACCGGTTGAGCGGCACACCATGCAGTCGCGTGTAGACGAGCGAGAGCGTCTGCACCACCGCGTCCTTTGCAGGGGCGTCCTCTCCCGAGGCGCCGGCCTTTGCCGTCGGCTTGGCGGCTGCGAAGAGCGACGTCTTGAACGGCAGCACGCGATTGCCGTCGCTCGAGGTCCCTTCTGCGAACAGCACGATCGTATCCCCGTCGGCAAGCCGCGCCATGATCTCGCCGGTCGTCTCGCCGACGGCGCTGCGCCGTTCCCGGTCGACGAACACGGTCCGCTGGAGGCGCGCCAGCGACGACACGAAAGGCCATCGGCCCACCTCCTTCTTGGCCACGAACGACACCGGCGCCACCGCTGAGAGCACGGGGATATCGAGCCACGAGGTATGATTGGAAATAAGCAGAACCGGACGATCCGCCGCAACGCGGCCCTCGATCGTGAGACGGACTCCGATCAGCCGGCACACCTGGCGGTGATACCAGTGCGGAAAGCGGCGCGCGCCTGCGGACGAGAGGCGGACGAGAGCCGCCTGCACCGGCATCAGCGGTACGGTGAGCGCGAAGAACCCGGTCAGGATGGAAGCCGCCCGCAACGTCCCCATACGCTCGCCTCTTTGCCCCCTTTCACGCACCCGCGCAGTTCTCGCCGACTGCCGGAAAACCGGCGGTCGCCTAGCCTCCGCGAGCTTACGGGCCTTGCAGCCTGAGCGCCAATGTCACGGCATCGACGGCTTCGCCTCCCGGACGATCGTAGTAGCCCCGACGTAGACCAGTGCCGAGAAATCCGAGACGCGTATAGAGTTCCATCGCCGCATGGTTGTCGGCCGCAACCTCAAGAAACAGGCTACGCGCCTCCGCCCGCTGCACCGCCCGCGCCACGCCTTGCACGAGCTGTTGTCCAATACCCTTGCGCTGCCAGTCCTTCGTGACGCCGACGGAAAGCACCTCCGCCTCGTCCGCCGCAAGCTGCGCCATGACGAAGCCGATCGCAACCTTCGGCGGCCCGCCGACAACAGCGAGAAAGGCCGTTGAGGCCGGGTGATCCAGGAGCGTGCGCACGCTGTCTTCGGACCACGCCGGCGAAAAGAGTTCTTCATGAAGCCGCGCGATCTCGGCCGCGTGCTCCGGTCCTGCCCAGAGCAGAGAGACGTACTTGGGATCGAGCGCGTCCTTGCTCATGGTGCCCTTGCCAATGCCGCCCCGTCCTGCGGCTTCGCATCCGGCGGCCTGAGATAGAGGGGCCGCGGCAGGTCGTGGCCTGCAACCACGGCGCCCGGCGGAATGAAACGCACATCCGGCTCCAGCGTCGGAAGCCGGGCCGAAACGGAAACGCCCAGGCCTTGCGCGTGCTCCGCGAGCAGGCTTGCCCCCGAGCCGACCGCAATGAGCGCGGGCCCCAGTTCGCCAAGCACCTTCGCGGCAACCTCCGGCGTCGTGAGCTCGGGCGGACCGAGCGGCGAGAGATCCGCTCCCGTGAACACCTGGAAATAGATCTCGCTACGGCGCGCATCCACCGCAACGGCCAATGCCTTGCCGGCAACCTCGTCCGGGAACTCTGCGGCCGCCGTATAGGCCATCACCGCAAGGCTCGAAAGCGTGCCGACCGGCGCGCCGGTCGCGAGCGCGAGCGCCCGGGCCGCAGCGATCCCCACCCGCTGCCCCGTGAACGTGCCGGGCCCCGTCGTCACCACGATGAGGCCAATCTTATCAAAGCCGAACGGCGCCTCGCTCATCACCTCGCCGATCATCGGCGTCAGGCGCTCCGCGTGCCCACGCACGAGCCGCTCGAAACGCCAGCACTGGGACGCCCCCTCGGGGCCGTCCCCCCCAGGGCCGTCCCATGTGGCTGCGACGGAGCAGCCGGCGAAGCAGGTGTCGAAGGCAAGCGTGATCATGGCACGGCGGAGCATAAAGCACGAGGCGAATGGCGCAACGATCCCCTTGGGCGATTACACGATCTTCGCCACCTCGTCGAAGGCGAGACGCGGCAGACGCGGCTTCAGCGCCGCGGCATCGCCATAGCCGAGATTGCAGAGGAAATTCGCCTTGATCGCGGTCCCGGCAAAAAACTCCGTCGTAACTCCGGCCTGGTCGAAGCCCGACATCGGGCCGCAATCGAGCCCGAGCGCCCTGGCCGCCAGCATCAGATAGGCGCCCTGCAGCGAGCCGTTGCGGAACGCCGTCTCGATCACGTGCTCCGGCTTGCCGGTGAACCAGCTCTTGGCGTCCGTGTGAGGAAAGAGCTGCGGCAGCTTCTCGTGAAATTCGAGGTCATGGCCGATGATCGCCGTCACCGGCGCAGCCATCGTCTTATCGGTATTGCCGGAGGACAAAAACGGCTTCAGCCGCGCCTTCGCGTCCGCCGACTTGACGAAGACGATACGGCCGGGCTCGCAATTGGCGCTCGTCGGCCCGAGCTTCATGAGATCGACAATCTTCACGAGCAGCTCATCCGGAACGGGCTTCGCCTGCCAGCCGCTGTAGGTCCGCGCAGACAGGAAGAGCTGGTCGAGTGCCTGTTGATCGATTGCAGATGCCATAGAAATTCGTCCTCGTAGACTGAGCCTCGGGGGCCAATGATCGGTAAAGCAGAAAGCGCGAGATGCCACATAAAAAAACCCCGCCGGAGCGGGGTTTTCGTGTGTTGTGACGGCTCAAACCGCCTGCACTTCCTCCACCTCGGGGCAGAAATGCTTGAGCAGGTTCTCGATGCCGTGGCGCAGCGTCGCCGTCGAGCTGGGGCAGCCCGAGCATGCTCCGCGCATGTGGAGGTAAACGACCCCTTCGCGGAAGCCGGCGAAGGTGATGTCGCCGCCGTCCTGGGCCACCGCCGGGCGCACGCGCGTCTCGAGCAGCTCCTTGATCGTCGCCACCACGTCGGCGTCCTCCGGATCGTAGGAACCCTCGGCCGCATCATTGGCACCGTGGCCATCGACGACCGCCGCCCCCGAAAGATAGTGCTCCATGATCGCACCGAGCACCATGGGCTTCAGGTGATGCCACTCGATATCCGTCTTGGTCACCGAGATGAAGTCGGAGCCGAGAAAGACGCCCGCCACGCCGTCGATGTCGAACAGACGCTTCGCGAGCGGCGAAGCCTCTGCATCGCCCTTGGCGCGGAAATCGGCTGTGCCATCCTCCAGCACCTGCTTACCGGGGATGAACTTGAGCGTCTGCGGGTTCGGCGTTGCCTCTGTTTGGATGAACATGCCGTGATCTCCTGCGTAGGCCGGCGCACAAAGGCGCAACAACCGTATATATTAGAATAGTTCCAGACAATAAGAAGTGCATGTCTGATTGTCTAGAGCAGATCCCATTCAGAGGGAATCGCCCGTATGGGTGAAGATGCTTGCCGAGAGTGCTTCCGGAAAAGTGCGAATCGGTCTTTCGGGACCACTATGGTGCCTCTCTCCGGCACTGTTGGGGCGGGGCGGCCTTTGCCCGCCTCCGGCTCACGCCAGCGCGATGATATCATCGAAAGCAAGATTTCCCGGCACCACGGTGATCGGGATCGGGAACGACCCGGCCGCCGAGCCCGCCGCCAACATCGAGACGAGCGGTCCAGGCCCTGCGGGATCCGTGGATGCGCCAAGCACCAGGATCGAGACGTCCTCGTCCTCCGCTATGGTCTTCATGATCTCCTCGGACTTGACGCCCTCGCGCACCAGCTCCTCGCAGGGGATATTCTCGAAGCCCACGAGATGCAGCTTGCGCCGGAACAGGCGGAACAGCGCGCGCGCCTTGAGCGTCTCCTCCTCGATCTGCACCTGGCGCACGCCGGCCCAATACTGGAAATCCTGGGGCTCGATCACGTGCAGCATGAGGATCATGCCGGACGAGCGCACCACGCGCGCCGCCGCATAATAGAGCGCGCTTTCGACCTCCGGACTCTCGTCGACGACGAGCAGGAACTTCCGAGTATGCCCGGCCTCGAACGAGCGGCGTTTGCGATACGTGAGCGTCATAGCGGCGATGCTGCCACGCGATCAGGAAGTCCACAACAGATGCCTGCGTCTCTCCCAGGCCTGCATCGCAGCGCCGCAGGCCTCACGACCGGATCAAGCCGACGATATCCTTGACCTCGTCCATGATCGGCGCCGCGATAGCCCGCGCCCGTGCCGAGCCGTCCGCCAGGACGCGGTCGATCTCCGCCGGATCGCCCATCATGCGGCGGATCTCGTCGCCAAGTGGCGCCAGCTGCCCGACGGCCGCCTCGGCCAACGCCTTCTTGAAGGCCGAGAACTGCTGCCCGCCGAAATCGGCCAGCACGTCCGTCTTTGTCTTCCCCGTGAGCGCCGCATAGATGCCGACGAGATTGTCCGCCTCCGGACGGCCGGCGAGTCCATCCGTCTCGGACGGCAGCGGCTCCGGATCCGTCTTCGCCTTCTGGATCTTCCGCGCGATGGTGTCTGCGTCATCGGTGAGCGCGATGCGCGAGAGATCGGACGGGTCCGACTTCGACATCTTCTTGGTGCCATCGCGCAGGCTCATGACGCGCGTCGCGGGCCCCGTGATCACCGGCTCCGGCTGCGGGAAGAACACCCCGTCCGCGTAGCCCTTGGCCTCGATCTCCGTACGGAAGTCGTTGTTGAACTTCTGCGCGATGTCACGCGCGAGCTCGAGATGCTGCTTCTGGTCCTCTCCCACCGGTACATGCGTCGCCCGGTAGGCCAGAATGTCAGCCGCCATCAGGTTCGGATAGGCATAGAGCCCAACCGACGCCGCCTCGCGGTCCTTGCCGGCCTTCTCCTTGAACTGCGTCATGCGGTTGAGCCAGCCGAGCCGCGCCACGCAGTTGAACACCCAGGCCAGCTCCGCGTGCGCCGCCACCTGGCTCTGATTGAACAGGATGCTCTTCTTGGGATCGAGCCCGGAGGCGATATAGGCCGCCGTCACCTGGCGGATGGCGTGCCTCAGCTCGGCCGGATCCTGCCAGACCGTGATCGCATGCAGATCGACGACGCAATAGATGCACTCGTGCGCCTTTTGCATCTCGATCCATTGCACCATGGCGCCAAGATAGTTGCCGAGGTGCAGGCTGCCCGTGGGCTGCATGCCCGAGAAAACACGTTCCTTGAGTTCCATAATCCCTCGTTCCCGACGCGGTCCGCCGCGTTATGGCGCGCCGGCCGGGGATGTGCAAGGGCGCGTGGCGGCCTCAGCCTCCCCCGCGCTTGGCGAGACTCCGGAGCTGCCGCGGCCGGATGGCGCCCGTGGCCAGCGCCGCCGTGGCGTAAATGGCGAGGCCCCCGCCCACCAAAACCACCAGCGCCAGCGCATGCACGGGGAAGCCGCGATCCGCCGCGAAATAGGGCGCAAGCCCGCGCGCCGCCGCGAACAGCGCAACGCCCATGATCAGGGAAGAGAGCAAAATGGCAATGAAGGCGCGCACCATCCGGCCATCGATCGCGAAATATCCGCGCCGGACGAGCGTCACCCAAAGCAGACCGGCGTTAAGCCATCCACCGAGCGCCGTCGCCACCGCGATGCCGAGGTGCGGCAGGTATCCGAGGCGCCGGAACAAGAAGAACAGCACCACAGAGCCGATCGTGTTGGCGATGAGGCTGACGACCGCGTAGCGCATGGGCGTCTTCGTGTCCTCGCGCGCGAAATAGGCGGGCGAGAACACCTTGATCATAACGAACGCCGGCAGCCCGAGTGCGAACACCGAGAGCACCGCCGCCGTGCTCGCCGTATCCGATGCCGCGAACGCCCCGCGCTCGAACAGCACCTGCACGATGGGATTCGGAACCACGGCCAGCGCCACCGCCGCCGGCACGGTGAGCAGCATGGCGAACTCGAGCGAACGGTTCTGGCTGTCGAGCACCCCGGCGTGGTTGCCGGCCCTGAGCTGGCGCGACACGTCAGGCAGGAGCACGACGCCGATCGCGATGCCGACGATGGCGAGCGGCAGCTCATAGAGCCGATCGGCATAGTAGAGCTGCGACACGGCGCCCGGCTCCTGCGAGGCGATGACGGTGCCGATCATGATGTTGAGCTGCGTCACGCCTCCAGCGATTACTCCCGGAATGCCGAGCGTGATCAGCCGGCGCATGCGCTCCGTCATGCGCGGCCGGCGCAGCTTCAGCGTGAAGTTGTTCCGCCTGAGCCCGCTGATCAGCAGCCAGAGCTGCAACACGCCGGCAACGAAGACGCCGATGGCCTGGATGACGCCCCCGCCCGGCTCGTTGCGGAACCCGATACCAAAGCCGATGAAGATCGCCGCCAAGAGCGTTACGTTGAGCACGATCGACACCGCCGAGCTCTCGACGAACTTGCCGAAGGTATTGAGCACGCCCGAGAACAGCGCCACGAGCGACATGCAGAGGAGATAGGGAAACGTAATCCGCGTCAGCAGCACGGCGAGATCGAACTTCTCGGGCGTCGCGTTGAAGCCCGGCGCAAGCAGATACATCAGCCACGGCATGGCGACGATCGCGACGATCGTGAGCGCGACGATCACCGCGGCGAGCCCGCTCATCGCCTCTTCTGCGAAGGCCCGCGCCTCCGCTCGTCCGCCGCCTTCCAGCTCCTTGGCAAACAGCGGAATGAACGCCGAGTTGAAGGCGCCCTCGCCGAAAAGTCGCCGGAAGAGGTTCGGAAAGCGGAAGGCGACGTTGAACGCATCGGCGACCATGCCCGAGCCGAACGCCCACGCAAACGCGATATCGCGCAAAAAGCCGAGCACGCGCGAAACGAGCGTCAGGCCGCCGACGGTGGCAAAGGCGCGATAGAGTTTCATGGCGGCCCTGGGATGAGATGGAAGCGAACTTCCACCCTCCTTAGATTGCTTCCCCAAAAGGGGAAACTGGTTTCACATCTCGAGCGGATGCGGATCTCGACCGACGCGAGCGAAAGAACGCAAGCTCGCATCGACGGTGCAAACCAGTCTCTCCCGGGAGCACCTAGAGAGGGCTTGATCCGCCAGCACTCAACGAGGCGACGAAGAAGGTCGCCCCCATCAGGAGCACGAGCGTCGAGCCGACCAGCCCCGCGCCGGTCGCGACGGCCCCTGCGAGCCTGCTCTCACCGCCGGCCATCCGTTTCGCGAGTTCGCGTGACCCGACCGCGAGCGAGGCCAGCGCCGAAACCGTAATCGCCGTGCCCAGCGCCATGGCAAACGTCGCGAACACTCCGGCCATAAGCAGCCCCTGGCTCAACGCGAAAATGAGGACCAGGATGGCGCCAGTGCAGGGCCGAATGCCGACCGAAAACGCAATGGCGAGCGCCTTGCTCCACGACAGGGGCCCTTCGAGCTGCTTCGGGTCAGGCATGTGCGCATGCCCGCAGCAGGCTCCGTCCGCGTGAGTGTGGGCGTGATGGTGGTCGTGGGCTTTCTCGTGCGCGTGGACATGATGCTCGTGGTCATGCTCATGGGTATGGTCGCACCCGCAGCCATGATCATGGCCATGGGCGGCATGACTGTGCGCGTGGGCTGCCGCATATGCTTCGATAGCCTCGCCGGCATTGCCACTGCGGTGTACCACCGGAGCCGCTGCACGCCGCCGCTTGATCAGCCCGCTCACCTGTCCGTAGAGTAGCCACACGCCGACCAGCGCCACGAACGCCCAGCTGATTGTCTCGATCCACCGCTCGGTCGCCGAGATCTGAAGGCTCGTCGCATTGAGCGCCACGGCGAGCACGCCGACGATGGCGATCGCGGACAGCGCCTGTATGAACGCCGACAGGAACGAGAGCATGATGCCGCGCCGGACCGTACGCTCGTTGGCCAGCACATAGGAGGAGATCACCGCCTTGCCGTGCCCTGGCCCGGCCGCATGCAGCACCCCGTAGGTGAAGCTGAGGAACGCGAGCAGGAGCGTGGCGTCGAGCACGCTGCCGGTCTTCATCTGGCGGACAGCGCCAGCAAGCTCGCGGTTGATCCGCTGTTGCTGCGCCAGCACATACGACCAGACATCCCCCAGAACGCTTCGCTCCGCCGTTTTCCCCAATTGCGCCGCCGCCGTCTGGCCGGGCGTCATCGGAACGCTGAATGGCGAGGCCTTGGGCGTGCTCTCGGCAAGCGCACCGGAAGACATGGCGAGACAGAGGACCATGGCGCAGAGCGCCGCAAGCGTACGCGTCATGATTTTTTGCAACCGAGGTTCACCGTCCGGGCGTAGCCGAGCCCCATCCCTACGTTGGCGTCTCCGGCAGTGAGCTGCCCGCCGAACGACTCGTTCAATGCCTGCAGCTCAGCCAGCTCGTTCTCGGGAATTCCAATGTGCGCGGAGCAGCCCTCCGGCGCGCCCGCGAGCTTGACCGGGTTCTCCTTCTCGAAATCGAAGGCAATGAAGAACGTCTCGTCGAACACGGCGAAGTTGAAGTCCGGCGCATCGGCAAGCACGGGCTGCTCGAACGGCAGCGTGAAGTGGAGGGAGAGAAGCCCGTCTTTGAATTCGAGATAATAATCGACCGGCGGTTTCGCCTTGATCGCCGTCTTGCCGAGCTTAGCCAGCGTGAAATAATCGAACTCCTTGAGGCCGTCGATATTGACCTCCGCAAGCTCGGCGAGCTCTTCGCGCGAATAATCGCCGTCACCATTGGCATCGAGCCCCTGGATCGCCATCGCCGTGTACATGTCATCGAATGTCCACTTGTGCTGAAGTCCGGTGATGGACCCACCCGTGTAAAGCACGGTGGTCTCAACGGTCACCCAGACGTGCGGATGGGCCGCCGCCTGCCCGCTCCCAAGCGCGAGCACGGCCCCAATCGCCGCCAGCAGCCCGCATAATGCCTGCATCCTCGCAATCAATGCTTTCCCCACGCTCGTTCTCGCATTCGCAAAGGATCTTAGCACATCTCCGGAAAGCGCCAGTCCTGCACGCAGCCCAAGCGGCAAGCGAGAGTCCGGCGCGCGCCCTTCCAGAGCTGGATCATCGTCCCTGCGACGAGCATGGAGGCGATGACGCCACCCAGCTTCTCAGAGCAGAAGCCTTAACGAAGCAAGGCTCGCCGCGCTCTGGCATTCGGAAAATGAGGAATCAGTACGGCAACACCGTGCCGAATTCGATGTCCGATTGGGCGCACGATCGAACACAAGCCTCTAGAGCCGCTCCCCGATTCCACGTAACTGGAGCGGATCGAGGTCCACACGACAGAAAAATTAGAGCGGAACCAAGGCGTCATCGCCTCGATTGCGCCAAATTGGATATTATATCATCCGTCGGCAGCGAGCCAGGAGCGACCCCTTGAATGATACGATGCCTTCCGCAGCCGGCGGCACGCGAGCCCGCCCGTGCGCCCGAGCGCTTCAGGCGAAGGGAAAAGCGGTTTTACCGAGAGGACGGATGGCCGAACAATCCAATGCAATGTCACGTATCCGCGTGATCTGGAGAACCTTTATCGCGCCAGCAAGTGCGCTCGGCATCTCTGCCGTCCTGTGCCTCGC
This sequence comes from Hyphomicrobium sp., assembly GCF_036780825.1. Taxonomy (GTDB): domain Bacteria; phylum Pseudomonadota; class Alphaproteobacteria; order Rhizobiales; family Hyphomicrobiaceae; genus Hyphomicrobium_C. The sequence continues at coordinate 7,810 of NZ_DAIQCD010000032.1, read as the reverse complement.
CGCCGCGCCGCCCGCGAACGCCGACATCGAGGTCGCGGTCACGATCAAGCCGATCCACGCTTTGGTCGCCCAGGTCATGGAGGGCGTCGGCACGCCAACTCTTCTCGTGCAGGGCTCTGCGTCTCCCCACACCTATGCTTTGCGTCCATCCGAGGCGCGCACGCTGAACCATGCCGATGTCGTCTTCCGGGTCTCGGAGGCGGTCGAGCCGTTCACGCGCAAGCTCGTTGCGGCTCTGCCCTCTTCAGTGCGCGTCGTCACGCTCGCAGAGGCTCCCGGCATCGAGCTTCTCGACATGCGCACGAATGGAAGTTTCGAGCGCCACGAGCATGCACACGGGGACACTGCCTCCCACGACCATGATCACGAAAGCCACGAGGACGATCACGGTCACAACCACGATCATGATCATGATCATGATCACCACGCGCCCGGCTCGTCCGCATCACGCGACGGGCACGTCTGGCTGGATCCGGAGAACGCCCGCAAGATGGTTGCAGAGATCGCGCGTGTTCTGTCCGAAGCGGCACCCGAAAAGGCCGAAACGTTCAGAGCCAACGCCGCCCGTGCCGACGATGCCCTGGTTCGCCTCGAAGCTGAGATCGCGCAGGACCTGACTCCAATAAAAGACAAGCCCTTCGTCGTCTTCCATGATGCGTTCCAGTACTTCGAGCGCCGGTTCGGGCTTGCCGCGGTCGGTTCGATCACCGTCAGCCCCGAGGCCCAGCCTTCCGCCATGCGCCTGACCGAGATCCGCCGCAAGCTCGCTTCGCTCAAGGCATCATGCGTGTTCGGGGAGCCGCAATTTCAGCCCAAGCTCATCGACGCTGTAACCGAGGGCACCACCGCCCGCGCCGGCACGCTCGATCCCGAAGGCACGCTCATAGAGCCCGGTCCGGATGCCTACGCGGCGCTGCTGCGCAATCTTGCTGCCGGCATGACGGCCTGCCTCGCTCAGAACGGCTAGAGTGCTCGGGAAAAGTGGCAACCGGTTTTCCCACAAGAAGCACGAAGAAACAAAAACTTAGAGCTGTTCCCCGTTTCCACCTAAACCGGAGCGGCTCTAAAGTCACACGAACTGCCGTCGCCAGCCCTACCGTCGCAGAAAGAAAAACGGGCGGCCCGTACCGAGCCGCCCGCCAAATTTTCCGCTACCAGCGGAAAGCCGTTACTCGACCGAAGCCGCCCGCGACACGGCACCGCCACCGACGCGCCGCCCGTAGCGCGTAACTACGCGATCGCGCGACGACGGGGCGACCTGCGCCGTCTCGTCGATTTCGTCGGCACCCGTCTCCGGGTTGATCGAATGCACGACCATATCGTCTTCCGGTGCAACTGGATTGGCATCATCGTCCGGCAGGATGAAGAAGCCGGTCTTCGGCGCCGAAGCGACCGAGCGCGTCTTTCCTTTGCGCTGCTGCATCGCTGCCGCCGGCCGCGGCTCGGCATCGCCGGCATCGGCGATGGCAGCGCCAGTCTTGAAGCGCTCCCAGGTCACCGTAACCTTGGTTCCGACGGGGATACGCGGATAGAGATGCAGCACGTCCTCATTGAACATGCGGATGCAGCCCTTCGAAACGTCCTGCCCGATCGTCCACGGCGCGTCTGTGCCATGAATGCGATAGAGGCTTGATCCGAGATAGAGCGCCCGTACGCCGAGCGGGTTCATCGGATGGCCGCCAGGAACCCAGCTCGGAAGCCGCGGATTTTCCCTCAGCATTTCGGGGGTCGGACGCCAATCAGGATTTTCGCGCTTCTGCGAGACCACCGTCGCGCCCTGCCAGCGGCTCTGCTGCCGCGGCACGGCGATCGGATAGCTCATCGCCTGGCCGGCCTTGGTAATGTGGTACAGCCGCCGATCGCCGAAGCTCACGATGATCTGGCCAGCCTTGTACTGCGGATTGAAGCTCACGGCCTGGCGCTTGCCGCCGCCGTATTCCGGCTCGCCGCCCCACAGGAACTCGATGAGATCCTGCGCACCTGCTGCGCCCGGAAAGCCGGCGATCGCGACCGCCGCAGCCGCCGCCGTAAAAATTCCGCCGACCTTTGCCTTCCAAACCGACATCCACAGAACTCCTGCTATCTCAAGCTGCGCAAGACGAAACTGGCTTGCCGCCGTCCCACCGCCAACGGCACCAGTCTGCGCACTTCGTATGAACACCTCGTATAAACGAGTCTGCAAATTGACGGCAGAGCAACGCAGTCACACTAGTGAAATGTTCCATGCTGCGTGCAACTTGCCGCCCGACTGATGCAGGCCAGCCACAATAGGGAATTTCTCTGTAATCATCTTAGCTTGCCAGATCGACTCTGAACGTTTTGCGGCAAAATTACAACGAACACATAGGGAACTTACCACGCTTTCGGCACACTTCGTGACAGGGCCCGCCTGCAGGATCCCGGCCGCGCCAGGGATCGCGTCCTCGCTCCTCCCGACCACGGCTTGATGCAATCAGTTTCAAGGCCGCTCCTCCGCCTGTAGAAGGAAGGGCGAACCGCAATGAGATCAGAGAACCGCATGACGACGACGGAACGTGCCAGCGGGAGCCCTCCAACCGGCTCGTTTCCATTAGCACTACGCCGGCTGGCCTGCGTCGCCTTACTCCTGGTCTGTGCGCCGCATGGAGACGTCCTCGGCCAGGACGCGCTCCCACGTCCCCAGCTCGAGCCTGAGGCCGCCAGCGGGCACGTCGAAAAGAGCCTAGTCACATCCAAGAAATACATGATCTCCGCGGCCCACCCTTTGGCAGCGGAAGCCGGGCGTGAGATGCTGCGCGCCGGCGGCTCAGCTGTGGACGCGACCATCGCCGCTCAACTCGTCCTCGGGCTGGTCGAACCGCAATCCTCCGGCCTGGGCGGCGGCGCCTTTCTCCTCCACTGGGACCACCAGGCTCGTGAGCTCCGCACCTACGACGGGCGCGAGACGGCACCGGCCTCCGCACGCCCGGACCGCTTCCTGAAGGACGGGAAACCGATGGACTTCAGCTCGGCCGTCAAGTCCGGACTGAGCGTCGGCACACCCGGTCTGCCGCGCCTTCTCGAGCACATCCATAAGCGTCACGGAAAGCTGCCGTGGGCGACGCTGTTCGAGCCGGCTCTCAAGCTCGCGCGCGACGGCTTCGAAATCTCGCCACGTCTCCACCTCAGCCTGCGATGGTTCGGCTCGGCGAGCCTCGCCCCCGCAGCGCGCCGCTACTTCCTCGACGACAGCGGCAGCCCGCTGCCCATCGGCCACCGTCTCAAGAACCTCGAATACGCTGCGACGCTCGAAGCGCTCGCAGCCGGCGGTGCCGATGCGTTCTACACCGGCCCCATTGCCGAGGCGATCGTAGACGTAGTCAAGACCGCACCGAACGCTGCCGGCGATCTCACCCTCGCCGATCTCGCATCCTATGCCGTCACCGAACGTCCGCCGCTTTGCATCCCCTACCGCAAGCACCGGGTTTGCGGCATGGGTCCGCCGTCCTCCGGCGGCATGACAGTCGCGCAGACCCTCGGAATGATCGAACATTTCGATCTCGGCCGAAGCCCGGACGATGCTATGGGCATCCCGGCGATTCACCTCATCACCGAAGCGCAGCGGCTCGCCTTCGCCGACCGCAATCGTTACGTCGCCGACCCTGCTTTCGTTTCGATACCCGGCGGCCTGCTCAACGACGGCTATCTCGCATCCCGCGCCGGCCTGATCGATCCCGCTCGAGCGATGGCGCACGCCGAGCCCGGTAATCCCGGAAACCACGCGTCTTTCGGCTTCGACGCCACAATCGAACGCGCCGGCACCAGCCACCTGTCGGTCATCGACGCGGACGGAAATGCCGTAGCCTTGACCACCACCATCGAGGGCCCGTTCGGCTCCGGCCTCTACGCCGCAGGCTTCTTGCTCAACAACGAGCTCACCGACTTCTCTTTCCGTCCCACGGATGGAGAAGGGCGTCCCATCGCGAACCGTGTCGAAGGTGGCAAGCGCCCGCGCAGTTCCATGGCGCCAACGATCGTTTTCGATGGCAAGGACGAGGTTTTCGCATCCCTCGGCTCGCCCGGCGGCAGCCGCATCATCCTCTTCGTCACCAAGGCGCTGATCGGGCTTATCGACTGGCGGCTCGACGCGCAGACCGCGATCGACTTACCGAACTTCGGCAGCACGGGAAAAGCACTCGAACTCGAATTCGGCTGGTCCACAGTCTGGCGCGCCCTCCTGCTGAAAGGCTACGGCCACGAGATCGCGCCGGACGTCATGACCTCGGGGCTTCACATCGTCGCCAGACGGAACGGCGCAATCGAGGGCGGCGCCGATCCCAGGCGCGAAGGAGTGGCCCTTGGAGACTGAGACCAAGCTTTCCCCCCTTGAGACTCCGCTTGCGATCACGGTCGTCGGCGCCGGCATCCTCGGCCTTTGGCAGGCGCTCACCCTGGCTCGCGCCGGTCACTGCGTGCGCCTCGTCGAGCGGAGCCCAGACCCCTTTTCGTCCAACGCCAGCCACTATGCCGGTGCGATGCTGGCGCCCGGCTGCGAGAGCGAAGCCGCCCCCGAGGTCCGCAGCCTCGGCGAACGCGGGCTGGCACTCTGGCGCGCCATCTATCCGCGCCTTGTCAACGCCGGCAGCCTTGTGGTCGCGGCGCCGCGCGACGCATCAGAAGCCACACGGTTCACACGCGCCACGCACCCGCCCGAGACGCTCGACCGCGACGGCATCGCCCGGCTCGAGCCCGACCTTGCCGGCCGGTTCGCACGCGCGTTCTACTTTCCCGACGAAGCCCACATGACGACACCGGACGCGCTGGTCTTCCTGCTCGATGCCGTGCGCACCTCCGGCGCCACCGTCGAGCTTGGCGCCGCGTGGACCTCTCCGTCCGCGTCCGATGTCGTTATCGACTGCCGCGGTATCGCCGCCGCACGCGAGCTTCCGAATTTACGCGGCGTGCGCGGGGAACGCCTTGTGGTTCGGAGCCGTGAGATCACCCTGTCGAGGCCGGTCCGCCTCCTGCATCCGCGCCACCCCCTCTACGTGGTGCCATGGAGCGAGAACCGCTACCTCGTCGGAGCCACCGTCATCGAGAGCGAGGATACCGGCGCCATCACCGTCCGCTCCGCCCTCGAGCTTCTCGGCGCCGCCTATACGCTGCATCCGGCCTTCGGCGAAGCCGAGATCCTCGAGACGGGTGCCGGCATCCGCCCGGCCTTTCCCGACAACCTGCCCCACGCCGAGGTTCGCGACGGCGGCCGCCTAATTCTGGTCAACGGCGCGTTCCGCCATGGCTTCTTGCTTGCCCCCGTTCTGGCCGAGGCGGTAGCCGGCTATCTCGCCAGCCAAACCCCCCACGAATTACTCATCTTTTCCGAGCGCGTGGCGCATCGGCCCCGATCCGTCTAAGCTCACCCATCCCAACTTTACTCCTTCGGCAAGGTTCGCATGACGCAAGATACAGCACCCGGGCATGAGCCACACAGCACCGCGACCTTCGGCTTCCGCACCGTAGCCGAGGGCGAGCGCCAGGGCCTCGTCAATGCCGTGTTCTCGTCCGTCGCGTCGCGCTACGACCTGATGAACGACCTGATGTCCGCCGGCCTGCACCGCCTATGGAAGTCGGAATTCGTCACGATGATCGGCGCCCCGCGCGCCCGCGACGACCGGCCCTTCCGGCTTCTCGACGTGGCCGGCGGCACCGGCGATATCGCCATCCGCTACGCCGAGCGCTCGGGCCCGAACGCCACGGCTGTCCTCGCCGATATCAGCCCGGAGATGCTGGCCGAGGGGCGTGCAAAGGTTGCCTCCAAGGGGCTCGATACGCGCATCACGCTCGCGCAAGGCAACGCCGAGGCACTGCCCTTCCCAGACCGCACCTTCGACGCCTACACGATCGCCTTCGGCATCCGCAACGTCACGCACATCGATGCCGCCCTCCGCGAGGCGCACCGCGTGCTGAAGATTGGCGGCCGCTTCCTATGCCTCGAATTTTCGGAATGCCAGGTGCCGCTGCTCGACCGTCTCTACGATTTCCATTCCTTCGAGGTGATCCCGCGCCTTGGCGCGCTAGCGGCCGGTTCGGCAGATCCCTACCGTTACCTCGTCGAGAGCATCCGCCGCTTTCCGAACCAGCAGGCGTTTGCGGCGCTCATCCGCGACGCTGGCTTCGAGCGCGTCTCCGTGCGCAATCTCAGCGGCGGCATCGCCGCCATCCATTCCGGCTGGAAGCTGTAAAGCGGCTCTACACCTCTCCGCGATCGACGCGGCGCGAGAATTCCGTATGGCCGCCCGACGCCAGAATGCGAGCCTGCTCGATCCAGTTCTCGCGCTCGATGCGGCCTCTGAAATCCAGCATCCGGCTGATGCGCTCGATGTCCGCTTCGGTCCAGTTGGCAACCTGCTCGTAAGAGGTGATGCCGAGAGCGTTGAGCCGGTTCTCGATGAGCACGCCGATGCCACGGATGCGTTTCAGATCATGGATCGCCCCAGACGAGACGTGGAATGGAACGCTGCCGCGCAGTGCCTCTGAGCGGACCGGGCCCAGCCCAGCATAGGCGCTCTCCGGCGCGCCGGGGGCGTCCTCGTTTTCATCAGGCTCCGGAGAAGACGCCTCGTCGGCGGGCCGCGGCGGCAGCGGAGAGGTCCGTTCGGCGCCTTCGGGCGCGGGCCCGGAATGAGGCTCGAGTTCAGCATCCGTTTGGGCTTCGGCCTCGTCTTCGGACGGAGATAGCTCCGTAACCCGCTCGGGCTCGACAGCCGGCGCGGCGCGGCCCGCGAGAAGGCGCGCCTGCTCCACCCAGCTCTCCTTCGTAATGCGGCCGGGCGCCTCCATGAGCAGCTCGAGCAACTCGACGTCGTCGTCCGACCAGTCGGCGATCTCCTCGATCCGGGTGACGCCGTGGTCACGCAGAAACTGCTCCGCGTCTCTGTCGATGCCGATGATCTGCTGCAGGCGGTCCCCATCGAGTGGAGCAGGGGCGAGCGTCTGCGCTTCAACAGCCGAATTGACGCCGGACGGCGCGGGCGCCGCATCAGCCTCGTTTCGACCAGCGTCCTCCTCTCCATCGTCCGGGTGAGACCTCGGCTCGGGATCGGGCTCGAATTCGGGCGGAGCATCTTCCTCCGTCATCCATTCGAGGTCGGGAGCCCGTTCGGATTCGGTATCGGACTGAAGTTCAAGTTCTGTGTCCGCCTCCTCGGCCGCGACCGCTTCATTCTCCGCCGCGTCTGCATGGACCTTCGACTTGGCAGCCAGCGCTGCCGCTGCGGCGGCCACGGCGATTGCGGCGTAGCTCAGCCCCGAGGCGCTCGCCGCTTCATCCTGCTCGATCCCTGAAACTGGCTCCGGCGCCCCATCGTGAGGCGAAGCCAACGCACCTTCGGTTTCTACGTCCCGTGCAGCGCCTTCCTCGTCGGCATCCGCCTTTGCCTTGGCAGCGAGCGCGGCGGCGGCCGCCGCGACAGCGATCTCGGTGTAGCTCCGCTCACGGCTCTCGGAAGTGTCTCCCGTTTCGCCCTCGGAACCCAGCTCCGCCGGCGTCTCGGTTGTCTCCTCGTGCGGCAGGTCCGGATCGAATTGAGATTCGACAGCGGACACGAGTTCGTCGGCTTCTGCTTCCGCCAGGTCCTCGACAACCGGAAGCGAATCCTCGTCGGTCACGGCTTCACCCGCGCTTGGATCGGAAGCGTCGGGAGACTCATCGCACTCCACCGCGAGAGCCTGTGCCGTTAACGTCTCGGCTGCCTTACCGTGCAGCAACTCCTCGTCGGATGGAGGCTCCACATCGGTTGTCTCTGTCTCTGTCTCTGTCTCTGTCTCTGTCTCTGTCTCTGTCTCTGTCTCT
>NZ_DAIQCD010000031.1:0-31375 GCF_036780825.1 Hyphomicrobium sp. | reverse complement strand
CCGCCGAACGCGTACCAGAGCGGGGCGATCAGAAAATTCGCGGATCAAGTGGGACCGGCCCGCTTCGGCGCCGTCACCCACGCAGGCGGGAAGGCGGAAGTTGTTTGCTATGCGGACATCTAAGCTGTTACTCGGATTGATCGTAATGGCGTGCGTGCCGGCGGCAGCGCTGGCTCAGGCGGCCTCCTTCAGCTCGTCGCGAGATGCGCTCCGGCAGGGCGTCAGCGCCTATCAGGGCGGCTATTACGAGCTTGCCATGCCGGCCCTCACGTTCGCGGCCGGCAAGGGCGAGTTCATGGCGAGCTACTATCTCGCGAAGATCTATCAGGACAGCACCGGGCCCTACACGGACCACGCCCGGGCCTACGCGCTCTTTGAGAGAATCGCCGACGAGCACCTCGACGTGGACCCCGATGACCCGCGGGCCCGCTACGTTGGCAAGGCACTCACCGCACTGGCCGGCTATATGCTTCGCGGCCTGCCGGAGATCAGTCTTTCGCCGGATGCGGAGCGCGCGGTGTTCTATCTCAAGAACGCCTCGACGACCTTCAACGACGAGGACGCCCAGTTCGAGCTCGCCAAGCTCCAGCTCACGGGCGAGGGTGTCGAAACCAATGTGCCGCTCGGGCGCCACTGGCTTTCGGTGCTGAGTCAGAACGGGCACGCCGGCGCGCAGGCGTTCTTCGCCGATCTTCTCTGGCGCGGGAAGCACGTGGAGCCGGATCCGGCCCGCGCACTGGCGCTGATCGCCGTTGCAGTGGACAACGCGCCGGCGCAGGACGCCATGTGGATTGAGGACATCTACCAGAACATCTTCTGTGGGGCGGGCGATGGCACGCGCAAGCAGGCGACCGGAATCGTGGCGCAGTGGGGCAACCGCTACGGGCGCCGGCCCGCAGTTTCCTACGATCGCAGCGGTCTGCCGCAGCTTCCGGCTGGTCCCGTGCGGACCTGCAAGGATGGGAAGCCCGTGGACGTAATCCCCGTTCGCTCCGGAGCGACGACGGCCCGGCTGCCTGCGGCCGAGGCGACGTTTGAATATGGAAGCATGACGGTCGATGTTCCGAGGCTGCGTGACGTGGCGGCGCCGGGGACGGCTTCTTCCGGAGCTCCGCGATAAAATAGCCAACGCTCAAAGGGGCTGGCACCGCTTCTCCGACGAAGCATAGAGCGCTGGCTTTCGCGCCTACCATTCTGAACGGCAGAAAAGCCGGACGTGCCGTCAGGCGAGCGTGACCCAAACGGGGACGTGGTCCGAGGGCTTCTCCCAGCTCCGTGTGAAGCGATCGATGCCGGACGAGGCGAGCCGGTCCGCCGCTTGTGGCGAAAGAAGCTGGAAGTCGATGCGGATGCCGTCGTCCTTCTGCCAGGCGCCGGCCTGATAATCCCAGAACGTGTAATGCCCCGGATCGGGGTGGCAGGCGCGCACCGCGTCGAGATAGCCGAGATGGCCGAGCGCATGGAACGCAGCGCGGCTCTCGGGCTGGAACAGCGCATCATTACGCCAGGCTTCGGGACGTTTGGCGTCGATCGCGTCCGGGATGACGTTGAAGTCGCCGGCGAGGATCACGGGCATCTCGGAGGCGAGCAGAGTGCGGGCCCGGTCTTCGAGACGCTCCATCCAGGCGAGCTTGTAGGGGAATTTCTCGGTGCCGACGGGGTTGCCGTTCGGCAGGTAGATAGACGCCACGCGAGCCGATACCTGCCCCGCCGTGACGGTGGCCTCGATGTAACGCGCCTGCGCATCATCGTCGTTGCCGGGCAGCCCGCGCTCGACGTCCTCGAGTGGGTGGAGCGAAAGGAGGGCGACGCCGTTGAAGCCCTTCTGGCCGTGAGTCGCGATGTTGTAGCCGAGATCGGCAAAGGCTTCGCCCGGGAAGCCCTCATCGACGCACTTGATCTCCTGCAGGCAGAGCACGTCGGGTCTGGCTTCGCGTACGTAAGCGAGCGCGCCCTCGATGCGGGCACGGATGCCGTTGATATTCCAGGTGGTGACTTTCACGCCGGCGCTCAGAGCGAGAAGCTTGTGCCGCAGCCGCAGGAGGCGGTGGCGTTCGGATTCACGATCTTGAACGAGGCGCCGATCAGCTCGTCGACGAAATCAATCTCAGAGCCAGCGAGATATTCGAGGGAGACCGGGTCGACCAGCACCTTGGCCGTGCTCTTCTCGATCACGACGTCGTCGCTTGCGGTATCGGAGACCAGATCGAATTTGTACTGGAAGCCGGAGCAACCGCCCCCTTCCACCGAGACACGCAGCATCGTGCCGGCGGGCTCGGCGGCCACGATCTCGGCAATGCGGCTAGCGGCGCGCTCCGTGAGCGTAACACGGTCGGTCGGGGTCAAGGTCTCTGACATTGGCTTCCTTCAGGGGCTTTCTTCGAGCCTGCTTCGCCTTCGGGGCGCACCCGCCCGGGACAAGCAAAATCTGCTACGAAGATAGTAGCGGGCGCGCCCAAGTCAAACGGCGCGCGAGGCCCGGCAGGCGCAATTCAGCGGTTAGGGTGCTTTGGCCACATGAGCGGGGCGATACGAAACGTGAGGGACGATGAAGCCGCATACGGCGGAGGCTTGAGGCCCGGCGAGCGCGCTCCGGCGCCCTATGCGGCGAGCGCGGTCGCGTCGCGGGGGCGGCGCTTTCCGGAGCCCGACTGCCCGACGCGCAGCCCCTTCCAGCGCGACCGCGACCGCATCCTGCACTCGACGGCGTTCCGCCGGCTCATCCACAAGACCCAGGTGTTCGTTTTCCACGAAGGCGATCATTACCGTACGCGTCTGACGCATAGCCTGGAGGTGGCGCAGATCGCACGCACGATGTCGCGCCAACTCCGGCTCGATGAGGACCTGGCGGAGGCGCTGGCGCTGGCGCACGACCTCGGGCACCCGCCGTTCGGGCACGCCGGCGAACGGGCGCTCGATGGGCTGATGGCGCGCTTCGGCGGCTTCGACCACAACGCGCAGAGCCTCCGGGTGGTGACAGCGCTCGAGCGCAAGTATCTCGCCTTCGACGGGCTCAATCTCACTTGGGAAACGCTCGAGGGGCTTGCCAAGCACAATGGGCCGATCGTGGAGGCGATGCACGAACCGGTGCGCAAGGTGATCCGCGCGCTCGAAGCATGGCGGAGCCTCGAGCCCGCCCGGTGGGCGTCGGGCGAGGCGCAGGCGGCCGCGCTTGCTGACGATATCGCCTACGTGAGCCATGACATCGACGATGGGCTGCGCGCGGAGCTCCTGACCCTCGACGGCCTGCGCGACGCCCCGCTCGTCGGCGCCGTGGTCGCGGCGCTGCCGGCGGCGGAGGCTTCCGGGCTGCGTAGCCGGCTGACCTACGAGGTGACGCGGCGGCTGATCACGATCCTCATCCACGATGTGGTGACGGAAGCGCGCACGCGTCTCGCCGCTCTTGCGCCGGCCTCTCCGGACGACATCCGGGCCGCCAGCCGGGCCATCGTTGCCTTCTCGCCCCGCATGGCGGCGGATCTCCGGGGGCTGAAAAGCTTCCTCATGGAGCGCGTTTACCGCAGCCAAAAGGTGATGCACGTGATGGACGAGGCCGAAGCGGTGATCGCCCGCCTGTTCGCTCGCTATCTCGACGATCCGGACGCGCTTCCGCCGACTTGGCGCGAGGCGCAGCGTGGCCTTTCGGAGCGGGCGCGGGCGCGGGTCATCGCCGATTTCGTGGCCGGCATGACGGATCGCTACGCCATCGACCAGCACCGTCTCCTGTTTGACGTCACGCCGGAATTACGATAGCCGGGCCGATGCTTTTCCGTTCGGGGATCTGGGTCCGCGAGCCTGAAGCCGTGGCGACGCTGGCGTCGCGGAATGCCACTCTCTCGTCATGCTGGCGAAGGCCAGGATCCACGACAGCTCTCCTTTCGGGTGTGGACGCTTGCGTGGATGGCCGCCCGCGCGGTCATGACGGTTTCGTAGCAGTTGTCGCACATTGATTTGAGAACGTCCGTATAGGGGTTCGTTTCATGAACGTGTTTGCGGAAGTCGAGGGCAGGGTGCTCGCCGTGCTCAGGGGCCTCGAGGAGAAGGGCGTCCTGCCTCCAGGGCTCGACTTCGGGGCCGTGGCCGTCGAGCAGCCGCGCGACGCCGCGCACGGCGATCTCGCCTGCAATGCCGCCATGGTGCTGGCGAAGGCCGCCCGCATGAAGCCGCGCGACATTGCGGAGGCGCTGGCGGAGGCGCTGAGGTCCGATCCCGACGTGGTCTCGGCCGAGGTCGCGGGACCAGGCTTTCTCAACCTGCGTATGCGCGACGGATTCTGGCACGATGTGGTGGCCGCCATTCTGTCCGAGGGCGCCCGCTACGGAGCCTCCAGAGCCGGGGAGGGCACGCGGACAAACGTCGAGTATGTCTCGGCGAACCCGACGGGGCCCATGCACGTGGGCCATTGCCGCGGCGCCGTGTTCGGCGATGCGCTCGCCAACCTGCTGGCCTTCGCCGGCTACGACGTGACGCGCGAATACTACATCAACGACGCCGGCGGGCAGGTGGACGTGCTGGCGCGCTCGGCGTTCCTGCGCTACCGGGAGGCGCTCGGAGAGGACATCGGCGAGATCCCAGCCGGTCTTTACCCTGGCGATTATCTGAAGCCCGTCGGAGCGGCGCTCGCCGAGCAGCATGGGCGCGCTCTGCTCGATAAACCCGAAGCGGAGTGGCTGCCGATCGTGCGCAGCTTCGCCATCGACGCCATGATGGCGATGATCAAGGACGATCTCGCCGCGCTCAACATCCGCCATGATGTGTTCTTTTCGGAGCGTTCGCTGACCACGGGCGAGAAGAACCAGGTCGAGGCCGCCATTGCGGCGCTCTCTGCCAAGGGACTTATTTTCAAGGGCGTGCTCGAAAAGCCCAAGGGCCACGACGACGAGGATTGGGAAGAGCGCGAGCAGACGCTGTTCCGCTCCACAGCGTTCGGAGACGATGCAGACCGGGCGCTTAGGAAGTCGGACGGCAGCTACACATATTTCGCCGCCGACATCGCCTATCATTACGACAAGCTCGAGCGGGGCTTCCGGCACCTGATCAACGTGTTCGGCGCCGATCACATCGGCTACATCCCGCGCATGAAGGCCGCCGTGCGGGCGCTCTCGGACGGCGCGGCGGATCTCGACATCAAGGTCTGCCAGCTGGTGAAGCTCTTCAAGGGTGGCGAGCCGTTCAAGATGTCGAAGCGGGCCGGCACCTTCGTGACCCTGCGCGACGTGGTGGACGAGGTGGGGCGCGATCCGGTGCGCTTCATGATGCTCTACCGCAAGAACGACGCGCCGCTCGATTTCGATTTTGCCAAGGTCACCGAGCAGTCGAAGGACAATCCCGTCTTCTATGTGCAGTATGCACATGCGCGCGCGGCCTCGGTGCTGCGCAATGCGCGTGAAGCCTTCCCGGACATCGATACGGCCCGCGAAGGAGGACCTGAGGCGGACCTGTCGCTGCTCACGGACCCGGGCGAGCTCGATCTGATCAAGAAGGCGGCCTTCTTCCCGGCCTTGATCGAGGCTTCGGCGCGCGCCCACGAGCCGCACCGGCTGGCTTTCTATCTCTATGATTTGGCTTCCGCTTTTCACGCGCATTGGACGCGAGGCAATGATTTGCCACAATTACGCGTTATCCAGGCGGGTGATCGGGCGATGACAGCTGCCCGGGCCGCACTCGTGGCCTCACTGCAGCAGGTGTTATCCTCAGGGCTGACGGTGCTCGGTGTCGGCGCGCCGGAGGCCATGCGCTAAACTCTCGATTCGAGGGCGAGATCTACGCATCGGTCAAGCTCGGCTTGCGATATGTTCTGACTTGCGACTTGGGGTAGATGAGTGCGCTGGCGGACCGGCCGTCAGCGATGCAAGGGCTGCCGCTCGGCCGGCATGGCAGGACGCCGGCGAGAGGCGCCGAGATCGCGCTTCCCCCGAGGTGCGATAAGGGGTTCCGAGAGATGACACGGTATAACAATCCTCTGCCGCACAATCAGGCGCCGAGCGCGCAGGGACGCGCCCAAGATAGCCGTCCACATGCGCCTCACGCGCCGCATACACCTCAGCCGCCACATTACGAACAGCTAGGATGGCCGCCCCAGCAGAGCCCCCAGCCGCGGACGGGACGGCCGGCCGCCCAGCCGCCCGCCTATGCTGATCCTGCCGGCTACGGGCAGCCTCCCGAGGGTGTCGGGCGTCATAGCAATGCCCCTCCGCACGATCCCTATGCAGCGCTGCGCCCCGATGGCTACGGCTATGGGCAGCCCTCACATCCGCCCTCGGGTGCCTATGGCGTCGAGGGATATGCGGATCCGCAGCAAATTCCTCGCGGCCAGGGACGGGCGCCGCAGGCGCCGGCCTTGCCACCGGAGCCGCCGTTCAATTCCGCAAGCGATCCTTATGGGGCGTTCGAGCCGTCGTCACATGGGGCAAACTCTTATGGCGGGCCACAGGGGAACGGCAACGGATACGATCCCGTTTTCGCCGATCCTCCGCTTTCCAGGGGGGCGCCACCGCCCGCGCCGTCTTATCAAGGTGGCTACGAGACTGCTGTGCCCGGCATGGAGGCGGAGGCTGACCAGTGGGGCGCGCCGAGCATCGGGCTCGATCCTCGCGATTACGGCCACGACGAATATGCGCACCCGCCCTCCGAGGCAGCGGATTGGGGCGCGGAGGCCTATCGCGGTGCGGACGCTGAGGGTGGGGCGTTCGATCCCGAGGCGATGGGCTACCAGCCGGCGCCGCCGCCGGCTCCGCACGGCATGTTCGACCAGAGCTATGCCGAGGACGAAGCCGGCTACGAGAAGGCGCCTCGCCGTGGCGCCTGGAAGAAAGTGGTGGGGCTTGCTGCCTGTGCCGTTCTTGCCGGTGGCGGTCTCGTCATCGCCTACAATGGCATCATGGACCCCGCGGACGGGAAGAACACGCCTCTGGTGAAAAGTGCCGAGGGGCCTTCGAAGGTGAAGCCGTCCGACCCGGGCGGGAAGCAGTTCGCGCATACGGACAGCAAGATCATGGGACGCCTCGGTGAAAGCGGCGAGACGCCGGAGTCCGAGCTTTCCGGCGTGCGCAAGGTGCCGGTGGTGACGGTGGGGCGCGACGGCTCGATCCAGCCACCGCGGTCCGTGGAGTCCGGTCAGACCAGCGCCGTCGTCTCCGTTCCGGGCCTCACCGTGATCGACGGGCTCGATGGGCCTTCGCCGACGCGGCCCACGGGGTCGGGCGACCGCGCGTCGGGCATGCAGCAGCAGGCGGCAGCTTCACGCAACGGCGGCGGGCCGCTCACGGTGGCGCCTCCGGGCCGGACGCCGGGCGCGGCCATGCCCACTGAGACCGGCGCCGTGCAGGCCAAGGCGGCCGCACCGGCAACCCGCCCCGAGGCATCTCGAAAGGCGGCAGAGGCGCCGCGCAAGACCGCCGCGGTGGCCGCGAAGCCGAAGACCGCAAGCGCCGGCTATGTGGCGGTGCTGGCGTCGGTGCCCGCTTCCGGCAGCAGCCGCATCGACGCGCTCAAGCAGTTCGCCGACATGCAGCAAAGGTACGGCACGATCCTGAACAACAAGACGCCGGACGTGCAGGAAGCGAATCTCGGCGAGAGGGGCACCTATCACCGGCTGCTGGTTGGCCCGCCAGGGTCGCGGGATTCGGCCAACTCGGTCTGCTCGCAGCTCAAGGCCGAAGGCTACAGCAGCTGTTGGGTCACAGCGTACTGATCGGCGCCTCATGCCCCACGCTTTCATCTGCGGCGTTGCAGGCGAAACGCTTTCCTCCGCCGAGGCCGCGTTTCTGAAGTCCGCGAGCCCGGCGGGGCTGATCCTTTTTGCGCGCAATTGCATCGGACATGAGCAGATCCAACGCCTCGTCGGCGACGTGCGCGAGGCGGCGGGAGCGGGGGACGACTTCCTCGTGCTCATCGATCAGGAGGGCGGGCGCGTGCAGCGCCTCAGGCCGCCGCTCGGACGCACGCTTCCGCCCGCTCGCGCCTATGCCGACCTCTACGCCGAGGATGCCGGCGCGGCGCAGGAGGCAGCGTTTCTCACAGCACGCCTTCTTGCGGACGACCTCAAAGCGCTTGGCATCAACACAAATTGCGCCCCGGTCCTCGACGTGCCGGTGCCGGAGGCCCACGACATCATCGGAGACCGGGCCTATGGGCGCGACCCGCAGCAGGCCGCGACGCTCGGGCGGGCCGTGGCCGAGGGGCTGATGGCCGGCGGCGTGCTGCCGGTGATCAAGCATATTCCCGGCCATGGCCGGGCGACCGAGGACAGCCACCTCGGGCTGCCGGTGGTGAGCGCGCCGCAGGACCTGCTCGAGGCCACCGATTTCGCGCCGTTCACAGCTCTTTCGGATATGCCGGCCGCCATGACCGCGCACGTGGTCTTCGCTGCCCTGGACGCCGTCGAGCCCGCCAGCACGTCCCGGCGCGTGACGCAGGATATCATCCGCGGCGACATCGGCTTCGATGGCCTCCTCATGAGCGACGATCTCGGCATGAAGGCGCTCTCCGGCTCGTTCGGAGCGCGGACGCGGGCGGTGCTGGCGGCGGGCTCGGATCTGGCGCTCCATTGCAGCGGGACCCTGTCCGAGATGGAAGAGGTGGCGTCCGAAGCACCGCGGCTCACCGGGGCGGCGCTGCGGCGGTTCCGCACAGCGCTGGCAATTCTCCGGCGCAGCGAACCCTATGACCGAGCCAAGGCCGAGGCGCAATTGGCACGCGTCCTTGGAACCGGCGGACGGCATGCTGAATCAGTGTAGTGTGCCGTCCGGATGAGCCTGGCGCGAACCTTGAGTCCCTTCGCCGCCGGCCGTTAACCCGCTATGATAGAGGCCGATGATCGACGATCCAGGACAGGTTGTGGAGGCGAACGCCGGCTGGGAAGCACCAGACAGCGATCTTGCGCCTGCGTCCTCGGAAGCCCTGATCGTCGATGTCGGGGGCTTCGAAGGCCCGCTCGACCTTCTCCTGGCGCTCGCCCGCACGCATAAGGTCGATCTCGCAAGGATCTCCATCCTCGAGCTCGTCGATCAATATCTCTCCTATATCGGCGAGGTGCAGCGTCTCAAGATCGAGATCGCGGCAGACTATCTCGTCATGGCGGCTTGGCTCGCCTTCCTCAAATCGCGCCTGCTCCTGCCCAAGGAGAAGGAGACTGGGGATGAGCTTTCGGCCGATGAGATGGCGCAGCGTCTCGCATTCCGGCTCATGCGTCTCGAGGCGATGCGGCGCGCCATCGGCGAGCTGATGACACGCCGGCGGCTTGGCCATGACGTATTTCCGCGCGGCATGCCGGAACGTGTGGAGACTGTGAGCGAGGTGCGCTGGACGGCGGAGATCTACGACCTCATCAAAGCCTATTCCGAGCTGCGCCGGCGCACCGTCAAGGTGACGCACGTGGTCAAGGCGCGGCAGGTTTGGTCGATCAAGCAGGCGCGCACGAAGCTCGAGGATCTGGTCGGCCACGCGGTGGGCAACTGGGTGGAGCTCGAAGAATGCCTCAAGACCTATCTGGCCACCAAGGACGAGGACAAGACGGTGCTGGCAAGCTCGTTCGGCGCCACGCTCGAGATGGCGCGCGAAGGCATGATCGAGCTCAAGCAAGAGGCGCCGTTCTCGCCCATCTACATGCGCCGGCGTGAGGCGGGTGCGGAATGGCAGCGGATCGATATCGCGCCGCCGGGTTGAAAGGAATGATGGAGCTGACCCAGCGTTCCGGCGCCAAAGTTTGCACGGATCTGCCGGTTGGATTTGCGAACGAACTTCGGACGCATAAGAGACACTAGCATCGTAGACGTCCGGGTGTGATCGCGGAGCGATGCCGGCTTCTGGCCTCTCCGCGCCGAAATAAGGATGGCGAGCATGGTTCCGCCGAAACTCAGAGTGGTGACGCGCGACGGTGTCGAGGATGCAAGCGTCCTCGACGAGACCGAAGCGCCGGAGGCTGTCGAGCTTGCGCGGGCGCTGTCGGAAGCGGATGCCGTCGCGGCCGGCACGGCGCCAACCGCCGAGCAGCGGCTCGAGGATCAGCGCATCATCGAGGCGTTGCTCTTTGCCTCGCCCACCCCGGTCGACGAGGCGTGGCTCGCGGACCATCTCCGTCACGGCAGCGACATCAAGGCTCTGCTCGCCGACATTAAGGCCGTCTATGCGACGCGCGGCGTGAACCTCGTGCGGGTTGCCGGCAAGTGGATGTTCCGCACCGCGGAGGATCTGGGCTATCTGCTCGAACGGCACGCGGTCGAAGAGCGGCGTCTTTCGCGCGCCGCGCTCGAGACGCTGGCGATCGTGGCCTATCACCAGCCGGTGACCCGGGCTGAGATTGAGGACATTCGCGGCGTCACGACGTCTGCCGGCACGCTCGACATCCTGATGGAGGCCGGCTGGATCCGCCCCCGCGGGCGCCGGCGCGCGCCCGGAAAGCCGCTGACCTATGGCACCACGGAGAGCTTCCTCTCTCATTTCGGCCTCGACAGCGTGAAGGATCTTCCCGGACTCGCCGATCTCAAGGCCCAGGGGCTGCTCGATGGGCATCTGCCGCCAGGGTTCACCGTGCCCGATCCTTCGATTGCGGCCTCGTTGATGCCCGACGAACTGCCGCTCGAGGACCCCGAGGAGGAGGACGCCGATGCATCGGCGGATGCGGATGGCGACGACGAGGATGTGAGCGGCGAGAGCGAAGCCGTGGGGCCCCCGTCCGGTAGCGACTTGCCGGATGGCGAAGGCGAGGGTAAGCCAGACTAGGATTGTCAACTTTGCGGCGCTCCCCGCACCCGGCAGCAATCTCGTGGTTCCTGCCCATCTCTCCGCTGAAGGTGAGATGAAGACGCATGCAGCCGGCCGGCCGTTCTCGAGGAGGAGGCCGGAGCGCTGTAGATGGGTGAGGGCGAGCGGGCCGCTTCGATATCGGCTCGGGCTCACGCGTGGCGAACTGGTTCTTCAATACGGCGGCAGGACGATTGCGCGCTGCTGATCCGCCGCCCGGTGCTCTCCGGCCGCGGGCGGGGACGACGTTTGCCGCCAAGCTCACCTTCGATTGCGTGTCAAAGGTCTACGGTGACCGGGCCGCCATCGACGACCTGTCGTTCGAGATCGCGCCCGGTGAGGTGGTCTGCCTGCTCGGCCCATCGGGCTGCGGGAAGACGACGCTGCTCCGTCTCGCCGCCGGGATCGAGCGCCCCACCGGCGGGCGGATCCTGATCAACGATCGCGAGGTGGCGGGAGGCGAGCGCTTCGTGCAGCCCGAGGACCGTGGCGTCGGGCTCATGTTCCAGGACTTCGCGCTCTTTCCGCATCTCACGATCCTCGACAACGTTGCGTTCGGTCTCAAGGCCCTGCCGCGCGAGGACGCGAGGCGGGAGGCGCTGGCCATTCTTCGTCGTGTGGGGCTCGAGCGCTATGGCGATCGCTATCCGAGCATTCTCTCGGGCGGACAGCAGCAGCGCGTGGCGTTGGCGCGGGCCATCGTTCCACGGCCGGCGGTGATGCTGATGGACGAGCCGTTCTCGGGGCTCGACGTGCAACTGCGCGATGCCATGCAGGAGGAGACGCTGGCGCTCATCCGCGAGACGCGAGCCACGTGCATGATCGTCACCCACCATCCGGAGGAGGCCATGCGCCTCGGCGACCGCATCGTCGTGATGCGGAGCGGGCGCCTGGTGCAGATGGGCGGCGCGGAGGATCTCTATTACAGGCCGGCCGCGTTGTTCGTTGCGCGGCTTTTCTCCGAGATCAACGAGGTCGAGAGCCGGGTGGCTGAGGGACACATCGCCACGCCGTTCGGGACCCTGCCCGCCAACGGCCTTGCCAGCGGGACGCCGATCACGCTTTGCATACGCGAGCGGAACCTGAGCTTGGGGCCGGCTTCGGGCAACGGCGTCAGCGGAAACGCGGCCGAGCTCAAGGGGCGCATTCTCAGCGCCAAATTCCTCGGCGATGCTATGCGTTACGAGGTGGCGGTCGAAGGCTTCGAAGCGCCGCTCAATGCGCGCATCGCGGGGGGCTGCAAGTGGGAGAGCGGAAGCGAGGTTCGCGTCCGCATCGATCCGGGGGACGTGCTCGTTTTTCCGTCAACCGAAGATGAAATTGCTTGAATTTCAGTCGGATAATGCATGCTTCCGAAGCTTGTGCGCCGCTTGCGGGGACGGGGCGTTTCTGCAATAGTGCGGAGTAGCGGACGCGAAAGGCAAAACGGCGCCAAGGCGCCGCATCATGGCCGAGAGGAGGCCTTCTATGGGGTTGAGTGCGACCCATCTGCTCTTGTTGCTCGTCGTCGTCGTTCTCTTGTTCGGCCGCAATAAGATCTCGGACCTCATGGGCGACGTCGCGCGCGGCATCAAGAGCTTCAAAAAGGGGCTCGCCGAGGACGATACGCCAACGGTCGACACCAAGGTGATCGACAACTCGGCGCCAGCCGCAGAACGCGACAAGACCAAGGCAGGCTGACCGCCGGGCAGGTCCGGTCGGAATTCAGGACGTTGCGATGTTCGACGTCAGTTGGAGCGAGCTTCTCATCGTAGGCATCGTCGCGCTGATCGTCGTCGGGCCGAAGGATTTGCCGCGCTTCCTCAACACGCTCGGGCGCTATGCGGGCATGGTGCGCCGGCAGGCGAACGAGTTTCGCTCCGTGTTCGAGCAGGCGATGCGCGAAGCGGAGATGGACGAGATCCAAAAAGAGGTTCGCGCGGTGAGCGAAGGCGTCAAGGCCTCGCTCGATGACGCGACGCGGTCGGTCGAAAGCGTCAAGGCTGCGGCCGAGACCAAAATCGATACCGAGGCGATCGATACTGAGACGGGCGCGGAGGCGGCTCCCAAAGCCGTGGAGGGGCCCGCCCGGGATGACGCGAAGCCTGCCGACGGTGTGGCCGAGGCAGGCGCACCTGCGCTGACGGCGGATCCACCAGCCAGCAGCGGCAGCGGCGAGACGGCGGAGACCAATTCCAAGGCGGGAGCGGGAGCAGCGTGATGCAGGAAAGCCTGCCGCGTCCGGGTCAGGACGATATCGACGCGTCCAAGGCGCCGCTGCTCGATCATCTGATCGAGCTTCGCCAGAGGCTGATCTATGCGGCCATAGCCTTCTTCGCCACGTTCATCCTCTGCTTCACCGTCGCCCGGTACATCTACGATGTGCTGGTATGGCCTTACGTCTGGGCGTCGGGAAGCGACCACGTGCGGCTGATTGCGACGCACTTCCTCGAGCAGATCTTTACGCACCTCAAGCTCGCCATGTTCGGCGCGGCGTTCCTCTCCTTCCCGGTGGTTGCGGCGCAGATCTACAAGTTCGTTGCACCTGGGCTTTACAAGAACGAGCGGCAAGCATTTCTGCCCTATCTCATCGCGACGCCGGTGTTCTTCGTGCTCGGTGCGGCGGTGGTCTATTTCCTCGCCATGCCGATCCTGATCAAGTTCTCGATGGGGCTCGCCCACACGGCGAGCGAATCCGGGCCCGCCACCATCGAGCTGATGCCCAAGGTCTCGGAATATCTGTCGCTGATCATGACGCTGATCTTCGGCTTCGGTCTCTGCTTTCAGCTGCCTGTGGTGCTGACGCTTCTCGCGCGTGTCGGCATCGTCACCGCAGCGTCGCTGCGCAGCGGACGGCGCTTCGCCATCGTCGGCATCTTCGCAGTGGCAGCCATCCTGACACCGCCGGACGCCATCAGCATGGTCATCATGGCCTTGCCGACGGTTCTGCTTTACGAGCTCGCCATCTTCTCCGTAGCGAGAGTCGAGAAGCAGCAGGCCGCGAGAGACGCGGCACCGGATGCTGCGGCGACGTGAGACTCCATCGCTCGAGCCAGGCAACGAGGATCGCACCCTGATGGGCCGCTCTGGACCCGGGTCGCGCGGGGCCGTATACGACAGCGACGAAACCATCTGACGACCCTGCGCCAAGGAAAATCCCTCCCGTGTTCGATATCAAGTGGATCAGAGACAATGCCGAGGCGTTCGACCGCGGGCTCGGCAAGCGTGGCCTTGAGCCAGCGAGTGCCGAGCTGATCGCGCTCGACGATGCGCGCCGACGCCATGTGACGACGCTGCAGGAGGCGCAGAGCCGGCGCAATTCCGCTTCGAAAGAGATCGGCAGGGCAAAGGCGGCCAAGGATGAGGCGCTGGCGCAAACTCTGATGAGCGAGGTGGCCGACCTCAAGGACGTCATCCAAAAGGGCGAAGAGGAGGAGCGGCAACTCGTCAAGGCGCTTGATGAGGCGCTGGCCGTCATTCCGAATCTGCCCCGCGACGACGTGCCGGTCGGAAGCGATGAGACCGGCAACGCGGAGGTGCGGCGCGTTGGGGAGCCGCCGAAGTTCGATTTCTCACCGAAGCAGCATTTCGAGATCGGCGAGGCGCTTGGCCTCATGGATTTCGAGACCGCCGGAAAGGTCTCCGGCGCGCGCTTCGTCTTCCTCAAGGGAGCGCTGGCGCGTCTCGAGCGCGCGATCGCGAGCTTCATGCTCGACCTGCATACGGGAACCTTCGGCTACACCGAGGTCAATCCGCCGCTGCTTGTCCGCGATGACGCAGCCTATGGCACCGGCAATCTGCCGAAGTTCGCCGAAGATCTCTTTCAGACGACGACCGGGCACTGGCTGATCCCGACGGCGGAAGTGTCGCTCACGAACGTGGTGCGCGAGCGTATCCTCGACGAAGCCGAGCTGCCGCTGAGGCTTACGGCCTGGACGCCGTGCTTCCGCTCGGAGGCGGGCGCGGCGGGCAAGGACACGCGCGGCATGATCCGCCAGCACCAGTTCTCGAAGGTGGAACTCGTTTCCATCGCGACGCCGGAGGAGAGCCTCGCCGAGCATGAGCGCATGACAAATTGCGCCGAGGAGGTGCTGAAACGGCTTGGGCTGGCCTATCGCACCATGCTGCTCTGCACCGGCGACATGGGTTTTGCCTCGCAGAAGACGTATGACATCGAGGTATGGCTGCCCGGACAGGATACCTATCGGGAGATCTCATCCTGTTCTGTGTGCGGCGACTTCCAGGCGCGGCGCATGGGCGCGCGCTATCGTGCGAAGGACGGCAAGGACGTGCGTTACGTGCATACCCTCAATGGGTCCGGCCTTGCTGTCGGGCGCACGCTTGTCGCAGTCCTCGAGAATTACCAGCAGGCGGACGGGTCCGTCGCAATACCGGAGGCCTTGCAGCCGTATATGGGCGGCATGGCGAAGATCGAGAAGGCAGGTTAAGCGCGCACGCTCGGATGATGCCGAGAGGTGAGAGGCGCGCAATCTGCTGATGCGTCCCGGCTGGCATGGGATCCGTGCCTCGGTTCGGAGGCGCGTTCTTATAAAGGGCAGGTTCATGCGCATACTGGTCACGAACGACGACGGAGCGGGAGCCCATGGGCTCTCCGTGCTGCACCAGATTGCCAAGGCGCTCTCCGACGACGTGTGGATCGTAGCGCCGGAGATGAACCAGAGCGGAGCCTCGCACGCGCTCACCATCCAGGTGCCGCTGCGCTATCGCGAGATCGGCGAGCGGGCCTTCGCGGTGCGCGGCACGCCGGCGGACTGCGTGATCATGGGGATCCGCCACGTGCTCAAGGACAAGCCGCCGGATCTCGTGCTCTCAGGCGTCAACCACGGCGCCAACCTCGCCGAAGACGTCACCTACTCCGGCACCGTGGCGGGCGCCATGGAGGGGACTCTGCTCGGCATCCGCTCGATCGCGATGAGCCTCACCATTGGGTTCGATCCCGAAGGGCGGCAGCACTGGAAGACGCCGCTCGAGCACGGACCCGGCATCGTGCATCAGCTGCTGGCATCCGACTGGCCGGCAATGACGCTGATGAACGTTAACTACCCGGACCTCGGGCCTCAGGACGTCAAAGGCATCGTCGCGACGCGGCAGGGGCGGCGCGATCAAGGGGGGCTGCACATCGAAGAGCGCAGCGATACCTGGGGTGATCCCTATTTCTGGGTGGGCTTCGAGCGTCGCCGGGCAGATCCCGCGGCCGGCACGGACCTCCGGGCTATTGCGGACGGGTTGATCTCAGTAACGCCGCTCCATCTTAACCTCACGCACGAGGCCGCGCGCGAAAAGCTCGGCGCGGCGCTTTCGCTCGGAGGCGGCGAGAGTGGACGCCTCAAGGGCGTCGGCTGATGCCGCTCCGAATTTGGCACGCCATGATCAATCTGCTGAACTCGCAGGATAATTCAGCCCAAAGGCGAGTGCTGCAAGCGGTGCCTGGCGCCTGAGGGGGCGGCAAGCAACCCTGGCCTGATGCTCGTAGTGCCGCGATTCGTTACGGCGCTCTTTAAGGTTCCATTAACGCGTTAAGGGTTACCTGAAGTAGGCATTCAGGGTGAGTGGCATGTTAAGTTCCTTGCGTAAATGTCATCTATTCACCGGCCGCATGAAGGTGGGGGCAGTTCTGTCGGCGGCCGCTCTGGCCGGCTGCAGCGCCAACGTTTCGCGGTTCGATCTCGGGTATTCCGACGGAGCGCGCGGTCATTCCAGCGCGTCCTATGGCGCGACGGGGCGCACGGCTTCGGCCGAGTATGGGGGGGCCGGGTATGATCGCCCGGCGAGCGGCGGAAGCAGCGTGTCGCGCTCCGACCTCGCGCCAATGACGACTGCCGCGATTCCGCCTCCGCCGCAGCAACCGACCAACGGTGCCGGTTACGGGCAGGGCTACGGCGCCGCCGCACCGAGCTACAATGCGCCGGCCCATACGGCGCCAAGCTACGGCGCCAACCGGCAGGCGCCTTCCTCTTATGACAACAGCTATGGCACCCGCGCGGGCGGAGCTGCGCCGGCGCCGGCCTATGGCGGCGCGAACCCCTCGGGCTACGGCGAGACCGCCAGGGCCTCCGTTGCCGCAGCAGAGCATGGCCCGATCGAGGTGCGCCCCGGCGATACGCTCTATTCGCTTTCGCGGAGCCACGGCGTTTCCGTGGCCGCGCTCAAGGCCGCCAACGGGCTCTCTTCGGACGATCTGCGGCCCGGCCAGCAGCTTCATCTGCCGAGCGCAGGTGGGCGGCAGCAGCAGCCCTATGAAGCAGCGCCTCCGACGACGCGGCACGCTCCGCGTGAGAGCTACGAGACGGTGGCTGTGCGGCCAGCCTTCCCTGCAGCGGACGCGCCGGCAGACTGGACGCGCCGCTACACCGTGCGGCCTGGCGATTCGCTCTACGCCATTGCGCGCGAGAGCGGCGTGACGCTTGCCGATCTCGAGCGCCACAACGGCATCACGGATTCGCGGCGCGTGCAGCCCGGAACGGTGCTGAGACTTCCGGCCGAAGACGGTAGGGGAGCGGAGACCGATAGGACGGTCGTCGCTGAGGCCCCGCCGGCCGTCGAGCCAGTGCAGGAGGCGGCGCAGTCCGCGCCGTCTGCAGGGACCCCTCCGCCGACCAAGGGCGTAGTGCGCCTCGGCGAAGCGCCGGCGAGCACGCCGCCAACCACACCTTCGACGCCGCAGCAGCCGACGATGCTCAACGGGACCGGGCTCGCTGGGCCTCAGCCTCAGCGTGTGGCGCGCGTCGAAACGAACACGGCGAGCGATGCTGTTTCACCCGTGTCGAAGGAGACCTCGACCGCGGTTGCCGGCTTCAGCAAGCTGCGTTGGCCGGTGACGGGCCGCATCATCACCGGCTTCGGGCCGCGTCCGGATGGCACGCACAATGACGGCGTCAATCTTTCGGCGCCGCTTGGAACGGACGTGCACGCAGCCGAGAGCGGCGTGGTGGCCTATGCCGGCGACGAGCTCAAAGGCTATGGCAACCTCGTGCTTGTGCGCCATGACAACGGCTGGGTTACGGCCTACGCCCATGCGGATGAGATCCTGGTCAAGCGCGGCGATCAGATCAAGCGCGGCCAGGTGATCGCGAAAGCCGGGCGCACAGGCCAAGTGGATCAGCCGCAGGTGCATTTCGAATTGCGCCAGGGGCAGAAGCCGGTCGATCCGACGCCGTTCATGGAGAGACTGTAGGATCTTCCGCTTTCACACTACCGGAGGGATTTTTCTGCATCGCATTGTCTGCCGCGAATGGGTTATCTCGTTCACGGCGGCGGCGCCGAAGCGGCATTCGGCAGCGGGGGGAGGCGCGGGGCGCGGGTCGCCGGCTTGCGGTCGGGCTACGGCGATCCCCCTGCGGCCTCACGTCCGGCCGCGCTCGGCGGTGCAAGCGTCCTCCCGAGACGGCCAGCCAGATCCTGCGTGAACTGCCAGGCGACGCGTCCGGAGCGGCCGCCGCGCGTCATGCTCCATTCCAGCGCTTCGCGCGTGAGATCGGCGCGGGTGATCGGCAGATCGAAATGGGCTGCGTAGCCTTCCACCATCGCCAGATATTCGTCCTGGCTGCAATTGTGGAAGCCGAGCCATAGCCCGAAGCGGTCGGATAGCGAGACCTTCTCCTCGACGGCTTCCGACGGGTTGATGGCAGTCGAGCGCTCATTGTCGACCATGTCGCGCGGCATGAGATGGCGGCGGTTGGAGGTCGCATAAAAGAGCACGTTCGAGGGACGGCCTTCAATCCCGCCCTCGAGAACGGCTTTGAGCGATTTGTAGCTCGTATCGTCGTGGTCGAAGGACAGGTCGTCACAGAAGACGATGAACCGGTGGGGCGCCGCGCGCAGCATGGCGAGGGCAACCGGCAGCGTGGCGATGTCCTCGCGGTGGATCTCGATGAGCTTCAGTCCGCCGCCTCCCGTGGCAGCGTCCTTCGGGGACGCTGCCAGTCCTGATGCGACCTCGGCATGAGCGGCCTTGACGAGGCTCGATTTTCCCATGCCGCGCGCACCCCAGAGAAGGGCGTTGTTGGCCGGCAGCCCTTCCGCGAAGCGGCGCGTGTTGTCGAGAAGCTGGCGGGCCGCGCCATCGATCCCCTTCAGAAGCTCCCGCGGAACACGGTTCACCTCGGCGACGGGCAGGAAGCCTTGTGTCGCAGCCTGCCACACGAAAGCTTCGGCATCCTCAAAACGCGGCGGCGGTGGGGGTGCCGGAGCCAGCCGCTCCAGGGCGGCGGCGATGCGCTCTAGGCAGCGGGCGAGGTCGAGGTCGTTGCTCATCTTGAATAGTCTCGGATTTTTGTGGAAAGACGCGAGATGATTTTGCAGTCTCTCATAGCTCGCAGGATGGTCTCTCGGCCAGACGCTATGCCCGCGCAGGCGGCCTCACGGCCGTGAAATGGGCTCGCGGATCCCGTCGGCGCGGATCGCAGGCACCCTTTGGACGCAAGGGTTGCAAAGCATCCCGCCGCCACTATAGTCGCGCCGGATCTGGGGCGGACGGGCTTGCGGGGCGATGCTTTCTGCAAGACGGGCCGTGTTTCGCTTAAACTCGCCCATCCAGACGTTCCGACAAGGACAAGTCCCACATGTTCATTACCTCGGCTTACGCTCAATCCAGCAGCCCGATGTCGGACCCGTTCAGCGGTCTGCTCATCCCGATGCTGCTGATGGTGGTTATTTTCTACTTCCTCGTCATTCGGCCCCAGGGCCAGCGCCAGAAGCAACACCGTCAGATGGTGGAAAAGGTGCGGCGGGGCGATACCGTCGTCACGGCCGGCGGCTTCATCGGCAAGGTGGCGCGCGTGCCGGACAATTCGGACGAGGTCGAGGTCGATCTTTCCGATACGCTCAAGGTTCGCGTGCTCAAGAGCACACTCATGGACGTGCGGTCCAAGAGCGAGCCGGTGAAGGACGCCGCAACTACGAAGTGATGCATCGCACGCGGCGCCCTCGGTGCCGCGACGCGATTTCCAGGGGACAGCTTGGCTGATGCTGCATTTCGAGCGTTGGAAGATCTTTGCGATCGTGGGGACCGTGCTCCTCGGCTTCCTGTTCGCACTGCCCAACTTCTTCTCCAAGGAGACGGTTGAATCGTGGCCGGGGTTCGTGCCTCAACGGCAGATGCCACTTGGGCTCGACCTGCAGGGCGGCGCGCATCTCCTGCTCGCTCTCGACCAGAAGGAGCTGCGCACCGATTGGCTCAACAACCTGCGCGAGGACGCACGGCGGACACTGCGTGAGGCCAAGATCGGCTTCTCCGGGATCGGCATCGCCGGCGACGCCGTCCAGGTGCGCCTCGTCAAGCCGGAGGAGACCGACAAGGCGCTCACCGAGCTGAAGAAGATCATCCAGCCGATCGGCAACATGATGCTCGGCACCTCGAGCAGTGATTCCGAGGTGGAGCGCGGCCGTGAGCCCGGGCTCATTCTCATCCGACCGACGGAATTCGGCATTCAGGAGCGCCTCTCGCATGCAGCAGCGGCCTCGGTTGAAACCATCAACCGGCGCGTGAACGCGCTCGGAACGGTGGAATCGACCGTCGTGCAGCAGGGACGCGACCGGGTGCTTATCCAGTATCCCGGGCTCTCCGACACCACCCAGCTCAAGGAGCTCATCGGCAAGACCGCGAAGCTGACCTTCCACGCCGTGCATCCGACGGTGAGCGCGGAGGAGGCAAAGCTCTCGCGTCCGCCGGCAGGCTACCGCGTCTACGATGCGGCCGAAGAAGAAGAGGGCTACCAGTCCGCCTACGTGCTGCAGGAAGTGCCGGTGGTGCAGGGCGATGATCTCGTCGACGCACAGCCTGCCTTCGACCAGCAGACGAACGCGCCGATCATTACCTTCCGCTTCAACCAGGCGGGGGCGCGTAAGTTCGGCAACTTCTCGAAGACGCACGTGGGCGAGCCCTTTGCGATCGTGCTCGACGACAAGGTAATCTCGGCGCCGGTCATTCGCGAGGCGATCCTCGGAGGCTCGGGGCAGATCTCGGGCAACTTCACCGTCGAGAGTGCCAACAACCTCGCCATTCAGCTCCGCTCCGGCGCGCTGCCGGCGAAGCTCACCGTCGTCGAGGAGCGGACCGTCGGTCCCTCTCTCGGAGCCGACAGCATCGAGGCGGGGAAGCTCGCTGGCATCGTCGGTCTCGTCGCCACGCTCATCCTGACGACATTCGCCTACGGCACGTTCGGGGTCTACGCGGTCATCGGGCTCCTGGTGCACGGCGTGCTCATTCTGGCACTGATGTCGGCCGTCGGTACGACGCTCACGCTTCCGGGCATCGCCGGCTTCGTGCTGACCATCGCCATGGCCGTCGACGCGAACGTGCTAATCTACGAGCGCATCCGCGAGGAGCTGAGGGCAGGCCGCACGCCGGTTGCCGGAATCGAAACGGGCTTCCAGCGCGCGTTCGTCACCATCATCGACAGCCAGCTCACGACGCTCGTGGCCGCGATCATCATGTTCTGGCTTGGCTCGGGGCCCATTCGCGGCTTCGCCGTGACGCTCTCGCTCGGCATCTTCACCTCCGTGTTTGCCGCGGTGACGGTCACCCGGCTGCTTGTGGCCATGTGGCTGAAGAACGCGATCAAGGGCTCGAAGCGTACCACGTCGATCTCGGTTCCGATCTAGCGCGTCCCGCTCCTTTGGAGCGGCTGCTCTGGAGGCTCGTTGTGCAGCGGATACGCGGAACGACTCGAGGTTTCGTTTAGTCGTGCTTCTCTCCGGAAATGCGGACATCGTGTTTCCGGAAGCACTCAAGGGAAGGTTTCGCCCATGTTCCTGGTGCCCGATTTCAAGGGTCACGACTTCTTTCCGCACCACGTGCGGCTGCCGTTCATGCGCTACAAGCTGCATTGCCTGGTCATGTCGACTTTGCTCACGGTGCTGTCGCTTGGGCTGATCCTCGTCAACGGCTTCAACTATGGCGTCGATTTCAAAGGCGGCTCGATGATCGAGGTTCGTGCCAATTCGGGCACCCTCGATGTGGGCGATATGCGCACGACGCTGTCCAAGCTCGGGCTCGGCGATATTCAGATCCAGAGTTTCGGAACGGATGCCGACGCGCTGATCCGCATCGAGCAGCAGCCGGGCGAGGAAGAGGCGCAGCAGGAAGCCGCCAAGCAGGTTCTGGAAGCGTTGGGGCCGGATTTTGAGCTGCGGCGCATCGAGGTCGTGGGGCCTGCCGTCTCGAGCGAGCTCAGGACGACGAGCCTGATCGCGATCGTGGTTTCGATGATCGCAATCGTCGCCTATGTCTGGTTCCGCTTCGAATGGCAGTTCTCTGTCGGCGTCATCGTGGGCCTCGTGCATGACGTCGCCATTACGGCCGGCGTATTCTCGCTTTTCTGGCTCGAGTTCGATCTCGGAATCGTGGCCGCGCTGCTGACCATTCTTGGCTACTCGATCAACGACTCCATCGTCGTGGCCGACCGTATTCGCGAGAACCTGCGCAAGTACAAGAAGATGCCGCTGACGGAGCTGCTCGATCTCTCGATCAACGAGACACTCTCGCGCACGATCCTGACGGGTGTCACGACCATCGTCGTGCTCTTCGCGCTCTTCTTCCTGGGCGGCGAGGTGATCCGCAACTTCACGTTCTGCATGCTGTTCGGTGTGCTCGTCGGCACCTACTCGTCGATCTTCATCTCGGCGCCGGTGATCGATTACCTCGGCATCAAGCGCGACTGGAGCGGGGAGGCCGCAAAGCCTGCGGCGGCGAACAGCCAGGCAGCCGCACGGCCCTGATCGGGCGCGGGGCTTGCCATGGGCGCGCGGGCGCATCTTCCCCAGCAGGTGGCCATCGATGCTTACGGTAACGGTGGCTTCCGCTTCGGCGGCATGAGCCATCGAGGCTCGATCCTGTGCCTGCCCACGGGGATCTGGGATTGGCCCGTGGCGTCAGTCGATCAGCTCGATGCTGCCTCCCTTGGGGAAGCGATTGCGCTTAGCGGCAGGATCGGCCACCTCCTCATCGGGACGGGAGGGGCGTTCGTCCCGGTTTCCCGTGACGTGCGCACCGCCTGCGAGGCGGCGGGCCTCTGGGTCGAGAGCATGGACACCGGCGCCGCCGCGCGGACCTACAACATCCTGCTGGCTGAAGGGCGCCTGGTCGGCGCGGCGCTGATCGCCGTCGCATAGAGGAGGCTTAGGCGATGAGCCAGTCGGGGCCGATGCCGCCCAACCCTCCGCACAATGGCGCGGCGTTGCGAGGTCCGCCAGTGCTGGACCAGCCGGTGCTGGACTCGGCGCGTAGCTTCGCGCGCGACCGCTATCTCTCGGCACTCCTCTCACCGGCGGCCGCACGCGGCGATCTCATCGCTCTTGCGGCCTATCTTGGCGAGATCGAACGGATTCCGCTTGTGGCCGACGATCCGGCGATCGGGGAAATCCGCCTCCAATGGTGGCGCGACGCGCTCGTGGCGCCCAAACCTTCCGGGAATCCAGTGGCCGACGCGGTGCAGGCGCTGCGGGCGCGGCAGGGCTTTTCAGAGGCGCTGCTGATGGCTCCGATCGAGGGTACTTCGCGGCAGCTCTATGAGGATGGCATCACGGACGCGTCGGCGCTCGCCCTCTATGCGGAGGAAACGGATGGGGCTGCGCTCCGGATGGCGCTTGCCATTCTCGGCGCCCCGGACGGGAGCGACCCGGCTCTCGTGGAGCCCGCGAGCCGGGCGCTCGCCCTGACGCGGATCGGTTTGACGCTGCCCCAGCACCTCGCGCACGGACGCATGCCGGTGCCGCCGGCGTTTCTCGGAGATGCCCAGGATCCGCGCGGCGCCGCGCCGGACGAGGCGCGGCGGGCGACACGGGCTCTGCTCGCGCAGCTCGCGGCGGATGCGTCCTCGGCGGTCGACACGTTCCGGAGCGCCGCCGGGACGATGGATCGCGGGCGCTTTGCCGCGTTCCTGCCCATGAGCCTCGTTCAGCCCTATTTCAACGTCATGCTAGCGCCAAAGCGAGATGTCCTGAGGGAGATCGCCGACATTTCGCCGCTTTCACGTGTGCTGAGACTCTGGTTCGCGCAGTGGCGCCGAAAGGCCTAGCGCGGTCACTTTTGAGGCTGGCTCACGCTCTCGATGGGACCAGAATTCAGGATGCGGGCGCCGAATGCCGAATACCCGGACTGATGTCTAGCATGATGCGGCTTTTGATTTTTTCTATCGTTTCGGCGTGGTTCATGATCGGCATGGCCACGGCGCAGGAACCCTATTTCGACGCGCCGCCGATGCCGAGGCACGAAGGCGACGCCAATGGTTTCCGCCAGTATGGCGATGGGCTCACGGATCGGGCTGTGGGCGCAGAGGCCGTGGCGCCGCTCCCTTCGATTGGCGATGCCATCGACCCGCTGCTTGCGCCGCCCGCGTATATGCGGGAAGCGCCGCCGCCGCCCGCCGTCGGGATCGAATGGCGGGTCGAAAACCCGTTCCGGTTCTTCGTCGATCCGAAAGACACCGAGGTGCATCGGGCAACGTATCTCACGCTCAGCCCCGAGGAGCGCGAGACGGCGCCCGTGCTCAGCGCCGAGCACGCGCTCTCCCGCCGCCACGAGGCCGGGTGGGCGGAGACGATGTACCGCAAGACCTGCTGGGCAAGCTCCCGCAACCGACACATCTGCCCGGACAAGAGCGACTATATCAATCCCACGCATCATCGGGTGGTGGTGAGCCTCAAGGGGCTTTTCGAACCGGATCTCGATTGCCGGTGGGTGTCGTCGGCACTGCACGAGCCGGGCGAGCGCGCGGGCGCGGAAAGCGCCGTCACGCGCCCGTGCGGCGAGGATGTCGTGCTCACTGCGCCCTATCCCCACGGCCTCGCGGTGCGCGCTGAGATCGGCGGCATCGCGGTGGCCTCGACGGAGGTCAAGGTCACCGATCTCTTCATCGTCGGCATCGGCGACAGCTTCGGCTCCGGCGAAGGCAATCCCGACGTGCCGGTGCGTTTTTCACCCGAGCGCACGGCGGCCTACGGCAAGAGCAGCGCCGGCGACCTGGCCGGCTATCCGGCCCGCGTCGGCGCCTGGAAAGAGATCGGGGACGCGGCTTTCATCGGGGGAAATGCGCGCTGGCTCGACCAGGCCTGCCACCGCTCGCTCTATTCCTATCAGCTTCGTGTTGCGCTCGGCCTTGCGGTCGAGGATCCGCATCGGTCCGTAACGTATGCCGGGTTCGCCTGCTCGGGGGCCGAGGTCACCTGGGGCCTGTTCCTGCGCTACAAGGGCAACGAATGGGTGCCGAACCCGCCTGACCTGTCGCAGATCTCCGCCGTTGCCGACGCCCAGTGCGGCAAGGACGATGCGCCCAAGGTGGACATGCCGGAAGCCTACCACATGAACGGGGTCATTCCGGAGCTCAAGGGTGGGCTCACGCTGTCCAAGTGTCCGGTCGAGAAGGCGCGCAAGATCGACCTTATGCTGGTTTCCGTCGGCGGCAACGACATCGGCTTCGCGCGCCTCGTTGCCAACGCTGTGCTCTCGGATGAATCGCTCGTGCGCAGCCTCGGCGGCTGGTTCGGTCAGGTGCACGGAAACCGCGAGAGCCAGGAACTGCTGACGCGGCTGGACCAGCGCTATAAGGCGATGAATCGCGCGCTCCACGGCATCTTGCACGTGCCCTGGCAGGAGAGCGACCGCATCATCGTCACCGCCTATCCGCCGTTCGCCCTGCTCGATGATGCCGGCAACATGTGCCGCGACGGCACGGCCGGCATGGACGTCTTCAACGAATTCCGCATCACGCAGAAGGCCGCGCTTTCGAGTTCATGGCTCGCCGACAAGCTCGACCAGGTGATGAAGAAGAGCGCCAGCGCGCATGGATGGACCTATGCCCAGGCCCACCGCAGCAAGTTTATCGGCAGGGGCTTGTGCGCGGGGCATGCGAACGGGCTCGGGCCTCTCGTCGACGATCTGCGCCTGCCGCGCCGGAACGACGGCATTTGGCACCCCTACAACCCGGCCCATTATCAGCCTTATGCCGCGCGTCTGAGATGGTTCCGCACGCCGAATGACGCCTTCCTGACCGGTAACTTCCATGCGGCCGGATCGGTGCTGCAGAGCGTGCTCAAGCTGCAGAGCTTCTCCTGGTTCCAGGTTCTGCTTGCCGCGACTTACGGGGGTGCGTTCCATCCCACGGCCGAGGGGCAGGCGGCGATGGCCGACGCCGCCCTCCTGCGGGCGCGCGGCGTGCTGGCGCGCCATGGCCAGCAAGGGTCGCCCGCGATCTCGGCGGATACGACCGGGGCGGTGCCGTAAAGGCCCCGCCCCGTAAATTGCTCAAGACCCAATTGTGCTGCTCGCCTCGCGGCGTGCGGCCGGCCTTACTGATGGGCCGTGTGCGCGATGCCCTTGTCGTGGATCAGCGTATGCAACTCTCCCGCCTGGAACATCTCGCGCACGATATCGCAACCACCGACGAACTCGCCCTTGATGTAGAGCTGGGGAATGGTTGGCCAGTTGGCGAAGCTCTTGATGCCTTCGCGCAGGTCCTGGTCCTCGAGAACGTTGATGTCCTTATAGGGAACGCCGAGGTGGTTGAGGATCTGCGCCACCTGCGCAGAAAACCCGCACTGAGGAAACTTGGCCGTGCCCTTCATGAAAAGGACGACATCATTCTCGCTGATTGTCTTCTTGATTGCCTCGTGGACGGCCGTCTCGCTCATCGCCGAACCCCTTCCTTATTTTTAATGCCTGGGAAGCCGGAAGCTTCCATGCAGGTCGACCCATTCAACCGATCCACGCATGGGGCGCCGTCCGTGCGCGGCCGGCGCGACTGCGTGCCGTAGATGTGGCGTCGCGCTCCCCGTTGTCAATTGTCCGGGGTCAAGCAGGCGGCTCAATCCTGCGGAACCGTGGTGGTGAGCGCCAGCGCGTGCAACTCATCGCCCATGCGGCCACCGAGCGCGTCATAGACCATCTGGTGCTGCTGCACCCGCGTTTTTCCTTTGAAGGCGCTGCTTTCGACGCGCGCTGCATAATGGTCACCGTCGCCCGCGAGATCCTGGATCTCGACTGTTGCGTCCGGGAACCTGGCCTTGATCAGTTCGGTGATCTCGGTCGGGGACATGGCCATGGGCTCGGGCTCCTTCAAACACAGTGAAGCCGCCCCGGTTGGGGGCGGCTTTCTATAAGTCTATACGCAGCGGGGCGGCGGAGGAAGGCTGCGGCGGAGTGCCGCCCGCGCTCGTGCTCAATGGCAGCGTGACGCAGCCGGCCCGATGCTACCCGTGTCGATGGGATTGGCGGCCGCGATCTGCAAGGCGGCAATCGCCTTCACCGCAGTCACGCGCGCCAGGGAGAGCTCGATCTCCAAATTGCGCGCCGCGGCAAAGGCGGCTGCCCGAACATCGGCCGTACGCATCATCGACATGTCAATCTCGGCATTGCGGGCTGCCGTGAAAGCGCCGGTCCGCGCGTCCTCGCGGGCCAGCGCGATCTTCAGCGCCGTGGCGCGCGCCTCGGCGAAGAGGAGGGGCCGGGTTGCCGCGCTCGCGGAGACCGCGTTCGCAATCTCGCGGTTGCGGGCTGCGATGAATTCACGCTCGCGTGCTTGCTCCGAGCGCTTCAAGGCCTTCTCGATCTCGGCGTTCCTTTGGGCAATGAAGAGAGCCGACGAGATGATGTCCTGAGCCGCTGCAAGCGACACGGGCGGGGCTTCGACGGTATGAGCATTGAGCGGTTGGCGGTCGAGGGAGAGCGGGACCAGGGCGATAGCCAGAATTCCCGCGAGAGCTACGTTACGCATGACAGGAAACTCCGATATTTGCTTGGCTCCAAATATCGCAGAAGAAACTTAAACTTTTATCTATTTAGAGTTGCCTATTTTCTAATTTCTATTTTTCATTTCCAAAAATGCGACGCTTCGAAGTTACCATTTCGTTTCACGCGCGTTATGCGGTGCGGCAAGTCGGCCCTCATTGAGACTGGCCTCGCTGGCTCCAGCGTGCCAAAAAAGAACCGACTGGCAGCGTGGCGCGCGGGGAACGGATGGCGAATCGGACGAAATTCTATATCGGCGGTGCTTGGGTCTCGCCGCAGGAGGCGCGTGCCTTTCCGGTGGTCAATCCGGCGACTGAAGAGCACATTTACGACTTGGCGATCGGCTGCCCGGCCGATGTCGATGCGGCGGTCGCCGCCGCCCGCGCCGCCTGGCCATCCTTCGCGGCCACCTCGCGTGAGGAGCGGGTGGCGCTCTTGGCGCGCATTATCGAGCTCTATGGCCGACGCATGCGGGATGTGGGCGCCGCTATTTCCGATGAGATGGGCGCGCCCCTCACGCTCGCGGAGCGCGTGCATGCGGCGGCAGGACTCAGCCATTTCATGACCACGCACGACGCGCTCAAGAGCTTCGTTTTCGAAGAGCGGCTTGGGGCGGCGATGGTGGTGCGCGAGCCCATTGGGGTGGCGGGTCAGATCACGCCCTGGAACTGGCCGATGAACCAGATCGCGTGCAAGGTCGCGCCGGCGCTTGCTGCCGGCTGCACGATGGTGCTCAAGCCCTCTGAATACACGCCAACGGCGGCGCTGATCCTCGCAGAGGTGCTGCACGAGGCGGGCGTGCCGCCGGGCGTGTTCAACCTCGTCAACGGCCTCGGCCCCGAGGTGGGCGCCGCCATGAGTGCGCATCCCGGGCTCGACATGATCTCGTTCACGGGCTCGACCCGCGCCGGTATCGATGTCGCCATGCGCGCCGCGCCGACGGTGAAGCGCGTGACCCAAGAGCTCGGCGGCAAATCGGCGAACATCATCCTCGAGGATGCGGATTTCGAAACAGCCGTGAGCGGCGGCGCGCGCCATTGCTTCAACAACTCGGGGCAATCCTGCAATGCGCCGTCGCGCATGCTGGTGCCGGAAGCGCGCATGAAGGAGGCGGCCGGCATCGCGGCTTCAGTCGCCGATCGCCTCCGCGTCGGCGATCCGCGCTCGCGAGATACGGATCTCGGCCCCGTGGCCAACAGCACGCAGTGGGAGAAGGTTCAGCGCCTGATCGAGAGCGGCATTTCCGAAGGCGCGACGCTCGCCGCCGGCGGGGCGGGCCGTCCGCACGGCCTCAACACGGGCTTTTATGTGCGCCCGACCGTCTTCGCCGACGTGACGCCGGAAATGGAGATCGCGCGCGAGGAGATTTTCGGGCCGGTGCTGTCAATTCTCCCCTACAAGGACGAGGACGACGCGGTGCGCATCGCCAACGACACGCCCTATGGGCTCGCGGGCTATGTGTCGGCTGGTGACGTCGATCGCGCGCGCGCCGTTGCCCGACGCATCCGCGCCGGCAACGTGAACCTCAACGGCGCCATGAATGACCGGCGCGCGCCCTTCGGCGGCTACAAGCAGTCCGGCAATGGCCGCGAGTGGGGCCGCTTCGGGATCGAGGAATATCTCGAGGTGAAGGCGATCGGCGGCTGGGGGGAGTGAGGAAAAAAAGCTGGCGGTTAGCGCCCGCTCACCGGGCGACCATCGCTTCGCCGGCACGGAAAGCCGCCCGCTGGAAAATAACAGGCTTTTGCACCTCGCGCCTGGGCTCACCGGAGCATTACCGGCTTAGCTTCTGAAGCCTTGAGCAGACGCGTAGCTGAGGCAAGCAATATCACGCTGTGAACGATCACAGCGTGATATTGTGGCGTGAAAGCTCGACGGATTGTTCAGGTAAGCTGCGGCCGATGGACGGTGGCGCGGGGTTTCGGGGCTTGAAAAGCCTCGCGGATGTGGTGGTCGCAGTACGGACTGCCGTCCCTTCTGCGCGCGCCGCAAAAGTAGAAAACACCGACCAACGGGTCGCCAAAAGGCCAGCGACAATCGTCAGCGGTCAGTGTTTGGACCGTTTTTCTCTCAGGGGTGGCTTGATTGCCCTCCGGGGGCAGGATTTTGCTCAGATTGTTACTCATACATCTCTAATAGCATAGAAATGTGCGCACGGGCGTGCGGCTCTTGAACACGCCATCCCGAGGCGACATGCGGAGTTTAGGGCGATCGCTTCTAGGCCCAAAATACGGACGTCTGCGGCGTGAGCTTCAGGATCGAGGCTAGCCCCTGGCTATATGTCCGCTTTTGATGATGTGTCCTCGAGAGTGCTCCTGGAAAAGTGGGAACCGGTTCTGGCGAAGCCATGCAGGTTAAAGTGACCGTATGAAGCGCGAAGAAACAGAAACTTAGAACCGTTCCCAGATTCGACTAAAAACGGGAACGGCTCTAGCGCGCAAATAAGATTGTTTCAGATACGCATTTTCTTTTAACCCTGAGCGGGCGGGGAATGCCATTCGAGCTTTTGCGCGGCTTCCTGCCAAATAGATCCCGCTTTAGGAACGCGAAGTCTCAATCCTCAAATCTCGCCCGCCATATAACCTGGCAGCCAGCGCTCGTTAATCTCGGCCAGCTCCGATAGTGGCAGCGGGTCCTCGCCTTTGAGCACGAGGGCATCGCCGCCTGTGCGGCCGATGATGCGCGCGGGGAGGGCGAGAAGGCGAGCCCGCTCGACGATCTCTTCGGCGCGGGCGGGATCGGCGGCCAGCACGTAGCGGCCCTGATCCTCGCCGAACCAGATGGCGTGGTGGGGGAGCTTCCCCTCGTAGGCGAAGAGTTCGACGCCTATGCACCCGCGGCCCATCTCGCCGGAAGCCAGAGCCATCTCGGCCACGGCGACGAGGAGCCCGCCATCAGAGACGTCGTGGACGGCCGAGACTTTGCTCTCGCGGATCAGCGTGCGCACGAGGCGGCCGGCCTTGATCTCGTCGGCGAGGTCCACGGGGGGTGGCGCGCCCTCGAGCTTCTCGCAGACGATCTGCTGATAGAGTGACTGGCCGAGCCAGCCCTGCTCGCCGCCGATGACGATCAGGAGGTCGCCCTCGCGCTTCAGGCGGATGTCGGCGATATGCGCGACGTCGGGGATGAGCCCCACGCCGCCGATGGCGGGCGTCGGGGGAATGCCGACGCCGTTGGTCTCGTTGTAGAGCGAGACGTTGCCCGAGACGACCGGATAGTCGAGCGCGCGACAAGCCTCAGCCATGCCGCGCACGGAGCCCACGAACTGGCCCATGATCTCGGGGCGCTCGGGGTTGGCGAAGTTCATGTTGTCGGTGATGCCGATGGGATCGGCGCCGACGGCGGTCAGGTTGCGCCAGGTCTCGACGACGGCCTGCTTGGTGCCCATCTCGGGGTCGGCCGCGACGTAGCGCGGGGTCACGTCGCAGGTCATGGCGAGGCCCTTCTGCGTGCCGTGCACGCGCACCACGGCCGCGTCGCCTCCGGGACGGCCGACCGTGTCGCCCATCACCATGTGGTCGTACTGCTCCCACACCCAGCGGCGCGAGCAGAGGGCGGGCGAGCCCATCATCTCTTTCAAGGCGCCGAGGTTGCTCTCCGGGGCCTTGACCCATTGCGGCAGCACCGGCTGCGGGGGCACGTGCTGCGACCAGGGACGCTCGTAGACGGGCGCAGAGTTGGCCAGCACCGGAACCGGCAGATCCGCCTCCACGCGGCCCTTGTGGCGCACCACCATGCGCCCCGTGTCGGTCGTGGTGCCGATGACGGCGAAGTCGAGGCCCCATTTGCGGAAGATCGCTTCCGCCTCAGACTCGCGGCCGGGCTTCAGGATCATGAGCATGCGCTCCTGGCTTTCCGAGAGCATCATCTCGTAGGCCGTCATGTTCTCTTCGCGCTGGGGCACGTGAT